>JABSQB010000001.1:0-50159 GCA_013214545.1 Henriciella sp.
CGCGACGGAAACAGGACCGCGAGGTCGAGGCCCTCGCGATCCATCGCTGCGACCTGCGAGGCTGCGTCCCAGCCGCGTGCCTCCGAGGCGGCGTAGACATCGTCGTGCTCCTCGCGCCAGCCGGTTCTGGCGCGGCTCGCCGATGACAATCTTGGCACCCTCGCTGCCAAAGCGCTTGGCCAGGCCAAACCCGATCCCTGTTGCGCCGCCCGTGATGACGACGGTCTTGTCTTTGAAACTGTCCATGTTGATCCTCCTCAGCCGAGCCTACACTGCGAGTTGCCGGGCCGCCAAATCGCGCATGATTTCTTCCGAGCCGCCGCCAATCGCCATGACCCGCACTTCGCGATAAATCCGCTCGACCCGGTGGCCACGGATGAAGCCTGCACCGCCAAGGATCTGCATCGCTTCGCGGGCGCAGAATTCCAGCGTCTCGGTGGCCTGAACTTTCAGCATGGCTAGCTCGGCAACTGGCGTGTTGCCGTTTTGAACGTGCCAGGCATAGGTGTCGAGCATGGTCGTTGTCGCCCAGACACGCTGGGCCATCGCCGCGATTTTGTGGCGGATGACCTGATGATCGGCGAGGCGCTTGCCAAAGGTCTTGCGCTCATGCGCCCAGGCCGCGGCTTCTTCCACGCAGACCCGCGCTGAAGCCGCCGCGCCCGCGGCCATACCAAGGCGCTCGCCATTGAAGTTCGCCATGATGCCGTAAAAACCTTTATTCTCGGCGCCGATCAGGTTTTCGGCTGGCACGAACACGTCGTCGAAGTGAATGGTGGCGGTGTCTGAGGCCCACCAGCCCTGCTTGGGAAGTTCGGTTCGGCTGACGCCTTCGCTTTCCAGATCGATCAGCATCAGCGAAATCCCGCCCATGCCTTCGCCGCCCGTGCGCACGGCGGTGGTCAGCCATTTCGAGGTCATACCACCTGTGATGTAGGTCTTCGATCCGTTGACCCGCCAGCCATTGCCGTCCTTCACAGCTTTGGTTTTCAGCTGCGCAACATCGGATCCGGCCGACGGTTCGGTGATGCCGAGGCTGATCTGCTTTTCCCCGGAGAGGACTTTGTTGCCAATCTCGGTTTTCATCTCTTCGCTGCCCAGCGCCATGATTGGCGGCAGCCCAATGCCGTGGATCATCAGCGCCGACGAGACGCCTCCCGCGCCCATGCGTGCTAATTCTTCTGACGTTACGATCCCATGGAAGCGATCAAATTCGGTGCCTTCACCGCCATATTCAGTTGGATAGCCGATGCCCAGCAGGCCGGCCGCCTTGGCTTTCTTGAACAGTTCGCGCGGGATCCGGCCAGCCTCTTCCCACTCTTCGACATAAGGCATCATTTCGCGCTCGACGAAGCCGCGAACGCTGCGGCGCCATTCTGTGTGGGTTTCGTCCATGTGCGGGCAGGGCGGGCGGAGGTCGTCAAATGTCAAAGTCATGGCCGGGATCGTGGCCGACCAGGGTAACAGGTCAAGCCGTCACGTGGCGGCAGACCAGGGCTGGTGTTTATGCCTACGATCGCCATATGAGAAGCATGCAAGTCTATAACGATCCCGCGCAGGGGCCGCAGCGTCCGCCAATATTCCGTAAAGGCTTTCCGGGTGTGATCCTCGCGTTGACCGGGGCGATTGTTGCGGTGACCTTGATCCAGTTTAATGCACCCGATGACCTGCAGGACTGGATGTTCTCCGTCGGCGCCGTGGCGGGTGGACCAAGTTTTGACAATGTCTACCGGCCTTGGGGAGATTTTGCGCCTTATGTCCTGCATACGTTTCTGCATGGCGGGTCGTTCCATCTGATGATGAACATGGCAATGCTAATCGCGCTCGGGCCGATCGTGGTTCAGGGGCTCGGCCAAACATCGCGAAGCGCGATCCTGTTTCTCATCTTCTTCTTTGTCTGCGCGGCGGGCGGCGCCGCGGCGCAAATGCTCTGGTACGCGATCGATGCACAGGACGGGATCGCCATCGGTGCGTCGTCTGCGATTTCAGGACTGCTGCCCGCCATTGGGTTCCTGCGCAATGGTTGGCGCGGGGCTTGGTCGATCAGCGTGCCATGGATCGTGATCAATATCGTACTTGCAGTTCTCGGCGGTGATATCGGCATCATGCGCATCGCCTGGGCCGCCCACCTCGGCGGTCTCGCCGCGGGATTTAGCTTTCCCCTATTTATCGGCCTTTCACGACCGGCGCGCTGAGGCCGCGCGCGCCTGTTCTACGAAGTGCTTCACGTTTGAACCGGTGTAGCTCTGCAGGGCGACCGCCAGTGCCGCTTTCTATTTCACCGGTGCCTTCGACCAGACCTGTGCGATCGAGCGCGCGTCGGAAATTCTGCTTGTGCAGCTTTTGGCCGAGGATCGCTTCGACTGTGTTTTGCAAGGCGGTGAGCGTGAAGCGGTCAGGCATCAATTCGAACACGACCGGACGGTAGCGAATCTTTGCCCGAAGTCGGCTGATCGCCGTGGCAAGAATGCGCCGGTGGTCGGACGCCATGGGCTCACCCAGATTTGCGTCCGGCAGCGGCAGGTCGCTGTCGCGCGCGCACTCAGCAACGAGACCGGCTTCATAAAGCAGCTCATAGCGCTCGAGCACGGCCTCATCTGGCCAGTCTTCTCCGTCCAGGCCGAATGCGCTGCGCGCCCGGGTCTGCCGATCCGCATTGCCAGCGGCCCAGGTTGAGAGTCTGGCGGCGATGACTTTATCGATAATGGCCGGGCGTCCGCCGCGATGGTCTTCCCAGGGAAAGTGGCGGTACCATCCACGCCAGCGTGCTTCGAACGCGTCGGGAAGGCGTTCAGCCTCTGGGGTCAGAGCAAGATAACCGACACTGACCACGCGGGCATCCTGCGGCGCGTCCAGCAGTGTGGCCTCCGGGCTTTCGCGGTCGCGGTCACCGAATGTGTAGAGCTGCTCGACATAGCCAAGCTGGAAACCGGTTTGTTCTTTCACCCAGCCGCGCAGGGCGAGTTCGAACGTGCGATGCTGCGCTGGATCGAAGGCACCAAAGGGTAGCGCGGTCAGATCGGCATCGCGCCGGGTCGCGAGCACGCGCGGCTTCTCGCCGTCAAACGCAACAATCACAACTGAGAGGCCAATGATCAGGCTCATGCAGGCGCCTCGATCTCGGCGAGCAGAGCGACCGTACGCGCGATGAATTCAGCCTGGGCTTGCTCGGTCGGTTGCGGTTTCAGATCGAGATGCACGCCCCGGGGTGGATGGCCGAAGAAGCGGTCAGACTCAGCTTCGGAAAATCCTGCCAGCTGCGTGGCTTCGAACCAGGCGCAGATATTGTCGGCCTTCTTGATCAGGCGTTTCAGGCTGCCAGGAGTCTCCGCCGGCAAGCCAAAGCGCGCGTGAATGGCATGCGCGAGGCGGGTCTCGATCTCCTTATAGCCATCACCGAGCACGGCTTTGAACGGCGAGATCATATCGCCAATCACATATTCCGGTGCATCATGCAGCAGCGCCAGTAAGCGCGAGCGGGGATCAATGCGCGGCTCGATATGGACGCACAAGGCTTCGACCACCACACTGTGCTGCGCGACGGAGAAGGCGTGAGCGCCGCTGGTCTGGCCATTCCAGCGCGCGACCCGGGCGAGTCCATGTGCGATGTCTTCAATCTCGACATCCATCGGCGACGGATCGATCAGGTCCAGCCGACGGCCAGACAGCATGCGCTGCCAGACGCGCGCGGGTGGTTTTCGTTTAGATGTTCGGTTCGACATTTGCCCTCTGTTTACGCAAAAGTCGGCAGGGGTAAAGAAATTGGGCGATTTTGATTACGAATTGCCGACTCCGGGCCACATTTGACTCAGCTCTCGTTAAGACGTGATCGGCATATTCAATACATCGACGGCATAAGACCGAGGCATGGTGATGTTTGAAGCAATGGTGAATTGGGCTGGTCAATCCAGCACAGCATGGTGGGTGCTCTCTTTGGCGGTCATTGTCATTCTGGTTGAGGCGATTCGCGTCAGCAAAGACGTCTTCTGGGCGGACATGATTGAAGAAGACGAGTAGTCTGTCTTGCGCAGTCTAAAAGCATCATCCCGGACGCTCAGCGATCCGGGATTTGTTGTTTTTAAAGGGGCGTGAAAGGCGGTCCGCTGTCTCTCCAATTGACGACCAGCAGAATCTCGCAAACATTACCCGCATGAGTGGGAACCAAACTAAAAACCGCAGCGCAGCGCTGATGCTTTCAAGCGCCTTGCTTATGAGCTCTGCAGCACCAGCAGCGGCTCAATCCGAACTGAGCCTGGATGCACCGCAAGCGAGCGGGCTATGCCTGAACTATCAGATCAGCCTGGGACCTGAGGTGGACATCCTGCTGGCGAACGATAATCCAGAAGAGCATTTGCAGGCCACTTATCAGGCCTCTAGACGATTGAACCTGATCACAGCGGCTTGTGCAGAAGCGCCGGAAACCAATCCCTATGCCGACGCGACCGGGACCGAACTTGAGAGCCTGCGCACAGAACTCGCCACCAATACGACAGACAAATGCAATGCGATTGGCAGCGATGTTTTTGAACAACTGAAAAGCGCAGGCCGCTTCGTCACTTCGGACCCGGACCAGCTGAAGGTTGTTACGACAGCGCTGCGACAGATGAACGGGTTGCTGATTGAGGAGTGTCCGGACGCGTTGCAAGGTTCGCTTACTCAACTCGGCTCAGAAATTGATCGCTATGACGCAGGAACCGTCCAGTGGCCGATCTGTCTGGAGAGTCGCACCGCTCTGACAGAGGCTATGGACACGTTCGCGCAGCAATTGGAAGACCCGGCAAATGATCCGGCAACGCTTCAGAACGAAGCATTCCGTCCGGCCGTCGCCGCGTTCGAGGCGGATTGCGCCTTTGATCAGGGATGGCGGCAGGACAAGGTCGCCACGATCGCGCATATCGAGACTTTGATGTCTGAGCGAACCCCATCGGTGCGGAATACATGCCTCGCTGTGCTGCCGGAAATTGAACAGCGGATCGACGCGATTAATGCCAGAAGCGCAGCCTTTGAACCGGGATGCTCGAAAGTATTCGAGCTTGAATACACCAATGTGAATGACAAGCGCTCGATTGAAACTGTGTTCAATAATACGTGCCGCCTGTTTCCTGCCGCGATTGAGACGCCGCGCCAGCACTTCCAGCGAGCCATGCGACTGGTCGATGAACTGTATGCCGAACATTCGGTGATGCGTTACCGGATCGAGTCCGGCGAAACGGATGTCGCGTCCTGTCGTGCGCCCGGACAATAAAGTCGTGCACCTGAGCTATCGGCGATAGGCAGATTGCACGCGGTCCTGATAACTCTCACGGTTGAGCGCAGGCCCCTTGCAACCCGATCTGATGTTTGAAGGCCAAGAGATTGACGCGCTGCTTGAGCTGCTGGGGTAATACGTTTGGCGTTGTGATAATTACGCGTCAGAAACAGAAAAAACCCGGAGCCTTGCGGCACCGGGTTTCAAGTCAATTCGGGGAAGAAGGGGTTTAAGCGGCAACCGCTTCCTTCTTCGGTTTCGGATCGCGAAGCACATAGCCGCGGCCCCAAACAGTTTCGATATAGTGCTCGCCGCCTGTGGCCTGCTGCAACTTCTTGCGCAGCTTACAGATGAACACGTCGATGATTTTCAGTTCCGGTTCGTCCATACCGCCATACAGGTGGTTGAGGAACATTTCCTTGGTCAGGGTCGTGCCCTTGCGCAAGGAGAGCAGCTCGAACATCTGGTATTCTTTGCCGGTCAGGTGAACGCGCTCTTCGTCGACTTCGACGGTCTTGGCATCCAGGTTGACCAGGATTTCGCCGGTGCGGATGACGCTTTCGGCGTGACCTTTCGAGCGACGGACAATCGCGGTGATGCGCGCGATCAGTTCGTCTTTGTTGAAAGGTTTGGTGAGATAATCATCGGCGCCGTAGCCGAGCGTCTTCACTTTTGCTTCGATGTCAGGGTTACCAGACAGGATCAGCACAGGCGTATTCACGCGGGCCATGCGGAGCTGTTTCAGCACGTCATACCCAGAGATATCCGGCAGAGACAGGTCGAGAATGATGATGTCATACTCGTAGACTTTGCCTAGATCGACGCCCTCTTCACCAAGGTCCGTCGTGTAGATGTTAAAGCCTGCCGCTTTCAGCATCAGCTCGATGCTGCGGGCGACCGCATTATCATCTTCGATTAGTAAGACTCGCATATTCAGCTCCCCGAATCAGTCTATTAGCTTTGTACCGCTATCGTTAACCATTGTGAATCTAGGTAATGAAAGTAACCGAAGATTTAACAATCGGATTCGAAACGATAATTTTATTCACACCTCTTAAGCATGCATGTCTTGCCCACTGCGCCCAAGAAGCGTGTGAGCAATGGCGATTACGTCCTGAATTGGCTGTGAGGACGCATTGGTTGAAATTAACGTTCGCTGGCTGCGGATGGCTTCTCTGACGGCATCATCGCGCATCACTGTACCGGCGAGATGCGGGCGGAAGCCAAGGAAAGTCTGACAGGCCTGCGCGACAGCGGAAAACGTGCTCTGACCGGCGGCGCGGGTTTCGCACTGATTGATGGCAATGGTCTGCTCAACGTTCGGGGCATAACCTTTCAGCACTTTGATAAAGGCATAGGCGTCGGTCATTGAGGTTGGTTCGTCGGTGATCACCATCAGAACCTTGTCGGCCGCGCGCGCCAGGCGCATGCAATTGGCTTCGATGCCAGCGCCAAGGTCGAGGATGACCTGATCATATTGCAGGGCGAGCGCGGAAAGACCGGCGGCAAGACGAGCGACTTCTTCTGAAGAAAGCTCAGCCAGCGCGCCAGATCCGGAGCGGCCCGGCAGAACATCAAATCCGCCCTGGGCAGAGCCGCCATCCACGGGTGTCACGGCATCTTCAAGCTCGACCCAGCCCGCGATCACCGCGGCCAGATCGGTTTCCGGGGCAATGCCGAGCTGCACATCAACATTTGCGAGGCCAAGGTCGCCATCGACCAGGAGTGTGCGTTTGCCAGCCTGCGCCATGGCGCTGGCCAGGGTGATCGACATGAAAGTCTTACCGACGCCGCCTTTGCCAGAACCGACCGCGATGATCGAGGCAGGTTCAACGCGCCTTGGGGGGCGCTGGTTCGGGCGTTCCTGGGATTTGGGAAGAAGGAAGCTCATTACGCGGCTCCTTTAAGAGCAACATGGGCAGGTGCGTCTTCTGTCAGCAACTGCGCCAGTCGTGTTGGCGTCGCGGGAACCAGCCCACCGCCGATAAACGGTGTGATGGCAAGGTGAGAAAAGGCAATCTTCGCTGAGATCAGGGCCGAGACAATTCCGCCTCTGCGTCTGGTCACGTCCAGCTTGGTGACGATCGCCCGACGAACGCCGCATCGCGCAAAGGCTCGCGCGGCTTCGCTTAGGTCTTCAGGATGGCCTTCGGCACTGATCACCAGAACCGGCTCGGCATCGATGACGGCGAGCAGGTCTTGCAGGCTGGCCATATCGTCCTGATCGAAGGGGATAATCGCCGGCATATCGATAATGCAGCGTTGTCCCTGCTTCTGGATGTCCCCCAGCAGTTTGAACAGCTCGTCCGGATTGGTCACGGATCGGATCTGATCTTGTTCTTTTTCAAGGTAGGCGGCGAGTTGGGCCCCGCCAGCGGTAAGGTCGAGGTCCGCCGCGACCGGCAGCACTTCCGCTTTGGCCACGGACGCGCGCCGCGTCAGTTTCGCTGCGGTAGCCGTGCGGCCATGACCTGGCGCGCCGACGAGCACGATATTGCGGTGCGGCACCGGCGGGATCGGGTCGCAGGAAATTGTGTTTTCGAGACCGGCCGCAATCGCAGCACTCGGTTCGCTGCCTTCAAATCCATTGGTAATGCCGGCATCGGCAATCCGGTCAGCGAAGCGCTGCGGCGCACCGTGCCAGAGCAGGGCATCGCGCACGCGGTTTCGAACCGGACTTTCAACAAGGCGAGGAGATGGTGCGGCGCCAAGACGGGTCAGGATGCGCGATTCACTCGGCACCATACCACCGCCCATTTTGTCCGTAGCGGCTCGAACTTCCACACCCCCAGGAACTTCGCGTTCGGACAGGATGACAGCGTCATCGCCCATTTCCGCGAAGATCATTGCCTTTGCAGCCTCGAGGGACTCAGCGGCAAACATCTTCATACGCATACGGCACACTCCACTCTAGTGCACCGGAGTGTTGGAGCGAAATGGTTAACAGAATCTGTTGATTTGTTAGTTTTTCACAGAAGAAGCGCAATTGTGGATAAGTTTACACCTGCGGAAGCTGATCCGCAGGTGCTTTCGCCATCCTCGTGCAGGAGTGAGAGTCATTCAGCGGGTTGAAGCTTTGGTGCTGTTGCGGGCAATTCGTTAACATCATCCTCCGCCCGGAACACCGTCTTCTGATTGGGCAGGAATGGCGCGAGGTAGAGACCTGCCACGGTCATCGGATAATCCGGCGCGGTGCCAATGCCGATATTGTCATGCGGGCGCTCGTCACGCGGATTGTGGAAGGTGCCAAACAGAATGTCCCAGACAATGAACTCGCCGCCATAATTGGAGTCGCCAATGCCTTTGTCGGGATAATGATGGTAGCGATGATTGTCGCCAATCGAGAAGATATACTCCCACCAGCCAAGCTCGAGATCGATATTGGAGTGCTGGAAGATGCCAATGCTGAGCTGAAGGATCACAGCGACCAGGGCGACTTCGGCGCTCGGCTGCACCAGGGCGAGCGGAATAGCATAGAAAATGGCCTGGCTGACAATTTCCAGCGGATGCGCGCGGATTCCGTTCAGCCAATAGAGGCGCTCAACAGAATGGTGCGCGGCGTGAATGCGCCACAAAGCCGGGATCTCGTGCAGGGCGCGGTGGAACCAGTAGCGGAAGAAGTCTTTGATCAGGATGAACAGGGTAACCTGGATGATCAGGTTCCAATCATCAGGCCAGAGATTGTGTCCATAAGGCTCCAGCATTTCGACGATGCCGATGATGAACAGGGCGCTGACAATCAGGCCTGAGATCCCGCTCCAGAACGCGCCCGAAAAATACATGATGATGTCGACGGCGGTATCATTGCCGCCTTCCAGCCATTTGCGGCTGTACGGCATCAGTCGTTCCAGCGGCGCGCAATAGAGGCCGAATATGATTGGCAGCAGGACGAAGCCGAGCAGAGTCAGGCTGGTAATCCCATTCTCGACTAGCCTGTAGCCGATGAAAAAGGACAGGATCAGCGTGAACGGAAAGATGGTGTGGGCCAGGACTTTGCGAAGGCGTGTACCTTCCAGCTTGTAAGATAGGCTATCCAAGTGTCGCCAGAACCAGCGCGTCGGCTTGACCAGCACCCATTGCAAAATGAACTCCAAAGCGTGCAATGGCGCGCCAAGCCAGGTTTCCAGGAAGCGTGCAATGGGGGCCTTTTTCGGCATTCTACGATTGCTCGTGTTGGGCTGTTGGGCGAGGGCCATGCGTGGTCTCCTACGGTCTCAAAAAGTTGAGATTAATTAAATGAACAGGTTCAATTAATCGCGCACAAGCATTCTGTCAACACCAAATCGAACACCCGCAGGCTCGCTTCAGATCAGAGACGATCGAAGCCTATCAATATTCGAGAATGGGAGAGCGGGGCTTACGCGAAGCCCAGCGAGCGTCCGTCGACGATTTCGCTCAAGGTCACGCCCAGCTGTCCATCTGCGACGACCAGGCGGCCGCGGGCCATAAGGCGATCTGAAACATAGATATCGACCAGATCGGTTGTGCTGTTTTCCAGCGCGACGATTTCGCCTTCAGACAGAGACATCAGCTCTTCGACCGGCACCCGGGCTTCGCCGAGCACCACATCAACCTTGACCGGGGCATCCATGAGGCTGTCTTCGAGGGCGCGGTTGACGGTCATCAGGTCTCAATCGTGGTTGGCGTGAACGCTCAGACTGGCGGTGAATGGTTGCCGAGTGGTGAACAGTTTTGACTTAGCGGCCAAATAAATCGCCTTGGCCTTCAATCACAACTGCGGCGAGGCGGCGCACGCGCTCCAGCGCGTCCTTGCGGTCAGTTTCGTCAATCGCTGCGTGTTCAAGATGCGCCGCGAGATCAACGATGCCGGCCAAGACCTTCTTGAGATCGTCAGACGCTTGCGCAAGCTTGCTGGCCTCCGCGGCGAGCGTGTCATTACGGGCGATAGACGCGCCGCTCGCCTGCGCATCGCTGAGCAGTAGGGCCAGATCCTGCGGCGTCATCCGAACCGTATCTGCTTCTTTTGGCGCCGGCGCGCTGAAATCGCTGGCAAACGGATAAGGCTCGATTTTCTCAACGCGGCGCTTCATTCGATCAGCTCGTCTTCAGCGTCATGGGTCAGGATGTCGCCGCGTTTGACCAATGCGCGCGCAATCTCGATGATCTCGCTGCGAGCGGCGTCAATCTCGCTGCGCCGGATTGGACCCGCAGCTTCAATCTCATCGCGGAGCAGGTCGCCGGCGCGTTGGGTGATGTTCGCGAAGAAGGCCTCGGAGACGGGAGCCGGGGCACCTTTCAGAGCGAACGTGAGTACGGCCCGATCGACGCTTCCAAGAATGGTCTGCAGGCTGGCCGCATCGAGATTGGCCAGGTCTTCGAAAGTGAACATGAAGGCTCTGATCTTCTCGCCTGCGCCAGGTTCGGCCGTATCGAGCGACGACAAGAGCGATTGTTCAGCCTTGCTGTCGAGACGGTCGAAGATGCGCGCGACGTGCTCATGCCCGCCTTGCGTGCGGCTGGGGCTCGCCTGATCGAGACGGGTCTGTAAAGCAAGCTCCAATCCCCTGATCGCGGCAGGATGAATCTCCCCAAGGCTCAACATGCGTTTCAGCGCTTCTGTTGCGAGGGCGCGGGGCAGGGTCTGAACCGCACTGGCGGCGGTTTCCGGGGCGAGCCGCGACAGGACCAGCGCAATCACTTGCGGGCTTTCCTTGTCGACGAGGCTCGCGACGAAGCTGCCCTCATGGCGGGACAGACGGTCCCAGAAGGAGGATGGGGCTGCGGCCTGCGCCGGAGCGATGGTCGCCATCGAAGTCACATAGGTCTGCACAGCGCGTTGCTCGGCGGCGGCATCCTCAGGCATAGCCCGCATGGCGGCGCTCAATTGTTCGGCTTCCTGCGGTGAGAGCTGTGACCACACAGCCGAAGCGCGTGCGCCGAGCGCCCGCATTAGCAGGGCGCTGCGCTGCAAACCGCTATTGATTGGGGAAGGGGCGCGCGCAGGAAGGGTCATCTATTCCTCCGCATAAGACAGCCAGCCGCGGACCAGACTTGCGGTCTCATTCGGCTTGGTTTCTGCCAATTGCGCAGCTTCGTTCAGCTGCGCGCCAATGCTGGTATCCGGCGCGGGCAGCCGCGTTGGCTGAGGAAGCACGGTGTCGCGCCGCGGCTGTGGGGCGGCAGGGGCGGCTTCGACGCGCGTCGAAGTCGGAACGCCGATCAAGCCGGCAAAGAGCAGGGCGCTCAGCAGGCCAAGGCCCGTTAGCTCAGCGATCTGCAATGGTGTCAGAGAGCTGCCGACGCCGCGGGCAAACGGGAACTGCGTCAGGGTCAGCGTTTCGCTGGTCGGATCGAAGCCAATTCCGGCGATCAGGATATTCTCAATCTGTGTCCGAACTGCGCGCAGATCGCTGCCCATTTCGCCGTCAATCATGATCAAGATGGTGCGATCGCTGCGACCGGTGACGGAAACCCGGACTTTTTCAGCGCCGGTGATCGGTTCCAGAAGATAGGTCAGTTCTCGCTCAACAGAATTGCCGACAGGTTCTGATTTCACTCCGCCGAACACATCATAGACCCGCAAAGACAAAAGCCCCGCTGCGAGGACAAACGCAGCCAGGGCTATCAGTCGTAGATAAGGAGGGCGGGTTTTCGCGCTCATCAAGACACCTTCGCCCGGCGCAGATGCGGGCATACCCGTTTCTTTTACGGGCGGCGTCGTAAACGGCGCTTTAACACCGGCCTTGTCCCCTCAGACCGATCACATGCGATATGCGATCGATTTGAGCGCTAGGCGCGGTACTGT
Source organism: Henriciella sp. (assembly GCA_013214545.1). Taxonomy (GTDB): domain Bacteria; phylum Pseudomonadota; class Alphaproteobacteria; order Caulobacterales; family Hyphomonadaceae; genus Henriciella. The sequence goes on from JABSQB010000001.1 coordinate 12,015, forward strand.
TGCAGCCGTGTTGTGCGCAGGCCTTTGCGGCCGTGCTTGGAATAAAGAGCCCGCCAGCCGGAGAATTCTTCTTCGCTGAGATCGTAGCGACGAAGCGCTTCTTCCTCAGAAAGCAAACCGCCGCTTACGGCAGCGACAACTTCTGCTTTGCGGCGAGTTACCCAGCGGGTAATGCCAGGCTTTGGCAGGTCTGAAAGTGTCAGCGGTCGACCGTCAGGGCCTCTCACGCTGAGAGATTGAGCATTCTGCGCCATTTTGTTCACCATCTTCTGTTGGTTTAACAAGCCACTTCTGTAGCCATGGCACGCTTATACAGGCGCGGAATTAAATCCGATTTCAAACCGATCTGTGAATTTTCCTGAAAATTGCACACAACCCAGCGCGCCGCGTTAGGACGCTGTTTGCAAACCTGTCCCGATTTGGATCAGCCAATGGTGACAACAGGTTCAGAGGTGAAATCTGAAACGCTTAGCTGCCGCTGAGTTTCGCAAAGCGGGCCAAATCGGCAGCTGTGTCGCCGGCAATGTCTGGAACCGCGGTCATCAGCAACTCGGCCGCGTGACAGGTGCCGCGCACCTCTCGGCAGCGGGCCTCGACTCCGGCTTTGATTAACAGGCGATAGAAGGCAACGCCTTCATCGCGCAGCGGGTCGCATTCATTGACGCTGATCATGGTCGCCGGCAGCCCGCGGACATCGTCTTCGGTGGCAAAGAGCGGCCAGGCGAGCGGGTTTTTGTTCTCAAACTCTTCAATGCCATAGGCCATGCGGCCGCGATTGGAATGCAGCGCGATCAGAATGCCATTATTCTCGATCGAGGATGGCAAGTCATCGCGCGGCCATTCGCCGGCAATGTAGGGGCATAGTGGATAGAGGCCGCTGATCAGGCCGATATCGCCGTCCTGTTTCAGCTTCAATCCGGTGGCGATGGTCAGGTTGCCGCCGCCGCTTTCGCCCGCAATCACGATGCGGTCCTTGTCGATGCCGAGCTTGTCAGCGCTCTCTGACAACCAGTGAACACCAGAGACGCAATCGTTCAGACCGGCAGGAAAGGGCGCGACTTCCGGCGCAGAGGAGGGGGACACGCAATTTCGAAAATCGACCATGGCGACCGCCACGCCATTGGCCGCGATGATTTTCGACCAGGCGCGATAGTTCCCGTAGAAGCAGGAGAAAACCATCATCCCGCCGCCATGAATGTAGTAGATGCAGGGCACTTTCTCGCTCCCTTCGGGGCGGACGAAGCGGACTTTGATTGTGTTGCCATCAGGCCGCGAGGTGAATTCGTGTTCTGAAATTTCGAGCCCGGCGGACGGGGCGACCATTTCATTGTCGGCCATGTTGAAGATCATCTCCAACTGTTCGGTCGTAGCGAGAGCTTGCGGTGAGTTGGCTTGGCGCAATTGTTCCTCGCGGGACGGGACATCGCTCTCGTTCGCTGCTGGCATCATCGTCAGAACAGCTTTCAAGCGAGGATCCAGCCGGGGATCGTTTGCGATATCTACCATAGTGCGCGCTCCTGTTTCTGGTGCGCGCAGCCAAGCAAAAAGGCGAAGCGGATGCTAGTTTGTCGTCGCGAGAGCTGAAGCTTTATGCGAATTGCGGGGCGATCTTCAGGTTCTTCACCCAGCCCAGTTTCTCGTAGATGAGCAGCATGGTGCCATTATAATCGACGATCCGGTTCCACAGGCCTTTGCGCGGGCGATGCAAGGCGCTGACGGGTTGGTCGTGATGATGATCGTGGAACGCCTCGCCGCCTGTCAGAAGACCGATCAGATGATCTGCCCAGACCGGGGTTTTGAGGTGGCCGAGCACATTGATCCCGTACGTCGTCGCGTGGAATTGAATGGCACGCCCAATGACGAAACAGGCATGACAGATCGCGGTCAGAACCAGGGACCCTCCAGCCGCCCAGACGATGAGATAGATCGCCGCCGGGATCACCAGGTGAAGCACCAGCGAAATCGAATTGTAGAAACCGTCCATCCAGACAATGATCGGATGCTGCTTCAGCCACATCGCCATCGGTCTCGCCATATCTTTGGTGTCGCGCCAGAGGATCCAGCCGACCCAGGCCCAGCGCTTGGACTCAAAGGGATTATGCGGGTCGCCCGGCTTGTCCGAGAAGCGGTGATGCTGGCTGTGATAATTGACCCAGTCGCGCACGGTCCCTTGCATCGCAATCATCAGATTGAGCATGGTGATCACCTGGCCAGGCGCTCTCAGCTCGCCAGCACGGTGCTGCATGATCCGGTGGAGCGGGCCAATCCCGGCATTGCAGATGAAGATCGAGAACAGAACAATGCCGATCCCAAGCGGCAGATAGTACCAGCGCAGGGTCAGACCAGACAGGGTCAGACCGAGGACAATCATCGTGATCAGCATGGCCAGCCCGAGGGCCGGATAAAGGAAAGCCGAGAAGAAACTCGCGAAATTGAACGTTTTCCAGGTTTTGGGGATCGCGATCGAGCGAGGGATCATTCTGAAGGCCTCCGGGTCTGTGCAGTAAACATTATGCATCTGCGTCGTGTTACCAAGCAGTTAAGACTCGTTCGCAGATCGGAAAAGGCCACAATGTCTCAATCTGCAGCAATCTTCAAAAGTGTGACGGGAGAGTCACGTTTTTGCGGCTCTCCCGCCTGGTCGATCAACGATTATCGAACTCTGACCGCACCAGCTCCAAGCCGCGCCGGGTGATGCGGTAAGGCTGGCCCTGTTTAGAGGCGATGGCGCGTCGGCGTTTCAGTTTGCGAAATAGGAAAAGATCCAGGCCGGGCGCTCGCCAGCCTTCGCGATTGATACAGATGACGCGTTCGATTTTGCGGCTTTCGCCGCGTTCGATCTCGATCCGCCCGCCTTGCGCGAGCAAGTGAAGGATGCGCTGTTCGGCGCGTGAGATATCCATGGTTAGGTTGTCCGATTGTGCGCGGCGCGCGCGCAGAGAAACAGGCTGATCCAGTGAATGGATCAGTGCTCAGGCTGTTTCTGGCCCCATCTCGCGATTTGAATTTGCGGTCGGGGCCCTTACCGGGTCTCGGACAAGTTGAACATAAAGTCTCCGTTGGACGTCTCCATAGGAAACGCTTGCCGATGACGTCAAGTCTATCCTAGCCTTCAAACAAATCGACTGGAGGGAAAAATGAGCAAGATGAACGAGATGCTGTCCGGGCTTCGCCGGATTGTCACCGCTGATGATGAAGCGGGGAAGTCTCACATCATGATCGATGGCGGGCCTGCGGCCGAATTTCGAACCGGTGATCTCGGCGGTCTGCTGGAGATCTGGCATGATGAGGTCTCCGGTCCGCTTGATCCAAAACCCTGTGAAGACAAAGGCGCTGGCACGCCCATTCTGTCGCCGGACAAGGGCAAGGTGAAAATTCGCTGGTTCACGTCAGGTCCAACGCCGGAAGGGGCGCCGCCTGAAATGATTGCTGAACTTACCCGCAAGGCCTTTGTTGATATTGGCGCTGGCGACCATCAGCCGGACACAAGCAAGCATCCAGCCATGCACACAACCCATACTCTGGATGCGATCATTCTCGTCAAAGGCCACGTGCGCTTGATCTTGGATAAGGAAGAAACGGTGATCGGTCCGGGTGATGTTGTGGTGCAGCGCGCGACCAATCATGCCTGGGCCGTGGAAGGGGAAGAGCCAGCTTTATTTGTGGCTGTGCTCGTCGATCGCAGCTGAGGCCGCTGCCGGGCCAGTCTTTCCGTCCCAGTGATCGCAGCCGAGCTTGCCGCGACAATCGCCGCGCACTTCCAGCGAGGCATGGCTGACGCCGAATCCTTGCTGATCGGCGGCGCTCATCAGGCTGATGATTGCATCATTTGCTGAGATTTCCTGGGCCTGACCGCATTTCTCGCAAACGAAGAAGGCGAGCGGCACATCGCTCGGTCCGAGATCCAACGCCAGATAGGCGTTGAGGCTTTCGACCCGAGACACAAAGCCTAAGGATACGAGGAAATCGAGCGCGCGATAGGCGGTTGGCGGCGATACTGAGCCAACACCATCGAGCGAGGCCAGAACTTCATACGCCGTCATCGGGCGCTGCGCGTCCAAAAGCACATTCAGCACGTGCTTGCGAATGGCGGTCAGGCTTTTGCCGGATAGCTGTGCCTCATCGGCGGCGGCTTGCAGCAATTCTTCCCGGCTCGGTTTTTTGGAGTCGGGTTGGCGCCAGCGGCGGCGGTGGAGCCGGCGTTTACCGGTGGCGGGCGAGCGCGTGCGAAATCGTGTCATAATATGACGTATATGCGGGATAGAAGTGTGCGTCGAGTTAAATCCTGCGCATTAAATCGCCGCGCCTTGCTGGAATGTATGCAGCGCGGCATAGGACTGACCGAAGCGTTCAATCGAGAAGGACCGCGAGTGTCTGATCTGACCCCGTCCTGGATTGCCAAAGACTGTCTGGATGTCGGGCTGTTTACCAACCAGCTTGAGCCGATGCTCGCCTTTTGGCAGCAGGAGGTTGGCTTACCCTTCGATCACATGCTGCCGGTCGGCGGCGGTGTGCGTCAGCACCGGCATGATTTTGATGGCGCGGTGCTGAAGCTCAATCACGCACGCGACCCACTCGCCCCCGCCTCTTGCGGCGGTCTTCAACGACTGATCATTGCCCAAGCAGGCCGAACCCACGCTGAAGAACTGAGCGATCCGGATGGCAACCGGGTCCAACTGGTCCCCAAAGGCACGACCGGGGTGGACCACTGGGCCATCGAAATCGCTGTGCGCGACGCGGATCTGTTCCTGGCACATTATCAACAAGGCCTCGGCCTGCCGCGGATTGAAGGCGCGCTGGCCGTGCGATGTGGGCGCAGCTTGATTATCGGCGTTGTCGATCCGGACCGGGCCGACGAAACCGATCAGGACGACATGCGCCGTACAGGCTTTCGCTACACCACCATTCAAGTCGACAAGGTCGACTCCGTCCATGCGCAGGCGGTGGCGCGCGGCGCGATTGAAGCGGCGGCGCCGCAAACCCTCGGCAAAACAGCGCGGATTTCTTTTTTGAAAGACCCGCATGGTAACTGGATGGAATTGTCTCAGCGCGCCTCAATCACCGGCTCGCTCGAGCCAGGTTGAGATAAAGCTAAGCCGAACTGATCTGCGCCTTGCGCCAGGCTTTCGGCGTGATGCCGTGATGCTGCTTGAAGATACGCGTCAGATGCGGCTGATCCGAAAACCCGCAGGCGAGGGCAATACTGATCAGCGGCTTGGCGGGATCCAGCATCATCTCTTCCGCGCGCTCCACGCGGTAGCGCATCAGGAACTGGTAAGGGCTGTCGCCGATCACCGATTTGAACAGGCGCGAAAAGTGCGAGGCAGAAAGCCCGGCTTCGCGGGCAAGATCTTCGATCTGGATCGGCTTGCCGTAACTGGCGGCGACGAAGTCCAGGACACGTTTATAGTGTTCGGCTGTAAAACTGCTCGAAAACGCGATCTCTTCGGCGCGATTGTCACCATATTTCTGGACCAGCTTGACCAGAAAAACGCGCGCCAAGCTCTCAAACATAACGTCAGAACTTGCGCCGCCAATCCGCAAGGCGTCCAGCAACATCATCGCGGCTGAGGTGATATCTGCGTCCTCGAATTGCGGCAGGTCATGCAATTGCTGATCAGTCAGCAGCAGGCCGAGTTCGCTCTGCGTGAAGGCCGCGAGCTTCTCCGGGTCGAGGGTTATGACGATACACTTTGATTGTTCATGCCAGCGCCAACCGCTTTTCAGTCCGGCTGGCGTCACGACGATTTCATTCTTGTGAAAGACAAAATCGCGGTGCTCATCGCCGCGCCAGTTTTCAACCCTATGCGGCGTGTCCTTGAGATTGATCAGGATGTGATGTTGCGCGAAAGCTTCCGTCGGCATCGTCGCAGGCTCAGCTTCGAAATACTCCAGCGACAGGAGGTCGGCCGCGCGCGGACGGACCTGGTCGCCGGACCGCGTCAAAGGCTCTGACGGATAGATCTCCTGATAGGTTCTCATCCGCTGAGATTAGGCGCGATAGTCGGAATCTTCAAAAACAAAGTTGCTCCCTCCAAGCAATGTGATCGCGGTCTGCATAGCTTGGGCTCATCGAAATTGAGTCACGGAGACTAAAATGAACAAGCTGATTAAATCCCTCGCCGCCACCGCCGCTGCTGGCGCTATCACCGCTTGCGGTACTGCTGGCACCCCTACGGCAGATGCCGCTTACACCGTTGAGCGGGTAACATTTGAATCCGGCGGTGAAACGCTGGTTGGCAATCTCTACATTCCAGCCGGCGTAGATGGTGAGAACCGTACTGACGCCGTCGTCGTCACTGGCGCATGGACCACAATCAAGGAACACATGCCTGGCACGTATGCGGCTGAAATGGCCAAGCGCGGCGAGATTGCGCTGGCCTTCGATTTCCGCACCTGGGGCGAAAGCGGCGGGGCAACGCGCAGCTTTGAGAATCCAGACAACAAGATTGAGGACATTATCGCGGCGGGTGAATTTCTCGCTACCCGTCCGGAAGTGGACGGCGTGAACGGCCTCGGCATCTGCGCCAGCGCTGGCTACATGGCGACCGCTGCTGAGCAATCGCCAACCTTCCAGACCATCGCTTTGGTCGCGCCATGGCTGCACAACGCGGCGATTGTGGAAGAGGTTTATGGCGGCGCCGATGGGGTTGCTGGCCTGATCGAAACCGGCCGCAACGCTGCTGCGACGGAAGCCGAAACCGGCGCGCCGCAACTTATCCCGGCGACCGGACCGGAAGGTTCCGCTTCGCTCATGCCGGGTGTCCCATACTATACTGAAGAAGGCCTCGGCATGATCCCGGAATGGGAGAATACGTTCAACCTCGCCTCTTGGGAAGGCTGGCTGACCTTTGACGGCGTACGCGCCGCCCCCGGTATCTCTCAGCCTTTGATGATCGTGCATTCCGAAGATGCCGCAATCCCAGCTGGCGCGCATCAGTTCTTTGCCGATCTCCAGTCTGACAAGGAAGAGCTGTGGCTCGATGGCATAACGCAGTTTGATTTCTATCACCGTGAAGACGCCGTCACGACGGCCAGCGATGCAGTCGCCGCTTTCTTCGCCAATCACTAAACACCAAAGCTGTGCCGGGGCGGACTATTGATCCCGGCGCAGCGCCGATGACAGGAGCTGAAAAGATGAAACCCCTGATAGGAGCCCTCGCGATGACCGCTGCCCTGATCGCCGCCCCGCACGCCCACGCGACGTCGGCAGACGAAGCCACGATCAAGACGATTGTCGAAAGCGTTGGTCTGCTGGCTGACCGGCATGAGTTCGAAGCGCTGGAAAAACTCTATGCCGACGAATTCATGCTCGACTATTCTTCGCTGTCTGGCGCGCCGGCAGAGCTGAAGAGCCCGCAAGCGCTGATGACCGATTGGGCCGGCGTTCTGCCCGGATTTGACCGCACCCGTCATGCGCTGTCCGACGTCGAAGCGACAATTGACGGCGATCAGGCGCAAGCCAGCGCAGATGTTGAAGCCGGGCATTGGGTCGATGGCGCATACTGGCAAGTCGACGGACATTACGATTATCAGCTGGAGCGTCAGGCTGGCGGCTGGAAGATCACGTCGATGACCTTCACACTCGAGAATGAGATCGGGTCGCGAGATGTGTTTGGCCCCGCGATTGAGGCCGCAACCGCCAATCCAGCCGCCTATATCCAGCGCCAGCAAACGCGTCAGGCCGTCATGGATTTTCTCACCGGTCTGGAAGACAAGGATATGGAGAAGGTGAACAATGTCTGGGCCGAAGACGCGGTGCAGGACATGCCCTACGTGCCGGACGGCTGGTCGCATCAGGTTGTCGGCAAAGAGGCTTTGATCGCGCAATATGCAGGCTGGCCGGAGGCTGCTGGCGCCGCCAATTTCACCGACGCGCTGATCTTCTACCCCATGCAAGACCCGCAGACTGTCTATGTCGAGTTCAAAGGCGAGGTCGAGATCCTGCCAACCGGACGCACGTATCGCCAGACCTATGGCAGCCTTTTCCATGTCGAGAATGGCAAGATCACGCTGTATCGTGAATATTTCGATCCGCGCTTGTTTGAGCACGCCTTTGGTCTGTCAGACTAGGTGACAATCCGCGTCTGGCGTGAAGCCGCGGGCTGGGCTAACCCATCCCGTGCGCTTCGCGCATTTGTATTCAGTCTGACAGGAGACCGGCCATGATTATCGACGCCTGGGGACAGCATCCAACGCTTCGCCATAGTCAGGATCCGATCTTCGCCACCTTGCGGCGCTGGAACAAGACCGACACCCCGACCGAAGAGCTGCCGGTCTCCGCGACGGTCGCAATGCTCGATCAGGCCGGGGTCGACAAGATGCTGATCAGTGCCTGGTCGGCGCCGCGCAATACAATGATCTCGAATGACGAGGTGGCCAGCTTCGTCGCCGAGGCGCCGGATCGTCTGGTCGGTGTTGGGTCTGTCGATATCTCGAACCCGATGCAGGCCGTCGCAGAAGTCCGCCGCTGCGTCCGTGAGCTTGGGTTTAAAGCCATTCGCGTCCTGCCCTGGCTCTGGGAAGTGCCGCCGACGGACCGACGTTTCTATCCAGTCTATGTCGCCTGTGTGGAAGAGGGCGTCCCATTCTGTACTCAGATTGGCCATACCGGCCCGTTGATGAGTTCTGAGGTTGGCCGCCCAATCTATCTCGATCAGGTCGCGCTGGATTTCCCGGACCTTGTCATTGTCGGCGGTCATATCGGTTACCCCTGGACCGAGGAAGCCGTCGCGGTCGCAACCAAGCACCAGAATGTCTATATCGACACGTCCGCCTACACGGTGAAACGTTATCCGCCTGAGCTGGTGCGTTATCTGCGCGCGCATGGGGCGTCGAAAGTCATGTTCGGGACCAATTATCCGATGATTACCGCCGCAAAAGCCCTGGCGGATCTCGATGAGCTCGGCCTGTCGGACGACGGCAAAGCCGCGTTCCTGGGCGGAAATGCAGCGCGCGTGTTCGGGCTGGAAAATTAGGTCAACTGTCCGATTCGGTAGATTGCTTTGCTTTGGATCCTTGACCTACCGTCTGTGGGATGAAGGTTTGGATTTGTTGCGCTTTGATAGGCTTGCTCGGTTGCACGGCGGTTGCGCAACCAAAACACTATTCGAGCTCAAACTGTGGCGGCGGACCGACGCGATCTGAGCAGGTAAAGATCCTGTTCGGCCATCTATCAATTCTCTTACAAGGTGATGCCGAAGCGGAGGACATCGACTTACGGTCTCGAATAATGCGCAGGCTGTCGGTGCCGGAGCGGCAATACAAACCCGTTCGCGATGAAGATGGAGCCATGTTCATCGCCGGATGCAGGTTTCGCTCATGTTATGAGAAAGCGTCGGTGATCTTTCGACCTGATGGTTCGGTGGCTTTGGCGGCATTGTTGACGAGGACGGACGACAGAAAAGATGATGAATTGTTCGAGCTCGAGATCCACATCTTATCCGGACAATCGGAACAAAGATATGTCGACGCGGTCGAAACCTGGGCCAGCGACAAGGGCGAAATCGTGCGATCCGAGATCTTCCGGGCTGATGAAAACACAGAAGATCCGAGCTAAGGATGCAATCCAGTCGGCAAACGGCGTTGACTCAGAACAAATAGAAACATAAAGAGAACAAAATATGATCAAACTTTCGCTTAAAGGGCTGGCATGGGCGCGATATCAACCACTTCTGACGTCTTGGATCAGGCGCTGCGCAGCGCCGGTCTCGAGGAAGCGTTTGATGATCGCGGCGTCGCCTACGAAGATTGTCCCGGCTGCGGCGCGACGGGCGGGCTGAAGCTCTCGCTGGCGCGGGGACGCGTCCATTGCGGCGCGTGCGGCAGCGAAGGACCCTTGCTCGCTTATTTGCGAGAGAAGGCCGAGGCGGGGGAATGGAACCATGAGCCATATTCGGAAGCCGAGATCATTCCCATGGATCCGCGCCCGGAACCCCAGCCACGACCGGCGAATGATGATGCACCGTCCGAGAGGGCAATGACATCGCTGCCGGTCGCGATTGCTGAACCGTTGCATGTGGAACTGGTCAAAGAAATTGTGCAAGAAGATCCACCTCGAGTGACGCGCGCGGATGGCGCTACGGCAGCGAGCGGTCGCTGGGGCGAGCGGATCATTATCTCGCTCCTGGCCCTGGTGTTTCTCGCTGCCGGATTGGCGGCCGCGGCGCTGTCAGGATTTGCCAATTATCAGGCGTTCAGCGCTGGCGTTCTCGATCCGACTCAGGCGCGCGTCTGGGGCTGGAGCGGTGTGATCGCGTCGGTCTGTTCGTTTGGCGGGTTCACCTTTTTCTGGTGGCACATGTCGGGGCGTCGTCTTGGGGAGGCGATGCGGTCGCTGGTCTTCGCGCTCGCAGGCGCGGGGACCAGCATTGCCGGCACGTCCTTATTCATGCTCAACAATGCACAGCAACAAGACGCGCAACTGGCTCAGACTGAGCAGGTCCAGGCCTTACGCGAAGCAGAGATCGCTGACTGGACCCGTCAATTGCAGGGCATTCCTGCCGACACGCGCTCGATCGAAGGGCTGGAGGCATATCTCGCCGGGGTCGAGGCAGTGGGGCGCACGCACCAGAAACCCTATCGCGATGCTCAGAATGAGCTCGGTCTCGCGCGCCGCCGCGCGATGCTGGAAGACAAGATTGCAGGGGCGCGAGCCGATCTGCGTCAGGCGGCGGAGGCAAGCGGGCTCACTCTCCCTGCGCAAAGCCTCCCCGCCTGGTTTTTTGCGCTGATGCTCGAACTCTTTTCCTCCCAGGGGACAAGCATAGCTTTCGTCTCGCTGCTCCTGCTCTTCGGCGCGCGATCAACAGCAGGTCCAGGGCCTGCAGAACGAGCGGAGGCTTAGTCGGCTAGGCGGCTTTTTCGACAAACACCGTGCCAGCTGAATAACCGGCGCCAAACGAACAGATCAGGCCTTTGTCGCCGGCGGTCATGTCTTCGCTATGCTTGTGGAATGCGATGATCGACCCGGCTGAGCTGGTATTGGCATAGGTGTCGAGCACGGTTGGGCTCTCGTCCGCCGTTGCCTCGCGGCCCAGCACTTTCGAGGCGATCAGCCGGTTCATATTCGCATTGGCCTGATGCAGCCACATCCGCCGCAGGTTTGGCGCTTCCAGTTCGAGGCGCTCAAGTTCCGCAATGATCATCTTGGCGACCATCGGCACGACTTCCTTGAACACTTTCCGGCCTTCCTGAACGAACAGCTTGTCCTCAGCGCCAATGCCCTCAGGCGCGCAGCGATTGAGGAAGCCAAAATTGTTGCGGATGTTATTGGAGAACTGGGTCTTCAGCTGCGTGCCAAGGATTTTCCAGTGCTCGGCTGGCGCAATGTCCTCAGCTTCGATCAGAACAGCGGTGGCCACATCCCCGAAGATGAAGTGACTGTCGCGATCGGTAAAATTGAGGTGGCCAGAGCAAATCTCAGGATTGACCATCAGCACTGATTTTGCGCTGCCGGAGCGGACAAAATCAGCCGCCGTCTGGATCCCGAATGTTGCTGATGAGCAGGCGACATTCATGTCAAACCCGAACCCGTCAATGCCGAGCGCATCCTGGATCTCGACCGCCATGGCCGGATATCCCCGCTGCATGTTCGACGCTGCGCACAGCACGGCATCAACATCTTTCGGGTCACGCCCGGCCCGTTCGAGCGCCATGCGCGCTGCGTTGACGGCGATCTCTGCCAGAACAGAAATCTCTTCATTTGGACGTTCCGGAATGTTCGGGCGCATCACATCGGGGTCGACGATTCCGGCCTTGTCGACGACAAAGCGCGACTTGATGCCGGAGGCTTTTTCGATGAACTCGACGCTGGAATGGGTCTTGGCTTCGGCGGTTCCGGCTTCGATCTCAGCCGCGTGTTCGGCGTTCCATTTGTCCGCCCAGGCATTGTAGCTCTCGACCAGTTCCGCGTTGGAAACCGATTGGGCGGGCGTCCACAGGCCAGTGGCCGAAATGACGGGTGTGATCATAAATCCCTCACGCGCCAATCCAGGCGCCTTGTTACTGTAACCGCTAACATTAGTCCCAGTGATGCCACAGGTCGAGCGTAGGAGTCACTTCAGGCTTTGCGAAATTCCGGTTGCCTCGTCGCGCGCAGCGCGTTCACAGTCCAGGCGCTCATTCGGGGTCGGCAATTCGCGGCACTCGTCGATCCGCCGGTCATCATAGATGTCCTGACCAATGGCGCAGGCGCCGAGCAGGGCACACAAGCTGATACAGAGCGCCGCCCGTTTCATTATCCGTCCCCGGCGCCCGCAATCTCGCGGCCAAGTTCGCGGCGGTCGGCATCATCCTGACGTTGTTGATCCTTTGCATCGTCGCGTGCGCGTTCCCGTTCCGCCTGGGCGATGGCGTCTGCGATGCAGCGATCACGGCTGGTCGTCTGAGTGATGGATTCGCATTTCGCATAAGCGCGATCACGGTCAAACTCGGTATTGGTGATGCAACCGGCGAGGACCAGCGCAAGGACGGGAAGGGTGAGCGCAAATTTCATCGAGCCATCTCCTGAACTTCTTTGTGACGAGGACAACCGACCTCGTGATCATTGTAAAGACCGCAGGCCTGCATCCAGGCATAAACGATCGTCGGACCGACAAATTTGTGGCCACGTTTTTTCAAGGCCTTGGAACAGGCTTCTGAAATGTCGGTCTTGGTGGGACCGTCCCGATAGTCTTCGAAATAGCTGACTATCGGTTTGCCGTGGACAAAGTCCCAGCAAAACTCTGAGAAATCCTCACCGCGATCAAACCCGTCCAGAAACGCGCGGGCATTGCCAATACACGCTTCGATTTTCTTTGGACTGCGAATGATGCCAGGATTGGTTAGAGCTTTATCGATCCGGGCCTGATCCCAGCGCGCAATCTTTTCAGGGTCGAAGCCGTCAAACTCTTCGCGCATAGAGTCACGCTTGCGCAGGATGGTGATCCAGGCGAGCCCCGCTTGCATGCCGTCAAGCTGCAGCTTTTCCCAGAGCGCGCGCGGGTCATATTCCGGCACGCCCCACTCGGTGTCATGGTAGGTGCGGTACAGCTCGTCTTCGATGGGGGCCCAGGCGCAATGGATACGGTCGCTCATGCTTCCTTCATAGGCGCGAGATCTGCCTCCAGCCAACCCGGTATTTTAAATGTGACCGGTGTTTCATGAATTTCAGGATGCGTACCTGCCTGCTGCGCTGCAGCGAGCCGATCAATGCGCACAACCGCAAGGGCTTGCGCGGTCCCGGTGCTGGTTACGGCGCCGATCGGCAATGGCGCCTTGATCTCATCGCCGGACGCTGCTTGGAGCGTTTCGGGCAAGTCGAGCCGCAAGGTGCGTTTGCGGATCTTGCCGCGGCGATGCATGCGGCTGACGACTTCCTGGCCAACGAAGCAGCCTTTATTGAGCGCGACACCATCAAGCACGTCCATGTTGATTTCGGCTGGGAACACCTCTGCAGCGCCAAAATCTGAGCCTTGCTCCGGCACAGCATGAGCGATGCGGTCGCGATGGTACTTGGCGAGAGACTCTGATGAATCTTCAACATCCATGCTGCCCGCGATCAGACGCAGCCGCCCCTCTGCATAGCGCGGATCGCGATAGGCATAAGCTGCGCCGTCTGGCGTTTCAGGGTGCTTCGCGCACGGGTCGAGGCCGGCAAAAACGAACAAATCATCGCGGTGTTCAATCTCTACGTCACTGCGCAGACGGAACATTTTCAACCGCTTGGCGAGGTCCGCGACATGCTGCTTGGAGACGTCGAGCCAGACCCCGTCTTCGGTGCGCAGGGCGAGATAGTCAGCAATGACTTTGCCTTGCGGCGTTAGCAGCGCGCCGTAGCGGGTTTCGCCTTCCGCCCAATCCGTCGTCGCATTGGTCACCAGGCGCTCGAGCAGGGCGATCGTGTCGGGGCCGCGCAAAGAAAGGAGCGACCGGTGCGGCAGGAGAACGAGATTGGAAGTCATCTGGCGCATGTAATAAGAGCGCCCGCGATTGTCATCCTGGCGAATAAAAAAAGGGCCCGACGACAAGAGAGGAAAGTACGCCGGGCCCCAACTCTAAGAGGCAGTGTGAGAGGGAGGGTAAATTGCTATCTCTTAGAAATTATAACGCGCGCCGATGGTCAGGCTTGAGCCATCAAAATCATCTTCGACGCTGGCATTGAACAGGTTGGCACCGCCGCCGATGAAGCGGCGCTCAAATTCCAGATCCCGGATCTGGTAGTAACGCGCCTCGCCGTAGATTTCCCATTGCGTGCCGGTGAGCCAAGTCAGCCCGCCCGCAACTGTGCCAGCGAGGCCGCTATCGTCGCCGGTGGCGACAAAGTTCGGGGTTGGCGAGCCGCCGCCAGCATACAGAATATTGGCGTCAACAGTGGCAACGCCAAGGCCGCCACCAACGAACGGAATGACGGTTTGATTGTCGTCCCAGATGATGTCGGAATAATTGTTGATCAGAAAGAAATCGATTGAGACATCGCCTGAGAAGGGCTGGCTGCCGCTGTTAAAGCTGCCGCCGCTGACATCGGCTTCAATACGAGAGTATTCGAGCTCCAGGCGCGGATTGAAAATCCCGAAAAACTCCCAAGGCGTGTCATATCCCAGGGCGAGGCCGAAAGTTGCATCGCTGTCAAAGTCAGTCGCGATACGCGCCGGGGCACCAGCGGTTCCAGGTGCGCCTGCGACAGGGTTCTGGACACCGGTCAGTTCAGCATCTCCGGGAAAGCCTGCGCCGACAAATCCGGCGACGTACCAGCCTTGATCTTTCTCGGCCTGGGCCGGCAAGGCGGCGAAAGCCAGCGCTGCAGATGCGAGCGAGAGAGTTGTGAATTTTGACATGCGGGAAGGTCCTTCTGCGCCAATGTTTTTTGTTTCGTTGAGGCTGGCCTAACCGCTAATCTGAACACGTGCATGTCACGTCTCTTCACCAAGACTCACGCCGATTTGAGATCACAATTTCAGCTCCGGGGCTTGCCAGAGCGCCTTACGCGCTGCGCCGGTTTGGGTGACAGCGCGTGAGGCTTCGGCCATAGATGAGGCTCGGATTCGCGGATGGGAGCGCAGGGCGTTGAGCGAACGAAAAGGGCTGAACCGCAGACTGTTCTGGCTGTATGAGGGCCATGGGCCGGCGCCTTATTATTTCCGGCTGGGCCTGCTGACCTTCGACATCCTGACCATCGCTTACTTTCTCTGGGCGCCCTTTCGGGGCGATGGGGTTTCGCACCCGATTGCCGATTACGCCATCGGGACAATCATCGCGCTCGACCTTGCGGCGCGCTATTACATTGCCGAGCCGAAGATCAAGTTCTGGAAACGCTTCTATAATTGGGCCGACCTGATTGTAGTGATCTCAATGCTGGCGCCGCTGTTTACGCAAAACCTTGCCTTCCTGCGTTTGCTGCGCGCGGTTCGGATCATTCGTGCCTTCACGCTGCTGAAGCGCTTGAAAGGTGTCTCGTCCTATCTGAAGCGCCATGAGCGGATCTTTGACCGGGTCACCAACCTGATCGTATTTGTGTTCCTGATGGCGGGCCTGGTCTTCGTTCTGCAGAAAGACACCATTCCAGGCATCGAGAATTATGTCGATGCGCTCTATTTCACTGTCACCAGTCTGACCACGACGGGGTATGGCGATATCCTGATGGAGGGCATGTGGGGCCGTCTGCTTGCGGTGGTGATTATGGTGCTTGGCCTAACCCTGTTCCTGCGGCTTTTGCGGGCGATTACCCTCCCCGGCGACAAGGTTGACTATACCTGCCAGTCATGCGGACTGACGCGCCATGATGCCGACGCCATTCACTGCAAGCATTGTGGTGCCATGATGAAGATTGAAACACCCGGTCGAGGATAAGCGATGAGTGAGACCAGTCACATTCCATTTCGGGAAGTGCCTTATCTGCCGCAAAAGACGAATGTCGAACACCGCGATGATGGCAGCATCCTGATCAGCAATGGACAGCCGCTGAAAGACCATCCCCCGCACATGTTGTGGCCGCTCAGATATTGGGCCGAGCAGGCGCCGGACCGAACCTGGTTGGCGCAGCGCGATCCGGTCGATCCAAGCCGGGACGGTTGGCAGCAGATCTCCTACGCGGAAGCTTGGCAGCGCGTGCAGGCAGTGGCGCAAGGCTTCTTGAATGCTGGAGACGCAGCGCCGATCATGATCCTGTCGCGCAACACGATTGATCATGCCCTGGTCATGTATGGCGCCATGCTGGCCGGGTGTCCGGTCGTGCCCGTGACCCCTGCTTATGCACTCCTGAGCCAGGATTTCGCGCGGCTGAACTATGTCGATCAGCTGGTTGAGCCAAAGTACATTTATGTTGAGGATGGCACTGAGTATCAGCGCGGCCTTGACGGAATGAATATCGGCGACCGCTTGGTTCTGTATTCTCGCAACGCTCCGAAAGACTGCGAGAGCATCTCCCTCGACGCGTTTGCGACACCGGGCGGGAATTCGGTGGCTGAAGCCTATGACCGACTGACACCAGAGACTGTCGCCAAGTACATGCTGACCTCGGGCTCAACCGGAGAGCCGAAGGCGGTGGTCAATACGCATGGGATGATCGCCGCGAACGCAAAGATGATCCGCTCGGTCTGGGATGAACCACGCCTTGCGGAGGTCACCGGAGAAGTGCAGGTCATGTGCAACTTCCTACCCTGGAGCCATACGTACGGGGCCAATGCCATCCTGCACAACATGACCGATTGGGGCGGCACGCTTTATCTCGACTGGGGCGCACCGACACCGGCGCGCTTGCCGGAAATGCTGCGCAACTTGAAAGAGGTTTCACCAACCCAGCACACCACGGTGCCTGCGGCCTGGGCCGCATTGGCAACGGAGTTTGAAAAAGACGAAGCACTGGCTCAAACCTTTTTCAAGCGCATCTGCCAGATGGCTTATGGCGGCGCAGCTATGGGTCAGGACATTTATGAACGCATCCAGAGAGTTGCGGTTGGGGTGACAGGTGAGCGCATCTCTTTGTCGGCCGGCTATGGCGCGACAGAGACCTCGCCGACGGCGAGCAATGTTCATTGGCCGAATGATACGATGGGTCTGATCGGGCTGCCCTTGCCGGGCAATGTCTTCAAGCTCGTACCCGCAGGTGACAAGCAAGAGCTGCGCGTCAAAGGCGTGAATGTCACGCCGGGCTATTATCGCAATGAAGAAAAGACGCGCGCAGCCTTCGATGAAGAGGGCTTCTACCGACTGGGCGATGCGGTGCGTTTTGTCGATCCGGACCATCCCGAAAAAGGCCTCGCTTTTGATGGCCGCACGGCGGAGGAGTTCAAGCTGGCCAATGGGACTTGGGTCTCAGCTGGCAAGCTCCGGGTTCAGGCGGTGCAGGCGGTTGATGGCGCGCTCGCGGACGCGGTCGTGTGCGGACTCAATCGCGATGAGGTATGCTTGCTCGGCTTCTTGAACGAGACTTACTGCGCGCGGCTGACGGGCGAGGACGTGCCGCTCAGCGATCTGATCGAAAATCCGATTGTAGTCGAGGCGGTGCGCACCGGGCTCGAAAAGCACAATGCGCAAAACCCGAATGCCGCCAGCCGGATTGCCCGCGTATTGCTGCAACCCACCCCGCCGCAAGCCGACTCCGGAGAGATCACCGAGAAGGGATACATCAATCAGAACAAGGCACAGGCTTTGCGCGGCGCCGACGTTGAACGTCTGTATAGCGAAGCTTCGGCGCCTGGACTGATCGTACTTTAGTAGGTGTCACCATATTGGATGACTTGAATTTGTTATCCCCGCATCTGATATTGCCGGAGCAAGACCATCCGACTATGGATCTTGCAGCCATATCCCCTTTGTGGCTTGTCTGCGGACCTCGACAGGACGATAGATCGCTTCGCGTGGTCAATCGTCCTGTCTTGATTCCAGGCCTGTATTTTCCGCGGCATCCGTCTAAAACCACCCGACAAATCAAACAGGATGAGAATTCGTCATGGCCGATCCGTTAAAAGATTCCCTCACAGGTGCCGAAGCACTGGTCGCGACCTTGGCCGACAATGGCGTCACGGCCTGTTTCGCCAATCCAGGCACGTCAGAGATGCACCTCGTCACCGCGCTCGATGGCGAGCCGCGCATCCGTTCTGTCCTGTGCCTGTTTGAGGGCGTGGCGACGGGCGCTGCCGATGGCTATGCGCGCGTCTCAGGGACGCCGGCCATGACGCTGTTGCACCTTGGGGCGGGCTATCTGAATGCGGGCGCGAACATCCACAATGCCGGCCGGGCGAACACGCCCATGATCAACGTCATTGGTGATCACGCGGTTCCGCACCTGCAATATGATGCACCGCTGACCTCTGACATTGCGGGCCTTGCCGGACCGAACTCGCTCTGGCTGAAATCGGCAGACAAGGTTGAGGAAACCGGCGCCCTCGCATCTGAAGCCTATGCCGCAAGCTTTGGCCCGAAACCCGGGCCTGTGTCGCTTTTGCTGCCTGCCGATAGCGCCTGGCTTGAGGGCGGCGTGAAAGGTGATGTCGTTCAGGCGCCTAGCCTGAACCAGGTGAGCGAAACCGATATCAAGGCGGCCGCTGAAGCCATCGCCAAAGCCTCAAACCCGGTCATAATAATCAATGGCACCGCTTTGTCCGAACCCGGCCTTCAAGCAGCGGCTCGCCTGAAAACAGCGGGTGTGAGGATCCTCACCGATACGTTCTATGCCAAGATGCGCCGCGGCGCTGGTGTGTTTGCGCCGGAGCGGATGCAGTATTTTGCCGAAGGCGCGATGGCGGATCTGGAAGGCAGCGATCTGATGATCCTCGCCGGTACCAGCGCGCCCGTGGCGTTCTTCTCTTATCCAGGAAAACCGAGCCTGCTCGTACCTGAAGGGTGCGATGTGCTTGAGCTCGGCGATGCCAGCACCGATAGTGCGCAATCTCTGACCGCGCTCGCTGACGAGATGGATGCATCAGAGGCGGCGCCGGTTGAGTCTCTGATTGAGCCAGACGCCCCGAGCGGCGACCTCACCGCGCAGAGCGTCGGTCAGAGCCTCGCGCGCCATATGCCAGAGAATGCCCTGGTTTCAGATGACGGCGTTTCCAATGGCTTACTGTCTTATCTGCCGACCCAGAATGCGCGGGCGCACGACTGGATGATGCTGACCGGCGGTGCGATCGGGCAGGGGATGCCGCTAGCGCTTGGCGCGTCTCTGGCGGCGCCAGATCGTAAAGTCATTTGCCTGTCGGGTGACGGTGCTGGCATGTACACTAATCAGGCTTTGTGGAGCATGGCCCGAGAGGGCGCGGATGTGACGACCATTGTATTCGTCAATCACTCCTACCGGATTTTGAATATTGAGCTCTACCGCACCGGCGCCGGTAATCCTGGCCCAACCGCGAAGAACATGCTGTCGATTGGTGGACCGGATATTGATTGGGTGCAGCTGTCGACCAGCATGGGTGTGCCTGCAGTCGAAGCGACCACGGCCGAAGAATTTGACGCGGCCCTGGCCGATGCCATTGCCGCGCCTGGACCACGCCTGATCGCTGCCGTCGTGCCGGGATGAGTGAGAGTTATGGGTAAAATCCCGGCACGACGCACCACGCATTAACGCGCAGCGATTCGAACGGGCCTCACCAGTCGGCCGGTACGGGCTTCATGCAGTTCAGCGAGCTCCGGATTGCCGGTATGGGCGACGAACTTATCCAACATTGGCTGAACGCAGACGCGCTCCTGGACCCGGTGCATGGCACTGATTTGTCCATTCAGGTAGCAGGCTTTGCGGAAGACCTTTTTGGCGTGCCGATAGGTTTCAGCCGCGGGCGCATCCGGCGAGTAGGTCACGCGCGCTTCCACTCTTTCAGAGAACGCGTTGGTTTCTGCAGCGGCGCTGGTCAGAGGGAGCGGCGTTGCGATTGCGAGGCCAAGGGCCACGATTGCGAATTGCAGTTTCATAATCATCTCCTTCAAAACACTCATTGCGAGTGAGACGGGAGATGGCATGCGTCCCGGTCCGCTTAAATCGAGCTTGTCGACAGGCGCTCATGAGAAAAAATCGAGGCGAGTGGTTAACCGCTAATCGGCTGGAGCGTGGCCAGTTCGCGCTCGAACCACTCTGCGATTTCTGTCACATCCCGACGTTTGCCAGCGCGCGGTGTCATCGCGATATGATATTGCCGCGACCAGTCCTTGAGCGGAACACCGACCGTTCGCAGGCGGCGGTGCATCACATGTTCGCGCAAAATGATCTCCGGTAAAAGCGCAATGCCCTGACAATTAAAAACGGCACTTAGCGTAATCAGGAAGTCTGAGATGATCAGTTTTGGACCGCTGCTCAGCGATATCTGCCCGGGCACTGCGTCCCACTTGCTCCAGATATCTTCGGAAAAGACCTGGATCCGGCGTGTGGCCTTTGACTCGACATCCAGCTCAGGATGGCAGACAGCGATCAAATCACTGGTGCCCAATGGTTGGCTGATCAAATGTTCCCAGTCGCCGGAGCCGTAACGGATGCTGAGGTCGACTTCCTCGCGCGTGTGGTCCAGCAACCGATCGGAGGTCAGGATATCGAGCTGCACATCCGGAAAGCTCGCTTCAAACTTGTCGAGCCGCGGCGCGAGAATGATCGCCGCGAAAGACGACAGAGTTGAGATGCGGATCCGCTGAGAGCGCGGAGGCCGGCGTTCGAAACGAGAGAACCCTGTCATCAACACGTCGAAGGCATTGAGCGTGGTCAGTTTGAGCGATTGTCCTTCGTCGGTCAGCTCGAGACCAGACGGTGTGCGCTCGAACAGTTTGGCACCAATAAAGTCTTCCAGCGCGATAATTTGCTTGCTGACCGCGCCCTGGGTCACGCCCAGTTCTTCGGCGGCGCGAGACAGGTTGAGATGGCGAGACACAGCGTGAAACGCTTTGACGGCATTAAGGGGCGGAAGGCGATTGAGCATTTGAGCAGTTTAACAGACCAAAACCTCAAACGCGAAGATCCCACTCTTGAATATTGGTTTCATGGCGCAGAAATTTTCTCCGCCCAGCGATGAGAAAAATGCGAGCGCACGCAAACATGGCTAACGCGTTCATCGGCATTTTTCGCACCTGTCACGTCAAAATAGCTCAAAATCCGCTGAGTCCTTAACCGCGCGACCCGCGGGCGTTAACGAACTGCCTGTTTGGAGCGCTCAGCGTTAACCATACAGAAGAGTCTCTCCGGCAATCTCACCCCTGTCGCCGAGGAATTGGAGACAGTGATGGTGGGTGTCTCGAGACCTGGAAAACCAGGGTCGAGCACCTCTCGAAACGAGAGAGGAAAAGAAGATGCCTTATTCAGATATGGCAACCGATATCGCTCCTGAAACCGGGCTGGAAGCAGCCACGGCGACCGGAAAAGAGCTGTACCGCGTGGGCCTGGCCTATTCAGAGGGTGTGGACTGCGAACAGGATCTGATCGCTGCGCACAAATGGTTCAACCTGGCTGTGCTTAAAGGCTGTGATGACGCAAAGATTTGTCGTCAGGAAATGGCCGACATGCTCGCCAAGGAAGACATCAAGTCTGCCCTTGCTGCCGCGCGCGCCTGGTTGCAGCTGGCCAACTAATAGTTCGGCAAGCCGCGAAAGCTGCCAAACATGTCCGTGCCCTCATATTGAGGTGAGGGGCAGGGTGTGTTGTCACTCTCGGCTTCTGTGCGACAGGAGAGATCCTGAACCTGAACATTGAGTTCTGAACAGGGCTGCTCATACGCGTCGAACATATTCAGCTCGCTCGTCGTGCGGGCGACGCCGCTGTCTTTAAGATTGGCGAGGTTGATCCCGGAGCCGGTAATGTTATCGCCAACCACGAAATTGGCGTTCAGCAAAATGTACTCTTCTGTGGTTCGCAAAGCATAGTGCACGTTCGGATTGCACTTGCCTTCTTCGACGTCCGGGTTGGCTTCAAACCGAACCAGCAACGTCTCTTCCCCTAAATCCGCATACGGATCGGCTGGCTCAGACCCGCCGCAGGCCGATACCAGAGCCGTCGCCAAGGCGATGCTTGCAAACTGTGTTTTCATTTTTGTCCCCACCAAATTGAAACTAGCTTTCATTGTAGCGATAGCCGACCCCATACAGGGTCTCGATCGCATCAAATTCCTTATCGCTTTCGCGGAACTTTTTACGCAGCCGTTTGATGTGGCTGTCAATCGTCCGGTCATCGACATAGATCTGATCATCATACGCCGCGTCCATGAGATTATCGCGCGACTTCACATAGCCCGGGCGCTGCGCCAGAGCTTGCAGGATCAGAAACTCGGTCACGGTCAGGCGCACCGGATGACCATCCCACGAACAGGAATGCCGGTTCGGGTCGAGCGTCAGGCGCCCGCGGACAATCGGTTTGACGTCGCCATCCTCTGGCCCCGCATCGGATGAACGCGAGCGGCGCAGGACCGCTTTGACGCGCTCAGACAAGAGACGGTTGGAACAGGGCTTCCGGACGAAATCATCCGCGCCAATATTGAAGCCGATCACTTCGTCGATCTCTTCGTCTTTCGAGGTCAGGAAAATGACTGGCAGTTCAGACGTCTGGCGCAGACGCTTGAGCAACTCCATGCCGTCCATCTTGGGCATTTTCACATCCAGGATGGCGAGGTCCGGTGGACTGTCGGTGAGGGCACCAAGCGCGGTCAGACCGTCATGATAGGTGCGGACATTGTAACCTTCGGCTTCGAAGAAGATCTTCAGCGAAGCAACAATGTTCTCGTCATCATCTACAAGTGCAAGTGTGGTCATGGTCCAGCCCTTTGCTTTCAAACCCGATCCTGCGACATCCGGGCGAATATTTCGGCGGCTGTTGAACCATGGTTCGATGGCCACCGGAAGCCCCGGCTTTGTCGTTTCTGCACTGTTACGAGAATTTTAGGCGCAGATTTGCACCGAATGGGGCAATTTTGCGTTCTATTGCAGCGCTATGCGCGCAACGGCTGTTCTTTGCGCGATGGTTTTGGCACGGCTGTGGTGCCAAAGGTGATGCACTGGCGCTTGCCGGCATCCTTGGCTTGGTAAAGCGCCTTGTCGGCCAAACTGAGCACCTTACTCGGCGTTGATCCATGGTTCGGGTACCGGGCATGGCCGATCGAGGCCGAGATGCGCAAAACCGTTTTGTCCCAAAGATAAGGCCGGCTGATAATCTCGATCAGGTATTCCGCATACTTTCGGATGCTGGCGAGCGTGCCATCGACATTCTCCAGCAGGATGACGAATTCGTCTCCGCCGAGACGCACCAGAAGATCTTCATCGTCGGTCACTTCACGCAGGCGCTCTGACAGCGCCTTGATCAGATAGTCACCGGCATTGTGGCCGAATGTGTCGTTCACAGCTTTAAAGCCATCCAGGTCGATCAGCAGGATGTCGAAGGTCTCGCCGGATTCCAGGGCGTCGAACCTTTGCTGCAGGCGAATACGATTGCCGAGACCCGACAAGGCGTCATGCGCCGCGAGATGAGACTGGTATTCCACCAGATCCAACAGCTGACGGTTCACCTTGTCGCTTTGCATGACCAGGGTCACCGCGGCGCCCCCACAGCCAAGAATGGCGAGCAGGATCATGAAGGATGACATCAAGAGATCCGTGGTCGGATCGATGACGAATTCCGGCAGATAAGACCCGCTATAGGCAAGCCCGGTAATCCCGATGACAACCAACAGGTTCAGCGCGGTGAAAAGGATCGTGTCGCGCGCGCTCAGCAAGATTGCGGCGATCACCGGGAGGACCGGCAATATGCCAATATGATAGCCGGTAACCCCGCCAGCGAAGGCAATCTCGCCCCAGACCAGGGCTGAGAAGGCTAGCAGCAAGATGCGCACCATGGGCTGCGGGCGTTCACTGAAAAGGCTGAATTTGAGACCCAGTGCGCAAATCGCAGCGCCGACGGTTCCGGTCGCAATGTTGAACAGCGCAGTCGATTCAAACCCGAGCTGAAACACCTGCAAAACCGTGTACAGCACGGTCATGAGCAGGCCAAAGCCGGCGACAAATACCATGCGTCGCCGATGGATGTCCTCCGTCGACAGAATGAAGCTGCCATCGTCTTTCACCAGCTTGGTGCTGGGAGACATAGCGCCGAGTAGGGTAAAGAAGCGTTTCAAATTAGCGTCCCTGATTTGCCTGTGAATATAGGGCTGAGGCGATAACTTAGGGTTGATTTATCCGTGAAATTTTATCGATTCCTGCACGCCAAATGGAAACGAACACAGCGAGAACAGGCTTGACGCAGTAAGGCAGGTTCGGTACGGGCCGCGTCATGAAAACGAAATTGCATCATCATCATCAACAGACCTGACGCGCCCGACGAGGCGCGAACGATCTCGGTGCGCCTCACGTTTTCATGAAAATCCACCCCTCATTGACGTGAATTCAGAGTGTCCACCGATCCGACCTTTTGCCGGGTCGTCTAATGGTAGGACAACCGAATTTGACTCGGTCAATGCTGGTTCGATTCCAGCCCCGGCATCCAAAGCTTCACACCAGCAGCGGCTTCGTTTAGACGGACCGCGACCCGAGACAAAGGCAATCGAAATGGGCAAGACCAAACAGCCGAAACCGATCGATCTCGCGCGCAAGCCGCGCGGCTTTCCGGATAAGCGCGAAAATCTCATCCATGCCGAACAGGATATGATCGAGAAAATCACCGGCGTTTACCGGCGCTGGGGCTTTGAAGGGCTGGAGACCGGGGCGTTTGAATATGCCGATGCGCTCGGCAAGTTTCTGCCCGATGATGACCGTCCGAATGCCGGGGTATTTGCGCTTCAGGATGATGACGAACAATGGATGAGCCTGCGCTATGATCTTACTGCGCCGCTTGCCCGTTTCGCGGCAGAGAACTGGCAGACCTTGCCGAAACCATTCAGGCGCTATGCCGCCGGTCCCGTCTGGCGCAATGAAAAGCCGGGTCCGGGCCGGTTCCGTGAATTCCTGCAATGCGATGCCGACACAGTTGGTGCCGCAGGTGCGCATGCAGATGCTGAGATGATCGCGATGGCCGCTGAAGCCATGCGCGCAGCTGGCGCGGCCAACGGCGAGTTTACCATTCGCGTCAATACGCGTCGCTTGCTCAATGCGGTGCTTGAGACGGTCGGCGCAAGCGAGGACAGTACGCGGCTCACCATCCTGCGGGCGCTCGACAAGCTTGATAAGTTTGGGGTCAGCGGCGTCGCCGATCTGCTCGGTGCGGGCCGCATGGATGAAAGTGGTGACTTCACCAAAGGGGCTGGTCTGGACGCAGCCGGCGTCAAACAAGTGCTCGCCTTTGCCGAAGCGGGGCGTTCAACACGCAGTGAAACGCTGGAGGCATTGGGCCAGGCGGTAGGCACGGGCGAAGAAGCCGCCGCGGGCCTTGCAGAACTCGATGCCATTGCGCGCGGGCTCGAAGCGCTTGGCGCGCCAGAGTCTGACGTCACGATCGATCCGTCGGTCGTGCGCGGTCTGGAATACTATACCGGACCCGTCTTCGAAGCAGAGCTTTTGAAAGAGACCGTGGACGAAGACGGCAACACGGTCCGGATTGGCTCTGTCGGTGGTGGCGGTCGATATGATGACCTTGTTGCTCGCTTCACGGGCGAGAAAATTCCCGCAACAGGATTCTCAGTTGGCGTCAGTCGGCTCGCGGCGGCGTTCTCGATCAGCGGCGTTATTGGAGAATTGAACGGGCCGGTTGTTGTCCTCAATATGGACCGGGAGGATCCATCCGAGGCGCTGAAGCTTGCGACCGAACTGCGCAGCACCGGTATTCGCGCCGAAGCCTATATGGGCAGCTCCGGCATGCGCCCACAAATGAAGTACGCGGACCGCCGCGGCGCACCCGCTGTGATTATGGTCGGCAGCGACGAGCTCGAAAAGGGCGTCGTGACCATCAAGGACTTGAAAGAAGGCGCGCGCCAGGCAGCGGCGATTGCGAGTAATGAAGAGTATCGCGAAGCGCGCCCGGGCCAGTTCGAGGCGCCGCGCGCCGACATGATTGCGCGCATCCAGGCGATTCTGGAGGCGGACCAGTGAGTGTTGCGCAGCAGGTTTTTACCGCGCTCGCGGCACGCGGCGGTGACGAAGTAGACGTGCCGGTCATTATCGAGGCTGCGGTTCCGCTGGAGCTCTCCGGCGAAGTCGTCCGCAGCCGGATTTGTACGTTTGCAGATGCCGATGGGCGCGAATGGGCCTTGCGGCCAGATCTCACTCTGCCGGTCGCGCAGGCGGAAATCGCAGCGCGCAGCGCAGGCGCTTCCGACGAAACGCTGCGCCGATATCGCGGCCCCGTGTTTCGCTTGCCGTCCATACCGGGAGAACCGGTGGAATACGAACAGGTTGGGCTGGAACGGTTCGGCGCCCCGCGCGGCGTCGAGGAAGATGTCTGGCTATTTGAGACGCTGGCTGATGCTTGCGCCGCAGCAGGCGTTGAGACCGGCGTGATTTCATTTGGCGATCTTGCCATCTTCCCAGCTTTTGTCGACGCTTTGGGATTGCAAGATGATGTTGCTGCCGGACTGAAACGGGCCTTTCGTCAGGAGGGCGGCGTACGGGCCTATCTTGCTGGGCACAGCGAAAAGCGCAGCGGCTTGTCACAGCGCCTGAAAGGCATGGACCGCGAAGAGGTCGCTTCTTTCGTTGATGATATCTACGCCATGACCGGGCTGCGACCCGTGGGCGAACGCACCGCTGATGAAGTGGTTGAGCGCCTGTTCCAAAGCGCTGGATCCTCTGCCGATGCGAGCCTGTCGGAGGACGCAGATGCGATCCTGACAGAGCTGCTCTCGCTGCAAGTGCCATATCAGGAAGCCCCCGCTGCCTTGCGCGCGCTTGCCGATCGTGCGGGTCTGAAAGGTCTGGATCAGCTGCTTGATCAGTTTGCCGAGCGGACCGAGCAAATCGCGGCTTCCACGCATGGCGCGTTACTGGGCGCTGCGCAGTTTGCCACGCGGTTCGGGCGTCGGTTCACTTATTATGATGGCTTCGTGTTTGAGATCGCCGCCGATGCCAGCGAAGCGGCAATGAAGCGTCCCATCGCTGCGGGCGGACGTTATGATTCGCTGCTTACAGATCTTTCCGGCGGCGCAGTTTCAGCCACGGCCATTGGCGGCATCATTATTCCTCATCGTCTTGCCGGACAGTCTGGAGCAGGCTCATGACCCGTCTATCAATTGCGATACCGTCAAAAGGGCGGCTGAAGGAAAAGTCTGAGGAGTGGTTCGCCAAGAGCGGCTTTAAGTTGCGCCAGAAGGGTGGTGGCCGCGGCTATAGCGCGGAACTGAGCGGACTTGGCGATGTCGATGTGATGCTGTTATCGGCGCGCGAGATTGCCACCGGGCTGATCGAGGGACAGATCCATTTGGGCATCACGGGCGAAGACTTGCTGCACGATCTGTCGGGCGCCGCCGAGACTGATTTCGAGGTGCTCCACAGGCTCGGCTTTGGCGGTGCGGATGTTATCGTTGCTGTTCCCGCAGCCTGGCTGGATGTAGAAACCATGGCGGATCTGGAAGCGGCCGGCGCTTTGTTCCGCGAACGCCACGGGCGACGCATGCGCGTTGCCACCAAGTATTTGCGATTGACCCGCCGATTCTTTGCTGAGCGATCAGTCGGAGAGTATCGCCTCGTCGAAAGCGCCGGGGCCACGGAAGCTGCGCCGGCGGCAGGGTCTGCCGAAGTGATCGTCGACATCACATCGACTGGCGCAACTCTGAAGGCGAATGATCTCAAAATCCTCCAAGACGGGGTGATTCTAAAGAGCGAGGCGGCGCTGACCGCATCGCTGAAAGCAGGTTGGTCAGATGAGTCGCTGGCACCGCTGCGGACCTTGCTGGATGGCGTACAAGCGACAGCGCGCGCAAAAACCCTGTCGCGTCTGGAAATGTCGAATTCGGTCAGCGAGGCGGATATGTCCGCAATCGGATTAACCATGATCAATGAGCGGGCCGCGCTTTGTCCTTCAGAAAAGGTACGCGAGGCGGCGCGCGCATTAACCAAACATGGCGCGGGAACTGTTGCGATTACAACAGTGGATCAGGTATTCGCCCCCGAAAACCGGGTCTTCGAAAATTTTGTTAAACAGGTGTCATAAATCGCTTGACGACCTGCGACATTATGGCGATACAGGTTCTGCAAGTTTCTGGGAGGAAACGCTGCAATCACTTTTCAGGGCGTGACCTTTTGGTCGCGCCTTTTTTCTTTCTCGGTATTCGCCCCCTGTTTTACTCCGGATTACGCCCCCGGCAAGAAACGACTCCCCCAAAAGAAACGACTCCCAAAGGGGAGCCGCCAAGATGATTGGAGTGAGATTATCAATCTGGCGACGCTCAGGGGGAGAGAGGGGTCGAGAAATCGCCAAATCATTTATTATTGAAAAACAATAACTGTTTATCGTTTTTCGTCAATGGTCGAATTCGCATTTGTCACCTGAAAGTTTTGTAAGGAAGATTTGTATCGATAATTTCGCTGCGGCGGCATGATCGTGTCTCAGATGTAACATATCGCGCCCGAATTTGCCTCAAGCATGGCATGTGTTGACTTTCAGTCAGAGGCTCGCCAAGCGTGCGCTGAAGGGCAACCCAAGCGATTATCAGACTCAGACAGGAGAATACTATGTCCGATCCGCGTCAGCACATCATGCCGGTCTACCGTCCACCGGAAGAAGCGTTCGAGCGTGGGGAAGGCGTGCGCCTGATCACCGAAGAGGGCAAATCCTATCTCGATTTCGTCGCAGGTATTGCGGTGAGCGCGCTTGGCCATTCGCATCCTGCCATGGTCGAAGCACTTCAGGACCAGGCGGCAAAGCTCTGGCACACGTCGAACATGTTCCGCGTACCAGCAGGCGAAGAGCTGGCGCGCAAAATGTGTGAGCGCTTGCCATTTGCTGACCGCGTTTTCTTCACCAATTCGGGCACAGAGGCGATTGAATGCGCGCTGAAGACAGCCCGAAAGTATCACTGGGCAAATGGCGACGAGGATCGTTATGAGATCGTCACCTTTTCCGGTGCTTTCCATGGCCGCTCCCTTGGCGCGATCAATGCTGGCGGCAATCCGAAATATCAGGAAGGCTTTGGACCGGCGCTGCCAGGGTTCACTCAGGTGGAGTTCGGCGATCATGAGGCTCTGGACAAAGCAGTGACGGACAAGACCGCAGCTGTGCTGGTTGAGCCTGTGCAGGGCGAAGGCGGTGTGCGGGCCATACCGGAAACCTGCCTGACCGAGCTGCGCAAGCTTTGTGATGAGCGCGGCGCGCTGCTGATTTATGACGAAGTGCAATGCGGTATGGGCCGAACCGGCCAATTGTTCGCGCACGAATGGGCTGAGAATGCTGAGCCCGATATCATGTGTGTCGCCAAGGGCGTGGGCGGCGGATTCCCATTCGGCGCATGTCTCACCACGGAAGCGGCCGGCAGCGTCATGCAACCCGGCAGCCATGGTTCGACTTATGGCGGCAACCCGCTCGCCATGGCGGTCGGCAATGTCGTTTGGGACATCATCGCTGATGAAGCGTTTTTGGCTCAGGTCCGCCGCGTATCCGGTACCGTCGTGCAGGGACTGAAATCGCTCGCAGATAGTCACCCTGACAAAGTCGTCGGCGTCACCGGCAAAGGTCTGCTGGTTGGATTGCAGCTGAAAGCCTTGCCGAAACCGGTTCAGAATGCCTGCCGCGACCGAGGCCTGCTGGTCGGTGTCGCGGGCAATAATGTCCTGCGCCTCGCACCGCCGCTGGTGATCGAAGATTTAGATGTGCGCGAAGCCGTCAGCGTCATGGACGAAGCGCTCGGCAGCTGGGAAGTCGCGACTTAGCGCTCTTTCGGGTCCAGCGCGTCCCGCAGACCGTCGCCGATAAAGTTCAGGCAGAGCAGGGTCACCATCATGGTGAGCGCTGGGGCGAGCAGCATCCAGGGCTTGTCCTGCATTTCCTTGGCGCCGTCGGAGATCAGCACACCGAGCGAAGTCAGTGGCTCATTCACGCCGAGGCCGAGGAAGGAGAGGAAACTCTCTGCCAGGATGACTACTGGAATGGTCAGCGTCACATAGACCGCAACGGGACCAACCACGTTGGGGATGATGTGACGACGAATGGTGGTGAAGAAAGGCACGCCGGTGGCACGCGCTGCTTCGATGAATTCCATATTCTTGATCGCCAGCGTCTGGCCGCGGACAATCCGGCTCATGGTCAACCATTCGACCGCGCCAATCGCCGCGAAAATCAGGATGATGTTACGCCCGAATACGGTCAGCAGCAGGATGACGAAGAAGATGAAGGGCATGGCATAAAGCACGTCGACAAAGCGCATCATGATATTGTCCACCCGACCGCCAACGAAGCCAGCGACCGCGCCCCAGGTCACGCCAATGATCAGCGATACGATGGTCGCCACCATGCCGACTGCGAGCGAGATTCGCAGTCCGATCATCAATCGTGCAAGACTGTCGCGGCCCTGCGTATCCGTGCCGAGAAGGTGAAGATTCTCGAATGTCGGCGCGAGTTCAACATTGCTCGAAATCGTCCGGTAATCATGCACCCAGACAAGCGGCCCGATCGCGGCGATCAGGACCATGATCCCGAGCACCCACATTGAAACCACGGCAGCTTTGTTGCGGAACAGGCGGGCGCGGGCATCGTCCCAAAGTGAACGGCCGCCCTGGATCGCAGTTTCCACCGCTTGCTTGCGGCCAGTCAGGTCCATCGTATCAGTCATACTTCACCTTCGGATCGAGCAGGGCGTACAGAATATCCGCCACCAGATTGAACAGAACGATCAGCGTCGCGTAGATAATCAGCGCGCCCATCACCAGCGTGTAGTCGCGATTGATCGCGCCATCGACGAAGTAGGAGCCCATGCCGGGTAGTCCGAAAATGCGCTCAATCACCAGTGACCCGGTCATCACCCGCGCCATGGCTGGGCCAACATAAGAGACGAGTGGCAGTATGGCAGATGGCAAGGCGTGTTTCATCACCACATCGCGCTCGGACAGGCCCTTAGCGCGGGCCGTTCGGATATGGCCCGAACGCATCGTCTCGATCACGCTCGCCCGCATCAGACGCGAAATGATCGCAATCTGGGGGAGCGCCAGCGTGATTACGGGCAGGGTCATATTGTGCAAACTCATCCCGATATTGGGATAAGTGCCGAGCCCGCCGACGGCGAATATGCCAAAGGTCAGAGCGAAGATCAGGATCAGGATCGGCCCGGTCACAAAGGTCGGAATTGAAATCCCCGCCATGGCAAAGCCCATGACTGAATAATCGCCCGCTGTGTTCTGGCGTAGGCCCGCAAATATACCCATCGCGGTGCCGACAATGATGGCCAGCGTGATCGACAAGAATCCAATCGCCAGACTGATCGGCAGGCCGTCGGCAATGAGATCATTCACGCTCTTGCCCAGTGTCTTCATGCTGGGCCCGAAATCGAGCTGAACGACGCCCCAGAGATAGTCGGTATATTGCTGCCAAAGCGGCTTATCGAGGCCGAATTTGGCGTTCAGTGCAGCTTCGGTAGCGGCGTTGAGTTTGCGTTCCCCGTCAAAAGGTCCACCCGGGGCCATCCGCATCATGAAGAAGGCGACGGTGATGATGACCAGCAGAGTCGGAATGGCAATCAATAGGCGTCGGGCCGTATAGGCCCAGGGAATGCGCGAGGCGATACGCTGTACGGCAGACAAGGTTCCGGCGTCCCTTATGTTATGTGCATTAGATTCAACACGAAGGGCTTGGCAGCCCCGCCAACACTTCTTACGTTCACGCCCTTAGACGCAAAGTCAACGCCCATCTACACTGGAGCCCCTTTCATGGCCGATATCCGCAAAGTCACCGACGGGTTCGCCGTCGCGCCGCAAATTGACGAGAGTGACGTGCAGGCGATTGTCGACGCAGGATACAAGACCCTGATTGCCAACCGCCCGGACGGCGAAGGCGGCATCGATCAACCGCGCATGGGCGCTATCCGTGCTAAAGCAGAAGCGCTGGGCCTGACCTTTGTGGCGATCCCGTTTGCCGGCGCGCCAACGCCTGACATTCTCGAGCGATTCGGGGCGGCATTGGCCGAAGCCCCGGCGCCTGTTTTAGCATATTGCCGAACCGGTACGCGCTCAATCACAGCCTGGGCACTGACCCATGGCGGGCAAGGGATGGGCGAGGAAGTCGTCGATGCAGCTGCAGGCGCGGGCTATGATCTCTCGGCG
Organism: Henriciella sp.; assembly: GCA_013214545.1. Classification (GTDB taxonomy): domain Bacteria; phylum Pseudomonadota; class Alphaproteobacteria; order Caulobacterales; family Hyphomonadaceae; genus Henriciella. The sequence continues at coordinate 44,127 of JABSQB010000001.1, forward strand.
CTCAAGCCACTGCTGTAACGGCCTCCTCAAATATTTGTGAGCATTTATTCACTTCAAGTGACCAAAAGAGCTTGCTAGCGTCTTCACAAAATGCGAATTCACCATAAAAGCCGCTGCGAAGGCTTGAGGAGTAAAGTATGTCGCGAAACTGGCTGACAGACTTTAAATATGAAGATGGCGCTTGGCTGGTCAAAAAGACCGGTCACCGCATTCCGGCGACCCGTGAGCTGGCGAATGACATCTTCACGTGGCTGACCTTTTACACGCTGGCGCAGTCCTGGCGCAGCTGGCGACGCGTGACCGGACATAAGCGTCCCACGATTGCGTTCTATCCGGAAAAACCGCGGCCTTGGTACTTCATCTGGCCGGTCATGCATGCCTCCGGCGCCAAGCTGATTTCAGACACCAGCATCGCCGACATTGTTTTCCAGTTCGATGATTCAACCGAAACCGATCACGCCCCGCCGAAAACCAAAGCTGGTGCAAAACTGGTGAACTTTGGCTGTAAGGACATTTCGAAATCTAACGTCGCGGCGGCGTTTGAGCGCGCTGCGGGCTACAGCCTAGCCGTTGATCCGCGGACGTTCACTGGCACGATGGTGGAAAAATCCGAGAAGAATGCCTGTCATGATGGCCGTATTCTGGAAGGTCCGATCGAGCCGCTGGCCGACAAGACCTATCAGGTTTTGGTCGATAACGAGATTCCGGGCGGTCTGATTGAAGACTTGCGCTGCTGCATTTGTGGCGGCGAACCAGCCATCGTCTTCCGCAAGCGCCGTCCGATCGGTCGCCGCTTTCTCAATGAGAATGCTGAAGTTTTGCTCGATACGCCGCAAAACTGCTACTCGGAAGATGAAATTCGCGTGATCTCACGATTTGCTGATGAGATCGGTCTGGAATGGGGCGGCGTCGACGTGCTACGCGATAATGCGTCCGGCAAGATCTACATTGTCGACGCGAATAAAACCGATATGGGCCCGCCCGTGGCGCTGAAGCTTGGCGACAAGCTGAAATCCACCCGCCGCATGGCAAAGGCCTTTGTCGCCGCGTTTGCGCCGAAACGTAGGTAGTTTGCCGGACTTGCGAAATCAGGGCAGGACGTCCCAGAAGAAAAACTAGAAGAAACAAGACAGCGAACTCCCATGGCCATTCCTTTTGTGCGTGAAATTGACTTTGAATATGGAAAAGTGGAGCAGGTCTCTCCGCTGATCCGGCGCGTTGTCGCCAACAATCCCGGCCCGTTCACTTATGTTGGTACGGGCGTCTATATCATTGGCCATGGCGAAGTCGCCGTGATTGACCCAGGCCCGCATGATGAGGCGCATTTCGAAGCGCTGAAAGCCGCGCTTGAGGGCGAGACGGTGAAATATGTGCTGGTCTCGCACGGGCACTCCGATCACTCCCCCCTGGCCAAGCCACTCGCTGAATGGGCGGGCTGTAAAGTCTACGCCAAAGGTTGCGGCGAGCCGACCGCGAAAGGCGAGCTCGGCAGCGAGGATGATCCGGGCTTCTCTCCGGATGAATGCACCGAGGATGGCGATCTGTTCGAAGGTCCGGGCTGGACACTGGAAACCATCGAGACGCCAGGCCACACACGCAACCATCTGTGCTTCGCGTTGAAGGAAGAGAATGCCTGTCTGACCGGAGACCACATTATGGGATGGTCTACCACGATCGTTGCGCCGCCAGACGGCAATATGGCTGACTATTTCAAAAGCCTCGACAAGATTGAAGAGCGTGGCTTTGACATTCTGTGGCCAACGCATGGCTCACCGATTGAAGGCAAAGCCTTCGTGGCTGAATTTATCCAGGCCTATCGCCAGCATCGTCAGGACCGCGAAGACGGCGTGATTGCTCAGATGAAATCCGGTGAAACATCGATCCCGAACATGGTCAAAACCATGTATGTCGGGCTCGAAGAACGCCTCTTCCCAGCCGCTTGCCTCAGTCTGCTCGGCCATATGTTCAAGCTGATCGATGAAGGCCGCGTGACCGCCAGCGATACCCGCCCTGTTGTACAGAGCGAGTTCCGTCTGACCAAAGTGGACGCTTAGGCTTTAAGGCGCGCGGCGGCCGTCGGCGCGGTCTTCCAACTCGATCATCACACCATACACGCGGGTTGAGTTTGCACCGAGGTCGGACAGGCCGACACGGCTGGTTGACCGAATGTCGACGCGCGTTACGCCGCCCTCAGGGCGCACGCGCACAGCGATGTCATCCTTGAACCCGAACCAGCCAGAGGTTGCCGTTGCTTCGACCTGGATCGCGCCATCGGCGGCAGGCGCTTCCGGTACAGCTGAGACGATCTTCCAGCCTTTGCGGTCCATGACACGCTCTGCCACGGCGGCGACTTCAGCAGGCGAACCATCAAAGTAAAGCGATTGCATCGTCGGATAGACCGTGCCTTTTCCAGCTTCCTTGGTTTCGGCTTCTTCTTGCAGCTCTGAAACCAGACGGCCAGCTGTGCCCGGCCAGCGGGCTTCGGCATAGTCGGGGACAGTTGGTGCATCCAGCACGGGATTGGTTTCGCCCTGCGCGGCGCGCGCATCCATGATGGCCTGGCTATACTGGATCGGGTCAGACCAGTCGGTCTGAATATCGTGCAGCGGCGGCAGAGCGCCAGCTTGAGCGCCCATCCCGGCGAGGCGGAACAGAGTGAAGGCTGCGATCAAAGTCGCGCCAAGGGCGATGATGAAGGCTTGCTTGCGCGGCGCTTTGATCAGCGCAATCACCTGCGCAACCAGTGACACGACGACTGCGGCCAGCGCGATCCGGGGCCCGACCTCGATGGTCATTTGCCCAAGCCCAACCTGCCATGGCCACCAGCCCCATTTCGTTCCGAGTGCGGCCACGGCGAACCAGAGAATAGTGAAAATGGCGGCGCAGAGCGCGAAAATCGCAACTTTCATGCGCCATCCGGCTTTCGGGGTCTCGCCCGGGGTCTCGATGGCTTCGCTCATTGGGGGTCTCCTCTGTCCCGTTTCTGGCGAGATAGACCATTCTTGCGAACAAGGAAATATTTTGCGCAGGGAGAACCCAGCGCCTTAGGGCAGATCGGCGGCCTCTCCGAACCCGGTATACTCATACGGTTCGACGCCAGGCGCCTGCAAAGCCTGCTCATACAGGACCCAGGCGCGGGTTTTCTCCGCATCATCGCACGTCACCTGGACCCATTCCTGATCTTCAGGCCCTTGCTCGAATTCCGTGCTTTGCGGCAGCGCGGCTTCGTTCATTTCGTAGGAGATGCCGTCCTTTTCAGCGATGAAGAAGCCTTCTGCGATGTAAGACTTGTAAGTGAGGACATCGCCGGTTTTGAGCTCCAGCTGTTCAACACCGTCGCCGACAAAGACCTCGAGGCTGGTATCTTCATTGATCGTGAATGTGGTCGGAAACGTCTTCGCGACGAAGACCAGCTCGTCACTGATCATGCGCTCGACATTCCACGGGCTGTAAGTCGCTTTGTGCGGCAGACCGCAATATATGGGCGGATACTCCTCAAAGGTGATGGTTTCGTGCCCCATCACCGTGACGCCTTCCTCGGTCACCGCGAACGCTCTCGGATATTCGCCAGACCAGTAAAGCTGCATCTCCCAGCCTTCCGGATAGCCAATGGTTGGAATGTCATCCGGATCGGACATGATCTCACTGAGATCGGCTGGTTCATCGACGATGGGCAGGGTTTCGGTTTCCGCTTCGGCGTCTCCGCTATCGACCGGATCGGGGTCTTGCCCGCTTGGACTGCAAGCTGCGAGTGCAAGGCTTACGATGAAAATCGATGTTGTCGTTCTGATCATCATGCTCTCCCAATTGCCCCGATCTGGTAGAAATGCCGATGATCAGGCTGTGCCGGGACTCGATGGTCGCTGTCAAATGTGGCGGCAATGGCTTGGCTTTTGGGGCGTTTTCGTGTGGAAGGGGCGCTTCTTAGTCTTGAAGGCTCTGCCATGACCAATCCTGTTGTTCGCTTCGCTCCATCGCCGACCGGCAAATTGCATGTCGGCAATGTCCGTACTGCGCTGATCAATTGGCTGTTTGCCAAGGGGCAGGGTGGGACGTTCATCCTGCGCATTGATGATACTGATACAGAGCGGTCAACGGCTGAATATGAGCAAGGCATTCGCGATGATTTGACCTGGCTCGGCCTGACCTGGGACAAGACGTTCAAACAGTCCGAGCGCTTTGATCAGTATGATGCCGCCGCCGACAAGCTGCGCGAAATGGGCTTGTTGTACGCCTGTTACGAAACCGCGGATGAGCTCGACCGTCAGCGCAAGTTGCAGCGCGCACGCGGCAAGCCGCCCGTTTATAATCGCGCCGGGCTCAATCTGACGGACGAAGAAAAAGCAGCCTATGAAGCCGAAGGCCGCAAGCCGCACTGGCGTTTCAAGCTGAGCGGCGAACGGATTGTCTGGAATGATCTGGTGCGCGGCGAGCAGGCGATCGATACGAGCTCGCTCTCAGATCCCGTGCTGATCCGTGCCGACGGGTCGTATCTCTATACGCTGCCAAGCTGCGTGGATGATGTCGAGGCTGGCATCACCCACGTGGTGCGCGGCGAAGACCACGTGACCAATTCCGGGGCGCAGATCGAGATTTTCAAGGCCCTCGGCGGAACCGCGCCCGGCATGGCACACACCCCGCTTCTGGTTGGCGCTGACGGCGCGAGTCTGTCCAAGCGTCTTGGCTCGCTCGGCATGGGTGATCTGCGCGAGCAGGGGATTGAACCGCTGGCCATTTGCTCTCTGCTTGGCAAGCTTGGCACCAGCGACAATGTTGAGATCCGCGAGTCGCTGACACAGCTGGCCGAAGAGTTTGCCTTCGACAAGATTGGCCGCGCGCCTGCGCGTTTTGACGAAGCCGAATTGCAAGGCTTGAACGCGTCCATCACCCACACGATGGATTTTGACGCCGCGAAGGATCGGCTGCGCGCCATCGATCCGCAGGCCGCGAATGAAGCTTTCTGGCTGTTAGTGCGGGAAAACTGTCAGACCGTTGAAGATGCAGCTCGCTTTGTGCCGGTCGCGTTTGGCGAGATTTCGCCTCTGATTGATGACGAGGACCGCGACTTCATCTCGGCCGCTGCAGGCCTTTTGCCAGAAGGCGAGATGACCAGCGAAACCTGGAGTGCCTGGACCTCAGCGCTAAAAGCTGAGACCGGCCGCAAAGGCAAAGGTCTGTTCATGCCATTGCGCAAGGCCCTGACAGGCATGGAGCGCGGGCCAAGCGTCGGCGACATGCTGGTGTTGATGGGACGCGAGCGCGCCCTCAAACGCCTCGGCTAGCCACAAGGCCTAGTGCTTTGACAAAACCATGCGCGTGTGTACCGACAGCACGCCGTCTGTGGCTGCGATCTCTTCGCGAAATTGGGATAGCTCATCCATGCGGTGGAAGGCGCAATTGACGAGGATGTCGATGTCGCCTGCAATGCAGTAGGTTTCGATAACCCCGGGTTTGCGGGCGATGGAGGGGGCGATGTCATTGTCGCGCGTGGCGGGCTCGAGCTGGATCGTCAGATAGGCCCGGAAACTGGCTGAGACATCAGGACGTTCCACGATTGTATATCCCTGGATCACGCCGCGTTCTTCCAGTCTTGTGATCCGGTCATGCGTAGCGCTGCGCGACAAGCCAATTTCTTTGGCCAACGTCACGAGGCTGGCGCGCGCGTCCTGTTTGAGGGCGGCCAGCAGTTTGCGGTCTTTGTCGTCCAGCGAGTTCATCCGGTCTGTATAATGTGTCGGTGATTTCCTGTCATCGCCGGAAATTATCCGGGTTTTCCAGCATCTTGCGGGTGGAGGCCGAATGCGGGGATGCATAATTTTTCTGATGCGCCAGCACATAACAGGGAGTGCATCATGGAAATTCAGATCTTCGCGATCTTTGCAATCACCACATTTTTCGTTGTCTTCTCGCCCGGTCCGGCAGCAATCACAGCGGCCTCACAAGGCGCTGCCAACGGGCCATGGCGCGCCCTCTCCGGCGTGTTCGGGATAGCCTCGGCCAATGCCGTCTATTTTGCGCTCTCGGCCACCGGCA
>JABSQB010000001.1:50169-97160 GCA_013214545.1 Henriciella sp.
TGCGTCGCTGATCATCGCATCCCACACTCTATTTTCGGTGATCAAGTGGGTTGGCGTGGCCTATCTGATTTATCTCGGTGCCTCAGCTCTGTTCAGCAAAAGCGGCGGACTGAACGTCCAATCCGGACGACGGACGCGGCGCTCGGTATTGTTTGCGACCGGGTTCACCGTAGAGTTCGCCAATCCCAAAGCGCTGCTCTATTTCGCGGCCATCCTGCCGCAATTCATCGATCCAACCCGGGATATCCTGCCTCAGATCCTGATCATGGGGCTGGTCACGCTGATGATCGATTTGATTGTTTATGCCGTCTATGCCCGGCTCGGTCATGCGCTTGCGACCAGCGGCGCCAAGCCGTGGATCGTCAAGAGCGTGAACCGGGTGGCCGGATCGGCGCTCCTGTTCGCAGCATTCAAGATGGCCCGCGTCGGTCCGGCCTAGTCGCCGAGCTTTACGATCCGGTCGCACAGCGCCTGGATCGAGGCTTCCGGCGTTTGTTCGTGGACCAGCGCTGCGCGGAACTCATCCGGCGTGAACTTGCCGTCAATAATGTGATCCATCAGTTCAAAGAACGGCGCCCAAAAGCCGTCTTCGTCGAGGAAGGCCATCGGCTTGGCGTGCAGGCCAAGGCGCGCCCAGCTCAGCATCTCCACGGCTTCTTCCAGGGTGCCGATGCCGCCCGGCAGAACGATAAAGGCGTCGCTCTCATCGAACATGCGCTGTTTGCGCGTATGCATGTCGTCGACAATCTCGTGCGGGACGTCTTCGAAGATCCGTTCCTTTTGCAATAGGAAGCGCGGCATGATGCCGAGGACTTCGCCGCCATCTGAATGCACAGCGCGGGCGCAAGCGCCCATCAGACCGACGCCGCCGCCGCCATAGACCAGGCGGATATTCTTTTGCGCCAGCGTCCGACCGAGATCCTGGGCCAGGCGCAAATAGTCTGACTTCACATCATTCGAGGAGCCGCAATACACACAAACAGACTTTAATCCGGTCATTCATCTCGCCTTTGATTCAAACCGGTCGAGGCTTAGAGGAGTTTCGCAGCGAAAACCAGAACAAAGCTGTCTTGGCGTCTCCATTTAGTGACAATTTCGCGCGTGGATTGAACCGCGTGTGACATTCCTGCGACTGATTTGCATTTTCGTGCTTATTGCGATTGATTTTCATTTACGCTCACTCTAAGCGGGCCCATCGAATAATTTTAGGTAGTACCCATCATGACCCGTTTCGCCTCTCAGTTGCTTGCCACAGCCGCTCTTTCTGCCGTGCTCTCTGCACCTCTTGCATGGGCGGATGCGCCAGAAGATGCCGCTTATGACGATGTGTCTGTTCAAGACCCAATCGTTGTCGTCGGACAGTATCTGTACACCGACCAGGTCAATGCTCTGAAGGCGCCGACACCGATCATCGACGTGCCGCAAAGCCTGTCCATCATCACCGCGGACCAAATCCTTCAGCAGGGCTTTGACAGCATTACGGACATTATCAGCTACACGCCGGGCGTGAATTCATCGCAGGGTGAAGGCCACCGTGATGCTGTCGTGTTCCGGGGCGTACGCTCCACCGCTGACTTCTTCATCGATGGCGTGCGTGACGACGTTCAGTATTACCGTCCGCTCTACAACCTCGAGCAGGTTGAAATTCTGCGCGGTGCCAACGCACTTCTGTTCGGCCGGGGCGGCACAGGCGGTCTGATCAATCGCGTGACTAAGAAAGCAGAACTTGGTGAGCAGTTCACTGGCTACCAGGCTTCAATCGACAGCTTTGGCGCTTTTGGTGCGCAGGTGGACAGCAACTTTGCCGTCAGCGACACCGCAGCGATCCGCATCAATGCGATGTATAAAAGCCTCGAGAACCACCGCGATTTCTACGACGGTGATCGATTCGGCATCAACCCAACGGCCAAGATCGCGCTGACGCCCGACACGACCCTGGATCTGTCATATGAATATATCGATCACGAGCGTTTCATTGATCGCGGCATTCCAACCGGCGCGAATGGCGAGCCGGTAGAAGCCTTTGAAGACATTGTGTTCGGCGACGCAGATCTTAACACGACCGAGCTCGAAGCGCACATCCTGCGCGGTGTGCTGCAGCACCAGTTCAGCGATACTCTCAAGGGCCGCGTTTCCGCGTCTTATAGCGACTATGACAAGCTGTATCAGAACTTCTACGCCTCCTCTTTCGATCAGGCTGCAGATGCAACGCGAGTTGGAATCGACGGTTATCTCGATACCACGCAGCGCCAGAGCTTTACTCTGACCGGTGACCTGATCGGTGAGTTTCAGACCGGCGCGATTGGTCACACATTTGTGGCCGGAGCTGAGTACATTGATACGTCGAACGACAATGACCGCTTCAATGCCTTCTGGTCCGGATCGTCTGACGATGTTGAATTCTTCCTGATCGAGCGCCCGCTCAACTTCCGGGGCGGCGCAGGCGTCAATTTTGACGGCGTCACGACGACCAATGATTTCACCGCAGACCTCAATGACCGCTCAGAAGCCGAAGTCGAAGTCTTCTCGGTCTATGTGAATGACCAGATCGAAGTGAACCAGTATCTCGACATTGTCCTTGGCCTGCGTTTTGACAGCTTCGACTTCGCCGTCGATGTGGTCGATCCAGTCCTGTTTGATACCGGGACCGTGTCGATTGACTCTCGCTCAAGCAAAGACGAACGCGTTTCGCCGCGGGCCGGCCTGATCTACAAGCCGCAAGAAAACGTTTCGATCTATGCCAGCTATAGCGAGAGCTTCCTGCCACGCTCTGGCGAACAGTTCGCCACGATTAGCGGCGGCGATCCGTTTGATCCGGACATTTTCGAAACTGCGGAAATCGGCCTGAAATGGGATTTTGTGCCGGGCATGAGCCTGACCGCCGCCTATTTCCAAAACGAACAGATCCGCGCTGATCGCGATGATACGACCGGCGAGAACTTCGAAGTGCGCGGGCTGGAGATTGAAGGTTTCGAAGTACAGCTGCAGGGCAATGTCACTGAGCAGCTCTTCGTCACTGCCGGCTATAGCTATCTCGATGGCGAAACCGATGGTGGAGCAGAGATCCCGCGCGAGCTGCCTGAGAACACGTTCTCAATCTGGGGTGCCTATCAGGTCACCGAAAAAATCGGATTTGGTCTCGGCGCGACGTATCAGGATGAGTCCTTCATCACCGATTTCGACATTGGCAGCACGGGTCCACACCCGACCCTGCCAGCTTATACCCGCGTGGATGCAGCTGCTTATTACAATATCTCTGATACGATGCGCATTCAGCTGAACATCGAGAACCTGACGGACGAGCTCTATTTCCCGACCTCGCACAGCACCCATCAGGCCACGGTTGGAGCGCCCCTGAATGCGAAGATCACCTTGAGTGGTCGCTTCTAAACGATACGAGCCAAAGGAAGCCGCTGACCTCGAATTGGCGGCTTCTTTCACAAATACCCCTATGCAGACCTCACAGCTCGCCCCATATGGCGGGCTATGACTGACCAAGCTCAGACGACCGATCAGGATAAGATCGAAAGCGCCGATGGTGGCATTGGCATTTCCATTGCCCGCATTTTGAAACTACTGGCGCGGCCAGAACTCAGGAAATGGCGCCCGGTTATGGTGCTGTCGATCCTGTTGACGCTGGGCGCAGCTGTTCTGGAAGTAGTCGCCCCGATCCTGGTCGGCATTGGCGTCAACAAGCTCGTCGCCAATGATCAGGGGATCGTTGCGGGATTTAGCGCCGCCGCGATGTGGATCGGCCTGGCGCTCAGTGTCCAGTTCACCGCCCGCGCCATGCCTCAACTCAGAGACTGGCTGTTCTCGCCGGTCAGCCAGGACGCGCAGCGCATCGCCTGCGTCGACGCGTTTGGACATGCGCAAAGCCTGTCGCTCGGCTTTCACCAGACCCGGCGCACCGGCGCGCTGAACCGGGTAATTGAGCGCGGGGCGAGCGCCATTGATTATCTGATCCGCTTCCTCGCCTTCAATATCGGCCCGACTTTCGTCCGCCTGATCCTTGCAGCGATTGCGTTGGCGGTGGCTTATGATCCTTGGCTTGGCCTGATTGCGATTGTCACCGTTCTGATTTACGCGATCGCCACAGTCATGATCACCGAATGGCGGGTGCGCCAGCGTCGGCGCATGAACGTTGCCGATACGCGGTTTCGCGGCATCGCCGTCGACATTCTGACCAATTTCGAAACCGTCAAATCCTTTGCCGCCGAACGCCGGGAGACCGGGCGGTTCAACAATGCCATGGCCAATTACAATCAGCATTATGTTGAGACCGTGCGCAGCATGTACATTCTCAACGCGACGCAGGCCTTCGTCATGATGTCTGGCATGGCGGCCGCACTGATCCTGTCCGCCTGGAATGTCTCGGACGGGAAAATGGAGATTGGCGGCATCATCGCGGTGCAGATGCTGTTCGTATCGCTGTATGCCCCGCTCAACATTCTCGGCTGGGCCTGGCGCGAGATCAAACAGGGCGCGGTCGATCTCGAGAAGCTTTACGGCCTGCTCGAAATGAAGCCGGAGGTTGCCGACAAGGAGGGGGCTGAAACCCTGACCAGCGTTAAAGGCGACGTTGTGTTTGACAAGGTCAGCTTCACTCATGATGCCCGCGCGGTCGGCGTGAAGGATGTCAGCTTTGACCTCTCGTCCGGCAAGAAGATTGCGTTTGTCGGAACCTCCGGCGCGGGTAAGTCGACGCTTCTGAAGCTACTGTTCCGCTTCTATGATGTCCTGGGCGGGCGAGTATTGATTGATGGCAAGGACGTGCGGGATGTGACCCAAGAAAGCCTGCGCCAATCGCTCGGCCTGGTGCCGCAGGATGTGGTCCTGTTCAACGAGACGATCAAATCCAATATCAGCTACGCCAAACCCGATGCCAGCATGGATGAGCTGCGCGATGCCGCGCGGCGGGCGCAATTGCTCGACTTTATCGAAGATCTGCCAGAGGGTTGGGACACGCGGGTCGGCGAACGCGGCCTGAAGCTCTCCGGCGGTGAAAAGCAACGCGTTGGTATCGCCCGCGTCATTCTCGCAGACCCGGCCATTCTGGTCCTCGATGAAGCCACCTCCGCGCTCGACAGCGCCACGGAGGCCGCGGTTCAGGATGCGCTGGACGAAGCCTCAAAAGGCCGCACGACACTGATGGTCGCGCACCGCCTGTCGACGGTACAGAACGCCGACGAGATTGTCGTCCTCAAGGCGGGGCAGGTGATTGAACGCGGAACGCATGAGGCGCTCTTGGCAGCTGAGGGCGAATATGCCGATATGTGGGCGCGACAAGCCAAGCGGGACGCCCTCACCGTCGCAGCTGCTGAATAGGAGGCCCAGGCCGATGTCAGACGAAGATTTCAGCCGTAAGAGTATTCCCTGGCTCCGGGCCGGGTTTGACCTGGAAGGATATGTCGGCGCGCTGGCAGCCTGGCTGGTCGGCATCCTGCTCGGAATTGTCTGGAGCCCGCTCTTCTGGATCGGTTTTCTCGCTGCGATCGTCATTCTGTTTGCGACCCGCACGGCCGAACGCACACCGCCGGAAGCGGAAAACCTGATCACCGCGCCAACCGATGGCCTGGTCGTATCGGTGGGCGGCGCCACACCGCCGGATGAGCTGCGCCTGGAAGGGGCGGGCTGGACGCGGGTCCGGATTTCCGTCGGTCCAACCAAGACCAATGGCATCCATGCGCCGATGGATGGTGCGATCGATCATGTCATTCTGGAAACCGGCGACCCGGCCGCCTTCGCAGCAATGAAGCCGGATCGCCCTGGGTTGACGGTGGCTTTTGTGTCTCTCGAAAGCGGGTCGCGCTCCGTCGGGATGCGCCTCGCAACCGGCGGTCTGGGCCCGCGGCTTGAGATCGCCAATGAAGCGGGCGATGCGGTGCGTCTGGGCCGCAATATCGGAACGCTGCGCCTCGGCGGCTGGTGCGATCTTTATGTCCCGGCAAGCGTTGAGGTGTTGCCGCAACCGGGGCAGACACTGATTTGCTCAGAGACCGTGATCGGACGCTTCGGCAGTGCCGCGGCGGACCTGTTCGAGTCCGAGGAAACCGAGGAAGCCCCCACACCCGCACCTGAACCCGAAGAAGCAGCACCGGAACCTGAACCGATTGAAGCGGAACTCGTCATCGATGAAGAGGATGAGCTGACGCTCGAAGAACTCGCCGGCGAAGACGCGGCCTCTGATAAAGACGAGGATGAAGACGTCTCGGAAATGTTTGCGCGTCTGCGCAAGGAAGCCAAGAAAATCCAGGACGACGAATAAAACCGTCACTGCGCCTTGTTCATTGACCTTTAAGCAATCCAGTTGCATGTGGCGCGCGTCGCAGCGCGTTTGTCCGCGCATGAGACCGGCAGCGTGAATCGCAGCTTGGCCCTTTGCCAGCTTGAGCCCGTCTCTTCAGACCAAGATTTACACAAACGCCCTCTTTCACGCAGGCCGTTCCCGATCACGCCCCGATATGGGGATTGAGCGCGTGGAGCCATTATGCTGGCCGGCGCTCGCACACAGAAAGATTTCTTGTGACCACATTTACTGAAATGGATCTGCACAAGCAGGTCCTGAAAGCTGTCACAGCCGAAGGATATGACACGCCAACGCCGATCCAGGCGCAGGCCATCCCACACTTGCTGGAGGGCCGCGATATGCTGGGCATTGCCCAAACCGGTACTGGCAAGACCGCAGCCTTCGCGCTGCCAACCCTGGATTTCCTGCTCGACGAGCCGGAAAACCGCAAACCGAAACATACGCGGGTGCTGGTGCTGGCCCCGACCCGGGAACTCGCCAGCCAGATCGCGGAGAGCTTCCGTACCTATTCCAAATATATGGATTGCGTCACGCATACCGTGTTTGGCGGGGTCAAGATCAATCGCCAGATCCGCGACTTGCAAAAGGGCTGTCACGTCCTCGTTGCAACGCCGGGACGCCTGCTTGATCTGATGAATCAGGACGCGGTGCGCTTGCGCGACGTAGACGTGCTGATCCTCGATGAAGCTGACCAGATGCTGGATATGGGCTTCATCCATGACTTGCGGAAAATCATCGCTGAAGTGCCAGACGATCGCCAGACACTGCTCTTCTCGGCGACAATGCCGAAACTGATCGAAGACCTGGCGGGCAAGTATCTCGACGATCCGGTCCGGGTCTCTGTGGCGCCTGAAAGCACAACGGCCGAACGCGTCACCCAGGGTGTTCTGCACGTTTCGAACAATCACAAGCTGCCCGTGCTCGGCAAATTGCTGGAAGATCCAAGCATTGACCGCGCGCTCGTCTTCACCCGCACCAAGCATGGCGCCGACAAGGTTGTGCGCAAACTGATGGCGAAGGGACACAAGGCGCTCGCCATTCATGGCAACAAAACGCAATCCCAGCGTCTGAAGGCGTTGGCGGCGTTCAAGAATGGCGACTGCCGCATCCTGATCGCAACCGATATTGCGGCGCGCGGCATCGACATTGACGGCATCAGTCATGTCATCAATTTCGAGATGCCGAACGTGGCTGAGCAATATGTCCACCGCATTGGTCGTACCGCCCGCGCCGGTAAGGACGGCATTTCCATCTCGCTGGTGGCGGAAGATGAGCTTTACTATCTGCGCGAGGTCGAGAAGATCACGCGAATTGAAGTCGAAGTCCTGCCAACTCCGGAAGGCTGCGAGGACTTCATTCTGCCAACGCCTGATCCATCGGTACGCGTCCGCAAGCCGAAAGGTCCGTCGCGGCGATCCGGCAAGCCGCCGCAACGCGGGTCACGTCGCAATCGCCCGGAAGGCGTATCGAAGTCTAAGATGCGATCCCGGAAACGCCCGGGCAAGAATCAACGCAAGCGCGATCGGGAGAAGGCGAACGCCTAGTCGTTCGGTTCTTCCGGCCCCGAATTCATCCAGGTGAAAACCGGTTTGAGGGGCACCGCCCAGCCAATTCCGGCGACCACAAAAAAGATGAGGGTCATCCATTTTGGTGCGGTGGCGAGCTGCGTTCCCAGCGTTGAAGCGCCCCAAATCCAGAAAACGAGGAACGCCAGGATAATGACGCTGGCAATCAGTCTGCGCTTTGATCTTGGCATTAACTGCTTTTTCCTTGTTCCTGCGACCGTGTGGCCGGTTGCTGTTCAGGGCTAGAGCTTCAAATAGAGCGCATAATGCCTGACGCAACTTCTCCTGATGCCGCACGCTGGATTCGGCGCTGGCTGATCCTGATCGGTCTCATGGTCTATGCCATGATCCTGATTGGCGGCGCGACCCGTTTAACCGATTCCGGTCTGTCCATCACTGAATGGGAGCCGATCAAGGGCGCGCTGCCGCCATTTGGCGAGGCGGCCTGGTTGGCTGAGTTTGAGAAATACAAACTCACCGCTGAGTTCCAGCAGCAGAACTACAATATGACGATGGCGGAGTTCCAATTCATCTATTGGTGGGAATGGGGTCATCGCCTGTTTGGCCGTCTGATTGGACTGGTTGCGATTGCCGGCTTTGTCTGGTTTGCCGCCAAACGCTGGCTGTCGCGCAAGTGGGTAGGCCGATTGGGCTTCCTGATCGCGCTGGGCGGTCTGCAAGGTTTCATAGGCTGGTGGATGGTTGCCAGTGGTATTGGCGAGACTGATCGCCTTGATGTTGCGCCGTACCGCTTGATGACGCATTTCGGGCTGGCCTTGCTGATCATCGCCATCACGGCCTGGTATTGGCTTGATCTCGGCGAGCAGCCGCGGCGCCAGGTCTCGCAAAGGCTGCGCGTTCTCGCATTGGCGCTGTTGATCCTGACCAGTATCCAGATGCTGAGCGGCGCACTGGTTGCCGGTCTCGATGCCGGGCGCACTTATACCGACTGGCCGCTCATGGCGGGTGAGCTGATCCCGTCGCATTATCTCGATCAGCAGCTTGGCGCGCGCAGCCTGTTTGAAGGCCGCGCCGCAACGCAGTTCAACCACCGCTTCTTTGCCTACACGTTATGGGCGCTGGCGCTCGTCGCAGCTTATTGGGCGCGCGGGTCGGTCATGTCGCGAGTATTCAACCTGATCGCAGCGCTGGTTACTGCGCAGGCGGTGTGGGGGATTATCACGCTGGTCAACGCAGCCCCATTGCCAATTGCGCTGATCCACCAGGGCCTCGGCGTCGTGGTTCTGCTCGCGTCTGTCTGGCTGGTCTGGATTACTCGGCCGGAGAGTACCCAAACGGCTCCATCGTGACCCGACTTGGGTCGATGAAGGTGACCATATGGGCGTCATTCGCAGATTGCCCGCCGATCACGATCACACCACCAGGATAGCCACCATTTCGCGCGTCTCCAGTCGCTGCCATGTCGACCGGCCGCGCCGGCGGGCGAACCGTGATGCCGTCGCTGACAGTGAAGGCTTGCACCTCCTCGTCCTGATTGGAGAGTGAGTAGCCGCCGAGATCATCGACCAGGAAACGATAAGTCTTCGATCGGTTGTTCACTTCTGCAGCGGCGACAACGGGATCGGTATAGACCAGTGCGCCGCTGTCAGAGAGCAGGCAGGCGGTAATGTCGCGCGCCGCCGGGATCGGTTCATTGAGCAACAGGACAAGGTCGGTGCCGACCTCGACAATCCTTCCGGTATGCAAGCGCCGCCGCTCGCCCTGGGTCCAGAAGCCGACGCGCAGGATGCCGTCGCTGTCCAGGACCGGATCGGCGCTGCAAAGACCTTCGATCAAGTCATCTGTTCCAGCATCGAGCGGATAGGGCAGAGGCTCAGTCAGCTCGCCGCCATGTATATAGAGGGAGAGGTCGCCCGCACTGGTAATCCCCGGAAACACCGTAACCGGCGTCTCCTGCAGCATCAGATACCGGCCGTCAGAGACTTCAGAGACGCCAATATCGGCCTTGTCCGTGACACGTTCGCCATCGAGGTCAACGAATTGCAGGCCGCCATCTTCATAGGTCACCGCCACAGTGGAGCCGAGTGCGCCCGCCACCGCGACGCTGGTAATCGGGAATTCAAGGTCTTTTGTCTGCCAGACAGCGGGCAGGATCAGGCCTTCTGGTGCCGCGGAATCCGTAGACTCTACGGGCGGTTCGGAGACTTGGTCCTCAACCTGCTCTTGCCCCGGGCTACAGGCCGTTGCAAGGAAAAGCAGGGCGAGCGCCGAAGGCGCGTTGACAAGGCGTTTCGCGGCGCGTAGATGCGGGCGCTTGAACATTATCCAATAACTCCGAATGAGAGGCTCCGGCGGAGCAATGAAAACTTATAACGCACCTGCCGACGTTGAGAACAAATGGATCGTCATCGACGCGACCGATGTCGTTGTGGGGCGTCTTGCTTCCTACGTCGCCAAACGTCTGCGTGGCAAGCACCGCGCTGACTTCACGCCTCACATTGACACAGGTGACTTTGTCGTCGTCGTCAATGCTGAGAAGGCGAAATTCACCGGCAACAAGCTGGCTGACAAAGTCTACTATCGTCACACCGGTCACCCGGGCGGCATTAAAGAGACGACAGCTGGTAAAATCATGTCTGGACGTTTCCCAGAGCGCGCCATCGAAATGGCCGTTAAGCGCATGATGCCAAAAGAAAGCACTCTGGCGCGCAAGCAGTTCTCGAAACTGCGTGTCTACGCTGGCGCTGAGCACCCACATGAGGCGCAAGCACCAGAAGCGGTCGACTTTGCTGCCATGAACACCAAGAACACGAAGGTCGCTTAAAGATGGCTGAAACCGCACAATCCCTGGAAGACCTGAAAGAAATCACTGACGGCGAAGGCGCTGCGGAGCTTGCTCCGATCACCGCCGAGCCAAAGATTGATGAGCACGGTCGCTCCTACGGCACCGGTCGCCGTAAATCTGCGACGGCCCGTGTCTGGCTGAAGCCCGGCTCTGGCAAGATCACCATCAATGGCAAAGACCAGGAAGAGTATTTCGCTCGCCCGGTTCTGCGCATGGTGCTTGAACAGCCGCTCGTCGAAGCTGACCGCCGTACACAGTATGACGTTGTTGCCACCGTCAAAGGCTCTGGCCTGTCTGGTCAAGCTGGCGCTGTGCGTCACGGCATTGCCCGCGCGCTGGTCAATTTTGAGCCAGAACTGCGCCGCACGCTGAAGCCATTCGGCTTCCTGACCCGTGACCCGCGTGTTGTTGAGCGTAAGAAGTATGGCCGCGCGAAAGCCCGCCGTAGCTTCCAGTTCTCCAAGCGCTAAGCGTTACGGTTTTTTCGAACACGTGATAAAGGCGCTCCAGCGGGGCGCCTTTTTCGTATCTGAAACAAGAGATTGGCCATGAGTGATAAGACAAAACTGAAAGCTGCTGTGCTCGGCGCATCGGGCTACACAGGCGCGGAAACGGTCCGCCTACTGGCCGGTCATCCGCGCGTTGAAGCCGTCGCTGCAACCGGACACAGTCTTGCCGGAAAGCAATTGTCTGAGATTTTTCCGCATCTCGCCAGCGCCGATCTGCCAGTGGTCAAAGCCGAGGATGTTGACTGGTCTGAAATCGATGTCGCCTTTGGCTGCTTACCGCATGGCACCAGCCAGGACCTGATTGAAACCTTGCCAGAGCATGTCCGCGTGGTTGATTTGTCAGCCGATTATCGCCTGCGCGACGCGGAGCTCTATGCCGACACCTATGGCCGCGCGCACCTCAATCCGCAGCGCACCGCGCAGGTAAAGTATGGTTTGCCCGAATGGCGCGGCAGCGAGCTGTCCGGCGAAACGCTGGTCGCATGTCCCGGCTGTTATCCCACCGCCAGCCTGCTCGCCTTGCTTCCGATCATCACCCTTATCGATCCAGACAGCGTCATCATCGACGCCAAGTCCGGCGTTTCGGGCGCGGGCCGCGGCTTGAAAGAGGGCAATCTTTTCTCCGAAGCTGCCGAGGGCGTGCACGCTTATGGCGTTGGCACGCACCGGCACGCGCCAGAGATTGAGCAGGAGCTCAATCTTCAGGCCGGTCGCAGCGATATTGGCGTCACCTTCACCCCGCACCTGATCCCGATGACGCGCGGCGAACTGGTCACTTGCCATGTCCGCGGCGATGCCGATCAGATCCATGCGGCGCTGGTCGCGAAATATGCTGATGCGCCCTTTGTCTCAGTCCTGCCGCTCGGCGCGCCGACGCCGGACACACGACATGTGCGCGGTACCAATCATTGCCGGATCGCGGTCTATCCCGACCGGGTCAAAGGCCGCGTCGTGGTCATCGCGGTGATCGACAATCTGGTCAAAGGCTCGAGCGGTCAGGCGATACAGAATCTCAATCTGATGATGGGTTGGGACGAGACGCTTGGCCTGTCAGGCCTGCAGGCGCTGTTTCCTTAGTTTGGTCCCTGACTAGGTAGCACTTCATAGAGCACATTCAGGTGGCCGTCATAATCGACGAAAGCCTGTTCGACAAAATCGAAATCCACGCCGCCGGCAATCTTGGGCTCGGTCGTGGTCAGGCCGAGCGCTTCGATCTGCTCGAACTTTCCGGCGAGGTCTGTCACCCCGATCACGACCGCGCTCATATGCGGCGCAGCGGACGGACGCGGCAGGTCGATTGTGGCGAGTTCCGTCAGCGCGAGGACGCGTTGTTCGCCAGGTTCGTGCAAGGTTGCGCCGCGGATCTGTGCGCCTTCCGGGATCTTGAACACGGGATAGGAATAGGAGTCCGGCGATGACGTCCCGATATCAGATGCCGTCAGGCCGAGAATATCGCGATAGATGGTGAGGGCCCGCTCAATGTCGGATACGACGAGGTTAGGGCGTTTGACATGCGGATATTCGATAACCGGCGCAGCAGCTGCGGGCGCCGAGGCCTCAACCACCGTTGTGCAGGCGCCGAGCCCCAGTGTCAGTGCGGTGAAAGCCAGGATCGAAATGCGCATAATGATGTCCTCCTGGCGCGGAAGATCACACGTAAAATTTGTCCGGACAAGTTTTATTTTTTCGCGGCTGGCTTTAAGCGCCAGGAGGAGCGCTTGGCGAGAGTATCAGCCGCTTATCCCTGCAATCCGTCGTCCAAAGAGTTGATTTGCATCCAGTCGGCGACCAGCGTGGGGTTGGGTGGAAGATGCGCCGCGACACGCTGCAACCAGGCCTTGATCACCGGATGAGCCGCCGCGCTCAATCGCGCTTCGAGACCGAACATATATCCGAAAACGAGCTGCGGAAACACCGCAAGATCGAGCATTGTCGGCTGCTCAAATCCGCCCATGTACGGCCCATCACCAATATGAGCCGCGAGCTCCATGCCGATCCGGATTTGCGCGTTTTCGGCGCTTTCAGACAGGTCCATATGTTCGGCCATCGCCTGGATGAAGGGGGCTTTCGAAACGAAATCTGGCCACCCGTGACGGACCTCCTCCGGCAACGGGGTGTGCGCACTGAGCAGCGCGGCAAGCCGCCAGCCACGGTAACGAGCCTGGAGATTGACCATGCCGTCAACAGCCGGACGAAAGATGTTCAGTAGAAACGTGTTGCTGATCCAATCGTCAATTCTGGCAATATCAGCGGCATGCTCTGGCGGACACAATGGCTTCTCCGGAAATACCTGATCAAGCCAGCGCGCATGGGCAGAAGATTCGCGTTTCCATTCACCGTCAATTTCAAGTACGGGAACTTGGGTGCCGTTGGTGAACCCGATCGTCTCTTCAGGCGCCATCGGGTTCACAGGCACATGCGTGAATTTAATTCCCTTGTAATAGAGGAAGCAGCCAGTTTTCCGGACGAACGGACTGGTTGCGTATCCATAGAGTTTCACCTCTGTCATTCTGAACGCCTCTGATTTTCTGTCATCTTTGTATCAATCGAACGCTATCACCTCTGCGGTGGTTTTCCATGGCGCTCAGCAACGCTGCGCCACGCCTCCCAGTCTTCCGCTTCGTCGATATCAATCAACGTCGGCAGCTCGGCGACCCGCGCCGCGGTCGACAGGTTGGCCTTCACGTCCGCCATGGCATGCGGCCCGGACCACCGCACGTTCCCAAACGGGCTTTTCGTTCGCGCGGTCTTGTTCTGGCCGAACAGCCAGAAGCCGCCATCCGTGGCGGGGCCGAACACGGCATCCTGTTTCTGTAATGCCCGGATGGCGCGGCGAATCAAAGCAGGCGAGATGTCCGGCGCGTCGGCGCCGATGAACAGGACAGGGCCGGGGGGCGCTTCGGCGAGGCCTTTATTCAGGCGCTGCGTAAGGTCACCTGAGCCTTGCGACCGGCGTTCTAATCCAGCCGGCCAAAGACCACCAAGGCTTTCGGTGAGCGCGCTATCCGGTGCGGTGTAGAGGACCGGTTTCCATGCCCCAGCCATCGCTGCGCGCATGGTTTTCGCCAGAGTCATCATCGCAATTCGCCGTGCCTGCGTCGGTGATTCCAAGCTCCTCGCGAGCCGGGTCTTGGCGAGGCCCATGCGGGGCGGCTTGGCATAGATGAGCAGATGAGCGCGGTGCATTAGCGGACGATCTCGATCCCGATCACGCGGTTGCGTTCATCCACATCGAGAATGATCTGCAGGCCGCGCAGGCTTTCATCCAGCGCGAACACGTCAATCGATCGGGCCACGCAGCCCGGCGTGCCCGCGCCCGGGTGATCGGGTAGGTAGACATAGCCTGCCTCCAATTCCTCGTCCCAGCTTGCATCCAGCGTCATGGCGCACCCTCGAATCGCGACCTCAAGAGTAGGATTTTGCCAATTTTTCCGGGCTGGCGCCAAGAAAATATCGCGTGACCAGAATTGCATTGCGCCAGGAGCGTTTGCGCCAGCCATCGCGGTCATATTTGGCCGCGTCCGTCCGGGCCTCAGCAGACAGAATACTGATCCGCCGCTTGCCGAGCGCGCGGACGATTTTGACGTCTTCCATGAATGGTGTGTCTGGGTAGCCGCCAACCTCACCATAAAGCTTGCGCGACAGCAGGAGCCCCTGATCGCCATAAGGCAGGCCGAGGCTTCGTGCCCGCCAATTGGCCCGCCGGGCGACGGTTTTCGCCATCGGATGGTCAGACCTGTAAGCCAGCGTGAACGCGGCGGCTTTGTCGGGCCGATCTGTGATGTGGTTCTTGGCTCGCTCGGCCCAATCGCGCGAAAGCGCGGTATCCGCGTGCAGGAAGAGCAGCCAGTCGCCGCGGGCATGCTCGGCGCCGTGGCGGAGTTGTGCGGCCCGGCCCTGCTCAGGCGCGGAGAGGACTTTCGCGCCCGCGCCATCGGCCAATCGGCGGGTCTGATCCTCGCTGCCGCCATCAACCAGGATGACCTCTCGGATCAGCCCGGTCTCCAGACCTGGCATCAGCGAGGACAGGCAGAGCGGCAACACGCGCTCGGCATTCAAGGCCGGGATGATGATCGATAGCGGGGCGGGCATTTATTCGATCACGTTAAATGGATACGTTTCAAGGGTTCGGTATTGAACCTGCCATTTCTCGGATTTCAACAAACTAAACAACTGCTTGTGCTCCTCGAGTTCGAGCTGCTCGCTAGAAAGAACTTCGAATTGATCGTCGACAGATTTAAGAGCCTGTCCCAGCTTTTCTAATTCCAGTTCCAACGTCCGCCGTGCCATTTCTTCATTGCGGGCTCGAACAAAGAACCAACCGAAACCGCCCTGTTGGTTGTCATTCCAAAGATCGCTGCCGGGTTTGGACAAGATTTCGACGAGGAACGCGAAGTACCGATCCGTCAAACCTCCACTCCCATTTCGCTCAATCGCGCCTGGACCAGCAGCAAGTCGCGCCAGGCTCGGCTCTTATCCTGAGGGCGGCGGAGCAAATAAGCCGGGTGGAACATTGGCACCAACGGCACTTCCGTTCCCGCTGGTGTCGTAAATGGCCGCTCTGAACCGCGCAGGCGCATGATCCCGGTCTTGGTGTCGAGCAGGGTTTTTGCCGCCACACCTCCGGTCGCGATGATAATCTTTGGCTGCGCCAAATCGACCATGCGATCCACGAACGGGCGGCACACGGCGAGCTCGTCGGCTTCCGGATTGCGATTGCCGGGCGGGCGCCAGTAATTGACGTTGGAGATGAACGCATTGGTCTTGCGGTCGAGCTTGATCGCCGCCAGCATTTTGTCGAGCAATTGCCCGGCTTTGCCCACGAAAGGCAGGCCAATGCGATCCTCCTGACCGCCCGGGCCTTCCCCCAGCACCATGACCGGCGCACCGAGTGTGCCATCATAGACCACGGTTTTCTCGCAAAGCTGTTTCAGCGGGCAGCCGTCAAAGCTCTCGATCGCGGTTTTCAGCGCTTCGAGCGAATCAGCGGCATTTGCGAGCGCCGTCGCCTCTTCGGTCCAGTCAGGGAGGGATTTCTGCGCATTTTTGCGCGATTTGCGCGTGTTTCGTTGGTCCCCGGGTGGGTCCTGGTACGCTGCGGAGGCGGTCGTGGTACGTGTCTCGGTGATGCCTGAGTCTGCGGTGTTCTGGGCCTGCATCGCGGCCTGGATTTCCGCCTGATTGACTGTGATTCCCATATCCTCCCACCAGTCGGTGAGCGCCTTTAACGCTGCGGCAGAGGCATTTTGGTGCATTGTGACCTTGTAAACTTTGGCTAAAGAGGTGGGCGAATAGTGAATTATACCTAAGTGGCGCGCAAGTCGTGCTGCCAGCTTTTGGGAGAGAATTGATGAGCGAACGCGAGTCCATGGAATTTGACCTGGTAATTGTCGGCGGCGGCCCTGCGGGTCTGGCAGCGGCGATCCGGGCGAAACAGCTGGCCAATGAAGCTGGCGAAGAGCTGGAAGTCGTCGTCCTGGAAAAGGGCGGCGAGATCGGCGCCCACATTCTCTCAGGTCTCGTGCTTGATCCGAAAGCGCTGGACGAGCTGATCCCAGACTGGCGCACGCGGGATGACCGTCCGATCCGCACAGAAGTGAATGCGGACAAGTACAAGCTACTCGGCCCCAACGGATCGATGGCGATGCCGACCTTTGCCTTCCCGCCCTTCATGCACAATCATGGCTGCTATATCGGCTCGCTCGCGAACGTTTGCCGCTGGCTCGGCGAGCGCGCTGAGGAGCTGGAAGTACAAGTCTTCCCGGGGTTCGCGGCTTCTGAAGTGGTCTATGGCGAGAATGGCGAGGTGCGCGGCGTGGTCGCTGGCGTCATGGGCATTGCCGAAGATGGCAGCCACAAGCCGGATTACGAGCCTGGCATGGAATTGCTCGGCAAATACGTTCTGTTCGCCGAAGGCGCCCGCGGCTCGCTGACCAAGGAAGTCAAAGCGAAATACGACCTCGAAGCTGATTGCGATCCGCAAAAATATGGCATCGGCCTGAAAGAAGTCTGGAAAGTTCCGGCCGACCACCCTGAGTTCAGCGCAGGCTATGTCCAACACACCTTTGGTTGGCCAGTGAAGGACAAGGATGGCAATGGCGGCGGGTTCCTCTATCACTTCTCTGAAGGCGGCGAGAATTATGTCTCTGTCGGGTATGTGGTTCACCTGAACTACAAGAACCCGCACCTGTCGCCTTATGACGAGTTCCAGCGCTACAAGCACCATGACGAGATTTCCAAGTTTCTGAAGGGCGGCAAGCGTGAAGCCTATGGCGCACGGGCGATTACGTCGGGCGGTATCCAATCTATCCCGAAACTGTCCTTCCCTGGCGGCGCGCTAATCGGTTGCTCGGCTGGGTTCGTGAACCTGCCGCGGATCAAAGGCACGCACAATGCGATGAAGACTGGCATGCTGGCCGCCGAAGAAGCTGTCGCGGCGCTGCGGGAAGGGCGTGCGTCCGATGAGCTCGGCTCCTATCAGAAAGCCGTGCGTGACAGCTGGGTGTGGACCGATCTTGCCCGTGTGCGCAATGTAAAGCCGTTAATGTCGCGCTATGGCACGATGCCCGGCGCCGTCCTCGGTATGCCGGACATGTGGATGCGCTACTTGGTTGGCTTCGGCTACATTCCGCAGCTCAAGCATGGCAAGGCCGACCACGAATACCTGAAGCCTGCGAGCAAGTTCAAGCCGATCGAGTATCCAAAGCCAGACGGCGTGCTCAGCTTCGACAAGCTAACCAATGTCTCTTTCACCAACACCTATCATGCTGAAGATCAGCCGAAGCACCTGAAGGTTGCCGATTTGGCTTTGCAGAAATCGTCAGAGCGGGATGTCTTCAACGGCCCATCGGCGCGTTACTGCCCGGCCGGGGTGTATGAGTGGATAGAAGAGGAAGGCAAAGAACCTGTGTTCCAAATCAACTCGCAAAACTGCATTCACTGCAAGACCTGCGACATCAAGGATCCCAACCAGAACATCAACTGGGTCACGCCGGAAGGCGGCGGCGGGCCAGCCTATCCGAACATGTAAGCCGAGCCGCCGGGATGCGCGAATATACGTTCAAACCGGCCCCGGTTCGCAAAGCCCAGACCTGGGCGATCAAGGATGATCATTTGATGCGGCGAGGCGGAGCAGAAGCGCTCAGTCTCGCCGCTGTTACATCGGCCAGTTGGAACACAGTGACTTATCGCGGCACGCGGTCCGCCTGGCTGCATCTGAAATCCGAGCAGGGTGTGATCAAAATCGAATGTAATGATCATGGCGGCGGTCGTGATGAATTCTTTGCGCTGATTCAGGCCGTGCTTGCTGATCTGGCGCGACTTCAACCGGATCTGGAAATTGAACACGGTTATTCCGCGCCATGGCGTTTGGCCTTGTTTATACTCGGCATCGCAGGCACGTTGATGGGCGGATTCCTGATTTATGTCGGGATCACGGACATGACGGGTCGCGGGTCCGTCGAGGCCTCGATTGCTGGCTTGGCGCTGGTCATTTTGATGTTTCCGGTCGCTTGGACATGCCGACCCAATGTTAAAGCGCGGACGGTTCCGCCGCTAGATCTGGCACGTGAGATCGCCTCATATGGCGGTGCGCCGGTGGCGGATCCAGAGCGCGGTTCCAGCGACGCATAGACCCCAGAATACAGCAAACGGCGCCGCACCGCCGCCCTGCGCGGCGATGTAAGCCGCCGCGGCGCAAACGCTGCTGAGGCCCCAATACAGAATGGCGACATCGAGATGGCTCCAACCGGTTGCGATCATTCGCTGATAGGCGTGGTCCAGATGCGGCTCCAACCAGTTGCGACCATGCTTTGCGCGCCAGATCAAAGTCATCAAAACATCGATCAGGAACGGCAATGCGAGCGTCGCGATGGTCCAGATATCGAGGCCTGAGGTCAGCGTGAGCGCGGCAAACAAGGCTCCAAGGCCGAGCGCACCCGCGTCACCCACATAAAGCGTACCGCGAAGATTATGTAGCAAAAAGCCAGCAATCGCGCCAAACAGAGGAAACCAGAGGACGCTGAAATTCCAGTCCCCGATGACCGTTCCGCAAATGGCCAGCCCAATCAGCATTATGGCCAGCGACCCGACGGCGAGGCCGTTCGATCCATCCACAAAGTTCACTCCGTTAGTGAACACGAGAAGCCAGGCCGCGCTGCCGATAATCAGGACAATCGGTAGCGTAACGTCGCCCCAGGGTGAGGAGAGGGCTTCCGGAACCAGTCCGAACGCTGCGACGCCTATGCAGAGTGCCGCCAGACCGAGCAGTTTTAGCTTTGTATTGGCAGTCCATATGTCATCCCAAAGGCCCAGAAGAAACGCGCCCGCAACAAAGAACGGAACTGACTCATTTCCGCTCATCAGATCTGCCAGCGCCGACCAAAGTTGGCCGAGCGCCGAACCAGGCTGCGCGCCCCAGGTCAGGATGAGGATGAAAAAGCTGATCAACCCTCCGAGCAGCGCGCCTACTGCAATAGCGACACCGCCGAGCCGCGGGACGGCTGTGATTTGCTGTTTGCGACCCCCGTCTGGTTCATCCACGATGCCGGAGCGTTTGACCCCAGCCACGACCAATAGGCAGATCGCGAAGCTGAGAAGAGTGAATCCAATTGATGCTGTAATCAGTCCTGGGGTCACTGTCCTGCCCCCAACATGGTTGCGCGGACCCACCAGGACGGGTCTTGCGTGGAGAGTGATGTAGCTGCCGCTTCCGCAGCGTCCATACTGTCGAACAGTGCGAAGCAGGTTGCGCCAGAACCGCTCATCCGAATGAGCCGCGCACCAGGCACCGCTTGCAGGGTCGCCAGGGTTCGCGTGATTTCGGGGTGCTTGCTCATGGCCGGGGTTTCGAGGCTGTTTTCTGTATTGTCCCGCAGCCATGACAGAAAGGCGCGCAACGATGTGCGATTGTCTGGTAGGGGCGGGTGATCCGGGATCGCGCTGGGTGCAACCTGATCATACGCCTGGAACACGGGTTCTGTAGGGCAAGCAACCGCCGGATTTATGAGTACGGCCGGGATACGCGGAACGCTCAAAACAGGATCGAACGCCTCGCCCTCGCCAGTCATCAGACCAGGCAGGTTGCGAAAACACGCCAGGACATCACCGCCGAGCAGGGGCGCAATTGTCTCAGCCATGGTCTGCACAGTGTCGCCGCCATGGGCCCGGACAATCAGGCGCAGCGCGGCGCCAGCATCGGCTGAGCCACCGCCAATTCCGGCAGCGCAGGGCAGGTTCTTGATCAGCCGAAAGGCTAGAGGCGGCGCGTTTCCATCCAACGCATCATTCATCGCGCGCGCGGCCTTCAGAACGAGATTGTCCTTGGCCGGACCTGTTTGCGCTGCATACGGACCGTCAATCGCAATGCTGAAATGACTGGCCGGTTCTGCGGTGATCAGATCAGCGGCCTCGACATCCGCGAAGGCAACCAGAGAGATGAGGTTGTGGCGGCCATTATCCTTGGGAGGCCCAACATGCAGCGACAGATTTATCTTGGCGGGCGCAAGTTCCGACAGTTTTGTCATGGGTAGGCGGGCGCCGATACATCATTGGCTGCTTGCAATAGCGCAATCCCGCCAGCCAGTTTCTTAGACAAGAGTTCGCGTTCATCCTCATCCGTGGCGTATTTCAATGCGCGTTCCCATTGAAACCCAGCTTCCTTGAAACGGCCGACTTGCCAATAGGCATCACCAAGATGATCGAGGATTTCAGGGATGGTTGGTTCCAGCTCAGCGGCGCGCTCGAGATAGAAGATGGCGCGCTCATAATTGCCGAGTTTGTAATGGGCCCAACCGAGACTGTCCGTAATCGCGCCATTGTCAGGCGCGTAGCGTAATGCCGTTTCAATCAACGCCAGACCTTCGTCCAGATTGATGCCGCGATCGATCCAGCTATAGCCGAGATAGTTCAATATGGTGGGATTATCGGGCCGAAGGTTCATCGCGGTTTGCAGATCGTTTTCCGCTCGTGGCCACTCGCCGAGGCGTTCGCGGGCGCCGCCGCGGGCATAATAGATGCGCCAGTCATAGTGACCTTCGGCTTCATCCGCTTCAATGATGTCAGTAAAAGTATCTTCAGCCTCGCCATCGCGCCCGAGGGATTGCAGCAAGTCTGCCAGCTGCACGCGGATATTGCGATTGTCTGTGCGCGCCAGCGTTTCGCGCGCCACGGTCAGGGCTTCGTCGTCGCGACCTTCGCGCCGCAGAGCCCAGGCCAGCTGACCTTGCGCGCTGGTATGGTGCACGGACCTTTCCGGGATTGATTCTAGCAAAGCGATCGCTTCGATTCGGCGATCAGACTGGTCCAGAACATCCGCCCATAACGTCTTGGCGACATCGAGATCCGGATCGAGGTAACTCGCCATGGCGAAGTAAACCGCTGGGATGTCGCCATAACCTTGCGTGGCCTGAGGCGCAGTCGCGAGATAGAAGGCGATCGCGGTTCCCTCGGCTGCTGAATAAACAGGCATCGGCGCGACCGTTCCGTATTCAATTTGTTGCGCGAGCGCAGTGTGCGCGGGATGGCGTCCAACTTCCGTGCGAAAGGCGGCCAATCGCTGAAGCGCTTTTTCTTCATCTCCGGCCAGCGCCAGGAGGCGTGCTTCCGCCTCAACGCCAAGCGCCAGGCGAGCGCTCAGGTCAAACAAATAGCCAAGGTCGGACAGCGCCGATTCCGTGTCTCCAGTATTAGCTTTCATGATCGCGCCGAGCGTCTGACCCATCAGCGTGTACAAGCCGTCATCGCCGCCAGCCTGTTGTTGTAACAGGATCGCGGCTTTCGGATCTTCATCGAGCAGGTTCCAGGCCGCGAGACTGCGGGCCAGCATGGCGTGATAGTCATTGCGCCAGGGCTGATTTAAGTAAGCCAGGGCAGCATTGGGGTCCCCGCGCCTTGTGGCGTCGACCGCCAAAAGCAGCCGGGGCAATTCAGTTTCGTCGAGCGTTTTGGGCGGCAGTCTTTTGGCCAAGGTCACCGCTCTTCGTACTTCGCCGACACGCAGCACTGAAAAGATCGCCTGCTCTGCCACCCATGGGTCATCCTGCACATTTCGCAGCAATCGCGCATAGTTGCGGGCGGAGGTTTGCGCGTCGTCTGTGAGCCCAGCGTATTTCGCGACCGCATAAGTGCTGAGCGTGTCGATTTCGGAGCGCAGCATCGTGTCAGCTTCCGCACGCGCCAGGATCTCTGGTGGCAGGTTTGGTGCGCTTGAAACACAAGATGCAACCGTCAGGCAGGACACGGAAAGGAGAAGCGTGCGCAACATAGCCCGTCTTGTCTCAACCTCCGTGGTTTCAGGCAAGTAAAGTTGTGAAAATTAATTGCAGTTCAAGAACCGCCAAAACCGCTAATGCGCGCGGCTGACACAGAAATCTGCTAGGTCCGACAAGGCCTTCGTCCATTCGCTTTCGGGCAGGGCGCGCAAGGCAGCCTTGGACAGCTCCGCATAAGCTCTCGCTTCAACCAGAGTGGCTTCTGCCGCGCCGGTTGAGCGGATCAGATAGATTGCGTGGGCAAGATCGCCTTCGGTTTGTTGGTCGGGGTTTAGCGCGCGGTCCCAGAATTCCTGATCTTCCGAGCTTCCGCGACGCCGCGCGATAATGACGGGCAGGGTGGATTTGCCTTCCCGGAAATCGTCGCCGACAGCCTTACCGATAACCGACGTTGTGCCACCATAATCGAGGGCGTCATCAATGATCTGGAAGGCAAGGCCTAGATTTTTACCATAGGCCGCGAGGGCGGTGGCATACTTTTCGCCCTCAGCACCAGCGGAGAGTGCGCCAGCTTCAGCGGCGGCTTCGAACAATGCTGCCGTCTTGGCTTCGATAATCGCGAGATATTCTTCGGTTGGCAGATCGGTGCGGCTTGCAGCGGCGAGCTGGTGCACTTCGCCTTCGGCAATGACCGAAGAAGCATCAGAGAGAATGCGCAAGACTTCGAGGCTTCCCGTCTCGACCATCAATGTGAACGCCCGGGCGAACAGAAAGTCACCGACCAGAATGGACGCATTATTACCCCAGACATTCTTGGCCGCCTTTTTGCCACGGCGCAGGTCGCTATCATCGACCACGTCGTCATGCAGCAGGGTCGCGGTGTGAATGAACTCAACCGCGGTGGCGAGCGCGTGAGTCCCGGCATTTGCACCGCCGCAGGCATGGGCTGCCGCCAGCGTAATCATCGGACGTAGGCGCTTTCCCCCCGCCGACACGATATAGCCAGACAGATCAGGAATAACGTCGACCGGGCTTTTGGCGCGCGCGACCAGCAAGGCCTCTGTGGCTGCGAGGTCATCGCTCAGCATGTCTTGCAGACGCTCGACAATGCTGCCGATGTCCGAGCCGCGGGAGGGGTTGGTTTGCGCAGTCACGCCGGAAGTCCTATGTCACTTTTGCTTCGCTTGCCATAGTGGTAGCGCAAATTTGACCGTCCGCAGCTGCGGTAAGCCACCGCATGTGGCAATAGTGGAGAAACGAACGTGGAAGAAGTGTTTCGCACCAATGATTTGGTGAAACTGTCCTACATCCGGCACGTGCTGCAGGAGGATGGGATCGAACCCTTCGTTCTCGACGAGCATACGGCCATGATCGATGGCCGCGGGCCGATGGTGCCGATCCGTATCACGGTGCGAGAAGATTTGGCTGACCGTGCCCGTTTTCTGCTCCGCGATGTGGAGAAAGATGCGTGACGGCATTTACGGTCGATGATTTCTATTCCGGCCGATTGAAGGTCTATCAGCCGAAACAGGGCTTTCGGGCCGGGACAGATAGTCTACTCCTCGCTTCGGCGCTCGACCGTTTCACAGAAGGTGAGGCACTTGAGGTTGGTTGCGGCGCCGGAGGCGCGCTTCTTCCGACGGCGCACCGGCTAAAACGCGCCCGGCTCACAGGACTCGAACTCGATCCGGAAATGATTGAGCTGGCCGAAATGGGAGTCGAGGCAAATGGATTTCGGGACCGCATCACGCTCGCGCATCGCAGCGCTGCCGACCTTCCTGAGACCTGGCAGAATCGCTTCGACGTGGTCTTCTCCAACCCGCCGTTCTTTGAGCTTGGAACGATCCAGACGCCGGGTACCGGTAAACAAGCAGCGTATCTGGAGAGCATCACCCTGAAGGCCTGGATTAACGCCATGTTGTTTGCGCTAAAGCCCAAGGGCACCTTTGTGATAGTGCACAGGGCCGCAGATCTCGCGCGCATTCTATCTGTGATCGAGCACCAAAGCGGCGAAATCACGGTCTTGCCGATCCACTCCTATCCCGGCGCTGAGGCCAAACGCGTACTCGTGCGCGCCCGTAAAGGGTTGCGGCCCGGGCCGATGCGGCTGCTGGAACCTCGCTATCTCTATCAGGAAAAAGGCGGCGAGCGCTGCGGTTGGACGCTCGCCATGCAGCGAGACGGCGCGGAGATTGACTGGAATTAAGCGCCCGGCAAGCTTGCCCCAAGACGCAGACAGGAGTAGGCGGAGCGGATCAGTTTTTGTGGGCTAAATCTGCCATGACCGCACCTGTTGCACGCGACAAACCAAACTCGTTTCAGGATCTTATCCTGCGGCTCCAGAATTACTGGGCTGAGCAGGGCTGTGCGATCTTGCAGCCTTATGACATGGAAGTCGGGGCCGGGACGTTGCATCCGGCGACCGTTTTGCGTGCGCTTGGCCCAAAAGACTGGCGCGCTGCCTACGTTCAGCCCTCGCGACGTCCGGCGGACGCCCGTTATGGTGAGAACCCAATGCGGCTTGGCCATTACTATCAGTATCAGGTCATCCTGAAGCCAAATCCGCAAAACCTGCAGGACCTTTATCTGAACTCGCTCTATGAGATCGGTATTGATCCCACCGTGCATGATATCCGCTTTGTTGAGGACGATTGGGAAAACCCGACCGTTGGCGCCTGGGGGCTCGGCTGGGAGGTTTGGTGCGATGGTATGGAAGTCAGCCAGTACACCTATTTCCAGCAAGTCGGCGGCCTCGATGTGTTCCCAGTCTCTGGCGAGCTGACTTACGGCCTGGAACGACTCGCCATGTATGTTTTCGGCGTCGACAATGTCTATGACCTGCCCTTCAACGCGCCGGATAGTGATACGCCACTGTCTTATGGCGATGTGTTTATCGAAAACGAGCGCCAGCAATCGGCCTTCAATTTTGAATACTCGGATGTGGACATGCTGCAGCGCTGGTTCAGCGATTGTGAAAGCCAGTCAAATGCACTGCGAGATGCGGGTAAACCGCTACCTGCCTATGACTTCGCACTGAAAGCCAGCCATGTCTTCAATCTGATCGATGCGCGCGGTGCGATTTCGCCGACAGAGCGCCAGGCCTTCATCGGCCGAGTGCGTGATCTGGCGCGCGGTGCGGCAGAGCAATGGGCGCAGCAAGAAGCGGAAAGGGCCGGCGCATGACCCGCGGATTGATAGCAATTGTCCTCTTGGCGTTGGCCGCCTGCAGCCCAACCCCTGGCTCGCCCGCTATGTACAAGGACCGCGCCATGCAGAACGCGGTCACTGAGGCGCGCCGCGCGCTTCCCGTCTTCTTTGATGCCTGGCAGAGCGATAATGAGGCCTATTCCGATTTCCGGGTCACCGTGATCATGCCGTCTAGCGCCTATGGCCGGGATTATGAGGAGCTGACCAATATTCGCCAGGAATTTGCAGGCTTTATCGGTGAAACCTCCGCCGGCGAGGAAGTGCCTTTCCTGACCGCCGACATTGCCGATTGGCGCTTCAAGGATGGCGAGCAATATCGCGGCGGGTTCACGCGCCGGGTCATGTTCGACATGACCAATGCCGAGATTCCGGCTCTGCGCGCAGAGTACCATGAGGATCCGCTACCATGAGCAAAGTGAACATTGCCGAAAAGTTTGGCCTGTTTGATGAAGCCTGGACGCCCAAGATTGCCGGGCAGGTGAATGACATGCACTTGAAGCTCGCCAAGTTTCGCGGCGATTTCCAATGGCATTCGCACGACAAGGAAGACGAGCTATTTCTCGTCGTAAAAGGCACGATGCGGATGGCCTTTCGAGATCGCGAAGAAATCGTCGAGGCGGGCGAGTTCATCATCGTCCCGCGCGGGGTCGAGCATCGCCCTGGCGCCGTTGGCGACGAATGCCATGTCATGCTGCTCGAGCCAGCCACCACCGTGAACACCGGCGACGGCGCGGCAACCGATTTCACTGTAACAGAGTTGGAGGACATCTGATGGCGGACCCGGAAATTGGCGGCACGGAACCAATCGCAGTCGAGGTTGAAGAAGGCAAGATGTACTGGTGGTGCACGTGCGGGCGCTCGAAAGGGCAGCCCTTTTGCGACGGGTCACACAAGGAAACAGATTTCATTCCGCAGGGTTGGGAAGCGCCGAAAACCGGCAAAGTCTTCTTTTGCGCCTGCAAACGGACGGGCAAGTCGCCGCTCTGCGACGGGGCCCATAACACTCTCTAAGACACACACAATACTGGGCTGATATGGCTGAACTTTTCCTCGAAATTTTCTGCGAAGAAATTCCTGCGCGCATGCAGGCTACGGCAGAACGAGACCTATCTGAAGCGGTGCTGAAAGGGTTACGAGACGCGGGTCTGAGCTGCTCGAACGCTATCTCCATGGCGGGTCCACGGCGACTGGCTGTCTCGTGCGCGGACCTGCCGGCGGGGTCTGACGACGTCATCGAGGAACGTAAGGGCCCGAAAGTCGGCGCGCCCGACAAGGCAGTCGAAGGCTTCCTGCGCGGCGCCGGGCTGAGCTCGATCGATGAGGCTGAGGTTCGTTCCGATCCCAAGAAAGGCGAGTTCTACGTCGCCAAGCGCACCATTCCGGGCCGCGCGACGCCGGATATTGTGGCTGAGCTGATCCCGGAGATCATGCGGAACTTTCATTGGCCGAAATCGATGCGCACCGGCCGCGGCGAGCTGCGCTGGGTGCGCCCGCTGCAGCGCATTGTCTGCCTCTATGATGGCATAGTGGTGCCGTTCGAAGTCGACGGAATAGTCAGCGGGGACGAGACCGAAGGCCACCGTGTGCATGGCCGCGGACCGTTCAAGGTAACGGGCAGCGAAGACTATATCCAGAAGCTGTCTGGCGAAGGGCATGTGCTTCTGACCCGCGACGCTCGGCGCGAAAAGATCGAGGCGGACGCCAAAGCGATCTGCGAGGCAGCGGGCCTAGAGCTGGTTGAGGATAAGGGCTTGCTGGAAGAGGTGGTCGGCCTAGCCGAATGGCCGGTGGTGATCCTGGGTGAGATGGACCCGGCCTTCCTGGAGCTACCGCCGGAAGTGATCCAGCTCTCAATGCGCACGCACCAAAAGTATTTCGCGGTCCGCGACCCGAAGACGGGCAATCTCGCGCCAAACTTTGTCGTGGTCGCGAACATTGATGCGGCCGATGGCGGCAAGGCAATTGCCGCGGGCAACCGCAAAGTGCTGTCAGCCCGGCTCGAAGATGGTCGCTTCTTCTGGGAGAATGACAAGAAGATCGGGCTTGAGGCGATGGCGCCGAAGCTTGCGAAAATCGATTTCAAGAAAGAGCTCGGCACGATTGCTGACAAGGTTGAGCGGGTCGCGGCGCTGGCGCGCGAACTCGCGCCTAAGGTCGGCGCGGATCCCGATATGGCCGAGCGCGCCGCGAGACTCGCCAAGGCGGATCTGGTGTCCGAAATGGTCTATGAGTTTCCTGAGCTGCAAGGCGTGATGGGCCGCTATTACGCGATCGAAGCCGGCGAAGATCCGCGCGTCGCGGACGCTGTGCGCGACCACTACAAGCCGCAAGGGCCATCGGACGCTGTGCCGACTGAGCCGGTGAGTATCGCGGTGGCGCTGGCAGACAAGATCGACACGCTGGTCGGTTTCTGGGCGATAGATGAAAAGCCAACAGGATCGAAAGACCCGTTCGCGCTCCGCCGTGCAGCGCTAGGTGTGGTTCGGATTGTGTTGGAGAATGAGATTCGATTGCCAATTCGCTCGAATGCTCAACTAGGAAATTTTGAAGTCGGAGATGCCTTCGCCGACGTGAATGAGCTTGCGGCCTTCTTCGCCGATCGCCTCAAACAATACCTCCGCGACCAGGGCCAGCGCCACGACCTGATCGACGCCGTGTTTGCACTCGGCGAGGATGATCTGGTCCGGATCGTCAAGCGCGTCGAAGCTCTGGCGGATTTCCTGGGCAGCGAGGACGGCGCCAACCTGCTCGCAGGGTATAAGCGCGCGGCCAATATTCTCCGCGCTGAGGAGAAGAAGGACAAGCGGAGCTTTGAAGGTGATGTCGACGCGGCCAAGCTGGACGCGAAGGCTGAAAAAGCGCTGCACGCCGCGGTCGTCAAAGCCTCAGACGCCGCCACAAAAGCGTTGGAGAAAGAAGACTTCGCCGCCGCCATGTCGGCGTTGGCCAGCCTGCGCGCGCCGGTCGATGCGTTCTTCGACGGTCCTGACAGCGTCATGGTCAATGCTGACGACGCCGCGATCCGCGAAAACCGCCTGAACCTGCTCAACATGATGCGTCAGGCCATCGGCACAGTGGCCGATTTCAGCAAGATTGAAGGCTAATTAGCCCAGAAGCGACATCACGCCCGGCTCCGTCGCCAGCGCAATGCAGAGGATAATCGCGCTCAGCCCAGCGAGCGCATTGAGGGATACCAGATCCCGAAGTTTAAGTTTTAACATCAGCCCAGCCTTTCTGGATATGCTTCATGCATCGATTCTAAGGCAGGTCGTTATCCCTGCATCTCAAATCCGTTTCACAAGATTGCGAGATCGCATCTGAACGTCCCATGAGCTGCTCGGTTGTCTGCGATTCATGTTGCGGCGCAGCAACAAGATTTTGCTAAAAACAGGACAATCGCGCCCTGATTGCGCATGTTTGTTCGGTGACAGCGTAATCAGACGAAATGACGTCTTGATTCTCAACGCCAACCATGGCGCTTGGCTTTCCAGTAAAGTTCCGGCAGAAGTGCCGACGCATTGCATGCTCGAATCGAGGAGTTCGGATAATGGCCGATGGCGTAAACGCAGACACCAAGTGGGTCTATTCTTTTGGCGGCGGCAGCTCTGATGGCAGCGCGGCGATGAAGAATCTGCTTGGCGGCAAAGGCGCAAACCTCGCTGAAATGGCGAGCCTCGGTCTGCCCGTTCCGCCCGGCTTCACGCTGACGACAGATGTGTGCACCGCCTATTACGATCTCGAAGAATCCTACCCGGATGGCCTCGACACTCAGGTTGATGAGGCGCTGAAAGCGCTGGAGCAGAAGACCGGAAAAATCTTTGGTGATGCGGACAATCCGTTGCTTGTTTCCGTCCGCTCTGGCGCACGCGCCTCGATGCCGGGCATGATGGATACGGTGCTGAACCTCGGCCTATCCGAAGTGACCGTGCAGGGCCTCGCGGCAAAGGCGGGTGAGCGATTTGCTTATGACAGCTATCGCCGCTTCATCCAGATGTATTCCAATGTCGTGCTCGGCCTGCGCCACGACACGTTCGAGTACATTCTTGACGATTACAAAGACAGCCAAGGCTTCGAACTCGACACCGAGATGGAAGCGGGTGATTGGAAAGAGATTGTCTCTCAGTACAAAGCCGCGGTGCAGGACAAGCTTGGCAAGCCGTTCCCGGATGATGCCCGTGAGCAGCTCTGGGGCGCGATTGGCGCGGTGTTCGGTTCCTGGATGAATGATCGCGCGATCCTGTACCGGAAGCTGAACGATATCCCGGCTGAATGGGGCACAGCCGTCAATGTCCAGTCCATGGTGTTTGGCAATATGGGCGAGACGTCTGCAACTGGCGTCGCCTTTACTCGCGACCCGTCCACGGGCGGAAATACGTTCTATGGCGAGTTCCTGACCAATGCGCAGGGCGAGGATGTTGTGGCGGGTATTCGCACGCCCGCGCCGATCAGCCGTGCCCGCGCGGATGAGCTGAAATCAGATGAAGCCCCGCTCGAAGAAGTAATGCCGGAAGTGTACAAGCAGCTGACGGGCGTCGCTGATACGCTCGAAGCGCACTATCGCGACATGCAGGACATTGAGTTCACCGTCGAAGATGGCACGCTTTACATGCTGCAGACTCGCAACGGCAAACGCACAGCAGCAGCGGCGCTGAAGATCGCGGTCGACATGGCCAAAGAGGGCCTGATCAGCGAAGAAGAAGCCATTCTGCGGCTGGAACCAGCCCAGCTGGACCAGTTGCTGCACCCAACCATCTCGCCAGACGCGACGCGCGATGTCGTGGTAAAAGGCCTGCCGGCAAGCCCGGGCGCCGCAGTCGGGCAAGTGGTCTTTGATTCCAATGAAGCCGCGCATCTGGCCGAAGCCGGGCGTGCGGTCATTCTGGTCCGGGTTGAGACCAGCCCCGAAGACATTCACGGCATGCATGCCGCTCGCGCCATTGTCACCGCGCGCGGCGGGATGACCTCGCACGCGGCTGTGGTTGCCCGCGGCATGGGCCGACCTTGCGTCTGCGGCGCAGGCGATTTGCAGATCGATACCGAGGCTGGCGTCTTCCGGGTCGGTGGCCGCGAGGTTAAAAAAGGCGAAGTGATTACCGTAGACGGCGCCGAAGGCGAGGTTCTGTTCGGCGAAGTTGAAATGCAGCAGCCTGACCTGTCAGGGGATTTCGGCGTTCTCATGGGATGGGCTGACAAGGTCCGTAAGCTGAACGTCCGGACCAATGCTGAGACACCTGCCGACGTGTCTGTCGCCAAGGAGTTCGGCGCCGAAGGCATCGGCCTTTGCCGGACTGAGCACATGTTCTTTGACGCTGACAGAATTCCGGTTGTCCGGAGCATGATCCTGGCGGGCACCAAGGACGGTCGCGAGGCGGCGCTTGAGAAATTACTGCCAATGCAACGCTCGGATTTTGAAGAGATTTTCCGGATCATGGGTGAGCTACCCTGCACGATCCGCCTGCTCGATCCGCCGCTGCACGAATTCATGCCGCACTCGGAGGCGGAGATGCAGGAAGTAGCGACGTCATCGGGCATGGACATCAAGGCGCTGAAGGCGCAAGCCGACGCTCTGCACGAAAGCAATCCGATGCTCGGCCATCGCGGCTGCCGCCTCGGCATTACCTATCCTGAAATCTACGCCATGCAGGCACGCGCGATATTTGAAGCCGGCGTGCAGGTGGCGAAAGAGTCTGGCGCCAAGCCCGTTCCGGAAGTGATGATCCCGTTGGTCGGGACGCGCAAAGAGCTCGATATCCTGAAGGCCGTGGTCGATACGGAAGCGAAAGCCGTGTTCGCGGAGACCGGAACCGAGCTCGACTACCTGGTCGGGACCATGATCGAGCTACCGCGCGCCGCCCTGCGCGCCGGTCAAATTGCCGAGACGGCGGAATTCTTTTCCTTCGGCACCAATGACCTTACTCAGACGACCCTCGGCATCTCACGCGATGATGCGGGCCGGTTCCTGACGTCTTACGAGGAGCAGGGGATTTATGAAAAAGATCCTTTCGTCACGATCGATCAGGACGGGGTCGGTGAGCTGGTTCGTACTGCGGCAGAGCGTGGTCGAGAGACCCGATCTAGCATCAAGCTCGGCATTTGCGGGGAACATGGCGGTGATCCGGCCTCGGTGATCTTCTGTTACAATATTGGACTAGATTACGTATCTTGCTCGCCGTATCGGGTGCCAATCGCGCGTCTGGCGGCGGCGCATGCGGTCTTAAACCAAGACTAGAATCCATAATCTGGACGAATTTGTTTCAAAATCGCAACAAATCGTGATCTTCACGAGTGTGTCTTGTGCGCAACAGCATTTGAAGCGGCGGGTTTGGTTAAAAGAGTTAACCAAGTCTTGATTTTGTAATGAATCCCGCCTTTTAGAGCCGACTTCGCCTGAAACTCCTGTAATTCAGGGGCCATTCAGCTCAATTCAGGCATTAGAAATCTGCGGTTTGTGACCGAAAATAGAATTGATTTTCTAGGTTGGCAGGAAATATGCAGCACGGAAGAACGTAATCCATGACGGCGCAATTGCCGCGGTAAAAAGGAAGAGTTTGGCGCTTGTAGAGTTTAAACGCTGCAAGAGTGGTGGGACCAGAAAACGACGATGACGGAAGTATCCAAAAACCCGATGACGGGCGCTTCACTGACCGCGCGTATTCAGCGCTGGTGGAAGGCGCAAACATCGGCCCATCAGAGAAAGAAATTTACGCAAGGTGCGTTGGGGGCTTCTTGCTTCAGCGCATTTGTGCTCGCCATGCCGGTGATTTCAAGCGTGAATGCCGACCAGCAAAGTGCCGAGCAATTCCGGGATCGTAGCGTCCAGCTAGCCGAAATTCGCGAAGAACAAATTGAGGTGACTTCAGCGCTCACCGACCAGTCGGAACTGCTCAGCCATGATTGGCTGCGCACGGTGGAATTCTCTTTGCAACGCGACCCAAGCTCAGCGCTTAGCCGCTATGCCGCTTATGACCGCGACAAGGCCGCGATCCGCAGTGTGGTTTCGCTGGAAGTGCCAAAGCGGATGGAAGCCGAGAACATGCTGGCGCAGGCCGAGTGTCTCGCCACCGCGATTTATTACGAGGCCCGCAGTGAGGCTTATGCAGGTCAGCTCGGCGTTGCCGAAGTGATCGTCAACCGCGTCAATGACCACCGCTATCCAAACTCGATCTGCGACGTGGTCTATCAGGGCGCGACACGCACAACTGGCTGTCAGTTCACTTTCACCTGTGACGGCGCGATGAGCAAAAAGCCGCGCGGTGCTAAGTGGGAGAAGGCTCAGACCATTGCGGCCCACGTGATGATGGATCTGAACGAAGGTCAAACCGGCGGCGCGACGCACTATCACGCGACTTACGTCAATCCGGTCTGGAATTCGGGCCTGATCAAGACCAACAAGATCGGCACGCACATTTTCTATCGCTTCCCGCGTGGCAGCGAATGGTCGGCTGCGTCTGCCCGTCAGGCCGCGCGTCTGGCACAGCGCCGTGCGGGCGTGACTACTCTGGTGCCTGCTGAAGCTGCGGTGACCGCGACGCCAGAGGTTCTGACGCCGTCTGAAGCGCCAGCCGAAACGGAAATGACCGTCGCTGATCTGAACGCTCAGGCTCTGGAAGCGGTTGAATCGCGCCAGCTGATCGATGCGATTGGCGGCTAAGTCGACCTAGTCTCGTTCAGGCAGTCCCTGAAGAATTTGCTTTTTCAGACGCCCCGGCATGAACCGGGCGGCAAAACGTGCCTGCTTGGCGCGCTTACCCGCCATGTAGTGAATATCCTTGCCATGTGCGGCTTCCCAGGCCGTCTCGGCGGCCAGGGAGACCGGATAGACATCCTGGCCTGCCTCGCGGATCTCATCAGCCATTTTGACGTTCGCGCCTTCGGTCAGGCCCATGTCCAGAATCGGCGTGTCGATGAACCATGGCATCAGACTGGTGCAGCGTATGCCCAGACCAGACAGCTCGACATCGAGCGCCTCGGTCAGTCCGCGCACCGCAAACTTGGTGGCTGAGTAAACCGCCAGACGCGGCGATCCGACGACCCCGGCTGTCGAGGCCGTATTCACAATGCGCGCGTCACTTGTTTCCCGCAGCAGGGGCAGCGCCGCATAGACGCCATTGACGACCCCCTTCACGTTCACGTCGATCACCAGATCAGCCTCTTCCGGTGGAATATCTTCAAACCAGCCATGCCGACCGATCCCTGCATTGTTGAACAGGACATCCATCTTGCCCGCGGTGGCGTCGCTGAAGCCCGCCATGGCGGCCGCCCATTCCTCGCGCTTGGTGACATCAAGCCGCGCGACATGGCAGTTATCGTCGCCGAGCTCCTTTGCGACCTCAGCGAGGCCAGCTTCATCAATGTCATAAAGCCCGCAAAACCAGCCGCGCGACTGGAACAAGCGGGCCGTCTCCGCACCAATTCCTGAGGCAGCGCCTGTGATGAATATGGATTTGCGCCCGTTTGCACTGCCCATGATTTCCTCCGGAGATATCTGTTCTTGCGAACAGGTCAGAGGATATCGAGGCCGAGGTCAAGATTTGACGCAGAGTGAGTGAGCGCGCCGGAGGAGATATAATCGACCCCGGTTTCGGCCTTAGCGGCAACGGTTTCGAGCGTGATGCCGCCACTCGCTTCGGCCAGGCACTGGCCATCAATCATGGCGACCGCCTCGCGCAGCAGGTCTGGCTCCATATTGTCGAGCAACATAGCGTGCGGCTTGTGGGGCAGGGCTTCGGCAAGCTGATCAAGCGTGTCCACTTCAATCTCGATCATGCGTAAGTGCCCGGCATAGGCATGGGCGCGCTGCAAGGCTTCAGCGATGGAGCCGGACGCGGCGATGTGATTGTCCTTGATCAGGATGGCATCATCCAGGCCATAACGGTGCGAGGTGCCACCGCCGCATCTGACGGCCCGCTTCTCAACCGCGCGATGGCCCGGCGTGGTCTTGCGGGTGCAGACGATCTTGGCCTTGGTGTGGGCAATTTTCTCAGCGAAGGCACTGGTCAGTGTGGCAATGCCAGAGAGGCGTCCGAGAAAGTTCAGCATGGTCCGCTCTGCGATCAGGATCGATCGCGCTTCACCGCGCATGATCGCAATCGTGTCGCCGGGCGTAATCACATCGCCATCGGCTTTTTGTTCTTCCAGCGAAACTGACGGATCCACCAGTTTGAGGGCATATCTTGCCGCATCCATGCCAGCCAGGCGTCCGGTCTGGCGCGCGCGCAGATGCGCTGTCAGTTCAGTCCCCGGATTGATCGTTGCGTCCGTGGTGAGATCGCCCGCGCGGCCAAGGTCTTCAGCCAAGGCGAGGCGTACGAGCGGGTCGAGGACGATGTCCGGTAAAGGCGGCGGCGGGATAAAGCTCATGAAACAGGTTCCAGTATTGAAACGGGATGTGCGTCTTTTGACATGAATGTGCGGGCAGGGTCAGGGTGCGCGTCCGGGAAGTCACTACGGAAATGACCCCCGCGGCTTTCTTCGCGGGCCAATGCTCCGCTGGCAATCAGGCGAGCGGCGACCAGCGTTCGGGCGGGGCCGTGCGCCTGCTCGAGTCTTTCGATTTCGTCGAGGACAGCGGTCAGGCCAGAAGCGTCTCTCACGACGCCGCATTTGTTGGCCATATGGTGTCGCAGATCCTGCAAAGCCTCGTCCGGAATGTCGGCTGGAAGGTCGCCGCGGCTTTCACCAGCTGGTTTCAGTTCAGAATCTCGCAGGCGATCAGCAATGCGGGCTGACATGACCACGGCCTCGAGAAGCGAGTTTGAAGCGAGCCGGTTGGCGCCATGCGCGCCGGTGCTGGAACATTCGCCGCATACACTGAGACCGTTCAGGCTCGAGCGACCCCAAGTGTCGGAGAGTATGCCGCCCATATGGTAGTGCATGGCCGGGGCGACCGGGATGGTCGCCTGGCGCGGGTCGATCCCCGCGGCCATGCAAGCTGCAAAGACGGTCGGGAAATGATCCTGAATGTGTTCGCCAATCGCGTCGCGCGTATCAAGGAAGACTTTGCGGCCTTCTGACAGCTCTGTGTGTATGGCGCGCGCAACTTCGTCACGCGGCGCGAGTTCTGCCTGCGGATGATAGCGTGACATGAAGGCCGCCCCATCCTTGCCGACCAGTATCGCGCCTTCGCCGCGCAGGGCCTCTGTTGCAAGCGGTGAAGGATCCAGTCCGACATCCATTGCGGTGGGGTGGAACTGGACAAATTCTGGATCAGCGATGACAGCGCCAATCGACCAGGCCATGGCGAGCGCATCGCCGCGCGCCTGAGGCGGATTGGTTGTTACGCGGAACAAACCCCCGGAACCGCCCGTGCACAGCACGGTTTCCGGGCTGGTAAAGGTCGACGTGCGCCCCTTCGCATCTTTCAGGATCGCACCCGCAACTTGACCCTTTTCATCTTGTATCAGGCCGACAGCGCGGGCGTGTTCAATAATCTGTATATGGTCGGCGGCTTTCACCGCAGCGGTCAGCGCGCCCATAATGGCTTTCCCGGCGAGGTCGCCAGCGACGCGAGCCACACGGGGATGGGAATGTGCGGCCTCAAGACTCAGCGCCAACTGGCCATCTGGCGTGCGATCAAATGGAACTCCAAGCTCAATCAGATCGCGCACCCGGACCGGGCCATCTTCAGCAATTAGTTTGGCAATCGCGGGATCGACCAGACCTGCGCCAGCAACCACTGTATCGGCGGCATGCTGGTCGGGACTGTCCAGGGGATGCAGCGCGGCGGCAAGCCCGCCCTGAGCCCAGGCGGATGAAGCGGCCTGGCCGAGCGGCGCCGGTGAAATGATCGTACAGGGCCGCGGCGCCAGCCTGAGCGCCAGGAACAGGCCTGCCAGCCCTGCGCCAACAATCAGAATGCGCGCATCACCTGCCGCAGCAGGGGCGGTATATGTTTCGGGCCGAGGCCCGCTGATTGTGGTCAAGAAATGCCCCCTTCGGCCCTTTTCCATTCAGCTGGCATGACGCTGCCAGCGCTGACCAATGCACCATGCATGCGGGATGCCGATTGAATGGTCAGGGTGAAATTGTCCGGCGCGTAGAACGGACTTTCAAAGCCATTGACGAACTCAACGATGCGGCAACGCACGGAAAGCTGGTTGCCGAGCACGGACGCATTGCAATCTTGTCGAACCAGATAGTCTTCCGGAAGGCTGACGCAGCTTTGCCGCGCTGTCAGCTCGCCTTTGAAGGTCGTGTCGCTGGTTTTTTCCAGATGCGCGCTACCACCAAAGGTGCAATCGCTGGACACGTTGGCGCTGAAAGTCCACTGGCCCGCGATATTGGTGTCTGCGAAGGCCGGCGCGGTCAGCAGGGACAGAGAAAGGCAGGCGATCAGCCAACGGATCATGACACGCCGTCTTCCGAACGCCGAAATTCAACAGGGGCCGTGGCCGCAGACACCAGGGCGCCCCACATTCTCGTATGATCCTGAATGGTCAGGCTGAAATTGTCTGGTACGTAAATCAGGCCTTCGACCTTTTGCTCAAGCATTTGGGTAATCTGTGAGCGAACGGAAACCTGATTGCCGAAGCGGCGCGCCTGGCAGGACTGCTCGACGACGGAGCGGCCCCACATAGAGCAAACCTCGACAGC
Source organism: Henriciella sp. (assembly GCA_013214545.1). GTDB lineage: Bacteria > Pseudomonadota > Alphaproteobacteria > Caulobacterales > Hyphomonadaceae > Henriciella. The sequence goes on from JABSQB010000001.1 coordinate 87,369, forward strand.
GGTGAGTTCGCACTCATACAAGCCATCTTCAGGATGTGAACTGAGGCGCATTGTGCCCGTCATGAGGCATTGGCCCTGACGATAAGGCTTGGTCTGGAAGCTCCACGATCCGAGCACGTCGGTTGGGTCTTTTGTGTCGGCCTGAGCGGGGAGAAGCGCCGGCAAGAGGGCGAGGCTGAACACTGCTGCAATCCATGCCGAAACGCGCGTCGCCATAACTCTCTCTCCCTGATCACATGCTGACACCTTACCCCGCGATGTGGCGGGGACAAGGCATCAACTGGGTGAAAATACTTCAATCTCCATCGGCTTCAGACCGGTTTCGAAGGCCAGCGGGTTTGCCATCTTCGGCAGCGCCAGCATCGCATCAATCGCCTGTTTGGCGCGCACGCGCACAGGTTCATCAATCGTCACCTCATGCTTCATCTCGGTCAGGCAATCGAGGATGTTCTCCAGCGTGATCTGCTTCATGTGCGGGCAGAGATTGCACGGGCGGACGAAGTCGACGCCGGGGTTCTCGGTCGCGACATTGTCTGACATGGAGCACTCGGTCAGCAGCACCACCTTGGCCGGGCTTTCGTCTTTCACATAGTTCGCTAGCGCTGCGGTGGAGCCAGCAAAGTCAGCTGCTTCCAACACATCTGGCGGACATTCCGGGTGCGCCAGGATGACCACGCCAGGATGCGCCTCGCGCAGATCATTCACGTCATCCGCGCTAAACAGTTCGTGCACTTCGCACGCGCCCGGCCAGGTGATGATGCGGATATTGGTCTGCGCCGCCACATTCTTGGCGAGGTACTGGTCAGGCACCAGAACGACGGTGTCTGTGTTCCACTCTTTAGCGATTGCCTCGACAACTTGCGCCGCGTTTGAGCTGGTGCAGGTGATGTGACACTCGGCTTTCACATCCGCGGTCGTGTTAACATAGGTAACGATCGGATAGTCAGGATAACGTTCCTTGATCAGGCGCACATCCGCACCTGTGATTGAACTCGCCAAGGAGCAACCGGCTTCGAGGCTGGAAATCAGCACCGTTTTGCTCGGCGCCAGGATTTTCGAGGTTTCGGCCATAAAATGGACGCCTGCCTGCACAATAATGTCCGCATCGACCTCTGCCGCTTCACGGGCCAGCTGCAGGCTGTCACCGCGAAAATCGCCAACCAGGCGGAAAATATCAGGTGTCATATAATTGTGAGCGAGAATGACGGCGTTCCTCTCGGCTTTAAGATCGTTGATCGCAGCAACCAGCGGCGCTACGGCAGGCCACTCCATCGGCGTAATGAAATCATTTACCAGTGGATACAGGTGGTCCGTCTTGGCTTTGACCTCATCATCATAAGCAAGGCCTCTCGCTTCTGCAGCCGTCGCGGCGCGGAGCGGGGTCGGTGTCGGACAGCCAGGTCCGGAATCAATCAGTCTTGCCATATCAGCCTCCTGTTATGCTCAATGTGAGCATTATATGGGCGCGATGCGATGTCAGTTCAAGAAACGGCTTCAAAAATCAGAGAAACCCATCACGCCTCACCCTTATGCTTAGGGTGAGCAAAAGGCCAATAGGGGAAAATTTCCTGCAAGGCAAGCCTTTCCTGATCATCCCTGTCCTGTAGCGCGCTCTGCGCAAACGGGGCGCCGTTAAGACTCTATTAACGATAAACTTCTTGCACGAGAACAAAAGATGAATATAGGTATTGGAACACAAGGAGAACAGATATGCGTGAGATCAAGTTTCGGGGCCGCTCAGGGAAGGCCTATTCATTTGTCCGTATGGCACCAGCCGCCCCTTGGGCCCGCGAAGCAGGGGTCGCGCTGTTTGCCGCGCAAGGTCCGTTTGGTTGGCGCGTTGTTCGACTGACGACGCTGCGTGGTCGCCTCCACGATGTCCAGCCAATCTGGGCCTGGGCTGACGCAGAACGTTATGGTGCCCGCACCGTCTTCATTATGCGTGAGACTGATCCCGCTGACCGGGCTTCTGCGCTGAGAGATCTCGAGGCCGGCTTGAACCCGGTTCTGGAACAGCCACAAGCCGAGATGGCGCTCGCGGCCTAATTTGCCAGGCGCGCGCCATACCAGGCTTCGACATCGGTTTCGATGAAGGGCAGGGGGCGCGGGCCCGGTTGGATTAAAGTGCGCTGAAAGTCGGATTCAGAAAAACGGCTGCCCAGCACGGCTCGAGCGCGTTCCGCCAGCGCTTCAAACCTGTGATATGCAGCAGCAACTGCAGTATGATATCCGGGCTGCGCCATAATCTGGAGCGCAAGCTGCTCAGAGACAGCCGCGTTCAAACCAGAATGTTCGGCGATATACTCGCTTGCTTCCGGCAAGGACCAACGATCAAGATGAATTCCTGTGTCGGCGGCGGCAAGCGTGTACTGAATGAGGGGGATGGAGGCATATGCCGCCTGTTCCAGCGGCGCACCGGCGGTCGGTTCAAAGCTGTTTTGCCAGACATAGAGCCGCCAGGCGGCATCGATGGCAGAATACTCTGCGAGCGTGCGGTAATCGGGTAGATCGCCATCCCCCTCGGTGCGCCAGGTGAGATAGGGCTGAGTCTGCCAAACATCTTGATAGCGCGCCGCCGCATCCGCCTGGAGATCGAAGCTCGGGGTCGCTTGCATCAGTTCCCAAACAGTTTTTGGGGCCAGTTGTTCGATAATGTCAGGATCCCGCGTCGGTTCCTCAGGCTCCGCACGGGTGAGGTCCGGCTCAGTGACGAGGGCTTCATACCAGGTGAGCAGGTCTTCCAGACGCTCCGGCCGGTCGAGCGGCTCTGTGGCTGCAGTACCGTCTTCATTGACAGGTAGAACGAGCAGGTTCTTTAGCGCCTCTGTTTGCGCGGCAACATCCACGACATGTCGCGCATGCAGGCGTTCGCTGTTCATCTGTTCACCGATTGAGGCCTTCAGAATGCCAACAAACAGCTCCTGACCCTTGGGTTGCGCCCAGATGCCGGCTTGGTCTGACGCGTCCGCGGCGATTTCAGCAACCGTGTCTGACAGGTCTTGCAGCGCCGGGCGAAGGCGGTCTGTGACTTCGTTCCTGACGACGCTGACCAATTGGTCGCGCTGGCCCGCTTCAAGGTCTGCCAAATCCAAAGTCAAAGCTGCGAATGTTTCCGTCAGAAGTTCAAGGGCGGTCGGCGCGTCCGATATCAGCAATTCCAACCGGCGTTGAGTTTCCTCCGCCAGCGGCCGAGGCATTTCAAGCCCCGCGGCGCGATCTGCAATCAGGCGTCGCCGCGTGTCTTCAATCGCGGCGCTCAAACTTTGCAGGCGGGCAATATAGGCCCCGGCCTGATCAATACTGTTGATGGTTTGCTGATAGGCGAGCAGATTTGGCCCTTCGATCCAGACACCGGAATAGGGGTCGAGCGCATAGGGGCGTTGCTCAGCATAGCTGAACCGGCCATAGCCAAGCTGCTCCAAAGAAATCAGATCAACGATTGCGGCTTCGGCGATAGCGAGATCCCGCGTCAGAGCATGATCTTCGGGCAGGCGCGGGCGCTGGCGAAGGCGTTGCAACAGCTCGATCCGGACCAGCCTGCGCCGCTCAAACCCGGCTTGTGAGTGATTGTCGAGCGTGTAGATCGCCGAAGGACCAAGATAGGCTTCCATATCAAGACGACTGGCGGTTTCTGGGGAGAGCGCCAGTTCGGTCCGCAGGAAGTCCGCTGCGATGGCTTGTGATTGGGTGATCGCCCGGCGCGTAGACCGCGACCCGTCTTCGCTTTGACTGCACGCCGCGGGCGCGATCAAAAGGCCAGCGGCAAGCAGCGAAATAGTGGCGGTTCGAACCCGTTTCATGGCCCCAAATAAGCGCGATTTATGCAAAGAAGTATGAAACATCTGCAATTGCTGCGTTCCTTGCCAGTCTAAGTGTTGTCGGCCTTGCGCATTTCCGTTACACCCCGCCAGTCTTATCAAGCGGAGCGACCCGTGGAAAATACCCAGAACACACAACAAGCGGAACTGACCGGAAACGTTCTGTTCTACAAGAATCCTCAACCCCTGAACCCGGAGCAACATGCGGGCCTGGGCGTGAAACAGATTGACGAGCCTTTCGGATTCCTGCGCGCTGCGCATGCCGTTCCGGTCACCGTGACTGAATTTGGTATGGCGGCGACCGCTTATCCGATCATCTTCGTCGGCGATACGTTTACCCCAGTCGCGGCGATGGGCGTGCGTCAGGGCGAGAACCTGTTCGTTCGCGACGATGGCCAGACCGAGCCAGATTACTATGTCCCGGCTTTTATCCGCCGTTACCCGTTTGTTTTCGCGAACGACAATAATAGCGACCGTCTATTGCTCTGCATCGACCGCGACGCGCCAATGGTAACCAACCAGCCAGAGGTGCCGCTGTTTGAAAATGGCGAACCAACCCAGTTCACTCAAAACGCGATCGAGTTCTGTCAAGAGTTCGAACGCCAGCGTCGCGCCACTGACGATTTCGTTGGGATCGTCCGCGGCATGGGCCTGTTCGAGCAGAAATCCGTCGCTTACCAGCCGCGTGACCCACAGGGCCAGCCGGTTGGCGATCAACAAAAAATCGCAGACTATTGGGCGATTGACGAGAAGAAACTCGGCGAACTCACGCCAGCGCAATTTGAAGAATTGCGTTCCAATGGCGCACTTGGCGCCGTTTATGCGCACATGATCTCTTTGCTGAACTGGCAACGCATCATTCAGCGCGCCCTAGCCAAGCCGCAGCCAGAAGCTGCACAGCAACCTGCTGAGGCACCTATCGCGTAAATCGCGGGACATCTGATCTGAAATCAGGCGGCGCTTTTGCGTCGCCTTTTTTGTATCGAACGGGCCCCTGCATTAAGGTCACATATTCGCGAGGTGGTATCCCTGTTAATCAGGGTTCGATATGGAGCCAGCAACTGAGATTTATGGAACGCTCTATGGCCCTTTTTCGCGCAGCTTTTATTAGCCTGTTTCTCGCTCTGATCGCCCATGTTCCGGCGGTCAGTCAGCCGGTCGATGGCGGCCATGCGCGGGTTGAGCTCGTTAGCGAACGTGCGCTGGCTGTGCCAGGTGAAACCGTCTGGTTCGGACTGTCGTTTGAGATCGACCCCAACTGGCACATCTATTGGCGCAACGCCGGCGATGCCGGCATCCCGCCGGAAATTACCTGGCGTGAGGCTGGCGGGGTTGCGCCTGACAAGATCACCGGTTTCTCCTGGCCGCTGCCGGAATTGCTTCCGGTCGTGCCGGGTCAGATCATGGACTATGGTTATTCGAACGAAATCGTCCTGCCCTTCATGATCACACTGCCAGAAGATGCCGAAGGCCCGCTTCTGTTTGAAGGTGTCGCGGATTACCTGATCTGCGAAGATGTATGCATTCCCGAAAGCGCCGACATTCGGCTGCTGCTTTCGGTTGGCGGCGCGCAGATCCCGGATGAATATGGCTCAACTCTCATTCGGAGCGGCCTCGAACAGGTCCCGCCCGAGTTTACCGGTGAGGCCAGTTTGTCGGGCTCCGGTGCGGCCTGGACACTGTCAGTGGCCAGCGCAGAACTCGCAGGCGCGCGCGGCGATGCCCGTTTTTTCCCCTATGCGCATGAGATCAAACACGCGGCGGATCAGCCGGTGCGTTTCGGGCCTGAGGGGCTGCAAATCACCCTGACCTCTGACCGGGAGGGCGACCCGCTGCCTGATACGATCGCAGGCGTGGTCCGGGTCGGCGACACCGCCGTGGCGATTTCGGCTTCAGCAGGCGCGATTCTTCCTGGGACTAGTGGAGCGGGTGGGGCTGGCGTGCCGGTCTCCGGAGGTGCGACGAGCTTGCCCATTTTGATGGCGTTCGCGCTGATCGGCGGATTGATCCTAAACCTGATGCCTTGTGTTCTGCCGGTCCTGTCGATCAAGGCGATGGGCGTCGTGTCGGCGACGGCGAATGGCCATGAGCGAGAGGCCCGGATGCATGGTCTGTGGTATGCGGCCGGTGTCCTGGTGAGCTTCGGCGCGCTGGCCGCTGCGGTGCTTAGCGTGCGCGCGGCGACCGGGATCGCGATCTGGGGCTTCTGGCTGCAGAACCCAATTCTGGTAACGGCATTGATCCTGATCATCTTCCTGATCGGTCTGTGGTTGCTCGGCATGTTTGAACTGGGTGCCTCTGTGCAGGGGGTCGGCTCAGGCCTCGCCGCAAAGCAGGGGAGCGCAGGCGCGTTCTTTACAGGCGTTCTGGCGGCGATTGTGGGGGCACCGTGTACCGGCCCGTTCCTGGGCGCTGCGCTCGGCGCCGTCATGATCCAGCCCTCGATCAATGTTGTGCTGGTGCTTTTGACAATGGGGTTCGGGATGGCCTTACCATTCCTCGCGCTTAGCTTCCTGCCGGGCTTGCAGAAAATGATCCCGAAACCGGGCGCCTGGATGGAGACGCTGAAACAAGTGTTTGCCTTCCCGATGTTCCTGACAGCAGCCTGGCTCTTGTCAGTCCTTGGCGCGCTGGCCGGGTATCGCATGGCGGCCATGGTGGTCGCGGGCGCCGCCTTGATCGCGTTTGGTATATGGGCGCTGAAATCAGCCGGGCAGGGCGCCAAAGCGATCCTGCTTTCAGTGCTCGGGCTCGCCATCATTATTCCCGTCTTTGGTTTGATCTCGGCGACAAGCTCCGTGGAGACCATTCTAGGGCTGGCCTGGCTGGTCGGACTAATCGGCGCCTTCGTGCTGATCGCGCGCATGTCGGGCAATGCGACGGTGCAGCTGGCGCGAGGGCTCGCGGGATTGGCGGTTGCGGCTGGTTTGATCTGGCCACTGGCACAGGCGCGCACCGCGCTTGCCGTGGGTGGCCCAACTGAAGCCTATTCTGCGAAGTACGAAACCGAACCCTGGTCACCGGAGCGGGTGGCGGAACTCACGGCTGACGGGCGCGCCGTGTTTGTCGACTTCACGGCCGAGTGGTGCGTGACCTGCCAGGCCAACAAGCTGCAGACCCTGCAAACCAAGCCTGTGGTCGACGCATTCGCAGAAGGCAATGTCGCGTTCCTGGTTGCCGATTTCACCAATGGCGACACGACCATCGCCCTGGAGCTGCAAAAACATAATCGCGCAGGCGTGCCGATGTATCTCTGGTACGCTCCTGGTGAGACGCAGCCACAAGTGCTCCCGGAATTGTTATCTATCGATCTTGTAACAGGACTTGTCGACGCCGCACTCTAGGATAGTTTACAGCTGTAGCTGAAACAGTTCGGGAGCCTTTTCGATGACGACTTTCACACGCCGCAATCTTGGTCTTGCCGCAGGCATGGCGACCGCCGTCGCGTTGACCGCTGGCGCGATGATCGCATTTTCGGCCAATGCTGCGCCGATCACTGGCGAAGCGGCACCTGGTTTCACCAATGCTGTGACCGCATCAGGCGAGACCATTTCGCTATCTGATTTTGCCGGTCAGACCGTGGTGATGGAATGGACCAATCATGATTGTCCGTTCGTGAAGAAGCACTATGCCGAGCCGGTCAGCAACATGCAGACGATGCAGGCAGATGCTTCAACGGATGATACGGTCTGGATTCAGGTGATCTCTTCGGCCCCTGGAAAGCAGGGTTATCTGGAAGCCGACGCGGCGCTCGCTAAAAACGCTGAGCGCAGCGCAGCGCCGGCCTATACGATCCTTGATCCGAGCGGCGACATTGGCCGCGCTTATGATGCCAAAACGACGCCGCACATGTATGTCATCAAAGGCGATGGTGAACTGGCCTATGCGGGCGCGATCGACTCTATCCGCTCTGCCAAAGTCGGCGACATCGCCAAGGCGACAAATTATGTGACCGCAGCGCTCACGGCGGTTGCTGCAGGCAATGCGCCCGAGGTGACGAATTCGAAGCCGTATGGGTGCTCAGTGAAGTATTAGGCCGTTGCCTCGAACGAAATAAGAAAGCCGCCTCCCGATAGAGGCGGCTTTTTTAATGGTTAGGCACGGTGGCGCGCGGGCGAAGCCTAATTCTGCGCGGCCAGCACCGCGTTCGAGGCTGCCACCGTCACCGTCGACAAGTCCGCGCTCAGCGTCTCTGGAAGCAGCGCAGTCGGATACGCCTCTTCGAGTTTTGCAATCGCCTCAATCAAAGCCGTTGCGGCGCGCTGGTTCTCTTCGGCTATGTCATCGCCGCTGGCCAGGAAGACGCGCTCGCCGGCTTTGAAGAAGCCGTAGCCGTCAAGGTAGGGCTCATACGCGTCCGACTCCAAAGACAGTGAGTACATGTAAGCGGCGCGTTCAAACTGATCGGCAGCGACCCGCGCAGCAATGCTGGCATCGCTTAGATCAGATGCGGGGGCTTTCTCTGCGGCTGTTCTGAGCGCGGCGATGATGCCGTCAGAGCGGGCGCTGATCTGCGCCGGGGTTTCTCCGGCAAAGATGGCCGCCGACGTGTCGGTCAACAAATCTCCGAAATCCTCGACGCCTAATCGCTGGAACACCGGTTGAATGTCGAACAGGACCTCAGAGACCGGGTGAGCAAACATCTCTGCCGCCGCATCATTCTCGCCCAATTCATGCGCATCGCGCGCGGCAATAATATGGGCTTCCGTGATCGCCAAAGCCGACAGGAACACGACCGGGTCGGTCGCGGCTTGCTCGATCGCCACGCCGCCTTCGCCTTCACCGCCTTCGGCCTCACCAAGCTCCGCCGCCTCTACAGGCGGTTGCGGTGCCGAGATTTCAATCTCAGGCGCATCTGACGCTTGCCCGGGGTTGCCACAAGCGGCGAGCGTGCCGCCAGCCAATGCCACGCCCAGGCCCAGCTGCGTCCACTGTTTCAAAACTGTTTTCACGGCACATCTCTCTTTGATTGCTTGTTCTATGCGTCATGCCCTTATTGAGAATAATTCGCAAGCGAAAATCGAGCACGGTTGGGCGTTTCTCAAAAGCGGGATGGCTGGCTGTAGAAACTGAGCGAATGACAATTTAAGGCCCAGCTCGCGCGGCCACTTTAATCTGATCTAGAGAGTTTGGAGCGGGCGATGCGCTTCAGGGCCCATAAATAAAACATTTAAATACATGTGCTTATGGGTTTTTGGGTGCTGGTTTGTAGCCCAAATTGTTCGCAAATTGTATCCCAAATAGGTTTGCTGCCCGCAAGTTGTGAAATTGTTGCGGTAGGTAGCATAAATCACCGGTTTGGCCGATGAGAACTTTGGAATTTTCAGCAGGGACTGTCGCCGTGCTGTGTCAGATTCTGAGAGACTGTTTTGGGGCGATTTTCAGGCGCTCGGTTCAAGCAATTTACGTGAGTTTAGTAGGGCAACCTCTGGTTGGCATTGGTTCAACGCTCTTCCATTAGTTGGAGCGATCAATTTCTTTTGACTAAAGCGCAACCTGCGATCGGAGTTTTTGCTTTTCCGCGTTTGAGAGCTCACGCCAATCCTTGCCATTGAGCGCTCCCTGCAAACTGTAAAGGTTGTAGCACATGGGCAACCTCTTTCCGGCTAACTCGCTCATCCGAATGTACGCGCGAACCGGTCCAACTAATTCCAAATCAGATCGTGAATAGATCTCGATTGACGCGAGTCGTTTTGACAAAGTGTCACCGATATTCATGAGGTTCTTCACTGGCACGAAATCACAGTTCTTCGGTCGCAATCGACGCTCCTAATCTGGGTCGCTATTCATTCTTGAGAACCCGCACTCAAACAGTTTAGATCTACCTGCTGACAGATTCAGACAATAGCGATCCATATAGGGATTTTCCTATCTGTTGCGCCAGAGTCCGTTCTGGAGCAATTCTGTTGAAAAAGTCGCCGCTGATCTCATCCACTTCCTGATCCGACGTTCCTGGGTGGCCTGTATCTGCAGG
>JABSQB010000010.1 GCA_013214545.1 Henriciella sp.
TCCGCGAATAGAGAGGTCTTCGGTGCGCGAGATAAAGTTGCCCGCCGCATTGTTAACGAGGCCGGTCAATGGCCCGTGATTCATCCAGATCTGATCGGTCATGTCATTGATCGCTTCAGCGACGCGAATATCGCATCCGTGCGCAACCACTTTGCCGCCGTGCGCGCTCATCAGAGCCTCTGCGGTTTCTTCGCAGACTCCGCCGCGGCGGCCGCAGATGTGGACTTCAGCGCCGAGCTTGAGAAAGCCCTCAGCCATTTCCTTGCCGAGACCCGTGCCGCCACCCGTGACCAGAACGCGTTCGCCGTCCATAAGGCCATCGCGAAACATCAATTGAGACATATCCATTTTATTCATCCCGCCTGTTTGTCTGTGCAGGAGAGAATAGAGCAAAGCTTACTTACGGAAAGGCAAGCTGACCAAACGCCAGAGCAACCAGATCGGCAGCACGAACGTCGCCCCCGCCAAGGCCGGCTTCCAGAAATTGCGAACCGCCCAGCCCGCGAGGCCCGCGAGCGACTCCAAAAAGCGCTGCATGGCGCCCATCATGTTCACATCTGGCGATGCCGGGTCGAACTCGTTGGCCATGACAAAGAAGCCGACAAGCACGCAGAGCAATGCGAGCTTGATCCAGCCCCACCAGCTGATGCCGAGCAGGCGCAGCAGAATATGACGCTTGGCCTTCGGGAGCTTTCCCGTTCGGGCGGCCTCTTCGCCAATCGTCTCCAGCGCCGGATCGGTCATGATCTAGGCGACGTTTTTGACGATCTCGACCTGATGCGGATACGGGATCGAGATGCCCTGCTGGTCGAACGCTTCCTTGACCTGTTTGGTCAGATCGAACGTCACGTCCCAATAGTCCGACGAATTGACCCAGTTGCGGGTCGCAATATCGACAGAACTGTCACCGAGATTGACGACTTTTGCGAACGGTTCAGGGTCGCGCAAAATCCGCTGATCCGCATCGACGATGGATTTGATGATGCCAATCGCCTTATCGATATCGTCGCCATAATCGATGCCAAACGTGACATCGACGCGGCGGGTGGAGTAGCCGCTATAATTCTTGATGACGCCGTCAATCGCCTGACTGTTGGGCACCATGATCTGGACATTGTCAGGGGTGGCCAGCACCGTCTGGAACAGATTGATGTCTTTCACCGTCCCGGCGGCCCCGGCGGCCTCAACATAATCGCCCAGCTTGTAAGGGCGGAAAATCATGATCATCACGCCAGACGCGATGTTGCCGAGTGCGCCCTGAAGCGACAGACCAATCGCCAGGGTCAGTGCACCAAGGACGGCGACGAAGCTCGTCGCTGGAACGCCGAACACCTGTAGGACCGCGATAAAGACGGCGGCGGTGACGGCCCATCGGACCATGGAACCGAAGAAATTGCCGAGTGTGTCGTCGATATTCTCTTGCTTTAGCGCGATCTTTCGAACCAGTCCGCCAAGCCAGCCTGCAACGCGCAATCCGATGATCAGGACGATCAGCGCGCCGACGGCCTGGACGGCAAATGCAAGGACGGCGTCGCCATACTCGGCCCACAGAGCCGCAAAATCGATATTGTTCATGATCTACCCCTTTAGCCTTTAGAATTTGAACTCGTATTAAGGCGCCAACGCTCCATTCCGGGGCGGCCCCGGTCCGGGATCAGGCGCTTGTTTGAAACTGGAATGACCGCGCCCCGCGTCATCGCGAAGACCATCATGCCGCCATCTGGAAAGCACGGCGCATACGCCTCATCCAGCACGTTCAGCCCTCCGGTAAAGGCGCCAAGCGCAGGCATGATCAAGCGCTCTCCATCCGTCACGAAACACGATCGACGCAAAGTTCGCACGCGGCTCAGCACTTTCGCGCATGGGTGGAGGTGCCCGGCAATTTCGCCGCTTTCCCCGGTTGGCTCATGGCGGAAGACAATATCCTTGATGCGCAGCACCTTGGCGGCGCGTCCTCCTAATGCTTGCGGCGGATCCGGATCGTGATTGCCTTCGACCCAAACCCAGTCGGTTGCATTGGTCAAAGCCTTGATCCGCGCCGTGTCCTGCTCGACCAATCGCCACTCGGCGTCGCCGTCATGAAAACTGTCACCGAGAGAGATGACACGCTCAGGTGCATAGTCGCGCACCAGGGCCTCAACCACGGCAAGCGTGGCGCTGGTATCATATGGCGGCAGCATCTGTCCTGCGGCGGCGTAAGAGGAGCCCTTCTCCAGGTGCAGGTCTGAGACCACCAAGGTCCGTTCGCTGCCCCACCACAGCGCGCCCTCTGGCAGAGGGGTCATCAGTTCGCCACGCACATGCAGATGCGTTTCCTGGACCTGTTTTCGGGCAATGGCAGTCATGCGATTACCCTGACGCGCGCCGCGATCAGGGTCAATTCTGCAAGTTCAGGTTTCCGTTTGGTCATCCCAAAAATGCCATAGCCAGCCGCGGAATCTGAGTTAGCTTGTGGATAAATCAATCAGTCGATTGCGATTGCCGTCAGTACAAATGGAGCCAGGCATATGAAACTGATCAGCGATGACATTCTCGTCGATACCGGGGCGCAAGACCCTGTGCACCCGATGACATATCCGATGATCGAAACAGATTTCACGCTGTGGAACCCAAATTCCTGGACCCGCGGCCACCCCTATGAGCTGTACACCAAGATGCGCAATGAAGCGCCGGTGATGTGGTCCGGCATGCCGCGCGGCGGCTCCGGCTTCTGGTCAGTGTCGCGCTATGAAGACATCAAGACCGTGGAGCTCGCTCCGGATGTGTTCTCGTCCCAGCGGGGCGGCATCAATCTCGCGGTGGCGGACCGAAAGCACTGGCGCCCGGAAATCCTGGTGCGCGCGGCGATGGACAATCTCATCTCCATGGATGAGCCGCAGCATATGCAGATGCGGATCCAGCAGAAGGATTTCTTCATCCCGGCCTATGTCAAAGAGCTGCGCGAGAAAGTCAGCCGCAAAGTTGAATCGCTGTGCGACGATCTCGAAGAAAAAGGCCCAGTGGTTGATTTCGTGAAGATCTTCTCCAACCAGCTGCCGCTTTACACCTTGTGCGAAATGCTGGGCGTCGATGAAGCCGACCGGCAGAAGATCGTACACTGGATGCATTATCTCGAAATGGCGAGCCAGTTCATGGCGAACCCGCTGCGCACCTTCCTGGGCGAGCCGCTATTCCCGCTGCGCTTTAAGAAAGTCGTCGAGGAGATGTTCGCCTATGGCGCCAGCGTCATGGCAGATCGCCGGGCCAATCCGCGCGAGGACCTGCTGACAGTGATCGCCCATTCAAAACTGGAAGGCGAGCTGCTGCCGCAGGAATATCTCGACGGCTCCTGGCTGCTGATCATCTTTGCCGGCAATGACACGACGCGAAATTCGCTGTCCGGGACGATCAAGCTGATGACCGAGTGGCCGGACCAGCGCGCCATGGTGCTCGACGATCCGTCGTTGATCTCACGCATGGCAGAAGAGTCGCTGCGCATGGTCTCGCCGGTCAAGCATATGCGCCGCACTGCGCTGGAAGACACAGAGATCAATGGCCAGAAGATCGCCAAGGATGAGAAAGTGGTGATGTGGTATGGCGCCGGTAATCGTGACCCGGAGGTGTTCGCCAACCCGGACACGTTCGACATGATGCGCGACAATGTCGACAAGCACATCGCGTTTGGCCATGGCGTGCATAAATGCCTCGGCTCGCGCGTCGCTCAGATGCAGCTGCGGGTCGCCTATGAGCACCTGTTTGATCGCTTCCCGAACATCGAGTTCACAGGCGATATCAAGTATGGTCCGAACGCACTCGTGCATGCGATCTCTAAGCTGAAAGTGAACCTGTACGGCAAAGGTAATAGCCGTCCGACCAAGGTTCAGGTGAAGAGCCTGGAGAGCGCTTAAGCCGAGGCTTCAAACACTGGCCAGGTGTCGACGATCGCGCCGCCTTCATAGACCGCGATATCCCCGAATTGCAGGAACACCGCTTCGCTCTGATGCGGGCGGAAGAAGACAAATTCGTCCGCCGCAATTTCGAGGTCAGGCCCGCCATTCAGCATTTCCTGATTGGACGACCGCCCAAATGTAGAATTGTAGCTGAGCCCCGGCGGATCGACAGGATCTGCCAGCCAATGCCCGCCATAAATGAAGACGGTCTTGTTATAGTTCGGATCCCAGGCGCGCTTGGCGCTGTCGGCAAATTCGAGGCCCGGCATACGCGTCGTTGGCAGCGATTTGATCACCGGCGTGGCGATAAAGCTGGCTGGCAAATGCGGCTCAAGCAGCTCACTGTCAAAATGCGTCGGCTTGACCAGACAAGACCCAGCCGAAATCTCGTTCGCAATCTCAGTATCTTCGTAATAGCGATAAGTCGGACTGCCAGCTGCGTTACGCGTCAGGTCCTGTAGCGCATCCGCGCCGAAGACTTCCGCAGCCTGATCCAGGGCGGCGCGATACTTCTTCCAGGCCCCGTTCAGAGCTTTGTCACGCCAGCCGAGCGTGGTTGGCAGGGCCGGAATGTGCGGCTCATAGCCCATAAATCCGGAGAGCTTGAGACGATCATTATCGTGGATGGCCTGCAATGTGGCTTGCAGCTCAGCGCCCGGCTCGAACCCGCCCCGATGCAAGCCGACATCAAGCTCAATATTAATGTCCAGCGTGCGATCTTCGGCGGCGGCGAGATCGGCATATTGCTTCAGGCGACTACCGCTATCGATCAACCACTGAACTCTGTCCGCGGCTGGCGCGCTTTGCTCGGTCAGCGCAGCGAAGTAATTGCGCGCGGCCTGAACTGGTAATGGCTTGCCGAGCAGTTGACTGGCCTCCGGCATGGCTTCGCTGAGCGCTGTCAGCATGGGCTGATTAAACGTCATAAGACGGTCGGTGTTCGCGCGCTGACGAATATGCTCGATAAGGGAAAGCGAGGGCAGCGATTTTGCTACGATACGATAGCCCATCCGGTCTGGCAGATGACCGACCAATGTATCAATATTGGCGTTTAAACGCGCCCGATCGATGACCAGGGTCGGTGTCGCAATTCCGGCTGCGGTCAGCGCGCTCTGCACGTCCAGAAAATATGGGTCACGTGGCCCGCTTTTATCACCCGGTTTCGACATTAGCGTGCTCACTCCCACAATTGCGGCCCCGCCCAGAAGCAGGTTTCTTCGACTGACTTTAAGCATCAAACGACTCCCCGAAAAGCTCCGCCAAATGCGGGTTCAGGAACTTACCGTCCGGATCCAAGTCGCGGCGCAACTCGGCGAAGCGGCTGAACTCAGGATACAGCATGGCAAAGTCATCATGCTTGAGATTGTGCCATTTGCCCCAGTGCGGACGGCCGCCATGGCGCAGGAAGATTGGCTGGAACTCACTAAAGAAATAGTCGAACCGCTCATCCACGGCCGCGTGGATCGCGATCGACATTCGGGTGCCCCCATTGAACGGACTGAGCCAGGCATCGTCCGGCGCGATGTATCGGATCTCCATCGGGAAGAAGGCGTCTTTGCGCCGGTCCATTTTCTCGATCACCTGACGCAAGGCTGCGATCCCTTCGTCGCGCGGCAGATGATACTCCATTTCATTGAACTTGATCGGCCGGGTGGTCGCGAGCAATTCCAGAGAGGCGTCGCTGACATCCTCGATCACGCCGCTTGGCAGCGCCGATTGGGCGATCCGGCGGCGCAGCCATGGCCACCAGCCAAACTGGTCGCGCAGTTGCTTCAATCCTTCCAGGATCTCATCATCTTCTGAAGGTTGAACGCCTGTGATGTCGCCCTCATGCACGTCATGGCTGAGCGTCGCCGCCATGCCGGTTCCGGGCAGGTAGAAGACTTCGAAATTGCGATGCGCGGCGGCTCGCGCTTCCAGTTCATCCAGGACTTGCTCGATCGGTTCAGCCCGCACGATCCGGTGCAGATTGAAGGCAGGGACGGTCTGGACGCTATAGGATGTCATCACCCCAAGCGCACCGAGAGAGACTTTCCCGGCGCTGAACAGGTCCGGATTGGACGCAGCGCTGACACCAACAATCTCGCCCGCCGCCGTGACCATGCGAAAGCCGCGAATATAGTCGTGCAGCGCCGTCAGCGTTTCACCCGTACCATGCGTCGCGGTGGAGAAGGTTCCGGCCAGCGTCTGGTCGACGATATCCGGCAGGTTCAAGAATGCGCGTCCCAATTCGTGCAATTTGCTCGCGGCCTGAAACAGCGTTGTTCCGGCGCCGAAGGTCGCAATCCCGGTATCGGCGTCATAGTTTTGAAGACCACTCAAATAGCTGACATCAAGAATCGCGCCTTCGCTCGGAACGAGACCTGAAAAAGAGTGACCAGACCCTCGCGGACGGATGCGGTGCGCGCTGGAGCGAACATATTCGGCGAGTGCTTGTTCTGATTGCGGCGAGGCAAGATCGATAGGCGTCGCGCGCTGGGCCCCGGCCCAGTTCATCCAGGCTTCTTCCCCGGCAGGCGCGTCCGGATAGTCTGGCGAATAGTCGTCGCGTTCAAACTCACGCATGCCCCAGGCAACGTGCTGACCAACCGGGATCGCCGTCGCAATCGCGGCGCCTGCCCCAACTTGCAAAAGCCGTCTTCTCGAAACGCCCATTGCCTCCTCCCTGATTAATTGATAGTTATCACTATCGTTTTAGACCTGTCTGTCAAGCACGCGATCAATTCGGAGACTCAAACGCCGTGGCCCTCACCACCAACAAACGCGCAACACCAAACCAGGACCGCTCACAGCGGACGGTCGAGCGCGTGCTCGAGGCGGCGGCGGCGTTGTTGGAAGAAGTCGGGTTTGAGCGTCTGTCGACCAACATGATCTGCAAGCGCGCCGGGCTGACACCGCCGGCCCTGTATCGATATTTCCCGAACAAATATGCGGTGCTGAAAGAACTCGGCGAACGCCTGATGGAGGCGCAAAACATCCTGCTCGATGACTGGGACCCCGGCGCCGAAAATCTCGTCGAGCAGATTGAGCATTTCCTGCGCGAGACGCTGGATGTGACCCGCCGTTTCAAAGCTGGCGGCTGGATTATGCGCTCTCTGCACGCCACCCCGGTCCTCACCGATGTCCGTCTCGACTCGCATCGGCGGATGGCGAATATGATGACGGAGAAAACCATGGTGCGCTGGCCAGAGCTCGATCGGGCCAAAGTCTTCGCCAATGCCCGGATCGGGGTTGAGATGGGCTATGCGCTGGTCGAAATGCTCTTCGATGAACCATCGATCGATGAGGACGCCGCCTTACGCAACACGGCGCAGATGCTTGCCCATCATCAGAGCATGCTTGTGCAGGGGTCTGTATAGGTTCCGTACGCGTCTCAGGCACCCTTGCGTAGGTCCTCAGCAGTGGCTTAGGTGGGGATTGACCGGGGACTAAGTGAGGAAAGGGATCGGCATGAAGCGTCTGATCTTGAGCGTTTTGGGGTTGGCCTTGGCGGCCTGCGCGGGGCCGCAAGGCACAGAGCCTGAGGCGGGTGTTGAGCCGCAAACAGGTTCGGAACGCGCCGCCCCGGTCACCGTGGAAGACCGGTTTGCCATCCTGGCGCTGGACTGCGTTCACCGGGAGTATCCCAACAAGATCAGCCATGTCCTGCAGTCGGATGAGGACGCCCGCCCGCCGCGCGAATTGACCCCGGCATTCTATGGCTGTTTTGACTGGCACTCCTCAGTGCACGGCCACTGGCTTCTGACCCGCATACTGACCACGCGGCCCGACAGCGTCTATGCTGACGAAATTCGCGCCAAGCTGGCGCAGAGCTTCACCGCTGAGAACATGGCTGGCGAGCTTGCTTACTACACCACCGAAGGCCGCGCCTCCTTCGAGCGCCCTTATGGCATTGCCTGGTATCTTCAGCTGATCGCAGAGCTTGAGGAAAGCGATGATCCACAGCTCAATGAATGGCGCGAAACCCTACGTCCCCTGGAAGATGCGATCGTCGAGAAGACCCGCGCCTGGCTTCCAAAACTCTCCTATCCTGTGCGCCTCGGAACCCATAACCAGACCGCCTTCGCGTTCGGACTGATGCTCGATTATGCCCGCACGGTTGGGAACACCGAGTTCGCCAATGAGCTGGCGCAGAAAGTGGTCTCTTTTCATCAAGGCGATGTGAATTGCCCGCTGGCTTATGAACCCTCCGGCGAAGACTTTCTGTCGCCCTGCCTGATGGAAGCAGACCTGATGCGCCGGGTTCTGTCGCAGCAGGATTTCGTCGTCTGGCTTGGCTATTTCCTGCCTCAGATCCCGATTGATGGCCGCGCAGACTGGCTCGAGCCTGGTATCGTGCTCGATGCGTCGGATGGCAAGCTGGTGCACCTGGACGGGGTCAACCTGTCACGCGCCTGGGCTCTGGAAGGGATCGCCAGCGCCCTGCCCGCCGAAGACCCGCGCCGTCCCGCGCTCATGGCAGCCTACGCTGTGCATCGCGACGTGGGGATCGCGGCAGTGTCTGATGAGCACTATTCGGGCAGCCACTGGCTCGCCAGCTTCGCGACTTATCTCACCACGCAACGTGGAATTTCACCCAACGAGCGCGCCGAATGAAGCTCGGTTTTGGCCCAGGCGTTCTTGTCGCAGCGGCATTTATCGGGCCGGGAACCGTCACGGCTTGCACCCTTGCCGGGGCCAATTTCGGCTTCGCTCTGATCTGGGCGCTGGTCTTCGCGACAGTCGCCACCATCATCCTGCAGGATATGGCAGCCCGTTTAGGCGCGGGAGCAGGCCTAGGACTGGGCGAAGCGCTGATGCAAAGCGCGCCAGCACCAGCTTTGAAATGGGCTGCGGGCGGTTTGGTGTTTGCCGCACTACTGATTGGTAATTGCGCTTATGAGGGCGGCAATCTCGCGGGCGGGGCGCTGGGGCTCGACGCGCTCCTGACGACGGCCTCTCCGGGACAGAACATACTGGTCGCAACCCTCGCACTCATCGCAGGGGCAGCGGTCCCGATCGGGCGATATGAGCTGTTGGAAAGACTGCTCGTCGGACTGGTCTTGATCATGAGCGCAGCCTTCGTCCTAAGCGTGCTGTTTACCCGGCCCAATCTGATCGCCCTGCTCAGCGGATTGGTTCCGCGCATTCCGGATGGCGGAACGCTGACCGCGATCGCCCTGATCGGCACCACGATCGTGCCTTACAATCTGTTCCTGCACGCAGCCGCGACCCGCAAGAAATGGCCAGGAGGCGTAAACACGGAGGCCGCAAGACGGGACTCAAGCCTCTCCATCGGCCTCGGCGGACTGATTTCAATCTTCATCCTCTCCACCGCCGCGACGACGCTGTTCAAGAGTGGTTTGGAAGTCACCAATGCGGCTGACATGGCCCGCGCCATCGAACCTGCATTCGGCGATGCGGCGCGCTATCTGATCGGCATCGGACTATTCGCTGCTGGCCTGACGTCTGCGATCACGGCGCCGATGGCGACCGCTTTTGCCCTTAGCGAAATCATTGGTGGCGATGAGAAACGCAAATCTACCCTGTTTCGAGGCACCGCCCTTTTGGTCGTGATCGTTGGCGCAGCGATCAGCTTGTCAGGTATCCGCCCGATCGAAATGATCCTGATCGCCCAATACGCCAACGGATTGCTTCTTCCGCTGATGGCGGGCTTTCTGCTCTATGTGATGAATCGCAAAGACTTGCTGGGTCGGCACGCCAACACTCTACTGGCGAACATCGCAGGCAGCGCCATCGTCTTGATCACTCTCGGGCTTGGTCTACGCTCCATCCTGCGCGCGGCAGGAGTGATGGCATGATCAAAACGATCGATCTCAATGCAGATCTTGGTGAAGGTTGCGCCTATGATGCGGAGCTCATGTCAGTTGTGACCAGCTGCAACATCGCGTGTGGCGGACATGCTGGCGACGCGGACAGCATGCGCACGGCGCTTAAGCTCGCCGGAGAAAACGGAGTATCGGCTGGCGCGCACCCGTCCTTCCCTGATCGGGAGAATTTTGGACGGACGAAATCGGATCTGCGCGGGGACGCGCTGGAAAAGACACTCCGTGCGCAGGTCAAAGTATTGGCGGTCCTGGCCGATGAAGCAGGCATCGCACTCAGTCATCTGAAACCGCATGGCGCGCTGTACAATATGGCGGCGCTCGACGTCGAGCTGGCGCAGAGTATTTGCGCGGTGCTGCAGGACGCGCTTCCGGGCGCGCGATTGGTTGGTCCGCCCGGCTCGCAGTTACAGATGCAGGCAGAAGCACAAAGTATCCCCTTCGTGGCGGAAGGCTTTGCCGATCGTGCCTATGAACGCGACGGCCAGCTGCGGGATCGCAAGCTCGACGGCGCCGTCTTTCATGATCCGCAGCAGCAGGTCGCCCAGGCTGCTGAGATCGCCTTGAAGAAGCAAGTCAGCACGCATGAAGGCGAGGTAATTGCCCTGCCGGCTCAAACGATTTGCGTTCACGGCGATACGCCCGGCGCATTCGCTGCTGCGCAAGCCATTCGGGCTGCGCTGGAAGCTCAGGAGATCTCGATATGTCCGCCGGATTGATTCCAATCCGCATCGCGGACGATGTTTTCGAATTCAAAGTCGAGACGCCTGCGCAGGCTCAGGCGCTGGCTTCTTACTTGCGCGAGGACTTGACCGCTGAAGACGTCGTCGCTGGGCTCGACCGGGTTGCGGTTCGATTTGCCCCCGAAGACCTGGATCACGTGACCGCTCGGTTGGCCAAAGTAAAACGCGTTCCCACGGCCGAGCAGGAGACGGGTCCGGCGATTGAGATCTCAGTCAAATATGGCGGCGAAGCAGGCCCCGACCTGGAGCAAGTGTGCGAGGCCCTGGACCTCACGATCGATGCCTTCATCGCCCTCCACACTGGCAATATTCACACGGTCGAGATGATCGGCTTCACGCCCGGCTTTTCTTACATTTCTGGTCTCCCCGACGATTTCGCCGTCCCGCGGCTCGACAATCCCCGCCCCCGCGTGGCCGCGGGCTCGGTCGGGATTAGCGCAGGATTCACCGGCATCTACGCCCTACAAGCCCCCGGCGGTTGGCCGCTCATCGGACGCACAGATGCTATGCTTTTCGATGCAGACAGAGACTCTCCTTTTCTGCTGAGCCCCGGCCAGCAAGTAAGGTTCCGAGCAACTTAAATGATGACCGTCACCAAACCCGGATTGCAATCGACCCTGCAAGGGCCGCCGCGGCGCGGCTACCGGCATTTGGGCATTCCGTACGCTGGCCCGGCTGATCCTTTGTCCCATGCACTGGCAAATCGATTGGTGGGAAATGCGCTCAGTGCGAGTGCGCTTGAAATCACCTACGGGGGATTTGCCGGTGAATTCCGCGAGGATTGCAGCCTCGCCATCACTGGAGCGTACGGACAGATCCTCGTATCGGGCATGGCAATGCCGGCGCATACGACGCTGCACCTGAAAGCGGGCGATCAGATCGAAATCACGCAATCCGAACACGGCATGCGCGCCTATCTCGCCATCCACTCAGGATTTGAAGCCGAGACGTTTTTCGGCTCGGGTTCCACGTACCTTCCGGCCGAATTCGGTGGCTTAGACGGACGCGCGCTGAAGGCCGGAGATGAATTGTCCGCAAATCAATCGGCGGTGTTCGCGTCAACACTCGAGACGCCGCCAGACTATCGTCCCGCTTTTTCCAACGCTGTCGGCCTACGGGCTTGCGCCTCGGCCGAATCGAACCTGTTGATCGGGCAGGACCGGGCATTGCTGTTTGAAGAGACCTTTATCGCCGGACGACAGGCAACGCGCATGGGCATTGCGATGACGGGCCATAAGCTTTCACCCAACAGCGATGGCAAAATGAAGAGTGCTCCAGTCTTTCCTGGAACCATCCAGTGCCCTCCCTCAGGCATACCCGTAATACTCCTTTGCGACGCCCAGACCACCGGCGGATATCCGCGAATTGCGAGCATTGCCCGATGTGACCGACATCTGCTCGGTCAAATACGCCCTGGCGATCATATACGATTGCTCGAACGCTCACCTGAAGCGGCGCTGCAAGACTCTGCGGCGAAACAAAAACAACTAAACGACTGGCTTCTCACCTGACGTTTAGATGTGCATGGCGCGGCCTTCAGACGCCAGCACCGCTTCGTGCATCATTTCCGACAAAGTCGGGTGGGGGAAGATGGTGTGCATCAGATCTTCTTCGGTCAGCTCGCCTTCACGAGCAATGACATAGCCCTGGATCAGCTCCGTCACTTCTGCGCCAACCATGTGCGCACCTAGGAGCTCACCCGTCTCAGCGTCGAAGATCGTTTTGACCAGCCCTTCTGGCTCACCGAGTGCGATGGCCTTGCCGTTTCCGATGAATGGGAATTTGCCCACATTCAGTTTCTTGCCGGTCTTTTTCGCTTCTTCTTCCGTCAGACCAACGCTGGCAACCTGTGGGTGCGAATAAGTACAGCCGGGGACGTTCCAATTGTCGAATGGATGCGCCTCATCAATCGCGCCGGCGATCTTCTCAACACAAATGACGCCCTCATGGCTGGCCTTGTGCGCGAGCCAAGGTCCGCCGGTTAGGTCACCTATGGCATACAGCCCTTTGACCCCTGTGCGCCCAAAGCCGTCCACGACGACATGGGTTCGATCAAGTTTGACGCCGAGTTTTTCGAGTCCGAGGCCTTCAGAATTGGCCACAATACCGATCGCCAGGATGACGCGGTCGACTTCGATCTTCTCGGTCTTGCCGCCGACGGAAACTTCTGCTGTCACGCTGTCCTCGCCTTTCTTGAGGCCTTTGACCTGCGCTGCGGTCTTGATCGTCATGCCCTGCTTTTCGAAGGATTTATGGGCGAAGGCGGCGATCTCTTTGTCCTCTGCGGGCAGGATGCGATCCACCGCCTCAACAACGGTCACCTCTGAGCCGAGCTCATTGTAGAAACTCGCAAACTCGATCCCGATAGCGCCGGAGCCGATGACCAGCAGGCGTTTGGGCATGACGTCCGGGACCATGGCTTCGCGATAAGTCCAGACCAGTTTGCCGTCCGGCTCCAGGCCCGCTTGCGGGATGGCGCGAGCGCGCGCGCCGGTGGCGAGCAGGACATGCTTCGCCTTGTACGTCGTGTCTTTACCCTTGGCGTCCTTGACGATCACGTCCGGAGCATTCGTCCCTTTTTCAAGGCGCGCGTCCCCTTCGATGACCGTGATCTTGTTTTTCTTCATCAGGTGTTTCACACCGCCGGACAGCTGCGCAGCGACGCCGCGCGAGCGTTTCACGACGCCGTCCAGGTCAAAATCGGCTTTGTCGACTTTCAGACCATAGGCAGATGCCGTTTTGGCGAGGTGCAGCACTTCAGCCGAGCGCAACAGCGCCTTCGTCGGAATGCAGCCCCAATTCAGGCAAATTCCGCCCAGACTCTCTCTCTCGACGATGGCGGTTTTCATTCCAAGTTGGCTCGCGCGAATGGCAGCAACATAGCCGCCCGGACCAGAACCAATGACAATAAGATCAAACTGTTGGTCAGCCATGACGTCGTCTTTCTATCAATCTCTAAAACTCACCGAATTCCAAGTCACTGCAGGACTCTACTGGTTCCGGATTGGCGTAATTATCGGTTCTATTGACCCAGCAATCATCGAGCACCGAACAGTAGCAGATCGCTCCGTCCAGGGCTGTGAGCTCGTCAAAGTAGGTGTAGATATTGTCCCGCATGCCGGACGGAATTTGGCCGACTGCCAGTTCCCAATGGGCATCGCCAAGCAATACGGTTTCACCCGCCGCGAGGACCCGGCCCGTGGCACGCATCGTGTCGAGCTGGAACCGCATGCCTTGCGTGATTTTCAGGCGTCGCTCAAGGAACGCGTCGATATTCGATAGCGGAGCGCCATCCCGGGAGATCTGCACGCCTTTAATGATCGCCGGCCCAACCCCGGAGTTGCTGAGCGATACACGCACGCGCGCATTGCGGATATCCTGATCGGTCTCGACATCGAATTGCACAACAGGCCAGACCGAAGCCTGCACCGTTTGCTCCATGATCTCGGCTTGGCGAGAGGCGATGCGAGATTGGTCAATGGCGATAAACAGCGCGGCGACACCGACCACGACCGCGCTAAGCGCTGTCGTCATTTCCACATTCGGCCACTTCCAGCTCCCCATAAGTGCGCTCCTAAAGCAGCATGCTTTCTGGGGTTTCGACAAACCGCTTGAAAGCTTGCAGCCAGCGCGCACCTTCTGCCCCGCCAATCACACGGTGGTCGCATGTCAGCGTGACGCTCATGACGGTTGCCGCTTTGATAGAGCCATCTTCGGCCACAACCGCGCGTTTCTCACCTGCGCCAACGGACATGATCATGCCCTCGGGCGGATTGTTGATCGAGGCAAAGGATTTAATGCCGAACATGCCAAGGTTCGAGATGGAGAAGGTGCCGCCCATATATTCCTGCGGTTTCAGCTTACGCTCCCGAGCGCGGGTCGCGAGGTCCTTCATTTCGGCAGAGATTTCGGCCAGGCCTTTCGTCTCGGCGTTGCGAATGACCGGCGTGATGAGGCCGCCTTCAATCGCCACGGCGACCGAAATATGCGCGCCATTATGGTAGGCGATGCCATTGTCGGAATAGCTCGCATTGCAATCGGGCTCTTCCATCAGCGCCATGGCCGAAGCCTTGATCAAAAGATCATTGACCGAAACTTTGACGCCTTCAGGTGCCGCTTCATTGATGCCTTTGCGAGCAGCGAGCAGCTTGTCCAGCGCAATGTCCACATTCAGCGGGAAGTGCGGAACTTGCATGAAGCTTTGCGTCAGGCGGCGGGCAACCGTCTTGCGCATCCCGTCCAGTGGCTCAAGCCGGTAGCTATCCGGCGCATAGACGCGGTCATCAAGAATTTGCGGCAGAATCAGACCATCCGGAGACGCAGGGGCAGCGCCTGTAGGTGCAGAGAGGCCAGGCTGCGCATTCTCGACATCCTTCTTGACAATCCGCCCGTGCGGGCCGGACCCTTTGCCTTTTAACGCGTTGAGATCGATGCCTTTCAGTGCAGCAATCCGGCGGGCAAGCGGGCTTGCCTTGATGCGGTCATCGCCGGTGCCGAGCGCCGGCATTTGAACCGGGGTTGAGGCAACTTGCTTGGCTGGCTCTGTTGTGGGCTCTGCTTTCGGGGCTTCTGCGGCTGGCGCTTCTGCAGCGGGCGCTGGGGCATCGGCTGGGGCGGCCGAAACAGATCCGGCATCCTCACCATCTTCCGCGAGCACAGCGATGATGGCGTTCACTTTGACGCCTTCAGTGCCAGCATCAACCAGGATCTGAGCGACGGTGCCTTCGTCCACGGCCTCGACTTCCATCGTCGCCTTGTCGGTCTCGATCTCGGCAATGACGTCGCCAGCTTCAACGGTGTCGCCAGGTTTGACATTCCACTTGGCGAGCGTGCCCTCTTCCATGGTCGGGCTGAGAGCGGGCATGGTGATATTGATGGCCATTCTTACATCCCCTCACAAACAGCTTTGGCGGCCGCGACAATGTCATCTGTATTCGGCAAGCTCAGATCTTCAAGATTGCCCGCATAAGGTAGCGGGACGTCTTTTTGTGTCACACGAGCCGGTGGCGCATCAAGATAGTCAAACGCCAGTTCAGTAACGCCCGCGGCAATCTCGCCGCCGACGCCCATATGCTTCCAGCCTTCTTCGGCGGTCACGAGGCGATTGGTTTTCTTCACGCTCTCGACAATCGTATCCATGTCGAGCGGGCGAATAGAGCGAAGATCGACAACCTCAGCAGAGATCCCTTCGTCAGCCAGTTTCTCAGCCGCTTCCATGGCGAAACCTGTGCAACGCGAATATCCGACCAGGGTCACGTCCGTGCCTTCACGAATGACCGCCGCTTTGCCGATGGGCAAAGTGTAGTCTTCGAGATCCGGCACATCATATTCGAGGCCATAAAGCAGCTCATGCTCAAGAAAGACAACCGGGTTCGGATCACGAATCGCCGACTTGAGCAGTGCCTTTGCAGACCCGGCATCCCAAGGCGCGACGACTTTCAGTCCTGGCACGTGGCCATACCACGCGGCGTAGTCTTGTGAGTGCTGAGCGCCGACACGAGACGCAGCGGCGTTCGGACCGCGGAAAACGATTGGGCAACCCATCTGTCCCCCGGACATGTAAAGCGTCTTCGCGGCGGAGTTGATGATGTGGTCGATCGCCTGCATCGCAAAGTTGAACGTCATGAACTCGACAATTGGGCGCAGGCCGCCAAATGCGGCGCCGACCCCAAGACCGGCAAAGCCGTGTTCTGTGATCGGCGTATCTACCACCCGGCGCGGACCAAATTCCCGCAGCAGCTCGCGGGTCACTTTGTAAGCGCCCTGATACTCAGCGACTTCTTCACCCATGACAAACACCGTCTCGTCGCGGCGCATTTCTTCAGCCATGGCATCGCGCAACGCGTCGCGCAGGACCGTCTTGGTGAAGGTCGTGCCTTCGGGAATATCGGGATTGGTGAGGACCTGCGCAGCGGGCGCATCCGCCGCAGCCTGAGCCTCTAGGACTTCTGGCTCAGCCACCGGCTGCACTTTTTCAACGTCTGGAGCGCGCGCCGCAGACACGTTGCTCGCATCTTCGCCATCTTCGGTGAGCACAGCGATGACGGCATTTACTTTCACGCCTTCGGTGCCTTCCGGAATCAGGATCTTGGCCAGCGTGCCTTCGTCCACAGCCTCGACTTCCATCGTCGCCTTATCGGTTTCAATCTCGGCTATCACATCACCGGCTTCAATTTTGTCGCCTTCGCCTTTTAGCCATTTGGCCAGCGTGCCCTCTTCCATAGTTGGGCTCAGCGCGGGCATGAGAATATCAACAGCCATTACGCAGCTCCCTGTTCTGGTGTCACAAAGCCAACAATGTTTCCTTCACCGTCTTCAACATAGGCCGCACGACCGACACCGGGATAGTCCATTGGCGGAAGCGCTTCTGCACCGCCATTCTCAAGCGCCCAAGCATATGTCGCGTCACAGTCGTCGACCTCAAACGTCATCGTTCCACCGCGCACGG
This sequence comes from Henriciella sp., assembly GCA_013214545.1. Lineage (GTDB taxonomy): Bacteria > Pseudomonadota > Alphaproteobacteria > Caulobacterales > Hyphomonadaceae > Henriciella. The sequence goes on from JABSQB010000010.1 coordinate 16,946, forward strand.
GACCGCCCGCCTCTGGCGAGTCGCCCATTTGCCGCATCATACCAACGGTAAGTGCATCACTGAGATTAGGTCCTTCAGCGAAATGATACTCCACGGCTTCCGCACCAGCCATAGGAGTGTACGTCCAGCCGAACAGACCGGCGTAGAAGGCCTGCGCGCGGGCAACATCGTTCACGTGTATTTCGAAGTGTCCTGACATTTACGCCTCCACCGGCAGAAGAACATCGGTCCAAAGCTCGGACGGGTCGGGTTCGGGGCTCTCCAAAGAGAAATCAGCGGACTCTTTGACGATTGCACGGATTTCCTTGTCGACGGCTTTCAGATCTTCCTCGGTCGAAAGCTCGGCTGCCAGAATCTGTTCCTTCAGCCCGTCGATTGGGTCCTTGTGGCTGCGAATATCGTCGACTTCCTCGCGCTTACGATATTTGGCCGGGTCGGACATTGAGTGACCGCGATAGCGATAGGTCTTCATCTCGAGGATGTAAGGCCCCTTGCCAGACCGCGCATATTTGACGGCCTTTTCACCGGCCTTCTTGACTGCATAGACATCCATGCCGTCGACTTCCTCACCTTCGATTTCGAAAGAGATGCCGCGTTTGAAAAGTTCAGTTTCAGACGCGTGGCGTTCGACGCTGGTACCCATCGCGTACATGTTGTTTTCGATGACATAGACAACCGGCAGATCCCAGAGTGAGGCCATGTTGAACGCCTCATAGACCTGGCCCTGGTTCGCCGCGCCATCGCCGAAATAAGCAAGGCAAACATTGTCCTTGCCGAGATATTTGTTGGAAAAAGCTAGCCCGGTTCCGATCGGCACCTGTGCGCCAACGATTCCGTGGCCGCCGAAGAAGTTTTTCTCGCGGCTGAACATGTGCATAGAGCCGCCTTTACCGCGAGAATAACCGCCAGCGCGTCCGGTCAATTCCGTCATCACGCCTTTCGGGTCCATATCACAAGCCAACATATGACCATGATCACGGTATCCGGTTATAACCTGATCGCCCTCTTTCAAGCAGGCCTGCATTCCCGTGACGACCGCTTCCTGACCGATATAGAGGTGACAGAACCCGGCAATCTTACCCATCCCATACAATTGGCCGGCGCGTTCTTCGAACCGGCGTATAAGCAGCATATCTCGATAGAATTTGAGCGCCTCGTCCTTCTTTAATTTCGGCGAGGACCGGCGCTTCGGGCTAGCGGCTTTGGCCATGACTGCTCCCTGGCTGATGCATTTTTGCGCTTAATACGCAGAGGATTGACGCAACGTCGAGTCTTATCACCTATGCGTATCTGCATTCCTGACAGCGCGGTCAACTAACACAAGTTCACCGGGGTACACGAAACCGAGATCGCGTCGGGCGAGGTATTCGACCAAGTCTGGATCAATTTGGCCCGGGGTCAAGCGAGCTATGTCTTTTTGCAGTGCAGCATTTTCTGCTTCGAGTGCCTCAAGAATTGCGCGCTTTTCGGACAGCTCCATCTGTTTGTCCGTCCATTGGCCAAGCCCCTGCTCCCCCGCAAAGGCGTGGTAAGCAAAATATGCAATGGTCAAGGACATCGCGCCTGCGGCCCATTTAGAGGTCATAAAAAAAGGTGCTCCTACGCTTCAGAGTAGGAACACCTTTTGTGGTTAAAATCCGCTTTACGCGTTGATCAAACCCGCGCCCGCATAAAGAGCTGATGCGCCAAGCTCTTCTTCGATTCGGATCAGCTGATTGTACTTCGCCAGGCGATCCGAGCGGGCCAAAGAACCTGTTTTGATTTGACCGCAGTTCACGGCGACCGCGAGATCGGCAATAGTAGCATCCTCGGTCTCACCCGAACGGTGGGACATCACCGCCGTATAGGCATGGCGGTGCGCCAGCTCAACAGCGTCCAGCGTCTCAGACAGAGTGCCGATCTGATTGACCTTGACCAGGATGGAATTCGCCGCGCCGCGCTGCAGGCCAAGGGCGAGGCGCTCAGGATTGGTGACAAACAAGTCATCGCCCACCAGCTGGCAGCGATCTCCGACCATTTCAGTCAGGATGCCCCATCCTTCCCAGTCGTCTTCGGCCATGCCGTCTTCAATCGATAGGATCGGATAAGCGTCGACCAGATCGGCGAGATATTTCGCCATGCCTTCGCCATCCAGCGTCTTGTCTTCACCAGCGAGCACATACTTGCCGTCTTTGAAGAACTCAGTCGATGCTGCATCGAGCGCCAGCGAGACGTCCTCTCCTGGCTGATAACCGGCCGCCTCTATCGATTTCATGATGAAATCGAGCGCATCTCGGGTGGAAGAAAGATTGGGCGCAAATCCGCCCTCGTCGCCAACACCGGTATTGTGACCAGCATCGCTGAGGGTCTTTTTCAGCGTGTGGAAGATCTCCGAACCAATCCGCACAGCATCGGCAATGCTGTCAGCATTGACCGGCATGATCATGAATTCCTGGATATCGATCGGATTGTCGGCATGCTCGCCGCCATTGATGATGTTCATCATCGGGGTCGGCAATACGCGCGCGTTTGTACCGCCGACATAGCGGTAAAGCGGCATGCCGCAGCTTTCAGCCGCAGCTTTCGCCGTCGCCATGGAGACGCCGAGGATCGCATTTGCGCCGAGACGTTTCTTATTGTCTGTCCCGTCGAGCTCGATCATCAATCCGTCAACGAGGCGCTGCTCAATCGCATCCATACCGACAAGCTCGTTGGCGATCTCACCGTTGACTGCGTCGACAGCGTTCATCACGCCCTTGCCTTTATAAGCTTCACCGCCATCGCGCAGCTCGTGGGCTTCATGAACCCCGGTGGACGCACCAGACGGCACCGCCGCGCGCCCGAAAGAGCCATCCTCCAGGGTGACATCGACCTCTACTGTCGGATTGCCCCGGCTATCGATGATCTGGCGGGCGTGAATGTCGATGATTTCACTCATTACGATGTCCTTTGCGACACTGGAGAAGCAGTTGCGGCAGCGTCTAGTGTGCAATGCTGCAAAGAGCAAGTCCCGCATGGGTCGCGTTATGGCTAACGCATTGTCATCAGCGCCGCACAGAATTCCGTTGAAATTCGACCAAGCCTTTTGACGGGCGCTTCAGACGCCGCCGTTAAGTTTAACGCATAAGCAAAACGGCACCCCTGCGAGCTGAGGGCACATGATGGGACGATATAGTTGGGCAAACCTAGTAGCGATCGCGCTGCTCTTCATCAGTTGGAGCGGGTTCGCCGCTGTTGCCCCCGAAGCGCACGCGGACACGGTAACGCATCAAACCATCGTAGTGCGCAAGGGTATGTCTTTGCCGGTGCCAGTACGGAACAGCTTTGACCGGATCGCTGTTTCCGAGCCCGAGATTGCTGATGCGGCACCAGTTTCCTCACGTGAGTACTTTGTTCGCGGCCGCACCATCGGCTCAACCAATATCCTCGTCTATAATGAGCGCGGAAATCTGGTGCAGCTGATTGACGTTCTGGTCATGCCCAACCTGGACGCTGTGCGCAGCGATCTGATGGCGCTGTTTCCGTCTTCGAAGGTGGAGCTTCGCCCGGTCGCCAACAAAATCCACATCAGCGGCAGCGTCGCCGATGAAGAGACCATGACTCAGATCATGGCAGTGGTGGACAGCCACGCGCCCGGATTGGCGATCAATGCCATGGAGGTGGAACTGCCCGCGCAGGTGCTGCTGGAAGTACGTTTCGTCGAAGCCTCGCGCGATGATATTCGCGAAATCGGCTTCGGGACGGATATTGGCCGTCCGGGCGACTTCCTATTCATGACGTCTTCCAGCCTGATCTCCGGCGACCCTGCACGTGCAGTCGGGCAAGTGTTCGGTGGCTCAGGCAATACAAGCATCGATTTCACGCTGCAAGCCCTTGAAGAACAAGGGGTTATCCGCACCTTGGCGAAACCAAACCTGGTCTCTCAATCGGGTCAGACGGCTTCTTTTCTCGCTGGCGGTGAGTTTCCAGTGCCCGTAGCAGCTGACCAGGACACAATCACAATCGAGTTCAAGAAATTCGGCGTCTCGCTCGAATTCACGCCGACCATCGCGCGAGAAGACCGGATCGTTTTACAGGTCGCGCCGGAGGTCAGTAATCTCGATCCGCGCAACTCTGTTCGCCTCGTAAATGTTGAAATCCCAGCGCTCAGCGTTCGTGAAATCCAGACTCAGGTCGAATTGGGCAATGGTCAGAGTTTTGCCATCGCAGGCCTGATCCAGAATGATTACCAAGCACCCGAACTGGAAACTCCGCTCTTGGGCGATATCCCTATTCTCGGCAATCTGTTCCGATCGAGCCGCTTCAAGAAAAACGAGACGGAGTTGGTCGTGATCATTACTCCGCATCTGGTCTTGCCCCCTGATACAAATGAAGAGCTTATCGATCCGATCATGGTGTCGGACGAGCCGAACCAGGTTGATCGATATGCGCTGAGCCGCATCGAAGGATCACCAAAACCAGAATTTGGTCGCTCGGTGGAAAGCAATATTCAGCGCCAATCCACGGCCACCGACGCTGGAGGACAATGACGATGTCTTCTGCCCGTGGTGTTTTTGCGGCCGCCAAGCTGCATATTCTCAGCCAGAGCTTCGATGAGCCCATCGCCCAGGCGTGGCGCGAAAAAGGTGGTCAGCTCACAGTCGTGCACGAGTCCTATGCCGGACTGATGGATGGCCTGAATGAAGAAGGCATGCACATTTGCGTGTTTGAGCATGCGCCGGAAACCGACTTGGCAGAATGCCTGACGGCGCTCGCCATGACCGGACAGAACATCCCAACGATCGTCATCGGACAAAACCTGCCCGTCAGCGCGTTGCGTGTACTGATGGGGCTGCCTTGCTGGGACATCCTCGACGCGCAGGTGAGTTTTGACGCCGTCCACAAAGCCCTGACCCGTGCGGCGGAGGCCCTGACTGAGGCGAACATGCAGGCCGTCGCCAATACCAATTCGCAATGTTGGACCTTTGTCTCATCAGTCGGTGGTGCGGGGGCAACATTGCTAGCGTGCGAGACCGCCTATCAGCTCAGCCAGCTGAAAAGCAAACCGCGCGTTGTGCTGTTTGACCTCAACTTCGTCGACGGCAGCTGCGCCACCTATCTGAATTGTGAGTCGAACCTGCTGCCGACCATCTTCCAGAAAGATCCGCACAAGATTGATGATGTCTTCCTCAAAACGATGACGACGCATCACCCGTTTGGCTTCGACCTCCTCGCCATGCCGCGTTGGAGCGAGATGGAGACGCCGCCCTCGCGAGATGTGATCCTGCAATGCCTGAATGTCGCTTGCGAGACTTATGATTTCGTCATCGTCGACAGCCCGCGCTGGCCGACTGAATGGAGCAGCGACATGTTCCTAGGCAGCGACGAGGTTATCCTGGTGACGGAGCTGTCTGTGCCCGCCCTCAATGCGTCGCGCCAGTGGGTTGAGCAGTTTGCATCCGACCCCGAGTTTCCGTCCATCCGCGCCGTGCTGAACCGCCGCCAAAAGGGTATGTTCGGCGCCAAAGTGACTGAGGAGCAGGCACGCGCGGCCTTGGAGATGGAGGTGTTTGCGTCAATCCGATCCGACTGGCCGACTGCTCTAAGCGCTGTGAATCTCGGCCAGCCGGTCAGCGACATGAAGCCAGGATCGCCGATTCCAAAGGACATTGGTGATCTGATCAGCAAGCTGCGGCACGACAAAGACTCTCCCAAGGCTTCTGAAACCATGAGGGCTGCATCATGAGCCGTTTCGTACTCAAACGCCGTCCCGTCGAAGAACAATCCTTAGAACCGGCAGTCGATCCGCACGTTGAAGCCGAGACGCCCATCCAGGAACCGGTTTCGCCTTCCCCGAGCGAGCCTGCCCCGCAGCCTAAGGAGCGACCGGACATTGACGGCGACATGCTTGAGGCCAAGCTTCAAATCCACAACAAGCTGATTGATGAGCTGGATCTCTCCAATCTCGATCAGATGACGCCGGAAGAGTTGCGCACGCAGATCGGTGTCTTCGTAACCAAGGCGATTGCCGATCAGCGCCTTCCGATGGGCGCGGCAGAGGTGAAGGACTTCACCGATGATATTGTCAATGAAATGGTTGGTCTCGGCCCGCTGGAACCGCTGCTTCAAGACGATTCCATCGCTGATATTCTGATCAACGGCTACAATCAGGTCTACATCGAACGTAGCGGCGAACTCGAGCTCTCCAATGCCCGTTTCCGTGACAATCTCCACTTACGACGGATCATCAATAAGATCGTGTCGGCGGTTGGTCGCCGGGTCGATGAAGGCTCGCCGCTGGTCGATGCGCGCCTCGCCGACGGGTCGCGGGTCAATGCCGCAATTGAACCGATCGCGATTGACGGTCCTCTGGTTTCAATTCGGAAATTCTCCAAGAAGCCGTTCACTCTGGAAAAATTGGTCGAGTTTCAGGCGATCCCGAAACCGGTCGCCGACTTCCTCTATGGCGCTGTGAAGTGCCGCGTCACCGCAATCATCTCCGGCGGTACCGGCTCTGGAAAGACGACGCTATTGAACGCGCTGTCGGCCGCCATCAGCCATAAAGAGCGCCTCATCACGATCGAGGACGCCGCCGAATTGCAGCTTCAGCAACCGCATGTTGCCCGTATGGAGACGCGCCCAGCCAACCTCGAAGGCAATGGCGAAATCAAACAGCGGGAGCTGGTGAAGAACGCGCTTCGCATGCGTCCTGACCGCGTCATCTTGGGCGAGGTGCGTTCGGAAGAAGCCTTCGACATGCTGCAGGCTATGAATACCGGCCACGAAGGCTCAATGGCCACCATTCACGCCAACAATCCACGCGAAGCGATCACCCGTCTGGAGCAAATGGTCGCGATGGGCGGTCTGCGCATCTCACAGGAAGCCGTGCGTGGACAGATCTCGGCCGCCATCGGTATCATCATTCAGGCCCAACGCTTATCCGATGGCTCCCGCCGCATCACGCATGTGACTGAGGTCACCGGCATGGAAGGCGAAGTAATCCAGATGCAAGATCTGTTTGTGTTCAAGCGGGTCGACACGGGCGAAGATGGCACTGTCATTGGCGAGTTTCGCGCCACTGGCCTGCGCCCGAAATGCCTCGATGAAATGACCCGCAAGGGCATTCACGTCCCGACCGAGACGTTTGATCCATCCAAACCGTTGCTGAGCGTCGGGGGTAAAAATGGATGAACAGGTCATTCTATATGTCCTGGCCTTTTCTTCGGTCTTTCTTGGCGCGCGCTCACTGATCGATTTCGGCCAGGAGGCGCGCGACAAGTCGCTGGTCAACAAGCGCCTAAAAGCTCAGGCCGAAACGGACTCAATCGCCGAAGCCGTCCTCCAACTACGGCGTAAGCGCGGTCTGGATGAAGACGGCAACCGCGTCATCAAGAATGCCTGGCTCGGACGTCTCGTGGCGCGGTCAGGACTGGACTATAAACCCGCGAGCTGGGCAGCAATGGCGCTCGCCGCAGGCGTTGTCGCTGCGGGCCTCGCTTACTATTTTTCAGGGCTTGCCGCAGCGATCGCGGCCTTCCCGGCCATCGCAGTCGGCGGACCATACCTTGTCCTCAGCATGCTCGGCTCGAAGCGTGAACGCGCACTTGGAGAGCAATTGCCGGACGCCTTGGAAATTGTCGTGCGCAGCCTGCAGGCCGGTCACCCGGTGCCCACGGCGATTGCGCTGGTCGGCAAGGAAACACCTGACCCGCTCGGCTCTGAATTTGGCCTCGTGGCAGATGAGATTTCATTCGGATCCAGCCTGGACCAGGCGATTGAGAAAATGGCCGCGCGCACTGAGCACCCGGATATCAATCTGTTCAGCGCGATTGTCCGTCTGCAAACGCGTACGGGCGGTAACCTGGCTGACCTTCTGGCCACCAATTCAAGAACCATCCGCCAGCGTCAGAAGATGCGCCTGAAGATCAAGGCTGCCTCGTCCGAAGGGCGGATGTCCGCTCTGATCCTGACCGCGGCGCCATTCGTCGTACTGGCCACGATGCATATGTTGACGCCAAACTTTTATGGCGACGTCATTCACGTACCGATGATCCAGTACGCGTTAGGTGGCGCCCTGGTCTGGATGACAATTGGCAACCTCGTCATGCGCAAGATGACAAATTTCAAGATTTAGGAGTGCGGACATGATTGAAACCATCCTCAACAGCCCGAGCCTGCTGCTGCTCTGCGTCTCCGCGATCAGTCTGGCATTATTCGTTCCGGCAACAGTCATCGCGTCTCGGTTCCGCAATCGCATTGAAGGTCGTCTGGTTGGAAGCTCGGGCGGCGGCGCCACTGTCTCAGAGAAGCCTCGGCACGGCTGGCTAGCACAACTTGGCCAGACCGGCGACGGCGCGCCGAGCGAAGAGGAAACCCGACTGCGCAGTATGATGATGCGCGCCGGCTATTTCTCGCGCAATGCGCCATACATTTTTTTCGGAATCCGCGCGGTCAGTCTGATTGCGCCGCAGTTCCTGTTGTTTATCGCTGCACCGTTGCTGCCGTTTAAGCTCACGGGCTTGACCCTGCTCGGGGCTTCCATTTTTGCCGCCGCTTTCGGTTACATGCTCCCATCCATGCTGCTGAACCGGCAGATCGAACAACGCGAGCAACAATACCGCGACGGGTTCCCGGATATGATGGACTTGCTCGTCGCCTGCGTTGAGGCAGGGCTGAGTCTGGACGGCGCTATCATTCGCATCGCTGAGGAATTGCAGTTCCGTTATCCAGTACTATCTCGGCAGCTACACTTAATGAGCCTGGAAATGCGCGCAGGACGCGACCGCAACACAGCCTGGGGAAATTTTGCAGAACGCCTAGGCCTGGAAGAAGCGCGGTCACTGGCGACCATGCTGAAACAGTCTGAAGAGCTCGGCACCAGCATTGGCGAGACTTTGCGGGTTTACGGCGCCGATATGCGCGAGAAACGCATGTTACGGGCTGAAGAAAAGGCGCTGGCTCTGCCCGCGAAACTGGTCCTGCCCCTGATCATGTTTGTGTTCCCCACCCTATTGGTCGTGCTGATGATGCCGGCCGTGGTTCGCATGATCTGGGTGTTCAGCGGCGAAGCCATTTAAAGGCCGGCACAAGCGACCCTCCCCCTCGACCCATTTAAGTCTCTTTGCTGGCGCTTCGCGCCATTCCGCCCGCCGTGTAAACTCAACGAAGCTTGTGAGCACCGCGACCGCCGGGCACAATAAAGCCCGGCACCATAACCTGCTGGAAAGTGGTGCCGGGCCGTCAGTCTGCGAATTCAACGGAGATCAATGAGCCGACCCGATCTCAGTGGGTCTTGCATTTTGGTTTGCCGCTAAGAGGTCGGAGCCGGGATGAGCTTGGTTGGCGCTGAGGCTTTTTTCTCGGCAGCAGTTGGCACTTTGACTTCGCTTTCTTCAGTGCCGAGCATGACTTTGATCTGTTTGTCGGCTGGGCGACGTGCCACCACGCGGCGAGAGACCCAGCGCGGCGGGGTGCGCGCGGCAGCGACCTTCGCAGCTGGCATCGATAAAGGTTTCTGATCTGGCTCGCGTGATCCGCGCAGCGCCAGAGACAAGTCGCCCAACCCTGAAGCTACAGATAGCTTTTTGGCGTCTTCCACATTGACAGCCAGCGTCGCACGCGCAAACACGCGGGGATCTTCGCTCAGCGGATTATAATTCGAGTCGACCGCGAGCACTTCAACATTCTGTAGCAGCACTTCGGAAACGAGGTTTACGGTCCGCGCATTGCGGCCTTTATCCTGCGTGAACAGGACGTCGACTTTATCGCCCGGCAACACGAAGCCCGCGACGCCGCGTACATCGTCCATGCGCACCGTATAGGCCCGGTACCCAGGTTCCAACCGCCCCGCCAACGAGGCACGCGTGCCTAATGGCGACAGGCGAGAATCAAGAATTGGGTCACCTGGCTGGAAGTCCGTCAGCGCCAAACGCTGGGCGTATTCATTCGAGCCGATTTCCAGGCCATGACTGAAATATCCATAAGGCGCTTTGCTTTCAGGCCAGCGCTCAACCGTGACATTCTCGACGGTCACAGCATCGCCGCGCACGATCACGTCAGAGGCCACCACAACGCTCACCTCGTTTTCGACGGGTAGCGAGACCTCGGTCACTTCCGGTTCGGCTTTCGGCTCAGATTTGGTCATTTGCCAAGCGACATACGTGGCCGCTAAACCAAGAACAGCAGAGGCGCCAAGTGAAATGGCTGGGGACATACGCATAGTGAGCTCCATTCCTATCCTGCCAGTCTACAGGCAGGCCTTTAAACGGAGCCCTAGGGTAATCAGGCAAAATGACGGGCCGCATTAAGCATAACGGGCGCGCCAGCGCCTCAATCGCGCAAAACAAAACCCCTGCCAAAGAAGCAGGGGTTAAGTACTCTACAGATTCTACGCCGAGCTTAGTCGTCAGACGGCTCGAGAATCTGGCGACCACGATAAATGCCTGATTTCAGGTCGATGTGGTGCGGACGGCGAAGTTCACCAGAATCCTGGTCTTCGATATAAGTGTTGCCTTTCAGGCGGTCGTGAGAACGGCGCATGCCACGGCGCGACTTCGTAATCTTACTCTTAGGGACAGCCATTTGCTTGCTCCAAAACGGGTGCCGAGGCGAAACCTCGTGAAATTCAAACCGCGCACATACCGGAACGGGCCGCGGCGCGCAAGGGGGGATTGCTGCTTAAACCAGTCGTGACTGCGTCACCGCTGCGCCGATAAAGCTCGCAAACAGAGGGTGTGGCTCCATTGGCCGCGATTTCAGCTCTGGGTGATATTGCACCGCGATGAACCACGGGTGCTCTTCGAGCTCAATAATCTCCGGCAGAATACCGTCCGGTGACATGCCCGAGAATACTACGCCGTGCTTTTCCAGGTCAGGCACATAGGCATTATTGACCTCATAGCGATGGCGATGCCGCTCTGAGATTTCGAGCGAGCCATAGATCTCCGCGACTTTGGAGCCTTCCTTCAGATGCGCTGGATAAGCGCCGAGACGCATTGTGCCGCCCATATCGCTATTCTCATTGCGCGTAACGAGCTCATTGCCTTTGGTCCATTCAGACATCAGGCCGACAATTGGCTGATCCGTTGGACCAAACTCAGTGGTCGAGGCGCCGGTAATGCCAACCAGGTTTCGCGCCGCTTCGACGACGGAGAGCTGCATCCCGTAACAGATGCCGAAGCATGGCACCTGACGCTCGCGCGCAAAGCGGGCCGCCCGCATCTTGCCGCGTGCGCCGCGCTCACCAAACCCGCCCGGCAGGATGATACCGTGCACCCCTTCAAGAATATCGATCGGTGCGGTTTCGTCATCAAACTCTTCAGAATTGATCAATTTGATCTCAACGCCGACATTATTCGCAAGCCCCCCATGTTGGAGTGCTTCCATCACTGACTTATAGGCGTCCGGGACATCAGTGTACTTGCCGACCAGGCCGATGCAGACATTGCCGTCCGGATTATGAACGGTCTGGGCAATCTGGTCCCATCTGGAAAGATCAGGTTTCGGCGCATCCGCGATCCGGAAATGCTGTAAGACTTCCTCATCCAGGCCTTCAGCGTGATAGGCTGACGGGACGTCATAGATATGTCCAACGTCGCGCGCTTCGATCACACTGCTGGGGCGGACATTACAGAAGCTTGCAATCTTGCCCTTCTCGTTTTCCGGGATCGGGCGATCACAACGGCAGAGCAGGATTTGCGGCTGAATACCAATCGAGCGCAGTTCTTTGACCGAGTGCTGGGTCGGTTTGGTTTTCATTTCGCCTGCGGCGGGGATGTATGGCAACAAAGTCAGATGGATGAAACAGGCGCGCTCCGGGCCGAGTTCCTGACCTAGCTGGCGGATCGCCTCGAAAAAAGGCAGGCCTTCAATGTCACCAACTGTGCCGCCAATCTCGCAGAGCACAAAATCAACCCCCTCACCCGCATCAGACAGGACGAAGTCTTTGATTTCATTGGTAACGTGCGGAATGACCTGAATGGTCGCGCCGAGATAATCGCCGCGTCGTTCTTTCTCGATAATGGTCGAATAGATTCGGCCGGTCGTGATATTGTCGGACTGGCGCGCCGAGACGCCAGTGAAACGCTCATAGTGACCGAGATCTAGATCTGTCTCGGCCCCATCATCCGTGACGAACACCTCACCATGCTGGCGTGGGCTCATCGTGCCGGGATCGACATTCAAGTACGGATCGAGCTTTCGCAGCCGGACCTTATACCCCCGGGCTTGCAGCAATGCCCCGAGTGCTGCGGAAGCGATACCCTTGCCTAAGGAAGACACCACGCCGCCAGTAATGAAAATATAGCGAGTCATGGGAATGCAGATTGCCTGATTCGCGACCCACCCCGATAGGGGGAAGTCAGGATTAATTTCGATTATTGTGGATCAGTCGGTTCAGCCAGTGGAGCTTCGCTGCTCGGTTCGGTGGTCGGCGCGGGCTGATCAGTTGCTGGCGTTTCGTTGCCGGTAGCCGAGAGCGGATCTTCAAGTAGCGACTCGTCGCTGTTCAGAATGTCTTCCAGGCCTTCAAAGTTCAGCTCGTCATTCTCCGGCGTTGTCGGCGCAGAGTCTTCAAGCTCACGCTGAACATCAGTCAGACCACCTGCGTTTTCCTGAGTCGCGAGCGTCGTCAGCGTCAGGCTGGAGATAAAAAAGATCGCGCCAAAGATGATCGTGGTTCTAACGAGAGCGCCTTTCACGCCAGATCCCGACATCAGACCGCCACCAGCTCCGCCGCCGCCACCGCCAATACCAAGCGCACCGCCTTCGGAGCGCTGCATCAGCACCACGATCACCAATACGATCGAGACGAGAATGTGGGCGACAAGGATTACATTGGTCATGTCAGGTTCCTGAATCTCAAGCCGCGGGCCTTACGCTTTTATCGGGCTTTCGCCAACCCCCGAGGGTCAGTGAAGCTCAATCCGATCAGGCAACCGCTGCTGCGTAAATGGCCATAAAGTCGTCAGCCTTCAAGCTCGCACCACCAATCAAGCCGCCATTGACGTTTTCAATGGCCAGAATTTCGGCCGCATTGCCTGGTTTCATCGACCCGCCATAGAGAATGCGAATATCGTTCCCGCGGTCCTGATACAGCTCTACCAGCAGACTTCGAATGACGCCGTGCACTTCCGCAATCTCGTCGCTGCTCGGCACCAGGCCGGTTCCAATCGCCCACAGCGGCTCATAGGCGACAACCAGAGTTTCATTCTCCGTCAGAGTCGGGAGAGATTTGCGCAGGATGCGCATCACCGTATCCTTGGTTTCACCGCGTTCGCGTTGCGCATAACTCTCGCCAACACAAATGATCGGCGCGATGCCCGCGCGCAGGCAGGCATGGGCCTGTTCCTGCACATATGCACTGCGCTCGCCATGCTCTGAACGGCGCTCGGAGTGACCAACAATCACGTAAGAAGCGCCCGCATCAGCGAGAATTTCCGCCGATAGGTCGCCCGTAAAGGCTCCGGCGGCCTCCGGGTGACAGCTCTGCCCGCCAACCATGAGCCGGTCGCCCGCAGCTTCTTTCATCGGCACAATCAATGTCGATGGCGGACAGATCAGGCAGTCTGCCTCATCTGGGAAATCCTTGAGCATTTCAGTTGTTTTTTGCGCCTCTTGGAGGCTCGATTTCAGGCCATTCATTTTCCAGTTGCCTGCGATCAGTGAACGCACCATACCAGTCACCATCTTGAACAAGTTTCTGCGCTCGCCTAGCAAGCTGGGCTGAAACTCTCAAGCGATGTAGAAGTAAAAGGTCTGATCAAATGCTCACTCCGTTGCGAAACATGCTCCGTTCGCCCTGGGCTGGCGGAATATTCCTTATCGTGATCATCTCGATGGCGGCATGGGGTGTGACTGATATTTTCACCGGTGGTTCTGGCCGTAGTCTGGTCAGTGCGGGCGATCGCGCTGTCTCGGATCGGGTGTTTGATTCGACCCTGGAGCGGGTCTTACGCACCCAGACCGATGAACGCGGTCGCTCCATGACGAAGGAAGAGGCCATGGGTCGCGGTATTGTCGACCGCCTCTATCAGGATTTGTCGCGCGAGACTCTTCTGACGTCCTACGCCGACAAGCAAGGCATATCAGCGACAACCGGGGCGATTGCAGATCGAATCCGCACCGATCCGCTGTTTCAAGATACGACCGGCGTATTCGACCCTTTGAGATATTCGCAATTGCTGGACGCAAACGGCTATCGGGAAGCTGACTATGAAGCTGACCTCGAAGCTGAGATGACACTCAGCCGCTTGCAACGGGTTCCGATCGAAGGACTGAAAGTCCCGACGGCACTGGCGCGCCTTCAAGCCGCCTATTCTGGCGAGCTTCGCGGCGCGTCGTGGTTCATTCTTGAGGAGTCGCAGCTGCCGGAAGTTACCGAACCGAGCGAGGAGGAGCTGCTCGCCCTCTATGAATCCCGCAAAGACTTCCTGCGCGAACCAGAGCGACGCGGCATCAGTCTCATTCACTTGACCGCTGACGACTTCATTTCTGCGAGCGAAGTCACCGAAGATGACGTGCTAGCGTTCTACGAAGCTTATAAATCCGAGCGCTATACCGGTCCGGACACGCGCACCTTCACTGAGTTCGTGTTTCCAAGCGAAAGTATAGCCCGCGGCGCCCTTGGTCGCATTGCTGGCGGCGCCGCAGCCGACGCCATTGAAACGGCACTTTCCACGCAAGAGCGTACGGGCCGTCGTGAGCTGATCGCGAATGATCGCCTCGCTGACCAGGTCTTTTCGCCGGGCGCTCAGGAAGGATCCATTCACGGGCCGCAGCCTGTGGGTGATCAATATGTCGTGATCCGCCTGGAATCGATTACCCCGGGCGACGCGACTCCGCTGGAAGATGTGCGAGAGCAAATCGAAACCGAACTCGCCCGCGATCTTGCCATTGGCTATTTCTACGACGCCCTGCCCCAGTTTGATGATTTGCTCGGAACTGGTGCAGATCTGGAAGGCATCGCGGAAGGGATCGGCACGCCGGTCCTGTCATTCGCACCCGTCGACGCCAATGGCGTGACCAAAGATGGTCGCCGGTTTCTGCCACTCGTCACAGCGCCGGGTCTGCTCCAGATGATCTATGCGCAAGCTGAAGGTCAGAACACCGAGCGTTTCGGTGAGGATGAAAGCACTTGGTTGGCGCGCGTCGACAGCATCGTGCCTGAACGCCTGCCGGCCTTCGAAGAAGTGCGCGACACTCTGATCGAAACTTGGAAACAGGATCAGAAGGCCAATCAACTGCAAGCTGCAGCGGCCGAGATCGAGGCTTTGATAGCTAGCGGAGACAGCACGCTCGACCAGGAAGCCGCAAAGTATGCGACGAGTGTCGAAAGCTTGCCACGACCGATCACGCGCACCAATACCGACCTGCAAATGCCGCGTCCCCTGATCCTGGGCATGTTCGCTGCCAATGAAGAAGGCGAAACGTTCGCGACTGCAGGCATGCAGAACCAGATGATCATCATGCAGGTAACCAGCATCGATCGACCGGCAGATGAAACTCTGGACATTCTGGCACAATCCAGCGCGCTGGAAATTCAGAACGGTGTCGCAGAAGATCTGTTCGCAGCCTATGTCCTCGGCATCTCGACGGATATTGAGCTGAACACGAATGGCGCCGCGTTTGAGGCCTACAAAAGAAGCCTCGTGACAGAACAATGACCCGCGATCAGTTATTGGTCCGGCGCCGGCCGGGCGATCTGGAAACGCCGGTCTCGGCAATGTTGAAGCTGGGCGCTGACGAGCCCGGCAGCTTTCTGTTTGAGTCCATCCATGGCGGCGAGCGTCTTGGCCGGTATTCCTTTATCGGGATGCACCCGCAGCGTTGGCTACGGATCTTGGACGGCGTCGGTGAGGAAAGCGTAGAGCGAGATTTCTCTGACGCCCAAAAACTCGACCTGCCTGCGTTGGACGCGCTCCGGTCGTTTGCCGATCAAGGCCGCGCGGATGCTGATTCGCAAGAAGAGCTACCGCCGATGGCGAGCGGTGCGTTTGGCTATATCGGTTATGACTTCATCCAGCATGTCGAACCGGTTGCGATCACAAATCCGGATACGCTGAATGTGCCAGAGGCTTTATTGGTCATTCCCGGCGTGGTTCTGATCTTTGACCATCTCTACCAGGAACTGATCCTAGTCGGACGTCACGCGCCCGGTGACGAAGCGCGCGCGAATATCCTCCTAGACAAGGTCGAGAACGCTCTGGAAAGTCCGCCGCCAATATCGCCGCGCGAAGGATCGAGCGAGGATCTGGAGTTTTCCTCCAACACCACGCAGGACCAGTATTTCGATATGGTCGATGCGGCTCGCGATTACATCAAAGCCGGTGATATCTTTCAGGTCGTTCCAAGCCAGCGATTCAGCGCGCCATACAAACGCAAGTCGATCAGCTTCTATCGCGCCCTTCGACGGCTCAATCCCTCCGCTTTCATGTTTCATATGAATCTGGGGGATGTCCGTTTGGTTGGGTCGAGCCCGGAAATCCTCGTCCGTGTCCGCGATGGCCGAGTTGCAATCCGTCCGATTGCAGGCACACGCCCCCGGTCCGGCGACCCGGTTGTTGATGCGGAACGCAAGGCTGACTTGCTCGCGGATCAAAAGGAGATTGCGGAGCATTTGATGCTGCTGGATCTTGGACGTAATGATGTCGGCCGCGTCGCAGCCTATGGCAGCGTCGAAGTGACGGAGCGTTTCATAGTCGAGCGCTATAGCCACGTCATGCACATCGTCTCACATGTCGAAGGCGATTTGCGTGAAGGGTTTTCTGCTGTCGATGCGCTGATTGCGGGCCTTCCGGCCGGAACCGTTTCTGGCGCTCCCAAGATCCGGGCCATGCAAATCATCGATGAGCTCGAACAGAACGCGCGCGGAATTTATGGTGGCGCGATTGGTTATTTTGGCTGGAACGGTGATCTCGATACATGCATTGCGCTGCGGACCGCCGTGCTAAAGGATGGACAGCTCCATATCCAGGCGGGTGGCGGCGTCGTCCTCGATTCCAATCCGCAATATGAGTTCGATGAAACCGTCCACAAAGCCAATGCTTTGAAGAAAGCCGCGGCGCTGGCAGCAAGTTATGAGTTTGATCAATGAGCGGCGCCAAACAGATCCTTGTCATCGATAATTATGACAGCTTCACCTGGAATCTCGTCCACTATCTGGAAGAGATCGGCGCACGCACACAGGTCATCCGCAACGACGAGGTTTCCGCCGCTGCAGCCCTCGACATGAAGCCGGACGGAATTGTTCTTTCGCCAGGTCCATGCACCCCAAAAGAGGCGGGCATCTGCGTCGATGTGGTGCAGAAGGCTGCCAGTGATTTGCCGATCCTGGGCGTCTGCCTCGGCCATCAGAGCATTGGCGCGGCCGAAGGCGGCGATATCATCACCGCGCAAGAGATCCGGCACGGAAAGATCAGCCAGATTCGACACGATAACGGCCCGCTGTTCCAGGGTCTGCCGGAAACCTATGACGTCGTGCGCTACCACTCGCTCTCAATCAAACCGGAAAACTTGCCGGATACCCTGATAGCCGACGCGTTCACCGCGGACGGAGAGATCATGGCGGTGCGCCACACATCCCGTCCGGTTTTTGGCGTACAGTTTCATCCGGAGAGCATACTCACCGAACACGGCCACGCTCTGCTCAAAAACTGGCTAAATATCTAGATCCAGATCAGCCTCTAGCTCCTCCATTCCAGACTCGCCCACCGCTTGAGCGATGGACGCTGCCTCGCCTTTGCGCAGCGGGAATTTCAGGAAGTGCTTGAACACGATGTAGGCCATACCCAGCATCACCGCCGCGGCAGCACCGGCCTCAACCTGAGGCAGCATCTCGACCTCTGCACCGTTGAGGAACGGGTTCACAGCAACCCACCCTAAGAGACCTGCCATCGCGACCTGCATCAGCGTATAGAAAGAGCGATACAGAAACTCGAAGATCGGCTGGAAGAAACGCTGAATCGCGATCGCGATGCGCTTGAGGAATCCACCGATGATCCTTAGCAGTTTCAGAAGCGGACGCCCCAAAAACCAAAGCAGGATCCAAAATCCTGCAATTATGCTCGCATTTCCAAGCGGCCACACAACAGCGTCTGCTGGCATGATCTCTCTCCCCAATCATTCATTAACTGCGCGTAATGTTACCGCACTATCGGCACAAAACTGGAGAGGAGGCAAATTTACGGCTGTATACCGGGCACGCTGTTAGACATCGAGGCTGAAATTATCGCCGGGTTCGACCAAGGGCCAACGCCGCCAGGTGCTGATTGAAATCGGTGCTTTCAGATCTATCAGGCGACGCTCAGACAGGTCCCAGCCACCCGTGCGCAGCACATCATCAACCGTGGTCTTTCGATCGCAGGCTGCGAGCAATTTCAGCCCGTCTTGTATGGCGATGCTTTCGGCGCGGCACACATGAAGCACGTTGAGCCCGTTCTCCATGAAGTGCTCCAGCGTGGTTTGCCCACCATTAACGGCGACCTTTCCGCCGGCCGACGCCACCATTCTGAGTATATTCTCGAGAGACATTGTTGCCGGGTTCCACCACCAGCCGCCTTCCTT
The DNA here is from genome assembly GCA_013214545.1 of Henriciella sp. Classification (GTDB taxonomy): domain Bacteria; phylum Pseudomonadota; class Alphaproteobacteria; order Caulobacterales; family Hyphomonadaceae; genus Henriciella. Next base: position 35,465 of record JABSQB010000010.1, read on the forward strand.
GTGCTCAAGCGCGGTCACGCTGCGGGTAAGGATGGTCCGGACGCGGCCCTTCGCGTTGGGAATGCTATCATGCGCGCGGTGCCCCATGATCACCGCCGCGCAGGCATCCAGCTCGGCTTGAAACTTTTTGCTGTCGATCGCATATTGAAGCGCATCCGGTATCTCGCCCAGACTGGTGGCAATACAATCATTGCGACACGTCATGGCAAAGCCGTGCAACTCCCACGTCTCCGTCTCGCTCATCCTATTGTTCCCCTCACTTCAGCCGTGCTCGGAATAACGCTCAAAACCCCCTAGGCACAAAAAGACACTGCTTTATACCGGCCAATCATGACCACACACTCAATATCTGCAAGCTTGAAATTGCTTGCCGCCGGACAATCGCTTTCTGCGGCAGACCTGGAAGAGACATTTGGCGCGATCCTGTCGGGCGATGTCCCACCAGAACAGATCGGAGCCTTTCTGATGGGGCTCGCCGTCCGCGGAGAAACCGGATCTGAGCTGCTCGCTGGAGCCAAAACACTGCGCGCCAATGCCCGCAAGATCGACTTGGCGGGCCCCACGCTCGACACGTGCGGCACGGGCGGCCTTGGCTGGACCAGCCTCAACACATCGACCGCGAGCGCAATTGTCATCGCAGCGGCAGGCGGCCGCGTCGCGAAGCACGGCAATCGCTCGATCCCACCTAAGACGGGCAGCGCTGACGTGCTCGAAGCGCTTGGTGTGGAGCTCGACCTTACCGAGTCCAGGTTTCGCGAATGTGTAGATCAAGCAGGTGTCGGATTCTTGTTCGCGCGGTCGCATCACAGCGCCATGCGCCACGTCGCGCCGGTAAGAGCCAGCCTCGGCATTCGAACGATTTTCAACCTTCTAGGTCCCCTTTCCAACCCGGCGTCAGCGACCCATCAGGTGCTGGGCGTCAACGAAGCGCGCTGGTTGTCACCAATGGCAGAGGCTTTGCGCGATCTCGGTATTACGCGGGCATGGGTGGTACACGGCAGTGATTCGGATGGTACCGTCATTGATGAGCTATCAATCGCAGGCGAAACCCAAATCATCGAGGTGAAAGGCGGCCAACTGACTGAACTCACCATCGTGCCCGAAGATGCGGGATTGTCGCGCAATCGATTAAGCTCGCTGGCAGGCGGGCCACCAGAAGAGAACGCGATCGCTATTCGAGAATTGCTTGACGGTCGCCCTGGCCCCTTCCGCGACGCCGTGACGCTGAACGCCGCAGCTGGATTGCACGTCCTGGGTCTTGCGAGTGACTTGAAAAGCGGCGCCGCCAAAGCCGAACAGGTGATCGAATCTGGCGTAGCAGCGGAAACGCTAAAATCGCTCGCTGCAGCGTCCAGAGGCCAAGCCTGATGCCCACGGCCCTGGATCGCATCATTGCCTACAAGCATGACGAAGTTGCCGCACTCAAGCGCGAATGCAGCGAGCAGGATTTTTTGTCTCAAGCGAAGACGCAGCCTGCGCCGCGCGGTTTTGCCCGCCGCTTGAGTGAGATTGCCGACAGCGGTAAGAACGCTCTGATTTGCGAAATGAAGCGCAAGAGCCCTAGTGCAGGAGAAATCCTGCCTGGTGCCGATCCGCGCGACATCGCGGCGCAGTATGAACGCGGTGGCGCAGCTTGCTTGTCCGTCTTGACCGATGGCCCGAGTTTCGGCGGCAATCTCGAAGATTTTGCTGCCATCCGGACCGCGGTCGCCCTGCCTATGCTGCGCAAGGACTTCATGGTCGACACGATCCAGGTCGCGGAAGCGCGCGCGCATGGCGCGGATGCGGTCTTGGTCATCATGTCATGCTCTGATGACGCTTTGGCGCTGGACCTCACCCAAGCGGCCTTGGCCCTTGGTATGGACGCGCTGATTGAGACGCATGATGCAGATGAGATCGAACGCGCGCTCGCGCTCCCATCCCCGCTGATCGGGATCAATAATCGCGATCTGAAAATCATGAAGACGGATCTGGCCACGAGCGAAACTTTGGCCGATTTGATTCCTGATGATCGAGATTTCGTCTCTGAAAGCGGCATTAGCGAACCGCAAGATATTGCTCGATTGCGAAAAACCGGCGCGCGTCGTTTTCTGATCGGGGAAAGCCTGATGAAGCGTCCTGATCGCGAACAACACGTGACTGCCTTGCGCCGCGCGCAATAATGTTCAGCCTGCGCAGATTTGAGAAGAGCGATATACGCGATCTGTTCACCTGGTTCGAAACAGAGCGCGAGGCTCTGCAGTGGGCTGGTGCCGCGCTCTCTTGGCCGTTGCGACGCTCTGAACTTATCGATCTTATCAAGCAACATCGCGGGCCTGAACCGACGAGAGAGGTCTGGGCCGTGATGCGCGGGGAAGACATGATTGGGCATTTCCAGATCGGCCTCAATCGTCGCCTACGGACTGCGGGCCTAGGTCGGATCGCGCTCGCACCTCCTTTCAGAGGTCAGAGCCTCTCGGCGCCGCTGATGAATCTCATCCTTGGGCAAGCCTTTTCGCATGATTGGGTGCATCGCGCCGACCTGTTGGTTTACAGCCACAATCACGCCGCCATTCGCGCTTATGAGCACGCTGGCTTTGTCCACGAAGGCACGCGCCGGGAATCGACGCCCATCGGGGACGAAATCTGGAACAGCCATATGATGAGTCTCCTAAGACGCGAATTTGACAAAAGAACAGAACGAGAATAAACATAACAGGAACAGATTTGATTTCCTGGAGGAATTCCGTGCTCACAACCAAGCAAAAAGAGCTGCTTCTCTTTATTCACGAACGGATTAAGGCCGATGGCGTTTCTCCCTCTTTCGATGAGATGAAGGAAGCCTTGAACCTGGCCTCGAAATCAGGGATTCACCGCCTGATTGTTGCGCTGGAAGAGCGCGGCTTCATCCGTCGGCTCGCCAATCGAGCGCGAGCGCTGGAAGTCCTAAAGATGCCAGATTCAGCAACGCCTGCTGCACCCCCACGCGGGCGCCAGACCTTCCGACCGAGTGTAGTCGGCTCCAAAACACCGGAAATGGGCCGCAACACCATTCCAGTACTTGGACGGATCGCTGCCGGGGTGCCGATTACTGCCATCCAGAATGAAGTCGACCGGGTCACTCCACCTGAAGAATATGCCGACAGCGACGCGCACTACGCGCTGGAAGTCAAAGGCGATTCAATGATCGAAGCTGGCATTCTCGATGGCGATATCGTCATTCTTCGGCGCACCGACAGCGCCAATTCAGGTGACATTGTTGTCGCCCTGATCGATGACGAGGAAGCGACACTGAAGCGCCTGCGCAAGAAAGGCGAATCGGTCGCGCTGGAAGCGGCCAACCCGGCTTACGAAACGCGGATTTTCGGCCCCGACCGGGTTCGGGTACAGGGCCAACTGGTGGCACTGATCCGGAAGTACGAATAGGTTAGCGCTGCGCCGCACATGGCGCGTGTATCAACATCTACACCAGGGCCGACTATCACAAGCTAGCTTCTCGCGTTTCACCAGCGCGCCGCCTCGCCGTTCCAGGGTGATCCCATTCTCGCGGATGACAGCGGCCCAAAGCACTAGGTTCGAGGCGGCAAACTGCGAGCACGCCTCCAAGCGCGAGCGCGAGAGAATGATGTCGGCGGCCTCATATTCAACGCAGGAGATGCTTGCAGCGTCCGGAACCAACAGAACCTGTTGATCTCGCAGCCTGAGCCTACAACCCTTTTCGGTCCGGCACGCAGCGTCAATGGCGAGATCCGAAAAGCGAAGCGGTCCGAGACCGCTCCCATCGACAAACGCGACCCGTTGAACCTCGCCCCAGCCCTGCTCAAGATAGACGTCCCCTGAAGGCGCCCAATGGAGGCGGTCGCGGGGTGATGCCGCCCAGAAAACGAAGGCCAGTAGCGCAAAAGCAATGGCGCTATAGGTCCGCGTTCGACCCACATCGAAGACACAGCCGGTGATCAGTGTGGATGCAAACAAAGCAAGGCTAATCGCCGGCAGTTGTGGCAATCGGACGCCGTCCAACAATCGCCACCCACTCGCGGCATGCGCGATCGCCAATATCCACTCCAGCGACAGTCCGAACCCGCGCAGAGCCAGGCCATCCAGCCCTAGCGGTGCGAGCATAAGCGCCATCGCGGCGAGCGGCGCGCTGAATAGGCTGATGATGGGCATCGCCGAGACATTTGCGATCACACCCATCCCAGCGACGCGGTCAAAATGATAGAGCGCAAAGGGCATGGTCGCGAGGCTGGTGACACCAGACGTTATGAGCAGTGATTTCAGCCAGAAGCCTAGCCCTCGCGAAGCGATGGCCGACTGCTCGCGCCGCCTCTGCCAGCTCTCATAGGTCGAGATCAGCACCAATGTCGCTGCAAACGACATCTGAAACCCGGGAGAAAGGACACTCCAGGGCGCCAGGATTATGATCACCATCATCGCGATCGCGAGCGAGCGCTGCGTCAGCGCCGCGCGGTCAACCAGGACCGCACCGAAAAAGATGACTGCCATGGCGAACGCGCGCTGCGTCGAGACGCTCGCACCCGAGATGATGAGGTACAGCCCGCAAATAAAAATTGCAGCCGCCGCGGCGGGCTTCTTAACCGGCCACCGCAAGGCAATCGGCTCAATCAAGGCCAGTCCGCGCCAAACAATGACGAACACCAAGCCGCCCACAATACCGATATGCAAGCCGGAAATGGCCAGCAGGTGCGCTAAACCTGCACCGCGTAGCGCGTCCTGATCGGCCGCGGACAAGTAGCTTCGATCCCCGGACGCCAAAGCCGCCGCAAGGCCGCCAGCACGCTCACCGGCCTTCGTGCGGACATGCCGCGCCAATTGCCTTCGAGCTTTACCCACACGCAACTCGCTAGATCTAAGCCAGCCTGTCGGCGGTCCGAGCGCCCCGCCCTGACAGCGCCCCTGGATATAGCCCACGCCGCCTAGGCCGCGATACCAGGCTTGCCGATTGAACGGGTAGTCGCCTTCGATAACGGGCATGGGTGGTGGCCGCAGGACGGCCCAGCAACGCACAAAACGGCCCGGTTCTGTTTCGAACCGCGCAATATGCGTCAATCGCACTAGTTCGGGTGTTTGCTCAGCCGGTAATTGGTCAATCGCATGAACTCGTAGCACCACCCTAACCCCGCGTTTGGCCGGTTGGACAGCCGTCACCCAACCTTCGACCAGAACCGGCCCGGTGGGTGAGGCGATCTGGGTGTGGGAGAGCAGCTGGGTCGCGGCGCCGCCCGCCAACGCACCTAGCGCTGCGGAGAATGCCACCAATGCAACCGCGAAGACGCCCGTCGATCGCGCGAAACTGGCGCTCAGCCAGACGCAACCGCCACTGATGACTGAGATCAACACCAGCGCAGCAAATGGCGGCTCGAAATCGATTGAGAAGTAGATAATCGCCCCGACCAACATGCCGAGGGCGAAGTAAGACGGGAGGCGCTCGCGCGAGGTGAACTGCAATAAGGACGACGGAAAACGTCGCATCTTTCCTCCCACCCCTTGCGAAACTGTAACAGAGCGTGTTGAAGCGGGGAAGATTCGTCCCAAGTGTTCTATCAATCACTGAAAGCCGTCGATGACTGTCGTTACTCGCTTTGCCCCTTCCCCGACTGGCATGCTGCATATTGGCGGCGCACGAACGGCCCTCTTCAACTATCTTTTCGCTAAGCGACACGGTGGCAAATTCCTGCTTCGTGTTGAGGACACTGACAAAGCGCGTTCAACCGATGAAGCCACGCAAGCCATTCTTGATGGCATGAGTTGGCTCACCCTGAACGCCGATGAAGAGCCTGTTTTTCAAAGCAAAAATGCCGCGCGGCACGTGGAATGCGCGGAGCAGATGATCGCAAATGGCAAAGCCTTCAAGTGCTATGCCACCCCTGAAGAACTGCAGGCACGGCGCGAGGCTGGGGAAGCCAAACGCGCACAGGGCAAGCAAGAGGGACTTAGCGAAGCTGATCGCAACGGCCTTCTCGCCGAGGCGAATGAGCTGCTCGCACCTTATCGCTCCCCCTGGCGTGATGGCGGCGATCCGCCGGTGCCAGATGCACCATTCACGGTACGACTACGCGCCCCGGATGATGAGGAAATCGCGGTTTCAGACCATGTTCAGGGCGATGTGACGCTGAAAACGCGAGAGATTGATGATCTCATCCTGCTGCGCGCCGATGGCACTCCGACCTACATGCTCGCGGTCGTTGTTGATGACCATGATATGGGCGTCACGCATGTCATCCGCGGTGATGACCATTTCCGCAACACGTTCCGCCAATTGCCAATTTTCGCAGCCATGGGCTGGGATATCCCGGAATTTGCCCATGTTCCGATGATCCACGGTTCCGACGGCGCCAAATTGTCGAAACGCCACGGCGCGCTGTCGACGCTTGCCTATCGCGATATGGGCTATTTGCCGGAAGCGATGAATTCCTATCTCGTTCGACTCGGTTGGAGCCATGGCGACCAGGAAGTGTTCACCCTGGGCGAAGCGGCCGCGGTTTTCGACCTCGCCGGGATCAACAAGGCCCCGGGACGCCTTGATCTGGAGAAGCTCGGCGACGTCAACGCACACTTTATGCGGAATACCGACGCAGCCCGCCTGATGGCGCTTTTAGAGCCTGAAATCGAGAAGCTTACGACTCTTGATGTGGGTCTGACTGAGCGCCTGCAGCATGCTTTGCCAACCTTGAAGGAACGCGGTCAAACCCTGCCAGAACTGGCTGAATCCTGCCGTTTCCTTTGGGATAGCAATGCTGAAAACCTCAACAAAAAGGCCCGTAAAGCCTTACGCGAGGACGGGATCAAACGGTTATCAGAACTCCGTGAAGCACTAGACGGCGCGGATTCTTGGACTATTGAAGCATTGCAGGGTGTTCTGGACGCTTATTGTGCAGCGCACACACTCTCCATGGGACAGGTAGGCCCGCCGCTGCGAGCCGCGCTGACCGGAGGTCTGCCAGCGCCAGATCTCGCGCCCGTTATGTATTGGCTGGGCCGCGATGAAGTTTTGGCACGAATAGAGAAACATTTGCCTGCCACGGGTAGGTGAGAGAACGGAAATTGCGAGAGGGCTGAGATGATCAACAAAACCAAACAAACCGACACCGCTAAACTCGAGATCAAGGCTCAAACGCTTGAACTCCCTGTTTTGAGCGGCACGCACGGCCCTGATGTCGTCGATGTCAAACGCCTGTATGCTGAAGCTGGTGTCTTCACCCTCGACCCTGGTTTCACTTCTACCGGTTCCTGCGAAAGCCAGATCACGTTTATCAACGGCGAGGAAGGCATTCTGCTGCACCGCGGCTATCCGATCGATCAACTGGCCGAACAATCGGGTTTTCTGGAAGTCGCTTATCTGCTGCTGAATGGCGAGCTGCCAACTCAGGCAGAGTTTCGTGAGTTCAATGGCCGCGTAACCCAGCACACATTGCTCCACACCCAAATGGACCGATTCTTTGACGGGTTCCGCCGTGACAGCCACCCAATGGCGATGCTGACTGGCACAGTCGGCGCCATGTCGGCCTTCTATCCTGGCGCCATGGACAGCTCCGACCCGGTAGAACGCAATCTCGCTTACATTCGTCTGATCGCGAAAATGCCGACCCTGGCCGCTCGCATTTACAAGTACACGCAAGGCCAGAAATTCGTCGATCCAGTAAATGAATTGTCTTACGGCGAGAATTTCCTGCGTATGTGCTTCTCGGTCCCAGCTGAGAAATACAAAATCAGCCCAACACTCGCCCGTGCCATGGACAAGATTTTTATCCTCCACGCGGATCATGAGCAAAACGCCTCGACCTCGACTGTACGTCTCGCCGGGTCTTCTGGCGCACACCCTTACGCTGCCATTGCAGCTGGTGTTGCTTCGCTTTGGGGCCCAAGCCATGGCGGCGCAAACGAAGCGTGCCTGAACATGCTGCGCGAGATCGGCACCGTCGATCGCATCCCGGAATATATCGAAAAATCAAAGGATAAGTCCGACAGCTTCCGCCTGATGGGCTTCGGTCACCGCGTTTACAAAAACTATGATCCACGCGCGACGGTGATGCAGAAAACCGCGCACGAAGTGCTCGATGAGCTCGGGATCGATACGCCGATTCTTCGCGTGGCCCGCGAGCTGGAACGTCTGGCCTTGGAAGACGAGTACTTCCGCGAAAAGAAACTCTACCCGAATGTCGACTTCTATTCCGGCGTAATTCTCGATGCGATGGGCTTCCCGACTGACATGTTTACCGTGCTATTCGCCCTCGCACGGACCGTCGGCTGGTGTTCACAGCTGAACGAATTCATCGAAGATCCATCTCAGCGCATCGGTCGCCCGCGCCAAATCTACACGGGCGCAGCCCAACGAGACTTCGTACCGATTACTGAGCGCTAACAACGCCCAAAATCGCTTTTGCGGCAATAACAGGCGCCGCCTCATCGCGCTCTCCCATTCGGGAGAGCGCTTTGTTTTGCGCGTCTGTTTGGGCCTTCAACGCCGCCGCGTCGGTGAGCAACGCCCGTGCTCTCTCTGACAGCAGATCGGCCCGAAAGCGCGTCTGAACAAATTCAGGGGCGACTTCTGTGTCATCGGCGGCGATGTTCAGCAGCGTTATATGAGCCGGTTTGTAGAGCAGGTATCGCGCCAGCATCCACGTGATCCAGCCGGTTTTATAGCCAACAATAAACGGCGTTCCCTGAACCGCGAGTTCGCTGGTCACCGTGCCTGAACAGGCCAGCGCGAGATCTGCCGCGGCCAGGATATCTGCTGAAGCGTCCGCCTCATCTGTCAGGACTGCCCAATCTTCTAGCTTTGGGAATTCATCGAGAAACTGCGCCCGCACAGAGGGCGCTGGCGCTGCCACCACTTTCAAGTAGGGCTGCTGCGACTTTAACAGCCAGGCGGCCTCCATCAGAACTGGCGCAACGCGCTTGATCTCGCTCGGTCGGCTGCCAGGCAAGATAAGCAGCATTTGATCACCGCCCGATAATCCAAGCCTGCTGCGATAGGAATTTCTGTCGCCGCGCTCTGTGCGGCTGAGCGCGGGATTACCCATCACGGTAACAGGCAATCCGTGCGGCTCGTAGTAGGCGGTCTCCATATGATGCAGGCAGATCAGATGGTCGACCAGTCCTGCCAGCGTCCTGGCGCGCCCGGGACGGGTTGCCCAGACCTGCGGCCCGACCAGTTTGATCAACTTGATACTGGGATCACGATCGCGCACGCGCTGCGCCACGCGCAGCATGAACCCCCAGGAGTCGACCAGGATCACCGCGTCGGGCTTGAAGTCCAGAATGGCATCTGCAGCTTGATCAGCGAGCTTCACGACCGTGCCGTAAGCCTTCAAACCTTCAAACAGGCCCAGGATCGACAAAGGCGCGATATCGATCGGCGAGTCGATGCCGATTTTCTTCAGTTCGCCGCCGCCAATTCCGGCAAGCATCACCTCCGAATTGAGCATTTTCAGGGCCTCAGCAGTTTCTCGCGCCAGAAGATCTCCCGACGGTTCGGCAGCTACCAGGAAAATGCGGGGCGCGCTCACGCGCCTTTGTCCTGAGGCAGGCCATATAGAAACAGTCCGAGAGCCTCTGCATGCGCTTTCACGGTGTCGACGTCGACAATCAGGGCGCCACCTGCCTCATATCCGATTCCGGCCAAACCGGCGGCCGCGGCACCATCCAAGGTTTTCTTGCCGATTGTTGGAAGATCGATACGCCGTTCCTGTTGCGGCTTGGGACATTTGACCAGCACGCCGAGCCGTTCGGTTTCAGACCCGCGGATTTCGAGCGGTAGACCGGCGCACCGCTTTAGCATCTCATCAGTTCCCTCCTGCGCCTCAACGCAAAGGACCAGGCCATTGGCCACAATCGCGCCTTGCCCGATGTCGAGACGGCCAATCTCGCGCGCGACATGCGCTGCCTTTTTGAGATCGTCCATTGCGGCATCAGATGGCTGAGGACCGACGAGCAAGCCTTCCGGAGCTTCCAGACGCCCCGCCGCCACGTCGGCGCCGATGATCTCAAAGCCTTCATCTTCGAACACACTGATCATGAAGGTCAGCAGAGCGTCGTCACCTTTACGCGCCGCTGCAATGGCCTTGGGAAGCAGCGACATACCTTTCATGTCGGGTTTCAGCGCCTTGAAATCAGGACGCTTGACGATGCCAGCAAAACAAATCTGCTCGCACCCCGCATTGCGGAATGCTTTGAACGCTTTACCGATCTCGGCAATGCCGCTGACCTCGCCAGGGAATCGCTCCAGAGCCGCTTCTTCGAAGCCTCTCAGTCGCAGTACGTATACGCCCTGTCCGCGTTCCAGTGCGGCCTCAGCGACCTGAACGGGCAGTTCGCCCAAGCCTGCAATAATCCCGAGTGGTGCCAAGCCTGCCTCCTATCGCGGCAAACACAATGCGCGGTTCTTGCTGCTGCGAATGAAATCAACGATCTGCATGACTTCTGCAGTCTCGGCAAATGCGGCAGCAGTATCTTCGAGCCGCTCAGAGAACGTGCCCTCCTTCGCATAGAGCATGCGATAGGCCGAGCGCAGGCTGCGTATGGTCTCTCTGGAGAAGCCGCGGCGTTTCAAACCGACGACATTCAAACCGGCAAGGTGCGCGTGATTCCCAACAACCGAGCCAAATGGAATAACATCCGCAACCAGGATCGAACCTCCGCCAACAAAGGCATGATCGCCAATGCGGCACCATTGGTGCACCGCCACAGCGCCTCCAAACCAGACCTGTTCCCCGACTGTGACGTGCCCGCCAATATGGGTGTTATTGGCGATCACACACTTATTGCCAACAACACAGTCGTGCGCTGCGTGCGTATGCGCCATGAACAAGCATTCTTCGCCGACCTTGGTCACACCGCCATGCTCCGGGGACCCGGCGTGCAGCGTGGTATGCTCGCGCATCACGGTTCCAGCGCCCACTTCAAGACGCGATTCTGCACTATCGCGATAGCCTAGCACCTGGGGCGGGCCACCCAGAACAGAGCCGGGAAACACCTCGACGCCTTCGTTGAGTAGCGTCCGACCAATCACAGTCGCCTTGGGATGCAGCGTGACATTATCGTGCACAACCGCGTCCGGCCCAACATAAGCCATCGCGCCCACGGTCACGTTGGTTCCGAGCTCAGCGCCGGATTCAACAACGGCGGTAGGATGGATGGTAGCCGTCATTTTGGTTTCTTCTTCGGAGCAACTTGCTTTTGGATCCAGGCGATCTCGCGCAGATACTGCCGCAAGGGACGCGCCGGGCTGCCGCCCCAGGTCTCTCCCGCAGGAATGTCGCGAAAGATGCCCGATGCCGCCGCGAGCTGCGCGCCGGCGCCAATATGCACATGGTCAGCGATGCCAACGCGGCCACCCATGACCACACCATCGTCGATCGAGCTAGTTCCCGAAATACCTGTAAAGCTCGCCATCATGACATTTCTTCCGATCACAACATTATGCGCGATCTGCACCAGATTATCGATCTTGGTGCGCTCACCGATGATCGTATCATCAAAGGCGCCGCGGTCGATGCATGTGTTGGCGCCGATCGTCACAAGGTCCTGAATGATAACGCGCCCCCATTGCGGCACGTCCTCAGCCCCCTCAGGTCCAGCTGTTACGCCAAACCCAGCCTCGCCGATACTGGCGCCGGCCAGAATGGTCACATCATTACCGATCAGGGCGCAGCGAATGCTCACGTTCGGCCCGATCTTGGTCCGAGCGCCAATCTGCACACCTGGGCCAATCACAACACCGGGCGCAATTTCAGCTTCTTCACCAATCGACGCGCCAGCGCCAATGACTGCTGAAGGCGCAACCTTAGCCGTCTCGTGAATTGACGCGGCTTCGCCAGATTCAGTCCACGACTTCAGTTCAAACAACTCCTCTGACGCCCGCTTCTGAGCAAAGCGCGGGTGTGAAACAACTACTGGGGTGACGCCATCCGGCAGCGCTCCAGCGGCATTATCGTGGACAAAACACGCCGTTGCTGATGCGCTGACATTCATACTGCGCTTTGGATCACCCTCGAAGAAGCAGATATCGCCTTCGCGCGCACTTGCCGCGGCAGCGATGCTGCTGATCTCCGGGTCAGCGCTAACACTTGTGTCGAGACCGCAGACGTCCAAAAGGGTCCGCAGAGACTGCGGACCCTTATAGGTGTAAAAGCGTTCGTCGACTGGCATCAGCCCCCCGATGCTTGCTTATTGTTGTGCTTGCGGCGGCGGAAGTTTCTGGCGCGTCACGGTAATGGTCGGTGTTGCCGCATCCAGTTTCGCAATAACAGTTGCCGTCAGATCCGTGGCTTGATCGGTGAACACCACGTTGGAGCGATCGAGAATAACGTTAGCGTTGTTCTCCGTGACCACTTCCCGCAGGATTGGAACCAAAGCGTTGTTAAGGTCGATCAGGGCCTTGCGCTCAGTCAGCGCCAGTTCCTGTGATGCGATTTGACGATCACGATTGAATTCATTTGCCTTACGCGCGTAATTTTCGACTTCGGTTTTCAAAGCCGCATCAGCACGCATGGCTTCTGGCGTCATATTTGCGGTCTTTGCTTCGATAGCAGCGCCTTCAGTTTGAAGCTGGGTTACAGTCGGTTGAAGCTCCGCCTGCATCGCGGCCTCGATACCCTGAATTTTGGTCGCAACATCCTGACCGGCTTTGCTCTGCGTCAGAATCTGTGTGCGGTCTATAACAATCACATTGGTGCCTTGCGCATAGGCAGGCGCAGCAATCGTCAGCGGCGCGGCGACGGCCATGGAAAGCGCCGCGAGAATAGCTTTAACGGGAAACATGTGTCTCTCTCCTGTGAGAACAATGATTAAACTAGAAGCGAGTGGACGTACTGAATCGGAAGGTCTCCGTCCGGTCGTACTCCTCCTTGCGTAGGATTTGTGAAAAGTCGAACTGGATAGGTCCGAACGGTGAGTCCCAGCCCACTGAAAGGCCCGCTGAAGCGCGAAGCCCAAGTGCATCTCTAATGGTTCGGGAAGCGGGTAGGCCGCCCGGAATGTTGTTGAACTGTCCGGCCCGGGTGGTGAAGAAAATCTCTGTCTCCCCGGTGGTCTCGTTCAGGACCAGATCAGAATCGTCCAGGATGCCGACAGACCCTGCCTCAACGAACAGCTTGGTCCGAATACCATACTCTTCGGGCAGATAATTCGGAATCGTGATCTCACCTGTGCCTTGGTAATAGACTTTGCCGCCAAGCGAGTTTTGCGCGATAACGTCAATGACATTACCTTCAGTGTCAGCGATCACATCGACAACGCGAGGACCGAGGCCAGCAACATCAAAGCCGCGGAACGAAGATCCGCCGCGGAAGAAACGGTTGTTAATCCGGATGCTGTCATCATCTCCCCAGGGTTCGATCACACCGCCAGACAACCGCACGCTGGCGCGGACACCTTTGAAGATTCCGCGATAGGCAGCGCCGGTCAGCTCCGTTCGGACGTACTGCACGTCGCCGCCGAAGCCAGCAAAATCTTGTGAAATCGAGAGGTCGAAGCCGCCGGTTGGCGCAATCGGGTCATTCCGCCGGTCCCAGTTAAAAGAGTATCCGATCAGCGATGTGATATCCGAACGCTCACTGTTACAAATCGTCGAACGGAAGGCGTAGAGCGGCGAACACTGGTCTACAATAATTGTCCCATCCGGCAAAGGTGTACGATCAATCGGGATCGGCACCTGAACCGCAGTATCGTCGCTTGGGTCATCGGGCGTCGCGGGGATGTTGCGATCGATCAGGATTTCTTCGGTCGCCAGCCCGCCGCCATCTTCGAAGATAACAAGTTGGGTGTCTTCAACATTAATCTCATCCGATTGCAGGCGATAGCGCAGCTGCAGTCCTGTATTGTCGGTGACCGGGAAGCCAAAGCTCACACCGGCACCAATGGTTTCGGACTCAAAGTCGGAAACATCGAGGAAGTCTGAACGGGTCGAGAAAAGCTCGAGGCCGGCTGACAGGTTGCGATCCAGAAAGCGCGGTTCCTGAAATCTAAAATCGACAAACTGTTGACGATCCGATGCCGACACGCGGGCGATCAGAGTTTGCCCACGGCCACGTAAGTTGCGCTGAGACACACTCAAATCGATCAGGAAGGCGTCTACAGAAGAAAAACCGGCCGCAAACGACAATTCGCCGGTTGCCTGTTCCTTCACCTCAAGATCGACAACGGTGCGGTCCGGGCGCGTGCCGGCCCGTTCAGTGATTTCAACCTCTTCAAAATAGCCAAGCGCGCGAACCCGGTTTCGCGAACGATCAAGCAGAACGCGGTTAAACGCATCGCCTTCAGCAACGCGAAGCTCTCGCCGTATGACCCGGTCGAGCGTGCTGGTGTTACCGACAATATTGATCCGTTCGATATAGACACGCGGTCCTTCATCGATAGCGAAGGTTACATTCACCTTACGGGTTTCGGGATCGGCTTCGAGCCTCGGATTGATGTCAACAAAGGCATATCCAGCGATACCAGCGGCATAGGTCAGTGTATCAATCGTGTCTTCGATCTGATCGCCGCGGAACAAATCGCCATCCTGAATGGCAATCGCACGGCGTAGGCCTTCTGAACTCAGCTTATCGAGCGCGGTCTCAACCTGAACGTCGCCAAACGTATACTGCTCGCCCTCTTCAATCGTGTAGGTGATGTAGAAGTCTTCGCGGTCCGGCGTTAGGTCAGCAACCGCAGAAATTACGCGAAAATCATAATAGCCGCGATTTTGATAGAACTGGCGCAGAAGTTCGCGGTCATATTCGAGGCGGCCAGGGTCATAGTTGTCGTTCGAGCTGAAAAAGCGCCACCAGCGCGATTGTTTGGTTACGACCTCACTGCGCAGACGTCGGTCAGTGAACTCATCATTGCCGATAAAGTTGATAGCGCGCACACCCGTAACCGGACCTTCAGTGACCACGAACACCAGGTCAACGCGGTTTTGATCCAGCGGCTTGTATTGCGGTTCCACCGTGGCAGAGAAGCGTCCAGACTGCCGGTACAACTCAAGAATGCGCTGCACATCCGCCTGTACGCGTGCGGCGGTAAAGATACCGCGCGGAGCGGCTTGAACTTCTTCCCGCAATTTATCGTCATCCAGGGCGCGATTGCCTTCAAACAAGACGCGGTTGATGATCGGGTTCTCAACCACGCGCACGACCAGATCCGGACCGGCTTTTTCAAAGCTCGCATCCGCAAATAGGCCCGTGGCAAACAGTGTTTTAAGCGACAAGTCGATGCGAGACGGATCAAACGTATCACCTGGCGAAACCAGCAGATAGGACTGTACCGTGCGGTCTTCGATACGCTGATTGCCTTCAATGCGGATCTGGCGAATCGTCTCGGACGATTGCGCAACGGCCTCCAGAACGGGTGTTCCAGTTAGAGCAAGCGCGCTCGTCGCCATGAAGGCTGCAGCCAGTACTTTACGCATCGATCCCTCGATCCTCCTTGGTAAGCGTCCTATTCGCTTGTTGGTCTTTCGAAAAGACCGGTTTCCAGAACATCGCCCCAAGTGATGAAAACGAACATGGTCAATAGCAGACCGAGCCCAGCCATCAATGCCACCTCCTGCACCTTTTCAGGCATGACCTTACCGGTCACGAACTCATAGGCATTGAAAACGAGGTGGCCACCATCAAGAACCGGTAACGGCAACAGGTTGAAAAAGCCGATCCCGATTGAGATCAGTGCGCATAGCTGCAGCACGGACCATCCAAGTGTGCTCAGCCGCGTGGTCAGCGGCACGGCGTCTGCGCCCATGGCCTGATTGACGATACGACGCCCGGCATCACCAATCGCGATCGGGCCGCTCATCAAAGCGAGCGGCTCCTTGCCGGTGACGATTCTACCGAGCATATAAACGGTGTGCTCAACGGTGCTCTTGGTTTCCAGCACACCTTTGCTGAGGGCGCTGATCGGACCGTAGCGGCGATACTCTACGCTTTCGATCACCGGCGCTGGCGCGATACCAATTGTGCCCTGAGGAACAATCTGACCGAGTTGATTCTCTCGTACTTCGCGCCGCGGCGTCACCGACAAAGTGAGCGATTCTGAACCGCGCTGGACATCGAAGTCGAGCGCCCGCCCGGACGACATGCTGGTAATGACAATGAGATCTGAAAGCGCCTGAATGGGTTTGCCGTCAATCGAACGGATGACATCACCTGGCTGCATGCCTGCAGCTTCAGCCGGATAATCAGGCGCTACGCTGTAGGCATAAACATCATAAGTCTCCACCCCGCGAAATGCGAAGAAAATGGCAAATAGCAAGACGGCGAGAATAAAGTTGGCCGCCGGTCCTGCTAAAGCCACCAGAGAACGCGCGCCCACGCCGAGCTGCGGATAGGGTTTGCCGACAGGGCCGTCTACGACCTTACCAACATCATTCGGCAGCTGGCTCTCACCCACGAATTTGACGAAGCCGCCGAGCGGAATCCAATTCACGCGCCAACGGGTGCCATTCTTGTCCTTGGTTTCGAAGATCGGTTTGCCAAATCCGACAGAAAACGACTCAACGGCGGCGCCATACCATCGACCCATCCAATAATGGCCGAGTTCGTGTATGATCACGACGACGCCCAATAAGAACGCTAGGCATACCAGAAATATCGGGCCCTGCGACAGAATCTCGGTCACGCTGTACGCTCCTGCTTCTGGCTCTTCACTTCATCCAGAAGCGCGCCCGTCAATCTTTCAGCTTCGGATTGTATTGCTAGAATCGCTTCCAAGTTTTCGCAATCCTCACAAGACATTGATCCGGTCAGAAACCGCTCCATCACAGTCTCCACAATCCAGCTTATGTCGAGGAATCCGCATTGGCCCGCGAGAAATGCAGCTACGGCCCCTTCATTAGCGCAATTTAATACAATCGGCGCGCCTTTTGCGAGATTTATCGCTCGGCGCGCAAGATCAACCGCGGGAAACTTCGAGGCGTCGAGCGGCTCAAAATCAAGCTGACTCAGAGCCACCAGGTCCAGTCGATCGACGGGTGTTGACTCGCGCCGCTCGGGCCACGTTAATGCATGCGAGATCGGTGTGCGCATGTCAGGAACACCCATCTGCGCGAGCACTGAGCCATCGCGATAGGCGACCGCAGAATGCAGAATCGATTGCGGATGCACCACAACTTCAATCTGATCTTCGGGTAGGTCGAAGAGATAGCAGGCTTCGATCAGTTCGAGCCCTTTATTAAACAGGGTCGCGCTATCGATCGAGATTTTCTCGCCCATGTCCCAGCGCGGATGCGCTAAAGCACGGCGGGGCGTGACTGTTTTCAGGTCTTCCCTCGTCGCTGTTCGAAACGGCCCGCCAGAGGCAGTGAGAATGATGCGCTCCACATCCTCGCGACGCTCCATAACCTGAAACATCGCATTGTGTTCGGAATCGGTAGGCACGATCTCGGTACTTCGTTCTGCCGCGATCCGCTTCAAAAGCGGTCCAGCGCAAACCATGCTCTCTTTATTGGCGAGCGCGACGGAGTTTCCAGCATCCACGGCCGCCAGAGTGGACGGCAATCCGGATATTCCGACAATCGCTGCAAGCACGCGGTCGACCGGGCGACGAGCGGCGTCGTCAACGGCGTCCGAACCGGCAGAAACCTCAATATCGAGGCCTGAGAGCGCATCGCGCACCAATTCGAGCTTAGACTGGTCAGCGATCACCACGCATTGGGGCTCGAATTCTCGCGCTTGCTCAATCAATAAATCCGCGTTTCGCCCTCCGGCGAGTGTGTCGATCGCGAAGACAGGGTCTGATGACTGCACATTCGCGTGCGCAACCACCGACAATGCCGATGTTCCGATAGATCCGGTTGACCCCAGAATCGAGATGGTTCTAACGCCACTCATGCGTCTAGCCCTAATACGCGAACGAAGCTTGGGGCAAACACAAATGCCAGCGCGGAAACGACGCAAACCAATCCGAGACCATCGACTCGGTCCAGCAACCCACCATGGCCAGGCACAAATCCGCTCGAATCCTTGATGCCATAGCGTCGTTTCGTGGAGCTTTCGAACATGTCGCCAAACTGCGCCACGATCGAGATCAATGCCCCCAGCGCAATCCAAGCGATTTGGTTCCCGCCCGTTATATTCGCCGCCAGGATACCGCAGGCCGCGCTGAATACGACGGCGCCAATTGCGCCGCTCCAGGTCTTGGACGGAGAGTCAGAATGCAATAGCGGACCGCGCAAGAGCCGTCCGGTGAAGTAGGCAGCGGAGTCTGAGCCCCAGACAATTCCCATGAAGATAAGTGCCGCAGTCGCGCCGTCCCACGACCCCTCCCGCAAGTAAAACAAGGCGAGCGGCATGCCCGCGACGTAGAGCAGACCAAAACTTTCCGCCCCGCGCCGGGAAGACACCGGGTGCGTAATACTCGCGACCAACATGGCGCCGATCAAAGCCCAAAGCGCCCAGAGATGCTCGCCCATGGCCACAGGAATGAATGGCAGGATCGCCAGCGCGACGAAGGGTTTCATCGAAGGTGATGCCGTCATCCGCACCCATTCGTAGGCCATTAACGCGGCGAATATGGCGCAAGCGACTGCCAGCAGAGCGCCACCCGTCCAAACCACAAACAAGCCAAATGGGATTAAAATAGCGGCTGAGATTAGTCGCAGACCAAGATCGCCGAGTTGGCCGTCATGTTGCTTCTGGCGGCTCATGATCAGGCTGTCCCGGAAGCCAATCCGCCAAACCGACGCTCGCGTTTCTGAAACGTCTCGATTGCTTCAACCAGGTGCTCTTTACCGAAATCTGGCCACAGCACATCCATGAAGACAAGCTCTGCATAAGCGGCCTGCCAAATAAGAAAATTGCTAAGCCGGTACTCACCGCTGGTGCGAATAACGATATCCGGATCCGGCACATCTGCTGTATCAAGAAAGCCCTGAAACGCCTCTTCGCTCAGCTCAGCGGTATCGAGAGAGCCATCCGACAAGGCCGCGGCGGCGGCTTGCACAGCCCTGACGATTTCTTCTCTTCCGCCATAATTGAATGCGATGCAGAGATTGAATTCGGAGTTTTCCCGCGTACGCGCCTCGGCCCGATCAACCAGTTCACGAATATCATCCGGCAAGCCCTTGCGCGTCCCCAGGATACGGACACGAACGCCTTCATTCGCCAAGCGATCCAGATCGCGCTTCACATAGGCTTTTAGCAAACCAAACAGCGCGTTCACCTCGGAAACGGGACGGCGCCAATTCTCGGTTGAAAACGAGTAAACAGTGAGATTTTTGAGCCCAACTTCTTGCGCCGCCTCTACGGTCCGGCGCAGGGCTTCCACACCGCGCTCATGACCAACCGCACGAGGCAGGTTTCGCGCCTTTGCCCAGCGACCATTCCCATCCATGATAATGGCAATGTGCTCAGGAAAACTGCCGGTTGGAGGCCCACCCTCCCCGGTCTGGGCAGCTGATGGGGCGGAGGTCAAACCTGCATAATCTCCGCTTCTTTATTCTTCAGTGCATCGTCGACTTTGCTGACAAAACTGTCGGTCAGTTTTTGAACTTCGTCAGACAGCGAGCGATGTTCGTCTTCGCTGATATCGCCGTCTTTTTCCATTTTCTTCAGCCCGTCCATGCCGTCGCGGCGAACATTGCGAACCGCAACTCGCGCCGCCTCCGCATACTTGCCAGCCACTTTAGTGAGCTCGACCCGGCGCTCTTCGTTGAGCGGAGGAATCGGAATGCGCAGCGTCTGTCCATCAACCACCGGGTTGAGGCCCAAGCCCGACTCGCGGATGGCTTTGTCAGCGGCTCCCACGAGGCCCTTGTCCCATATGTTCACGCCGATCATTCGCGCATCCATAACGGAGACGGAGCCGACCTGATTAAGCGGCATCAACGATCCATACGCTGAAACCTGCACGCTATCGAGCAAGTTCACTGAGGCGCGGCCGGTGCGCAGACCCTGCAATTCGGTCTGCAGAGAACTTATCGCGCCGTCCATACGACGCTCTAGGTCTTTTTTATCGTAGTTCATTTTCTTTCCCTCACGAACCGGAGATGAGTGTGCTAGGGCCTTGTCCTGTCAGGACATCCTGCAAAGCCCCTTTATGATGCAGGGAGAAAACCACAATCGGTATGTTTGTGTCACGCATAAGGCTGACCGCCGACGCGTCCATGACTTTCAGATCGCGCGCCAGCACATCCTGATAGGTCAGTCTGTCATAGCGCTCTGCATTCAGATCGGTCTTCGGATCAGCTGAATACACGCCATCAACTTGTGTGCCTTTCATCATCGCTTCGCAATGCATTTCCGCGGCGCGCAAAGCGGCGCCCGTATCGGTGGTAAAATAAGGATTGCCTGTACCCGCGGCGAAAATCACCACGCGGCCTTTTTCCATATGGCGAATGGCGCGCCGGCGAATGAATGGCTCGCAGATTTCGTCCATGCGAATACCGGACTGCACGCGGGTCTGTACACCGATCGACTCTAGCGCACTTTGCATGGCGAGCGCATTCATGATCGTCGCCAGCATGCCCATGGAGTCCGCTTGCGAGCGCTCCATGCCCTGGGCCGCGCCTTTCATACCCCTGAAGATATTACCGCCGCCAATAACCAGGCAGATCTCAACCCCGAGTTCGCGAGCGGCGGCGATTTCTTCGGCGAACCCGAGGCACGTCGGCATATGAATGCCGTAATCGGTGGGGCCCATCAGGGCTTCACCGGAGATCTTCAAAAGGACGCGCTTAAACCGCAGTTCACTTGAGGGTTCTGATTCACCTGACATTACGCGTCTCCAATATCCCAAGAGGGCATAAAAGATTCCCGGCCACCTGTCATCGGTGGCCGGGACCCAAAAGCACTTATTTTTTTAAGGCCTTAAGCCTTGGTCATGGAGGCAACTTCGTCAGCGAAATTGTCTTCCACTTTTTCGATGCCGTCACCAAGCTTGAACATAACAAAGCCAGCCAGCTCTGCGCCGCTATCAGAAATGAACTGACCAACGGTCTGATCTGGATTCATAACGAATTGCTGCTCAACAAGGACGACTTCTTTATAGAACTTCTTGATCCGGCCTTCGATCATCTTTTCGATGACATTGGCGGGCTTGCCGCTTTGCTCAGCTTGCTCAGTCAGAATCTGCTTCTCACGAGCAACCAGCTCTTGGTCGAGATCAGCAACAGTGGCGGAGGCTGGCGAGGTCGCGGCGACGTGCATCGCAACCTTCTTGCCCGCCTCGGCGAGGTCACCAGAGCCGTTGAGACCAACAAGCACGCCGATTTTGCCCATGCCGGGGGCTTCCGCGCTATGTATGTAGGCAGCTACAGAGTCGGCTTTGACCTGAGCCGCGCGGCGCAGGGTCATGTTCTCGCCGATCGTGCCGACGAGGCGCTTGATCATGTCCTCGACCGAACCGTCACCATCTGGGGCACCGGCAGCAGCCAGCGCCTCTGTCGTGCCTTCCGTTGTGAGCGCGATACCAGCAATGTCACTGAGCGCCTTCTGGAAGGTTTCGTTACGCGCCACAAAATCGGTCTCAGCGTTGAGCTCGACCACAGAACCGGTCTTGCCATCGTCTGAAACAACTGCTGCGACGAGGCCGTCAGCCGCGGTGCGGCCAGACTTTTTCGCGGCCTTGGACAGGCCTTTCGCGCGCAGCCAATCGATTGCGGCTTCGACGTCACCGTCATTCTCGACGAGCGCCTTTTTTGCATCCATCATACCTGCGCCAGTCTTGTCACGCAGATCCTTGACGAGGGCAGCAGTGATTTGAGCCATCCTGGTCTTCCTTCTGTTCAAACCTGTGTTTGTTTAAGCTTCAGTCTTGTCTTCTGACGCTTCCTCGGTCGCAGCTTCTTCTTCGGCTGCGTCGGCTGCGGCTAGATCCGCTTCGACCAGGGCTTCGACATCTTCCGCCTCGCCAAGGTCAATCCCAAGTCCCGCAGAAGACTCTGCGAGGCCGTCGAGCACTGCGTCTGCAACTAGGTTGCAGTAGAGCGAAATTGCGCGCGCCGCATCATCATTGCCCGGAAATGGGAAATCAGCATCATCGGGATCGCAATTGGTGTCGACAACGGCGACAACCGGGATGCCCAGCTTACGGGCTTCCTTGATCGCAATCGCTTCCTTATTTGTGTCGACCACGAAGATCAGGTCTGGCAGGCCGCCCATATTGGCGATACCGCCCAGTGCTTTGTCCAGCTTTTCGCGATCACGCTCCAAGTTGAGGAGCTCTTTCTTGGTCAGACCTGATGTCTCTTTGTCGCCAAGGACTTCTTCCAGCTCACGCAGGCGCTTGATCGAGTTCGAAACCGTCGACCAGTTGGTCAGTGTGCCGCCGAGCCAGCGGTGGTTCATGTAATACTGAGCGCAACGCTGCGCTGCTTCAGCGACCGGCTGGGACGCCTGGCGCTTGGTGCCGACGAACAGAACGCGGCCGCCTTTGGCAACCGTGTCACGCACTTTGACCAGCGCTTGGTGAAGCAGCGGGACAGTCGCCGATAGATCCATAATGTGAATGCCAGAACGCGCGCCATAGATGAATTGCTTCATCTTGGGGTTCCAGCGATGTGTTTGGTGACCGAAGTGAACGCCAGATTGCAGCAGTTCACGCATTGTGAATTCAGGCAATGCCATCTTAGTTTTCCTTATCCGGTTGACCGGCATGATCCCTATCGAGCCTCACTTGAGGACCGACACCGGAAGGACCACGCATCGGGGGTTATGGCGCGGGTCTATACATGAATTGGCGGCGGGCGCAACCGTACAGTTCAGATTGCAACCAATCAGGCCGCTTCGTGGTCGACGCGGGCGACACCCGGCGCGGTTTTCAGCGCCCGCAAGGCTTCAATCCCAGTCGGGTAAGTATCAGGCAATCGAAGTGTCACGACACGACCATCGTCGATCGGCATCCGGACAAAGATTTCGCCGCGATCCTGCCCGGACGCGCCCTTCAGACGCGCAGCGATGGCTGCAAGGCCCGTCACGTCCGCACCCTTCTCCATCTTCACTGAAAGCGCCGGCGCTTTCTTGGCGATCCGGGCCTGTTCGATCGGCTGGACTCTACGGGCGGACAGACGGATTTCGTCGTCGCGGCGGCGCACTTCGGTGAGGATCACAACCGCCGCGCCAGGCTCCAGCTGCTCGCGCACATCGGAGAGCAGTTCCGGCATCACCATCAGCTCCACTTCGCCGGTGGGGTCAGACAGGGTGAGGAAGGCGAACTTGCCACCATTTCGCGCCGGCTTTTCAACCCGGCGGCGGACCACGCCGATCAGCTCCATTGGTCTGCCATCGACGGCCGATTCCTCGATATTCATCGCATAGGTGATCCGACCGTCTTCGAGACTGTCGAGAATATCGTCCAGCGGATGGCCGGAGAAGTAAAAGCCGATGGCGGCAAACTCCTGATCCAGCTTTTCCTGCATGTTCCAGGCGGCCGCTTTGGGCAGATCTGTCCGCATGGCTGGTTCCGCGTCGCCGAACAGACCGCCCTGCCCGCCCGCGCGATCTTCCGCTGAAGCAGCGCAGGCCGAGGCCAGCATCGGCGCTGATTTCAGCGCCCGCGCCCGGTTTGGCTCGAGCTGATCGAACGCGCCAGCTTTTGAGAGCTGCTCGAAACACTTCTTGTTGATGTCTTTCGGGTCCACCCGCTCAGCGAGGTCATGGAGGCACTTGTAGTCGCCGCCCGTTTCGCGCTGCAGAACGAGGTTCTTCATCGCTTCTGGTCCAACACCTTTCAGCGCGCCGAGGGCATAGACAATCGAGCCATCCCGGACATCGAAGTCGGCGGTCGATTCATTCACGTTCGGCGCAACCACCGGGATCTTCAGACGCCGGGCCTCCTGGAAGAACGCGGCGAGCTTGTCCGTATTATGCAGATCAAGGCTCATTGAGGCCGCGAGGAATGCCACTGGGAAATGGCGCTTCAGATAGGCGGTATGATACCCAATCAGGGCGTAAGCGGCAGCATGAGATTTGTTGAACCCGTAGCCGGCGAACTTCTCCATCGTATCGAAGATGTCATTCGCGAGCGGCGCTTCGATCTGTTTCAGCTCTTTCGCCCCTTTCAGGAAGCGCTCTCGCTGAGCGACCATTTCTTCGAGCTTTTTCTTACCCATGGCGCGGCGCAACAGGTCCGCTTCGCCAAGCGAATAGCCAGCAATTTCCTGCGCCATCCGCATAACCTGTTCCTGATACACAGGCACACCGTAGGTTGCCTGCAAGATCGGCTCGAGGTCAGGATGCTGATACTTGATCGTGTTGGGGTCTTCCTTACCCGCGACATAAACAGGGATGTTGTCCATCGGGCCCGGACGATAGAGCGAGATAATCGCGATCACGTCTTCCAGATTGCCCGGTCGAACTTTGCGCAGCGTGTCGCGCATGCCCTGGCCTTCCAGCTGGAACACACCGAGCGTCTCACCAGAGGCCATCAGCTCGTACGTCGCCGCGTCGTCCAGACTATGCCATTCAGGCCCGACATCCTGGCCATCGCGGCGAATGAATTTCAGGGCCCGGTCAATCACGGTCAGCGTTTTCAGGCCAAGAAAGTCGAACTTCACCAGACCCGCAGATTCAGCCCATTTCATATTGAACTGGGTCGCAGGTAGATCGGCGCGCGGATCGTTATAGAGCGGCACCAGCTCGGTCAGCGGCCGGTCACCGATGACGACACCCGCAGCATGCGTTCCGGCATTTCGGTACATGCCTTCCAGCGCCAGTGCCGTATCCAGCAGTTCGCCTACGCGGGGATCGCGGCTGATCTCCTCGTCAAACTTCGGTTCGTCGTCGATCGCTTCGGAAAGCTTAGGAGGCTTGGCCGGGTTGAACGGGATCAGCTTAGCGAGACGGTCGACCTGGCCGTAGGGCATCTGCATGACGCGGCCAACATCGCGGACCACAGCCTTGGCCTGCAATGTGCCGAAGGTGATGATCATGGCGACCGATTCCGCCCCGTACTTGTCGCGCACATAGCGGATCACTTCGCCGCGGCGTTCCTGACAGAAGTCAATATCGAAGTCGGGCATCGAGACCCGCTCCGGGTTCAGGAAGCGTTCGAACAGCAGATCAAAGCGCAGCGGATCGAGGTCGGTAATGGTCAGCACCCAGGCGACCAGCGAGCCCGCACCAGACCCCCGTCCTGGTCCGACCGGAATGCCCTGTTCCTTGGACCATTTGATAAAATCGGCAACGATCAGGAAGTAGCCGGGAAAGCCCATGCCTTCGATAATGCCCAGCTCATAGTCCAGCCGCTCGAAATAGGTCTCGCGCGGCGCATAGAGTTGCGGCGCTTCGGCAAGGCGGGCCTCCAGACCTTGCCTGGCTTGCAGTTTCAGCTCGTCGATCTCAGACCGCGATCCATCGCCAAAGTTCGGCAAGATCGGGTTTCGTTTGACCGATCGGATCCCGCAGCGCCGGGCGATTTCGGCTGTCGTGTCGATCGCCTCCGGTAGATCAGCAAACAGCTCACGCATCTCGGCGTCGGTTTTGAGATATTGCTGCGCCTCAACCTGCGGTCGGTCTTCCTGTCCGAGATAGGCACCATTAGCGATGCACATCATGGCATCATGCGCGCCCGCGTCGTCGGACTTCATGAAGCGGGCGTCCTGGGTGGCGACGATGGGCAGGTTCAGGTCATAAGCAAGCGCCAGGAGGCCTGGTTCTGTCTGCATTTCTTCGGCTGATCCGTGACGCGTGATCTCGACATAGCAACGCCCGGGGAATTGATCGGCGAGGGTCTGGAGCGCGCGCTTGGCATCCTCCGTTTTGCCACGCAGAAGATGGCGCGCGACCTCGCCTTGAGCGCCGCCGGTCAGAACGATAAGGCCGTCCGTCTTCTCTTCCAGATAGCGTCTATGAATGCGCGGCACGCCATCTTCTGCATCCAGGTAAGCGTAGGATGAAAGCGCCATAAGGCGTTGATATCCAACCTCATTCTGCGCGTAGAGCGACAGCCGGGTTATCGTCTCCTGGTGCGCGCCATCGGTGACATCGAAACAGACAGCCATGATCGGCTGCACCCCAGCGCCCGCCAGGCTTTCGGACAGTTCCAGCGCGCCGAACATATTGTTTCGGTCAGCAACAGCGACCGCGGGCATCCCTTGATCTACGCACCATTTGGTCAGGCCCTTGGTGCCTATCATGCTCTCCAACAGCGAGAAGGAGGTGCGCACGGCGAGATGGATGAAAGGCGTCTGTCCCACGAATGCTCCCTTTGCGTTCAAGCCCTATAAAAGCGTGTCAGAACCCACGACAGTGACGCGATTCTTCGCTGCTGAAACACGTGCGACACACGACCCACACACGCCTCACTCGCGACTCAGAAGTGGCTCGCACGCGACCCCGCGCATGACTGTTTTTTATGTATCAGCTTTTCGATAAGAACAAAAGGCGAACTCAGGTGAAATCTGTGAGTTTTCCATCTTTGAGTGTGAGCACGCGGTCCATGTGCTCCGTCAACGCCATATTGTGGGTTGCGACCAGCACGGCAGCGCCTTCGCTGCGCGCCATCCGGATCAGGCTCTGGAAGACCCGCTCCGTCGTCGCCGGATCAAGATTGCCTGTCGGCTCATCAGCGATCACCAGCCGCGGATCATTGACCAGCGCCCGGGCAATCGCGACTCGTTGCTGCTCCCCGCCGGACATCTGGCCAGGCTGGTGCTTGGTTCGATCTGAGAGCCCCATTTCAGCCAGCAGCGCATCCGCCTTTTCGCGTGCCTGGCGGCGTTTCATTCCGCCGACCATTAATGGCATGGCGACATTATCGCGGGCATTGAACTCGGGCAGCAAGTGGTGGAACTGATAGACGAAACCGAGCTTTTCGCGGCGCAGGCGCGTGCGGCCGGAATCGCCCAGCGCGACGCAGTCCTCACCTTCCAGAAAGACTTGTCCGCCTTCCGGCTTTTCAAGCAGGCCGGCCGTATGAAGCAGGGTCGACTTACCGGAGCCGGACGGCCCGACAAGGCCAACCAATTCACCCGGATTGAGGGTAAGATTAGCCCCGTTCAGGACGCTCAGTATCCCAGCTTCCGACTTGTACTGCCGGACAATATCGCGGAGTTCGAGAACCGCTGTCATCACTCAAACCTCAGCGCTTCAACCGGGTCGAGACGGGCCGCCGCCCAAGCTGGCCAAATTGTCACCAGCATTGACATGCCCATGGCCCAGAGCGTGACCAACGTGACCTCGGTCCAGTCCAGCACAGCCGGTAGGCCATCAAGGCCATAGACGGTTGGCGGAAAAAGCTCGCGGCCAATCAACGCGCCTACACCATCAATCACGACATTGATGTTCATCACGATAGCCACGCCAAGTGCTGCCCCGATTAACGCGCCCGTCAAACCCAGCAGCGCACCGATCATCAGGAAGACCCGCATAACAGAGCCGCGCGACGTACCGACCGTGCGCAGGATCGCAATGTCGCTCGTCTTGTTCTTCACCAGCATCACAACACCGGTAATGATATTCAGAGAAGTGATCATGATCAGGATCAGCATGATGATCATCATCATCGAACGTTCAGTGTTAAGCGCGCTGAAATAGGCCTCACGCTGCACTTTCCAGCTTTGGGTTGGGAAGCGATAATTGAGCGCTTCTTGCACCGCTGCTTCGGCGCGCTCCGTGACCATCGGATCGGGCAAACGCAGGTCGATCTTGTCATAGACATCCTTGCGTCCGAAAAAGAGCTGCGCCTGTTCGATCGGCATGAGAATGTAGAGCTGATCAAGTTCGACGCTGCCCGTTTGAAAAAAGTTTCCGACCGTATAGGTCTTGCGCCGCGGCGTGACCCCAAACGGGCCTTTAATCCCCTCTGGAGTGATCAGGGTCACCTTGTCGCCCGGATAAAGGCCAAGCTCAGCTCCGAGAAACCGGCCGACCATAATCACATCGCCGCCATTGCGGCCCTCGCCAAAGCCGAAGGCTTGCGCTGCCGCCGCACCGCCATCGAGGAAAGGAAGATTGTCGAGATCGTCGGTGCGCACACCACGAACGATCGCGCCGCTCTGGCGTCGATCTGTCGTCGCGAGGACCTGTTGTTCGATGATCGGCATCGCCTGTTCGACTTCAGGCAAAGCTTCGATTTTCAGCGCGAGATCGTCGACACTTGTGGCAGGTTCGTCCTGCGTGAAAACAAAGACATGCCCCTGCCCGCCCAGCATCGCATCAAGCAATGTGGCGCGAAAGCCGCTCATCACCGACATCACGACGATCAAAGCCATGACGGCCAGAAGGATTCCGATAAAGGATACGATGGACACAACAGACACACCGCCATTCGCCCGGGTCGCCCGCAAATAACGCCAGGCCAGCGTGCGTTCGACTTGTCCGAAAGGCGTGGCTCTGCTCATGCTTGGATCGCTAGTTGGTGAATGTGGAGAAATCGTGGAGCACTGGCATCACGTGCTCATCACCTTGTTAATCGCCGATTCCAGCGACAGGTCTTCCTTCTCGCCGCTCGCCCGGCGTTTCAGCTCGACGGTGCCAGATTTTACACCGCGCGGCCCGACTGTGATCTGCCACGGCAAACCAATCAGCTCCATGCGCGCGAATTTCGGTCCGGCGCGGTTTGCGCTTTCATCATAGAGCGGGTCTTTGCCAGCCTCGACCAGTTTGGCATAGGCCTCGTCTGCCACGGCGGCGACATCGGCATCGTCCGGCTTCATTGAGATGATACCCGCGCCAAATGGCGCCACTTCGTCCGGCCAGATAATGCCATTCTCGTCATGGCTCGCTTCAATAATCGCGCCGACACAGCGCGACACGCCGACGCCGTAAGAGCCACCATGAATGGTGACGAGCTCACCTTCCTTGGTCTGCACTTCAGCTTTCATCGGTTCGGAATACTTGGTGCCAAAATAGAAGATATGGCCGACTTCAATGCCGCGCGCCTTCACCTGGCGATCGGCCGGGATGGCGTTAAACGCCGCTTCGTCATGCTTCTCATCCGTCGCCGCATAATATTGTGTGCGCTTGGTCATCTCGGCTTCAAGAGCGCCGAGATCATCAAAGTCAAAATCCGCGCCCGGCGCTGGCACATCCAGCACGGCCTTGTCGCAATAGACTTCACTCTCGCCGCTATCAGCGAGGATCAGGAACTCATGGCTGAGATCGCCGCCAATCGGGCCTGGGTCGGCCTGCATCGGGATCGCCGTGATCCCCATCCGATCAAACGTATTGAGATAGGCGGCGAACATTTTCTGATACGACACCCGCGCAGCTTCTTCCGACAGATCGAAGCTATAAGCGTCTTTCATCAGAAACTCGCGCCCGCGCATGATTCCGAAACGGGGCCGGATCTCGTCTCTGAACTTCCATTGCTGATGATAGAGATTGATCGGCAGCTGTTTGTAACTCTTCACAAATGAGCGGAAGATATCCGTGATCATCTCTTCATTGGTCGGGCCGTAGAGCATGTCGCGATTATGCCGGTCGGTTATGCGCAGCATCTCCTCGCCATAATCGTCATAGCGCCCGGATTCCCGCCAGAGATCAGCTTGCTGAAGCGTGGGCATCAGCATTTCAATAGCGCCAGCCCGGTCCATTTCCTCGCGGACGATCTGTTCGATCTTTTTCAGGACCCGAAAGCCCAGGGGCAGCCAGGAATAGATCCCCGCACCATTTTGGCGGACCATGCCGGTTCGCAGCATCAATTTGTGGCTGGCAATCGTCGCATCAGCGGGCACGTCTTTGGAGACGGGAATAAAGTAACGGGAGAGGCGCATCGGCGTATCTTTTTGTTCAGTTTGAAACTTTTCATCCTGTTATGCAGAACTGCCAGACTTGGCTAGGGGGAAGTGCGGTGCTTGACCTGACCGCGAATGCGGGCAGGACTACGGCGATGCTTTTACTGGATGCTGCGTTTCGGTTTTCGGGGATCACGATCCTGCTGCTCGTGGCCGCGATCGTGCTGCGCGATGCGCGCCATTTGCTGCAAGGGCGACTGGCCGGGGCGATGTGTATCTGTCTTTCCGGTATGCTGCTCAATACCATGCCCGGCTGGTACGGTGCCCCGTTTGCGGTCGTGGCGATCGCGTGGATCATTCATATCCCGAACATCATCCTGCTCTGGCTGTTTGCGCTTTCTTTGTTCCAGGACGATTTCGAGATGCGGCGCATTCACTGGGCCGCACTGGTCGCGACCACCATATTCGTCCTCTGCATTCAATCGTCGATCTATTGGAACATTCAGCCACTCACCTATGCTTCGATTGCGGCCAATCGGATCCTCGGTTTCTCCGTGCTCGCGCACCTGTTCTGGACGGCCTGGAGTGGTCGCAAGGATGACTTGATTGAGGCCAGACGCCGGACGCGCCTCTGGTTCATCCTGGGCCTTGGGGCGACCGCCTTTATTATCATGGCAGGCGAAGCGCTGCACTACGGTCTCACCTTTGATAATGACGATCCCACATGGTTCACCACGGCCCGATCGATCATTGCTTTTCCGATGATCATCATCGGCGCGCTCTGGTTTTTGAAACTGTTACCCGAAACCCTGCTTTTCGAACGCACTGCCGCTCAACCGGTCGCACAAGCCAAAGTCGACCCCAAAGATCAGGCGACACATGCCCGCCTCGTCGCGGCGATGGAAGCGGACAAGCTCTATCGCGAGCACGGCCTTGGCATCGGCGAGCTTGCCGCCAAGCTGGGCGTGCCGGAGCATCAATTGCGCGCCCTGATCAATAAAGGGCTCGGCTATCGCAATTTTGCGGCCTTCCTCAACCAGTATCGCCTGGCGGAAGCCAAGACAGCGCTGGCCGATCCCGAGCAGGCACGCACGCCCATCCTGACCATCGCCATGGATGTCGGCTACGCCTCGCTCGCGACCTTCAACCGGGCCTTCAAAACCGAAGAAGGCACGACGCCCAGCCAGTTCCGCTCTGAAGCTCTGGCCGAGGCTGCGCAATCTTAGAAAAACGTCCTCAATTTTGAAATTGTGCCGCCATTTTCGCGGATGCGGAGCAAATTTCCGGCGCCTGTGATGTGCTGTTGTCATCGACAAATGAGGACGATCACTATGGAAATCATCCCTTTCTTCACTGAGTATCTCGGCCCGCGCGTGTTCGGCGGCATTCAGTTTGAAGCCACCCGCTATGCGATGGGCACGCTGGTCACGTTTTTTGTGCTCTGGGTAGTGCTGCATCGCTTCATCGAGACACGGAAAATCCGCAAGCCGACCCCGCGCGCCAAGCAGATTCAGATGGAGCTGAAACACTCCTTCAAGACCGTTTGCGTGTTCGTGGCGATGGACATTTTCATCTTCGAGGCCGCCGATATTGGTCTGTTCCAGAAGTATGATGATTTTGCTGAATATGGCATGCTGTGGTTCTGGGTTTCGATCCCGTTGCTGATCATTCTGCATGACGCCTATTTCTATTGGACGCACCGCGCCATGCATACGGCGAAGCTCTACAAAGCGACCCATATGCAGCATCACCGCTCGCACAATCCGACGCCATTCACCGCTTACAATTTCGCGGCGGCAGAAGCGGTCATCGAGTATATGTATGTGCCGCTGGCTTTGATCCTGATCCCGACGCACAGCCTCGCGCTCTACATCGTGCTCGCGATCATGATCTTCAAAAATGCGCTGGCGCATTCTGGTTATGAGGTTTTCCCGCGCAGCTGGGCCCGGATGCCGGTCCTCGGCTGGCTGACCACAGTCACGCACCATGACATGCACCATGAGCGCGGAACGGGTAATTTCGGCTTCTATTTCACTTGGTGGGATCGCTGGATGGGCACGGAGCATCCGAACTATCTCCAGCGCCTCGATGAACAGGAAGCCCGCGCTCAGGCGATCAAGGCGGCTCGCCGCGCAGCAAAGAAACGGCCTCAGATGGTGCCGGCTGAGTAAGCAAAACCGTCTCTTGGTAAACTCTGACAGACCGGAGCCGCGCGTCGCTCCGGTCTCTTTTTGTCAACTGTCGGAACCGACCCGGCGTCACAATTGACATTCAAATTGCCGATTCCTACAGATTTTGAATGTTGTACCGTCTTCTCGCCTCCGCCCTTCTGTCTTGTTTCAGCTTTGGCGCGATGACCGCGCAAGAGCCCGACCAGCCAAATATCGTGATTATGCTGGTCGATGACGCTGCCTTGATGGATTTCGGGATCTATGGCGGCGAAGCCCGCACGCCCAATATCGACCGACTGGCTGCGAGCGGCGCGATGTTCACGCAATATCGTACCTCCCCGCTCTGTTCGCCTTCACGCGCAATGCTGCTGACGGGCATGGACAATCACCTCACGGGCGTTTCGACGATTCCGGAAGTGCTGCCCAAAGAACATGTCGGACAACCGGGCTACTCCATGGCTTTGGAGCCAGGCGTTCAGACACTCGCAGGGCGTTTGCAACCCGCTGGCTATCAGACGCTGATGACGGGCAAGTGGCATATGGGTAGCCGCAAAGGGGATCTACCGTCGGCCCACGGCTTTGATCGCTCTTTCGCGCTGGATGCATCTGGCGCCGACAATTGGGACGACAAGTCCTACATGCCCTATTATCACGACGCCCCGTGGTATGAAGACGGCGAAGCCGCTGCGCTACCGGATGACTTCTATTCGTCCGAGTTCATTGTCGACAAGATGATTTCCTATCTCGACGAAGCGAGCCCAGACGCCCCCTTCTTCGCCTTTCTCGGCTTTCAGGCCATTCACATCCCGGTCCAGGCGCCGCCGGAGTTCACTGCGAACTATGACGGTGTCTATGACGAGGGCTGGCACGCACTGCGCGAGGCACGGCACCAGCGGGCAATGGCGATGGGTCTTATCCCGGAGGGCGCCGCGCTCGCACCCATGCCGGACGGCTCTCGCAATTGGGCCGATCTGACCGAAGAAGACCGCGCGCTCTATACCGCCCGCATGCAGGTCAATGCCGGGATGCTGGAAGCGATGGATGTGCATATCGGTCGATTGATCGCGCACCTCGAAGAGATTGGCGCATACGAGAACACGATTTTCGTCATCACCTCTGACAACGGTCCGGAACATAATCGCGGGGACAATGACTCCCGGCTCGCGCTGTGGATGCACCTGAACGGCTATCATATTGATGACCTCGAGCGCATGGGCGAGCGCGGCAGCTGGGGCTTTATCGGGCCGGAATGGGCCAATGCGGCCGCTTCGCCGGGTGCGCTGTACAAATTCTACATGGCCGAAGGCGGCATCCGGGCGCCGCTGATCATGTCAGGTCCCGGCATTGCGCCGCAACGCGTCGAAGCCATGTCGCTGGTCAGCGATGTGGCGCCCACCCTGCTTGATATGGTCGGCGTGGAGGGCGACGACACGATCACCGGTCGCAGCCTGTTGCCTCTACTCTCCGGAGAGCAGGACCAGGTCTATGGTCCGGACGATCCGATCGGCATGGAAGTT
This sequence comes from Henriciella sp., assembly GCA_013214545.1. Classification (GTDB taxonomy): domain Bacteria; phylum Pseudomonadota; class Alphaproteobacteria; order Caulobacterales; family Hyphomonadaceae; genus Henriciella. The sequence goes on from JABSQB010000010.1 coordinate 68,743, forward strand.
TCAGGGAATTCAGCGCTTTATAAGGGTGATTTCAAAATCACGCGTCACATGCCGCCGACCGGAGATGCGGCGTGGCGGCTCTACGATATGGCCGAAGACCCGGGCGAAACGCGCGATCTCTCAGACCAGCTCCCGGACAAGAAAGCAGAGTTGCTGGCAGACTATCAGGCCTATGCAGAAAGTGTTGGCGTGCTGGAAATGCCCGCTGATTACAACACGCTGGTTCAGGTAGAAGCGAATACACGCGCCAAGTTGCGTAAGCGCTATGGCTGGATTTTGGTCGTGGCGGGTCTGATCTTCCTGGCCCTGCTCTATGGCCTCTGGCGTCTGGTGAAGCATTTTTTCTTCCGAACCAGCCGCGCCTGACGGCCGACTCAGGCCCCCAAAAGCGACAAGGAGCGCCTGCCCGGAAACCTTGCGCAGCGGAAACAAAGCCAGAAAAACGACAATAAAACTTGGCATTAGCCCTTCTGATTGCCAAAACAGAGTCCAGAAAGAGGGTACTGGGCAAGATGACTGAGGTGTTTGAAAGACGCACAGTTTCGGTCTTGTCGACCGACATGGTCGGCTATAGCCGCAAGATGGCGCTCGATCCGGATGCCACGGTCCGCGCTATCCGTTTTTGCGAAGACAAGATCCGAACCAGTGCTGATCGCTTTGACGGCCGTCTATTCTCGCGCGCTGGCGACGGCTTTTTGGTCGAGTTCAGCAATGAATCGGACGCGGTGCGATCCAGCCTCGACATCCAGGAACAATTGCGCGCCCACAATTTCGAGGCCGAACCCGATCAACAGGTCTGGTTGCGCGCTGGCGTCCATTGCGGCGACGCGATCGTCGACAATGAAAATTTACACGGCGATGTCGTGAACATCGCCGTCCGGCTGCAGGAAACAGCGCCCGCAGGCGGTATGTTGGTCTCTAACGAGATTAAACAGGCGCTACCGACAGATCACCATGACAAGATGACCAGCATTGGCATTTTACGGTTCAAGAACATTCCGCGTCCCGTTGAGGCGTTTGAACTGGAAGTCCCAGGCGCAGACGGCGCCGTCGATATCTCCGACCCATTTGAAATCGACGTGGCCGCGCCCGTTTCCGGATTTGGCGGGCGTTCAGCCATTGCGGTTTTCCCGCTCAGCAATGCCTCGCACAGTGTCGCTCATACCCACCTCGCAGAGGGTTTCAGCCACAGCCTGATCGTTGCGCTGTCGCATATGCGGCAGGTACCGGTGATTGATCGCAATTCCAGCTTCTCGGTGGCTGCCGCGGGCGTGCCGTATCACACAGCGGCCACGCGCCTCGGCGCGCGCTATTTTGTGGCCGGTGAATTTGCGGATCACGGACCGCAATTTCGAATCTCGCTTCGTCTCGTCGATGGCTCGACCAGTCATATTCTTTGGTCGGACAGCTATCTCCTGGAACATGATGAAGTCGTCGCCGCACTGGAAGAGGTGTGCGATATCGTCACCGGCACTCTGGAAGGCCAGTTGGAACAGGCCGAAACGATCCGCGCCCGCGCCAGCAGATTGAGCCGGTCAAACATCTCGGATCTGGTCTGGCGAGGACGCTGGCACCTGAACAAGCTGACGCAGAAGGATTCCGAACTCGCCCGCGAGATGCTGGAAGCGGCCGTCGAGCAAGATCCGGAGAATTCCGAAGCGCTGATCCAGCTCAGTTTCTGGCACTGGCTGGATTGCTGGACCCAGCGCAAGCCGCCGCAAAACGTGACCGAGTTTCGCGAACTCGCCAAGCGCGCGCAGCGATCCAATCAGCATGACAGTCGCGGGCATTTCCTGATTGGCGCGGCCGAGATATTGCGCGGCCAGCCGGAACAAGCGCTAACGCATTTCAAGGAATCTCTCGACCTCAATCCTAGCCACGCCCACGCCCATTCCCAGATTGGCAGCTGTCACATGTTGATGGGGCGTCCGGATCAGGCGATTGCCAGCCTTGAATCCGCCCTCCGGCTCAACTCGCAGGACTATTATCAGTTCGTGACCCTTGGCGAACTTGCCTGTTCGCATTGCATGGCTGGCGACTATGACCGCGCCATATCGCTGGCCCGTCGATCGCTCGAACTGCGCCAGTCCTACTGGCATGCCCGGATGACTGAAATTACGGCTCTGGTTCAATCCGGGCAGGAACGGCGCGCGGCTCAGGCCCTCGGCGCCTTGCTCATCCGACGGCCGGACTTCTTTGACAAACCCTATATCGACTGGCTTCCGTTTCAGGATGCGAAATGGAACCAGTTTTTCAAACAAGGCATGGCCCAAGCGCGCGAGGAACTCAGCCGTGATCAAGGCTCTGACGGGGCGATGATCGTCGCCTAGATCTGTGACACGCGTCACGGAAGAGTGCGTCAGCGTTCGCTAGTCTAATGCGGGGGGCTAGGAGGGTTGTGTGGCAGACGCGAAATATTACGACCGGATCAAGGACCTGGAGCGGATAGAGGCGGACCGCCCCCCTGACAGGCGCGCGATCGACGATACCGAATTCGATTTCTCAGTCCTCAAATCAAAGTCCTGGTTCGGCCGCGCGATCGGAAAACTGATCCAGCAGCGTTGGCTCTATGCCATCCTGCGCACCTTCTTCCCGGTTCAAAAAATCAACGGCATCTATTTCGTCACACGCTACGAAGACGTTGAATATATTCGCCGGCATGATGAGCGGTTCGAGGCGCCTTATGGGCCGGAAATGGATGCGCTGACTGGCGGGGCGGGCTTCCTGCTCGGTATGGGCCGCGGCGCGGATTATGATCGCCAGTTTCAGTGCATTATGCACGGCATGGCGGGCAAACCGCCGGCCTTTCAAGCTGGTGACCTCGACAAGTTCGTCAAACCCAAAGCCGCGGAAACGGCGCGGCAGCTGATCAAGGCCGCAGCAGGCGAGTTTGACGTGATCGAGGATTATCTCAATCGCATCGCGGTGGAGACGTGTTGCCATCATTACGGGCTGGAGCCGGAAGATCCGAACGCGTTTGCGCGCTGGCTGATGTCGCTGAGCGCGCTCTTGTTTGCGGACTATAATGGGGCGGAACATGTCCGGACGCTCGCCATGGCGGGGGCGAAACGTATCCATCCGGTCACCGACAAGGCCATCGCGCAGGCGCGGTACTGCCTGCAATTCCCGGAGGAAGCGGCTGAGCGACACGGTCAGGCCTATTGCGACTGGATGACGGATACCGTGATTGGACGCCTGGTCGCGCAGCAACTCGCAGATCCTGATCAAGGGCCGAGCGACGCTGAAATCCGCGGCATGATCATGGGGCTCGCGGTCGGGTTCGTGGCCACCGGGGCTGGCGGCGGCGGCGGCATCCTGGAAGTCCTCCTGAAACGTCCGGGCGCGATGAAACGGGCGAAGGCCGCAGCCCATGCTGGCGACGATGATACGCTTGAGCGGATCCTGCTCGAAGCGATGCGGTTCAAGCCGCCCATTCTGCCCGGCTTGCCGCGCTATGTCGTTAAAGACCGCGATGCAGCTTCAACCGATGAACGCAATAAGCGCGTCGACAAGATTCCGGCGGGCGCGACCATCCTGGCGGCGGCTTATTCCGCCATGTTTGACGGTCGCAAGTTTGGCGGGAGTATCAAACGTTTTGACGAAACCCGCGATCTCGGTCGTGATGATCTCTCCTTTGGCGGCGCTGATCTGCTGCACTATTGCATCGGCGAGCAGATTTTTCGGGTGATGATCACCCAGTCTTTCAAACACTTGCTGACCTGCGAAGATCTGAAACCTGCCACCGGTCCATCCGGAAAGATGGAGCGGACCGGCCCCTTCCCGGTTCATATGCAGATGACGTTCAAACCGGAGACCGGATTGCGACGCCATAGCATGCTGACCATCTGCGTCCCGCTGGAGCGTCCAGATGATGCCACGCGGATCAATCGCTGGCTTGATGAGCTCGGTAATCCCGCCGGTGAGGACGCGCGGACGGGCCTGATGGCGCAGCCGCACATTCAGTTCATGCATATGACCGCCATCGCCGACGAGGACCGCAATATTCCGGCGAACCTGCTGGTTGAACTGAATGCCGACGGAGATCCCGAGCCCGCCATCGCAGCTTTCGTGCATGGGCTGTGGGATGTCGACCCGTTTCAGAAAATCATGGCGACCGCGTTCGGCTTGACCGATCCGACGCGCGAGAAGGTGATCGCCGGATTACTGGCGCGCAATTACGAGCTCAAGATCACGCCCTGGCCCGACCCCAAGCAGAAAACGATGGGGCTCAACTTTAACGGCCTTCCCGAGCAGTCGGCGCCGCAAATTGCAGAAGAGCGAGCGTTGTCTCGCAAGGCCCGCGCACATTTCGACGCGTTTCTGCAACGCTCCGGAAGCAAGGATGCGACCGCGCGCGAAGCGGTTGAGTTCATTCGCCGGCAGCTCAAACACGCTGACGACGGCGCGCATGCCGCCGACATGGTTCGGCCGATCCAGAAGACCCCTTCCGTCTCCAGGCGCCCGACTCTGCCGCTCGGCGAAACGCTCAGTCTTTACCTGCAGGATCGCGGATTTCAGTTCACTGTTTTCGGTGGTATAGCGCTGTTTTGGCTGACTTATTTCGCTTTCGCGAATAGCGGCTTTCCCAAAGCATTCGGTTGGAGCGACCTCGGCCATCTGGCGATCAATACTGTCCATATCGCTGCCGCTTTCGTCGTTTTTTACGTCGCCCATGGGCTCCGGCAACCCCTGTTTGGCGGCGGTTCGCAGACAAGTTTATTTGGCTGGGCGGCGGCCACCACGCTGCTCTATCTCGTCCTGACGCCAGTCGGGATCTGGGGCACCCATGCGCTGGAACTGACGCCCGATCCAAACTACTGGACACGGGTGTACGCGCTGATCGGCCTGGCCTGGACACTTGCTGTTTCCGCTGTGTTCGGGATTTTGCTTTGGCTCGTCGCCGTTCTGGTTTTTGGCTTTTTGTTTCTGCGCCTCTTGCAAGCCAGCGAAGACGAACTTCCACCGGAAGACACAGACCTCGACCTGGAAAAGTACCAGGACATCATGGAGCGTGAGAACCGGGCGGATCATGCCCAGAACCACATCGTGTTCGTGACCCCGCTCAAGGATAATCCACGCTGGCTGCGCCGGGTGACGATGTTTATCGGCTTCTACTTCATCAAGACGCTGGTCCTGTATCGGTTCAGATTTGGCTTCGTCCTCGATCTCGGCACCATCCATTTCGCACGCTGGTACTTGCTGCCCAAGTCGCACACGATGGTCTTCTATTCGAATTACGATGGCAGCGGGGAGTCCTATTTCGAGGACTTTGTAACCAAGGCCCGCTGGGGCCAGACCGGGGTCTGGAGCAATGGCAAAGGCTTCCCTGAGACGGAAAACCTGCTGTTCAAAGGGGCCAAGGATGCGACCCGTTTCAAGCGCTGGATCCGGCATCACCAGCGGGTGTCGCGCTTCTGGTTTGCCCGGTTCAAGGACCTTTCGACGCGGGATATTCGCCGCAATGCCATGATCTGTGAAGGCCTCGCCAAGGCCCGGACGGACAGTGAGTATCGCGCGCTTGTTGAGTTGATGACCTCGCGCACGCGGCCTCAAACCACCTTGGAAACGCAGGAGATTCAAAGCGTGATCCTGCGCGGAATGGGCAAGCTGAAATCCGCCCGGGTGATGGCTCTGAACTTCCCGCCGGCGGGTCCAGCTGGCGACGAGGCGTTGGCGACTTGGTTCTCAGACCTTTCCGGGAAGTCGGAAGCGCCGCACCACAGCCCGGCTACGTTCGATCAACGCATCGACCCAACGGAGGCACGGGCGATCAATGTTGCCATCTCTCCGTCTGGTCTGAAACGGCTGCGCTTGAACGAGATCCATCACGTACACAAAGGCTTGGCGAGTGACAGTTTCGCATCCCTGCCTGGCGCGTTTCGCAGCGGGATGGTCAGCCCCGGGCGGAAGCAAATCCTGGGGGATGACAATCACTCGGATTGGACCTGGGGCTCGGCGTCCGAACCCGATGCGATGCTGATGGTCTACGCCAAGAATGATGACGCGCTTGAGATCGAAGTCGCCGCTGTGAGAGCCAAGCTGGAAGCGGCGGGCTTCATCATTGAAAAATCGATCACCACAAAGGAAATCAAGAACAATCCGATGACGGAACCGTTCGGCTTCGTCGATGGCATCTCGCAACTGGTCATCAATGGCATGCGCGGCAGTCTGTCCGGTCACAACAAGATGCATGTGGTTGAGGCCGGCGAAATCGTGCTCGGCTACCGCGACAATACCGAATATTTTCCAACCTCGCCCATGGTCAACGCGCTGGCACCCGGGGCAGCGCAATTGCCATCCTTGCCAAGCGCTGCTCTGGACGACTACCCGGCATTCGGGACAGACCCGCAAACGGCGCCGCGGGATCTTGGAAAGAACGGCTCCTTCCTGGTCGTCCGACAATTGCAACAGGACCGAGCCGGGTTTGACCAGCACTTGACGGATCAAGCGGCCAAGGCACGCGCAGACTATGGTCTGAGCTATATCAATGAGGAATGGCTTGCCGCCAAAATCATGGGGCGATGGCGGAATGGCGCCTCTCTGGTCAAGCGGCCAGATGAGGACATTCCAGCGCCAACGCGGACACTTTCGGTCGATGACAATGCGTTCCAGTTTGGCGCCGAAGACCCGCAAGGTCTGAAATGTCCGCTCGGCGCGCATATCCGCCGCGCAAATCCTCGCGACAGTCAGGCTCCAGGCGACGCGGAAGGACAAATCGCTTTATCCAACCGCCATCGCATCCTGCGCCGGGCCCGAGCCTATGAAGACAAGGATGCCGGGACCGAAGGTTTGCTTTTCATGTGCCTGAACGCAAATCTCGAGCGGCAGTTTGAGTTTGTGCAACAAACCTGGCTCAACAATACACGCTTCCACGGCCAGCAAGACGAGTATGACTCAATCGCGGGCAATGCGCCCGGCGGTGATAATCGCATCACAATCCCGACGGCCGCAGGACCGATCCAGGTCAAGGGTCTGCAATCGTTTGTCACCATGAAGGGGGGCGGCTATTTCTTCATGCCCAGCCGATCTGCCCTGCGCTTCTTTGGCGACCTCGTCGCGGCGCACGCAAAAGCACAATCGGACTAGTCGTCCAAGGCTGCGAGAATAGCTTGCGCTGTCTGTTCGGCATGCTCGTCCAAGACGGAGCGCTTTATGTCGAGGCGTTCGACCAGACGAGCCCCCGCGATCAGACGCGCGGCGCGGCGGCTTGGCTCCAGCAACATGGACTGCGTCGCGATAATGGCGGTTGGCGCTGACAGCCGGGCGAAACAGGCTTCGACATTATACGTGAAGGCGGCGTGGAAGGTCGCGTTCTGTCGGTCACCCGCGGCAACCTGATCGGCAAACATTTCGAGACTGCGGGCAAGGGGTTGCGTTTCCGTGCGCGAGGTCACGGCCCGGTCCCAGGCCTTCGCCTGGCTCTGCAGGTCAGTGTCAGGCTCGAATGGAGCGCCGACCTGCGGCAAGTACTTAGCCCGGGTTTCCGGATCAAAGGCCGGGACGTCGACCAAGGCGAGACCGGCGACGCGGTCAGACAGGCGCAGGGCAACTTCTACAGCGACGAGGCAGCCGGAATGAAACCCTGTTAGCGTGATGTCCGTGGTGCCCGACTGTGCCTCTATCAGGGCGCACATGCTGTCGGCGTACTGTTCTATGCTCGGCGTCGGACCGCCTCCTTCAGAACCGCCTTGGCCCGGATAGTCCGGGGCAATTGCCCGCCGCCCCTGCGCCAAAAAAGAAAGCACGGTGGCATAGGCAATAGAGCTGAATGGCGCTGGGGAGAAGCAGTAGAGATCGGGCGCATTGCCCTTGCCCTCGCTCATGCGCCAATGGATCTGGCCTTCCGGTCCGTCGCTATATCCTTTGCGACTGCTCATGCCTCGGCCGCCTTGGAGCTATCCAGCCGGTTCATTTGCGCGATATAGAGCCGCCGCGTGATGGGCAGCAGCAGGAACGGAATGAGGCCATACATGATCGGCACCGCCCCAACGGCGAGGTTCAGGTTATCTTCGCCGAACACGCGTGAGGATAGAATCCCCACTGTCGGTGGCCCGAGCCACAGCCCCGCCATGGAGATCGCCATATAGTAAAGCGCAACGACCTGACCGCGAATCTGAGCCGGCGTAATCAACAGCAAGCCGGTGACACCAATGCAGGACACCATGCCGATCCCGACTGTGTTGATACAAAGCACCGCATAAGCGCTCCACCCCGTCGGCATCAGCATTGCGATCGCGCCGGTCGGGACCATGACAAGGAAACCTGCAATCAGGATCCGCAACGGCGCATCGCACATACCTGCTTGTGTCCAGCGATCTGACAAGACGCCCCAGAGCAGGATGTTCGCCGGGCCAATGGCGAGGATCGCGGTGGCGTTGACGAACGCATAATATTCGGTTTCCCAGCCCCAAACGCGCTTGAACGTCGAGGCCAAGTATCCCTGGCTGTAAGCGATGATGGTCATGACGCATATCAGCGAGACATAGCCAAGATAAGTGCCCCAATGACGCGCCACATATCCGAGCGCGTCGCTCATATCATTGCCTTTGAGACTGTCATCTTCAATCGTTGTGAGGCGTCGCTCCGGCTCACCGAGAAAGAAGAACCAGGCGGCGACCAGCAGGCCTGGAATACCAATCATGAAGAACGCAGTCTGCCAGGGCGCTAATGTCCCGAGCAGTGGGATATCGATGGCCGAAGTGTTCTTAGCCCAAATCAGGATGCCGCCGCCCAGAAAGCTTGCCGCAGCAGCGCCGATGGTCAGCGCCATGGTGTAGAAAGCAATGGGCTTGCCGCGTTCTTCTGGTGGGAAACTGTCGCCAATCATCGAGAAGGCTGCGGGGCTGAGAGTCGCCTCTCCGGCGCCGACGCTGAGCCGGGCCATGAACATCTGCCAGAAATTCTGCGCTACGCCTGACAGCGCTGTGGCGATGGACCAGAAGGCTATCCCGATGCCCACCAGCCAGGTCCGCCGAACCCGGTCGACGAGCCAGCCAATGAACAGGCCTGACGTGGCATAAACAATTGAGAAGGCTGGCCCGAGGATCCACCCGATCTGCTCGTCCGAGAGGTTGAGATCTGCCTTGATCGGTTCAATCAGGAGTTCGATAATCTTGCGATCGGCATAGCTGAACACATAAGCGACCGTCAGCGCGATCACGAGGATCCAGCCTTTGCTCGCTGGCGGATACGGCTTGCTCTCGGCCGCTGTCGTCTCGGTCATGATGTGCCCTCCAGTATTGTGTAGATGACGACCAGATTATCATCGAAATCAACGATCCCGACTTCGCGCCCGATGCGGCCATCATTGGTCTCAAGTCGCTCTTCCGGATAGACCATGAGACCAAGTGCCCGCGCGCCTTCCATGACTGTGTCGGGATCCGCCATGTCGAGCACGATGGCGCTGCGACGCGGCGGTGGCACCGGGGGTAAGTCGATGCCCTTGATTTCGGTCAGCGCCATGACGCGCACCTGATCCTGGGTCGATAGCGTGCAGAACCCGAGCTCTGCGCCTTCGGGGATATTGAAGACCGGGATCGAGTAGCTCTCCGGATTGTGGCCGTGCTGATACGCGACCTCGAACCCGAGGACATCGCGGTAGAAGGTCAGCGCTCTTGCTATGTCTGACACGACGAAATTTCCGCGTTGAAAGCGAACGAAAGGTTTCTCAGTCATGATAGCCCTGCCTCATATCCAATCCTCCGGTTCACCGCGCACGCGGCAAAGCTGCTTGCCCATGTTTTCTCCGGAATAGAGTCCCGCCAGCGCGGTGGGCATATGCTCAAACCCGTCTGTGATCTGCTCAACCGGCTTCAGGCGCCCGGTGCGGATCCAATCAGCCATTTCATCCATGGCGCGGTCCCAGTCATCCAAATGATTATAGACGAAGAAGCCGCGCATCTGCGCATCGCTGCGGCGCAGTCTTGTGTAGTTCGGCAAACGAAATGGCGTTTCGAGCGTGTACTCGCTGATCGAACCGCAAAGCACAATTCGCGCGCTTTGTCGGAGGTGATCCATGGCAGCATCCAGAGTTGCCCCCCCGACATTGTCGAAATAGAGGTCGAGCCCTTCAGGCAGCGCTGCACTCAACGCGGACGCAACGTCTTCGGCCTTGTAATCAATGGCGATCTCACATCCGAGTTCTACAGCCTTGGCGCATTTGGTCGAACCACCTGCGATCCCAACTGTTCGGCACCCGCTCACATTTGCCGCCATTTGAATGACCAAAGAGCCAACGCCGCCAACCGCGCCGGAGACCAGGACCGTGTCGCCATCTTGAGGGTCGCCGACATTGTAGAAGCCCGCCCAGGCCGACAAGCCCGTCATGCCAAGCGCGCCCAGCCCAAGCGAGGCGGGCAAACCGTTCGGCGGCATCTGGCGAAACTTCTCTTCGGGGGTCATGCGTGAGACTTTGAATGTCTGCCAGCCAAGCTGGCCTTGCACAACTTGCCCTTCTTGCCATTCAGGGTGACGTGACTTCACAATCTGGGCGACGCCGCGCCCATGGATCGTATCGCCTATGGCCAGCGGCTGTTCCCCGGCAAACGCCTCTCCGCTCATATAGCCGCGCATAACCGGCGCGAGGCTGAGATATTGCGTTCGGAGCAGCACTTCCCCAGCTTCAAGCTCTGGAATGGGCGCATGCTTCAATTCGAAATCACCCGCGCGAACATTGCCGTCTGGCCGACGTGCAACGCACCATTTCTGGACGCTCGACTCATCGAGTTCAAATCCGGCAGAGAGGCGCGAGAACTCGGTCATGCAGGATCAGTCGTGCACTTTGACGACCTGATTGACCTCAAAGAAATAGCCATCGAGGTCCCAGAACGAACAGCCAATCATGTCTTTGACCTTGCCATCAGCGCCAGTGACCGACCATTCGCGCGGTTCGCAATGAATGCGGCTGCCAAGCGCCCGCGCCCGCTCGAGCGCGCCGCGGCCATCTTGTGAAGCGACGACAAAGACTGGCGCCCCAAACTTGATCTCGGTGGGTAGCTCATCCGGCGCATCCATTTTCGGGTCGAGCCATTCGAGCAAACCGATCATGCCGATCAGATCATGATTGGCCTTGAGAATGATCAGTCGGGTCTGATCCCCTTTCTTGCCAGCTGCGAGTTGCTCGCCGGACAGGGTGAAGGGCGTGTCCATCCACCGGGTCATTCCAAACACTTGTTCGTACCAATTCGCTGCACGATCACCGTCCCGAACCAACAGCGTGGTGCGTTTAATATCATCGGTCAAATGATATATCCTTTCCTTCCGCTCCCTATCTCTAAAGCCCGAGACAGGGATTTGTGAAGGAAAATCTTTGCGTCAGGTGCGACCGGACTATCCGGCCTTGGAGGGATGCCCTGTTTCGATCTCGTGGATTTCGCGTCCGAGGAAGAACGAGATGGCCGTGCGGATCAGAACCAGGAGTCCGACAAAGATCAGATCTGTCAGCTCCCGTGTGATCACCGTATGGACAATGTCCGAAGCGATCATGAACTCCAACCCGGTCAGGATATAGGTGCCGAGAATGGTCCGCGCCGCATTGAGATTACCAAGATTCTTGGCGATCCCCACGCCGTGCCGTAGCCCCGCCAGCAAGCGGAACAGCGCAACGAAAAAGCCGAACAGGATCAGCACCACACCGATCAGGTCTATACAGATGGCTAGCCCTTCCAGGGTCCGCATAACCGGTTCGTCAAGACCGAATGGGAGATGCTCCAGAGACGTCCCACCGGTCATCCCGTCCATGATATGCCCTGACTCAGACGTGCTCATCACAAGAGCTCCGCGTCGGTGATCACTTCAATGAGAGATGGCCCATCATGAGCAATCGCCTTGGCCAAGGCTTCGTCGAGCTGCTCGCGTGTTTTCACAAGCTCGCCCATTCCGCCACAGGAGCGCGCAAACCCGGCAAAGCTTGGATTGACGAGGCTAGTCTGCCAGACCTCAAACTCTGCTGCCTTCTGCTCCTTGCTGATTTTGCCGAGCTCGGAATTGTTCATCAGCACATGCGTGATGTTCATGCCGTATTTGACCGCTGTCGTGAATTCCATCGCGTACTGACCGAAGCCACCATCGCCGGACACTGAAATGACCTTGCGGCCTTTGTAGGGCCCGTCTTCCCGCGTCGCTGCCCAGGCCCCCATGGCCGCCGGGAAAGAAAACCCGATGGATCCGAGATAACCCGACATCAAGACGCGCTGCTGGCCGGTCGGCTCAAAATATCGTCCGAAGGAGTAGGTATTGTTGCCAACATCGACAGGCAGGATGGCATCGGCGGGCGCATGGCGGGTCAGCGCCTCGAACAGGGCCGCAGCTGAAACACCTTTGCCGCGATCTTCTCCAACGCGGCTTTCTTTTTCCGCGCGCCACAGCTTCCAGCGTTCGGCGACTTCGCCGCGCAAGTCGGTTGCAGCCGCGCCGCCGCGTTCCATCTCGGCTTTGAGCAAGTCCGCCGTAACCGCGACGTCGCCCATGACCGGGACAGTGACCGGATGGCGCTTGGCAAGGCGCATCGGGTCTGTGTCGACCTGAATGGTCGGCGCGCCTTCATAGATACCGGTATGGTCAGAGAAACTCGCTCCGAAGACCAGCAACAAGTCGGCTTCATTCATGAACCAGCTGGCGATTGGCGTGCCAGAACGCCCCATGACGCCGGCTGCGAGTGGATGATCGTCGCCGATTTGACCTTTGGCCTTGAACGTGGTCGCGATCGGCGCGCCAAGCTGTTCTGCCAGAGCAATGACGCTTTCCATTCCGTTCAGTGCGCCGGATCCGACGATGATCATCGGCCGTTTCGCGCCTTTCAGCAGGTCTGAGGCCTCTTTCAGTGCAGACGGCGGAGGTCCCACACATAGGTTGGCCATCCGGCCTGCCGGGCCATAGGCTTTCGCACCTTCTGGGGCGAGCGTCGGTTGAACATTGTCCGGGAAGACGAGATGCCCAACGCCGCGCTGCAGAATTGAGGTCTTGATCGCCTGCATCATCAGCAAAGCATGATCGGAATTGAGATGCACGGTCTCTGAGAATTCAGCCACGGCTTCAAAAGCCGCTTCAAGATCAATGTCCTGGAACGCATGCACGCCGACCACCTGATCTTGCACCTGGCCGGTCAATGCGAGCGCCGGAGCGCCATCAACTTTGGCGTCCCACAGGCCTGTCAGCAAGTTGGTTGCGCCGGGTCCAGCAATCGTCAGCGCCGCCGCGGGATGTCCCGTCAGCTTGCCATAGCCAGAGATTGCAAACGCCGCCGCCCCTTCATGGCGGATACCGTAATAGGTCAGTTTGCCTTCGGCCTCCTGCATCCGCAGAGCATCGGCGAGCCCAAGATTCGAATGCCCGACCATGCCAAACACGCTGGTCACACCCCAATTGGTCATTGTCTCAGCCATCACATCAGCAATGGTCCGCTCGCGCGGCGGCAGCGCTGGCACCCCGACATAGATACCATCGTCACGGATATCGACGTCGAACATCTCTTGTCCGGTATCCTCATGGCCGCCAGGTGGTTTGCCGGTGAGCGGGTCAAAGTCCCAACCATGCCACGGGCAACGCAGCCAGCATTTGCCGTCTATTCCGTCTTCAATCGATCCTTCGCCGAGCGGGCCGCCCTGGTGGGGACATTTATTGTCCATCGCCGCGTACTGCCCTTGAAAGTGAACCAGAGCGACAGATTGCGTGCCTGCGGTGGCAGATTTCACGCGGCCTTCCGCGACTTCATCGGTTTCGGCAACTTTATGCCAGATGAGTGTGGTCTTGTTTTCAGACATAATTTTGTCTCCCCTCGCTTGCTTTCCGCTGCCCTATCGAAAACAGTAAGCTATGGCATATCAAAAGTCGTTCACGTTTTTTTGGGTGTTGTGATTGGTCAGCGATAAAGTCGCTCGATACAGGCGGGGCAAATGATTGAGAGGGGAGCGCTGAGATGAACAAGATCGCTGTCGCAAAATGGGATGACTTAGCTGACCGCCAACCGGAATACGCCATTGTTGGCGAAGTCGATTTGGTGGTGGTGCGCTTTGATGAAACAGTTTCGGTCTTCTATGGCCGTTGTCTTCACCGCGGCGCGTTGATGTCAGATGGGCATGTCGACGAGAACGACAACCTGATCTGCGGGGTCCACAATTGGGATTACCGGCTCGATAGCGGCGTGTCGGAATATGAAAACTCCGAAGCTCTGCCAAAGTTCCAGGCTTGGATCGAAAATGGCGATGTTCTCGTAGACGCTGACGAAATCAATGCCTGGGGTCACGCCAATCCGCAGCCTTACCAGCGCGACCAGTATCTCGGCCTGTACCAGGACCCGAGCCATGATCCGCATCCGGAACCGACCAATGCACTGATCCAGCAATATGCCCGCGACGGGCTGAGCAAAGTTGGCCATCACGGCGTCACGGATTCAATGGGCGTTCCGCGCGACCAGCTGCCAAAATGGGATGATATCCAGATCCTGACCGCGCAGTTGGACACATTCCCTCTGCTCGATAACGAGCCGGTCGACACCCGAACCGTGATCGGACCGAACGCGCAAAAGCCGCTGCATTTGGATATCCCGCTTTTTGTCTCTGATATGAGTTTTGGAGCGCTGTCTGAGCCGGCAAAGGTCGCCCTCGCCCGCGGCGCTGAGCTGGCGGGAACCGGCATTTGCTCTGGTGAAGGCGGCATGCTGCCGGAAGAACAGGAAGCCTGCTCGCGCTACTTCTATGAACTCGCTTCTGGCCGGTTTGGTTTCGGCTGGGACAAGCTCGACAAGGTTCAGGCCTTCCATTTCAAAGGCGGTCAGGGCGCCAAGACCGGCACTGGCGGGCACCTTCCCGGCAATAAGGTGAAGGGCAAAATCGCCGAAGTCCGCGGCCTTGAAGAAGGCGTGTCCGCGATTTCGCCGCCGCGCTTTCCCGATTGGACCGATTGCTTGCGGGTCAAAGACTTCGCTGACGAAGTGCGTGATCGTACCGGCGGCATTCCCATTGGATACAAGCTGTCCGCCCAACACATTGAAAAAGATATCGAAGCCGCGCTCTTGGTCGGCGTTGATTACATCATTCTCGACGGCCGCGGCGGCGGCACGGGTGCGGCCCCGATCATCTTCCGCGATAATATCTCAGTCCCGACCATCCCTGCCCTTGCCCGGGCGAGAAAGTTCCTCGACGAAGCCGGGCGCAGCGATATCTCGCTGGTGATTACAGGAGGCCTGCGTAAACCCGCTGACTTTGTCAAAGCCATGGCCCTAGGCGCTGATGCGATCGCAGTCTCAAATGCCGCTATGCAAGCCATTGGCTGCATCGCTATGCGCGCCTGTCACACCAATAATTGTCCTGTTGGAATCGCGACGCAGAAGCCGCACCTGGTGTCTCGTCTGGTCATCGAGAAATCAGCCCAGCGCTTGAGAAACTTCTTTGAGGCTTCGACCGATCTCATGAAAGTTATGGCGCGCGCGTGCGGACATAGTAAGCTGAGTGCATTCAATGTGGAGGATCTGACCACGTTTAGTCGTGAAATGTCAGATCTGTCAGGGGTCGCATATGCGGGAGTGGGACGATGAGTGAAGCCGCCGCCGAAACGCTGGTACTGGCGCTCGGGATCTATGCGCTGATCGGCGTGCTGGTCGGGCTGATCTACATGTTCGGCGGAGCTGGACGGATTGATCCAGCGGCCAAAGGCAAGGGACTGCCCCTGCGGGTCAGACTGCTCGTCTTTCCTGGAATTGCGGGTCTCTGGCCGCTCATGCTGACCAAGCTGTTCACTCAAAAGGAGCCGCCAGTTTCATGAAGCGCTCTCACCGACGAGTTCATTTCGGAATATGGGTCATCATCGGCCCGCTTATGCTGTGGCTGCTCGTGCTCGCTTTTGCCGATATTCCTGAAACGCCAGACAATGACGTGCTTCCAGAAGCGCTGACTGAGGAGGCGAGCTGATGTCGCACGATTACAAAATGGTGCAATGGAACCCGTTCAAGAAACGGTTCGACGTCTGGATGCTCAGCGGCGTGGCGCTCTACCTCGTCTCTTTCATTACACTGACCTATGCGACCCAACCTGAGGGGAACAGTTTCACCCCGATCCAGGCGATGATCCGGGCGACCGGCACCCTCGCCTTCCTTATGCTCAATTTCATTCTCTGCATCGGTCCGCTCGCACGGTTTTCTCACCGGTTCCGGCCGTTTTTGTACAATCGCCGACATATCGGCGTGACGACTTTCCTGATCGCGCTGGTGCATGGCGGTCTGGTGCTGCTCTGGTATCATGGCTTCTCGGAAACCAATGCGTTTGTCTCCCTCTTCATCTCCAATCCGCGCTATGACAGCATTTCGGGCTTCCCGTTCGAAGTTCTTGGCTTCATCGCCCTGATCATCATGTTCCTGATGGCCGCGACGAGCCATGATTTCTGGAACGCCAATCTCGGTCCCGGTATCTGGAAAGCGCTGCATATGAGCGTCTACGTGGCCTACGGCCTACTCGTCGCGCACATGGCGCTGGGCGCGCTGCAGTTCGAGAAAAGACCAATCTTTTTCCTGGTCCTTGGAACCGGCGCCGGGACGGTGATCCTTCTGCATCTGGTCTCATCCATTGCCAGCTTGCGCATCTCTGATCGTATCGGTCATGAAGGCTGGCTGCGCGTGGCAGAAGTGCGTGAGCTGGAAGACAAACGCGCCAAGATCATTCGCCCGGTCGACGGTGACGCCATCGCAGTGTTTCGGGACGGCGACCGGATCGCGGCGGTCTCAAACATCTGTCGCCATCAAGGCGGCCCGCTGGGCGAAGGCAAGGTGGTTGACGGATGCATCACCTGTCCCTGGCATGGCTTCCAATATCGGATGGAGGACGGCCAGTCGCCGCCGCCCTTCACAGAGAAAATCGCAACTTATGCGACCCGCATCATGAATGGTACGGTGTATGTCAATCCAAAGCCTAATCCCCCAGGCACGCCGCAGGCGCCGAGTGAAGTAGGAGGCTCGAATGAGCAAGGATGATTTCTTCATCGGATGGGCTGAAACGCCGGAGGTCGACCGCCGCTTTATGCTGGGCGCAGGCCTCAGCATCATCACGGGCACAACCGCCGTTGGCATCGGTATCTCAGCGCGCCAGCGCCCCGTCGGCAGCGGCACATGGAACATGGGCGAGATCCGCGAATGGCGCGGCATCGCGACTTCAGAACCATATGGCATGATACGCACGCTTGACCTGGACGGCACGGAGCGCACCGCCTTGCTTGCATGCCAGGGCAAATGCGGGGTCAGCGCCAAGATCGGCGCGCTGGCAGGCAAACCCGTCGTGGTCAAAGGGTCTCTCATTCATCGCGGCCGCCATGCGATGATCGCTGTGGTCGACGGCCTGGACTGGATCCGCGAAGACCCGGATGGCAGCATTGATGGTCTCGCCTTCCCTCAGCCCGAACCGATCATGGACGTTTCGCTGAATGGCGAGATCATGGACAGCAAATGCTGGTTCGGCGCAATGCGCCCGGCGCGCGGCAAGATTCACAAATCCTGCGCCAGCCTGTGCATTCGCGGCGGGCTACCCCCGGCATTTTATGTGCGAGATATGAAGGACCAGACCGCTTTGATGATCATGACCTCGGGCGGGTATGGTCACAATAAGGACCTGCTGCCCTTCGTAGCTGAGTCGGTGTCGATAACCGGTCAGCTGCAACGCTTTGGAGATCTGTTCCTTCTGGATGCACCGGTCAGCGCGATCACGCGGCTCTAATTGGTCGATCCGAAGCTCGCGCCGGTCTTGTCGAAATAGGCTCGCCAGAAGGCGCGCAGCTCTCCGATCGGCAGATCATATTCCTGCCGCGGAACGATGCGCGCGACCACATCAACGCCGCCCATTTTAGGCACTTGCTGCGCCACCGACGCCTCAGAGTATGCGGCGAGATCTGCGCCGTAGCGGTAGAACGAGAACCCGTCCGAATGCTGCATCAAATCCGAGACGATCACGAGGCGACGGTTCTTACGGTTGTTCTGAAAGTCAGCGCGATCACCGACGGAGTAGAGCGCTTCAAACAAAGGCGAACTTGGTTGACTGGTGGTCTTCAGCGTCTCGCCGACAGTACTGGTCAGCGGCAGGTAAAATTGCTCGCGCCACGTATCATCGATCATGCGCGGGTTCTGCAGGATCGGATTGGCATCCTCGACACTGCCGGGTGAACAATGCGTGTAGAGCGTCGTCGGATCAAATGGCGTCGCGCTGTTCGGCAGAACAACGGTGAGGCGCCCGAAGCGCGGCAATGTCCGCGCCTCATTATCGATCAGCTCATCCACCCAGGCGAGATCATTTTCGCTAAATGGGTCGGACTGATCGATCAGAATGATCGTGTGTGCGGGATCCTGCCGGTCCATCCGGCAAGCCGTGTCGACATCAAGCGCGGGCGCTGAATTGAATGCAGCGACGGAAAACAATCCAACCACCGAAAACAGCATGACGCCAATCGCGCCGCGCCAGAACCAGGGACCTCTTTCTCTAGGACGCGCCATTATTCATCTCCCTGCTTTCAGGCCGATTTTGCATCGTGTTGGTTTTGGCTCGCCAAGCGGGCTTCGCGGGCTTTGCCGAGTTCCTTGTTGACCTGCTTCTGGATCGAAGACAGGCCCTTCTGGACCGATTGAATGTGCGTTTCGAGCCATTCCCGCGACAGGTTCAGGGCGGTCAGGTTTTGCTCAATCGTCTTGATCGCCGCATTCGCCTGCTCGCGCTCCTTGGACAAATCGAAGCCTGGCAGGTTCGGCGTAACGATCTCATCGAAATAGGCCGGGATCGCGGCCTGCTCTCCGAGTTTGTCCCGGAACTTGTTCCGCGCCCGGCGATGGGCCTGACGATAGGCAATCTTCAAGGACCGTTCCTGATCACCGGCTTTGGCCGCAATACCGACGGCCTTGTCGCGATTGGCTTCCAGCACGTTGAGTGACTTTTCGATCTCGCGCTTCGCCGCTGTATGGCGCTTGTGCTGAGTCTCGAACCAGAAGCGGCAACGGGTGAAATAGTCCGACAGATCATCGCGTACGCCATTGCGGACCGCCTGGCGTTTCTCATAAGCCAGGCGTTCCTTACGCCAGACGCGGCCATAGCCAGGATAGCGATCGGAAATCTTGTCATAGCCCTCATAAATGGCGACGCCAAAGATGGTGAGACCAATCAGGAGCAGGCCTATGGCGACAAGTGAGTCGAGCCCGAAAATGTTCGGGAACATGCTGGCGACCACGGCGCCAGGCGAGATATCAAACATCGAGAACCCAGCCAGCGAACCAGCGTCCTGAGCGGCATGCAGCGCGACTTCTACAGCGTCGCGGAAATGCGCGATGAAGAAGTTCAACATGATCCCGAATGTGATCAGCACGCCAGCGACAACACCGCCAGCGATCTTGAAACCCTTTTCCGGGTGGTTGAGGTAACGCAAGCCGAAAAAGCCCGCCAACACACCGGTCAGGACGTTCACGGCGCTGATCCCGAATGCGACCATCATGCCGCCCATCAGGCCGGATGACTGAGCATCCTTGAAAAGAAGCGCATTGAAGCAGCCCTCAATGATCATGATCAGAAGCAGAATGGCGAGGGTCTGCTCGACATTCTTTTTGATATCTGGCGTACGCTTGCCGATCTTGTCGCCATGCTCCTGTTTGAAATGTTGGAGCTCTACGACGGTGGCATCGTGATGATCGCGCGCCGACTCAGCGTCATCGACCTCATAGTGACGGAACTCGTTTTCTTCAGCCTTGATCACTTCGCGCAGATGATCGGGATGAATGTCGGCTGGCGTACAATCCTGAATATAGTTGCGGACACCTGCGGCTGTGCTGCTCATCCACGTCTCGAGGCTTCGGCGGGCGCCGCCTGCGCGCTCAGCGATTTCCTGCTCGCGCTCGCTCCACTGATCCTCGGTGATGGCTTCTGACGCTGGCACAGCATCGGCTGCGTCTTCCTGAGCGATCTTTCGGGTGCGCCCGCGGCTGAACCCTAGGTCGCCTTCAGCCAGCTTGCCGCGTAATCCATGCTTGGCGAGCGACTCTTTCGCTTTGAACGGCTTGATCGAAGACTGATACCCGATATCCGCGCCCCAGCGCACCGATTTTCTACTCATTTTGCCCAATCCCATTAACAAAGCTGGCCCGAAAATTAACCCTGCTGAAAATCAGGGCTCGGCCTTAACAACTTCCTAAGACGGCATTCAAAGTCGTTCGTCGCGAGGCTTAAATTTGCGTCATCAATTAGCTTACGCTGATTTTTCGTATTTTTTTGCCGATTGCTGACCTGTTGCGCTGGATCGACGAGCGTATATTTACGCGCCGAATTGTCTCCCGCCGCAACAGTTCAGAATCGAACTAGAACAAAGAAATTGGTCGAGTTTGACCCACGATCTACAGCAATTCCAAAATCTCTTTTCGAAACGTCTGAACGAGATGGTCCTTGTAGTCGACGGGAACCACTTTTTTGATGGAGTTTCTTCCAAAACAATTGGCGCTGAGATCGATCCCGTACCGGCGGATATAATCCTTACATCTTGTCTCAACACATTTTGGATGGTTCGCTAATTCATTATAATCAACGTGCAGACATCGTTCGCCCAGGTCTTCCAGCAGCGTGTGCAATATCCGGTTCTCTTTAACCGCACGCGGTAGGTTCTCCATCATTTTGTCCAAAACCATGCGTTCCACGAGGTGCGAATAGTCACTCGTCAAGCCGCTCTTTCTGCTATGATACATCCCAGTGAGCTGGGCCAAGGACCGAGACACGACTACATCTATTACCCGGTTCCTCGTGAGCACGAAAACTGGAACTTCATCAAACCGTTCCTCTAAAATCTCAATCAGAAGCTTTATCACTGCAATCTGATCGTCATCGTTTGTTTTGGGTTTCAACCCCTTCAGGTTTGGGTATTTGTATCGAACAATCTGATGAGTGTACTGCACCATCGTCTTCAACGAATATATTTCTCCGTTATCGGTACTCGCCCTACACCGATCAAACAGCAGATCGAGGTGTTCGCCGTGAGCTGCGTCTCCGGCCGCTTCTTCTTTGAAAAATTTGAGTGCGTACTCGGCTGGAATCCCAAAGCCCAGTGACCGCAGATCCTCGCAGAAAAGCGTGGAGCCTGACCGCTGGCAAGCCACAACAAGTCCAAAGACACTGCGATTGAGAAATACGCGAACGCGCCAGCAAAGATTAGCGGCCCCAAAAGCAAGGACGCGCAGAATGACGGTTTGGAGAAGCAGACCTTCAAATCCCCGAGAAAACCAATCTCCTGGTCGGTTGGCAGGAAACGGCTTTCGGGAATTCGATGCGAAAGCATGAGCGCACACAGGCCTAGTACGGCAAGCACCGCGAACACTGAATTCCACCCCGCGAGACCGACAATAAACACGGCCAGCAAAGGTGCCAATACTGGCGACCAGGTGATCATCGCGCTGGCATCTGACAGCGTTTTTGCCGCTTGCTGATGATTGACGCCATGCAGCACAAGCGTTCGTCCCAGCACCGCAACAAACCCGGCTGAGCATCCCTGAAAAAAGCGAATCGCAAACACCTGATTGGCGCTGGTCGCAAGGTACGCCAGCACCGACACGCTGGAGAAAGCGATCAACGCGGCGTAGAGCAGGTTCTTGTGCCCCATTCTTTGCGCAAATATCGCCAGAAGCAGGTGTCCAACTGCGAATCCAAAGGTGAAGAATGCCGTGATGTACGCCCCGCCAGTCTCCCCTTCGAACAGGTCTGACATGATGTTCGGAATGATCGGCACAATGATGTTGATCGAGATCGCTCCAAACGAAGCGAAGACAGCTAATTTGAGCGCTGAAACATCCTGCGATACGTGTGTCGTCATCTCTTCATTCATGCACCGAGGCGACAAATCTCAGTGATCAATCTGTTGGCCGCTGGCCCCGGTTCATAACCAGCGCGGGTGACCAGAATCAATGGCACCGTCGCTTGCAGCTCATCAATCTGAAGTCTCGGAGACTTGGTCTCGAGCGCATTGCGGCAAGCAGGATGCTCAAGGATAATCGTCAAATACTCACCCTTGGCGAGCAGAGAATTGATAACTTCGCGGTTGGACACCAGCAGCGCATTTGGCGGCGGTTTTTCGCCCATGCGCGCGAACGTATCAACCAATGGCGCTGCGACTTGCCCGCCACGGCTGATCAGGATCCATTGGTACTGCATCAGCTCGCCAAAAGACGGGTTTTCAAGCTCCAGCGCAGGATGATTCTGGCTCGCAACGATTTCCAATTCTAGCTCAAGAATTCTGCGCGCCTTGAGGTCTGGCCGCACAGATGCCGTGTCTTCCAAAGTGACCACAATATCGCACGCGCCTGAAATGAGCTGCTCAATGCGCTCATATGGACCGCTTTCGGTATTGCCGCTGAAGCGAATTTCCACATCGTCCAAGCTGAGCTGTGAATTCATGAGCGCGTTCGGTACCAGCTCAGGCAATGCCACCGGCGCAACGTTCAAACGCACGACCTCTTGTCGCTTGTTGGTGAGATCTCGCACATCATTCTTGGCCGCAGAGACCTCGCTCAGGATCGATGTCGCCCGGCGATATATGGCTAATGCGCTCGGTGTCGGTGTCAGGATGCGCGCGCTGCGATCGAACAGACTGACCCCCAAGGACGTCTCAAGGTTCTTCAGCAAGCGCGTCACGTTTGGCTGCGCCGTGTTCAGTTTTCGCGCCGCCGAGTTCACAGAGCCTTCTTCGATATAGGCGGTCAGCGCTTGTAATTGTCGCAAATTCATTCCGTTTCCACCCCGAGCTTATGCCTTCTTGATATCAAAATCACGCTTATTGATATTTGACAGATATACCACTCGCGCGAACAATTAAGCAAGCCAATAATATGACAGGGAGGCACTCATGAAGCGGCTTGAAAAGGGACAAAACAATAAAGCAATTTCGCCCCGCGCAATGACACTGATCGCGTCAACCGCGCTCGCGCTGACCACGCCCGTTGCGGCGATGGTTGCGCCAGCATCCGCTCAGGATGTTGCTGAGGAAGCAGAGAAGACGTTCGCCACCGTGGTGGTCACGGCGCGCAAGCGGGAAGAGAGCCTGCTCGACATTTCAGGGTCGGTTCAGGTCCTCGATGATGATCTTCTCGACGATTTCAATCTGGATGAAGTCGATCTGGTGATTGACCTCGTCCCGAACGCAACGTTCAACGCTGCGCCGAGTGGCACACCAGTGATCGCCATTCGCGGTCTCGGGACACGTCCTGGCTCAGCCATGCTTGAGCAGGATGTTGGTCTGTTTGTGGACGGCGTTTGGCTCGGGCGAAACAACCAGCTCAACTCCGCTCTGGTCGATGTCGCACAGATCGAAGTTCTCAAGGGCACACAGGCGACGCTTTACGGTCGCAACACGCTCGCAGGGGCCGTCAGCGTACAAACCAAGAAGCCTGGCAAGGACTTCGAAGGTTACGTGAATGCTGGCTACGAGTTCGAACACGACTCCCAGTATGTCGAAGGCGCTGTCACGGTGCCCTTGTCGGAGCGCCTGAGTGTGCGTCTCGCCTCAAAGTATGAGGATGAAGGCGGCTATGTCAGAAACACGGTCCTCAATCGCGAAGAAGCCGAGTCTGAGAATGTCACCGTTCGCGGCACCGCGGTCTATGATGGCGATAGTGGCCTTGAACTCATTGGCCGCCTGCAATTTACCGATCGCGAGCGCACCGGAAATGTTTTCATTCGGGAAGAGCAATCGGTCGGTGTCACCGAACCGTTCGAATTCACGCCGTCGCCCTTCCCAGCGCCAGTCTTGGTTGGCTATGACGAAAACGCGCTGGGGCGTCAGATCACGGTGCCAGTGATTGATCTGCCAGATGTCGGATCCGACATCGAATTCCTGGACTGGTCATTCACAGCAGAGATGCCGGTTGGCGATCTCACACTGACCTCGATCACGGCAGGCAGCTCTATGGATCTGGAATCCGTATTTGACGTCTTCTTGAGCTCTCCACCCGGCCCCCGCGTGATCGGATACTTTGACGAAGACTATGATCAATTCACACAGGAAGTTCGACTGACCTCACCAAGCGACGGCAATTTCCAATACATCGTTGGCGCCTTTTATCTGGACCAATCGGTCGATCGACTAACCTACCAATATGTCAATACAGCTGACAGGTTCTGGTCGGGTGAGCAAGATGTGAGTTCCTGGGCAGTGTTTGCAAGCGGGACTTATTCACT
>JABSQB010000100.1 GCA_013214545.1 Henriciella sp.
GACCTCCTGGCGGTCTTCATTTCCGATCTCTCTCATAGCGGCGCCGTATGAGCGTAGCCGGTCCGTAATGACCGTCCTCGGTGATCCATATCGCTTCATCGCTTTCTTTAGAAACCTAAGCGCAGCAGGCTTATCTCGGGTCTTGGTGACGTAGCTTTCGAGGACTTCGCCCTCATGATCAACGGCGCGCCAGAGATAATGCCGGACGCCATTGATCTTCACGAAAACCTCATCCAGGTGCCACTGCCATTGCGTGTGCTGGCGCATGTAAGACGCCCGCTTCGTTCGGATCTTGCCGGCGAAGATTGGTCCAAAGCGATCGCCCCAGAGCCTCACGCTCTCATGGCAAACATCAACGCCTCGCTCGTGGAGCAGGTCTTCAACATTGCGAAGTGAAAGCGGAAATCGGACATACATCATCACGGCAAGTTGGATGATCTCGCGCGATGTTTTGAAATAGCGAAATGGGTTCTTGATCATAGACCGAGCGTAGAGAGGAGGGCGGTTAAGGCTCACTTTCCGCTGACAACTCCTCGGTCGTGGATAAATCATCAATACTCGCTGCGATCTTAATCTTCGTGTTCGACGCGTCCATTTGCCAGGCACTACCCGGCAAAAGCTCTGATCCGATTACTCCATTTGGTAGATACCACTTTCCCAAAGGCACAGTCGAATAATCATGAAGCAAAACCGGTATGTCACGAAAAACCGTCCCACCGAGCGTGATTGACTCGACCAATACGATCTTCATCGTAACTAATTTTCCATTGGCGTCGCGCCCAGTGTTTTCACCGATGACTTTAAGATCGAGGTGCTCGGCAATTCACTGGTCCAAGATTGTTGGTGAGCCGGTATCGAAAACGAACTCACCCTCGAAATTATTGATCTTCGCTGTGATATAAATTTTCCCGTTGCGCAGACTCAATGGGATATCCGAGACCGGAGAGTCTCTTTCAATTTTTATAGGGTTTGACAGGATGCTTCCTAAGCTCGGTGGCTCTGAATAGGCAAAAGAGGCAAGCAGACTTGAGCCAATGAATTGAGTGATCAAGAACAAAATTACTTTCATTTTGAATACGCCTATGAATCCACCTGCCCGATGCTCTACGAAACATCACTGATGATCGGAAAAGAGTGCAGCGACCGATTTACGGAGTCTTACAGCGCTATTCTTTTCAGCGCCGAACCAAGACGTAAGCTCAAAGCCCACCTGACCATGCACCGCTCCCCAGATCGCAAAAGATAAATCGTGAGCATTGAGAAACTGTGTCTTTTTGCCCTCACAGGCTATTTCGACCGGTTCATAAAGCGCCATGAAACACGCGCGAGCGATCTTTTGACTTTCGGCCGTCGGCGTAAAACCCACATGACGATCAAACATCAAGCTGTAGAGTTTTGGGTTGGCAAGTGCAAAAGCACGATACGCCATCACGACTTCGACGACGTGCTCCACCGAATTGCCGTTTCGCGAAACCAGTCGACACTGCCTTTCGAGGGCTTGAAAGCCCGCCCTTAGCAGCGCATCAAGCAAGCCCGACTTACCTCCAAAAAGCGTATAAATGAGCTGATACGAGGTTCCCAACTCATTCGATAACTTACGAAGCGACAACGCCTTCACGCCTTCTTGCTCCAGAATTCGATTGGCCTCCCTCAGCACAATGAGGCGATCTTCTTTGTCGACTTTGGAGTTGCGCTGCCGACCCTGCCGCGTTCGAAGTTTTGCGCTGATTTCCATTTTTGAACATGCCCTTGAAAACCTTATTACAATGCCATATGACACTGCCATATAGTGATTGAAAGATCAAACTGAAATGTTGAAAACTGTAAATCCTGACCCGAAATCAAAAGATCATGACTTGGTTCTGCTCGGCGCAACCGGCGTCACAGGTCGCCGCGCATATAGCTATCTTATAAAAAACGTTCCAGCAGGGTTTCGTTGGGCAATTGCAGGCCGAAACCGAGAGAAGCTCGAAGCTCTGTTAGCATCGAGCCCGGCAACCCAAGAACGACCGGACCTGCTTATCGTTGATCTCAGTGATCCGACTTCGATTGAAAAGATGATTAAAAGAACGCGTGTCCTCATTCACTTGGCTGGCCCATACGCCGACCACGGAGCGTTCATATATGAACTTTGCATCAGGCACCAAACCGACTATATCGATATTGGTGGCGAGACCTTCTTTCTGAAGGAAATGATCCGGCGTTTCCATCAACAAGCGGACGATCGGGGGGTAAAGCTCATACCCGTCGCCGGGTATGAATCGACGCCGTTTGATTTGCTGACTTTAGCCGCTGTGGAAAAAATTCAAAAAGAGTATTCAGAGACGTGCATCGAGGCAAAAATAGTTGTTTCGTTTATTCGAACGGGCCCTGTGGTCGACAACCGTATCAGCGGCGGAAGTCTTGGCACGATGCGCAACATCCTCGCCAGTGACGACACAAACACTTATAATGACCCAACTTGCTTGTTGCCTCCCTGTAGTTCGTCTAAACGGCTGCGGAAACGGAATAAAATATCCTACAGGGCGAAATTTGATGCGGACATCGGTCGTATGACGGCACCGCTTTTTCCAGCACCGTTTCTGAATGTCCCTGTTGTTCTGCGAAGTGCACATCTTCTGCGGCAGTCTGGATATGCCTATGACGAGGACTTTCGGTACAAGGATTCAATGACGGTGGAGTTCTTCGCAACCGGCGTCGAAGGCGAGAAGCGGTATGCGAAAAAGGTAGCTCGGCAATATCAAGTTACGTCATGGGCTGTGGCCGGGCCAAGGCCGTTGCGCCTTCAGTTGAAACGACGATTAGACAATATGGGTGTATCGCCCGGCGATGGGCCAAGCGACGACGCTTTGTCTTGTGTTGACTACAAGCTCGAATTGTTCGCGCAGACCAATTCTGGGAGGTCGGTGCGCGCATCTATGTACGGCGATGGTCATCCTGGATACCTATCAACAGCGCGCCTCGCTGTTGAAGCTGGGCTTGCGCTTGCGCTTGAGCGCGACACGCTGCCAGGTTCGGCGGGGATCTTAACCCCGGCTTCCGGATTGGGACTCGAATTTCTTCCGCGGGCAAAAAAGGCAGGACTACGAATTGCGTTTCATTGATCACATCAATGAATCGAGATGTATTTTAAAAGGAGCATTTTGATAGTGACTAAGTTTTTCGATCTCAAATTTGTCACTCGATTTTTGATATTTTCACTCGTTTCAATCTCTCTGCTCCTGTTAGGGGCATTCGCAATCTATTGGGCTCCAGATAGCAACCCTGAGGCATTGATAGCAAAGTATAGTAGTTCAACATCCGAGTTTGTTGTTACCGATCTCGGCGATAGCATTCATTACAGAGATGAAGGTGCGCGGATGGGAGATGTGTTGGTTCTTGTTCACGGGAATAATGCTTCGCTTCACACGTGGGAACCATTAGTGGACAAACTCTCCAGCCGCTTCAGGCTGATATCTCTTGATCTTCCTGGTCATGGCTTAACCGGACCGAGCGCTTCAAGAGACTACACAGCGAGTGGAATGAATGACGCTATAGAGGTAGTGTTAGAGCATCTGGACGTTTCGAATTGTAGCGGTTCAGCGACCGTGAGACACTTTGGTTGTTTTGCTTAAGGAGGATTTTTGGCTCATCGTAACTGACCC
>JABSQB010000101.1 GCA_013214545.1 Henriciella sp.
TCCCGACGGCGCTCTGATCAAGAAACTGATTGCGATCAAGACGGACAACCCGGCGCTGCACAATGGCGCCGCGGGCGGCCGGATCATCCCTGTGTCGACCGACAAGCCCGACCAGATCCTGAGTTTTGCGCGGGAGAAGGATGGCAATCATGTGCTGGTCTTTTTCAACTTGTCAGACGAGGTCGCAGATTTTCAGATCACCGACGGGCCGGCCGCAGGCGGCTGGGTCGATGCGCTGACCGACAATAACGATACGATCAGGCTGGGCGCGACCCGGACTTTGAGTCACTGGCGCGGCAAAGTCCTGGTGGCGAATAAGAACAAGAATTAGCGGAGGAAGAGAATGGCAGTCGCAGGAGGGGCCGCAGGCGCGGACGACAATATCCGAAAACCGGAACTGAACCTGTTTCAGATCGTGAACATGTCATTCGGATTCTTCGGAATCCAGATTGGCTTCGCGCTGCAGAACGGCAACATCACACGCATCTTCCAGACTCTCGGCGCCGACATGAACCTGGTGCCGCGCTTATGGATGGCGGGACCAGTGACCGGCCTGATCATGCAGCCAATCATTGGCTATTATAGCGACAAGACCTGGGGGCCTCTCGGACGTCGTCGCCCATATTTCCTCGTTGGCGCAATCCTGACGACGCTTGCGCTCTTCATCATGCCGAACTCGCCTTACCTCTGGGTCGCAGCCGGCACCTTGTGGATTCTCGATGCCAGCCTGAACATCACTATGGAACCCTTCCGCGCGTTCGTCGGCGACATGCTGCCCAGCAAGCAGCGACCGCTCGGCTACTCGATGCAGACCATCTTCATAGGCACGGGCGCGGTTCTGGCGAGCGCGGCCCCCTTCGTGCTCAACGCATTCGGCGTCTCGAACGAAGCCCCTGAAGGCGTCATTCCCGACAATGTCCGGATTTCGTTTTACATAGGCGGCGCTGCCCTCTTCCTGGCGGTCGCCTGGACCGTGTTTTCGACCAAGGAATACTCGCCCGAAGAGCTGGAGACATTCGGCAAAGACGAAGACAATATCTTCGAACAGGAAGGCGGCATCGAAGCCGCCGAACGCCCGGAGGCCGGCTTCTTCCGACTTTGGGGCGGCGTGACCGTCTTGATCGGGATGGCGCTCACCTATGCGGTCTATGCCCTGAAAGGCGACCAGCAATTCTTCATCATCACAGGCAGCACGATCTTCCTCGGCCTGTTGTTTCTGCTCAATAGTCTGTTTGTGGGCAGCGATCGCAATGCGCGGAATTTCCTGTCGGATGTCCTCGGTGATCTGACCACGATGCCATCGGTGATGAAGCGTCTGGCGGTTGTCCAGTTCTTCTCGTGGGTCAGCCTGTTTATCATGTGGATCTACACGACCCCGGCAGTGGCGCTTCAGGCCTGGGACACGATGGATGCCAGCACCAAGGCCTATCAAGATGCGGGCGACTGGGTCGGCATCATGTTCATGGTCCAGAACGGGGTCGCCGCGATCTATGCGTTCATCATTGCGGGGATTGCCCGCAAGGTCGGAACCCGCAGTCTGCATGCGTTTAATCTGTTAGCCGGTGCCGCTGGCTTCATTGGCTATCATCTGTTCGGGTCGCAATATGGTTTGCTCATTCCGATGGTCGGACTGGGCATGGCTTGGGGCTCCATCCTGGCCTTGCCTTACGCAATCCTCGCCGATGCGCTACCGGTGAAGAAGATGGGCATTTATATGGGGATCTTCAATTTCTTCATCGTCCTGCCTCAGCTTCTGGTGGCCGGAACGATGGGACCGATCCTCAATACACTGGAAGGCAGCATCGCCCCGATGGTTGGCGGCGTTCCGCTGCTCGCCGTTCTGTTCGGCGCGGCAAGTTTCTGTATCGCCGCCTTTGCGATGAGCTTCGTAAAAGTGGACTCAAACTAAAGCGGCCTTGGCTTAGTCGAACGCGCGTTCCATCTGAACTGAGTAGCTGCTGGCCGGGTGCGAGAGGCGCACCCGCGTCAGCCAGACCTCTTCCAGAAAGGTTTCTCGAAGCACGAGAAATACTGGCTCATCGCGCGGCAGTTCGAGATGCTTGCGATCGTTTCGGTTCGGCGCGGATGCCTGCAAGGTGGTCTGCACGCGGGAGTAAGGCTGCTGCTGCAATAGCCACTCATTCGGACTGATCTGCGAGAAGTCAGCTGCGGCGGCGCTCGGAATTCCAGACAGGCTAATCTCCCGGTCTTCCAACTGGTACGGCGCATCGTCTCTCAGGTGTAGACAAAGAACGCGCCGAATGCCGTCCTCAATCGAGTCCTTGAGCAACCGATAGCCATAAGTGTGCCCGCCTTGCTCCACCTGTTCCCGGACCAGGGAGATGCGCAGCGTCGAGGCATGATCTTTGGGGTAAGCAACACGCGTTCCGGCGCGGCGCTTTTTTTCCAGATAGCCCGCGTCGACCAGGCTCGAAAGCGCCTGTCGGATGGTCCCGCGGGCGACGCCAAATTCGGCGGCCAACTCATCTTCGTGTGGAATGGAGGCACCGACTGGCCAAGCCTGGCTGTTGATCCGCCGAGTCAGTTCGAGTCGAATTTTCTCATACTTGTGCACGGCCTTTGCCTCTCACTGCGCTTGAGTCAGTAGCATTAATATGTCTATACATATTTAATGGAGGCCACAAACACCCCCCGCCGAATTCTCAGACACGCTCGGCTCGCGACAATGACGGGTGACGATGGCTACGGGTTGATTGATGACGGTGAAATCACCATCCAAGGCGACGTCATCGCTCACGTTGGAAAAGCTGGACAGAGACCAGCAGATGCGACCGATGCCGAGGTCATCGACCTGAAGGGCCGGTTGGTGACGCCCGGGCTGATCGATTGCCACACCCATCTTGTCCATGCCGGGTCACGCGCGCGTGAGTTTGAAATGCGGCTTGAAGGCGCGACCTATGAACAAATCGCCCGCGCTGGCGGCGGCATCTTCTCCACCGTGAAGGCGACGCGCGCGGCCAGCGAAGACGAGTTGCTGGAGAGCGCCCTCACCCGTCTCGATGCGTTTCTCTCCGAGGGGGTCACGACGATTGAAGTGAAGTCCGGTTACGGCCTGGACTTACAAACCGAGCGCAAGATGCTGCGCACCGCGCGCAAGCTTGCGGACGAGCGCCGCGTTCGTGTGCACACCACGTTCCTTGGCGCGCATGCCGTGCCAGCGGGTCTCGATGCCGACACCTATCTGGACACGATCTGCCTTCCAGCGATGCGCGAGCTTGCCAGCGACGGCCTGATCGATGCCGTGGACGGGTTTTGTGAGACGATTGCCTTCTCACCTCAGCAAATAGAACGCGTGTTCGAGACAGCGCTCGAGTTGGAGCTGCCGATCAAGCTTCACGCCGAGCAGCTCAGCGCCCTCGGCGGAAGTTCCCTCGCCGCGCGCCATGGCGCCCTGTCGAGTGATCATCTGGAATACGCGACCGCGGATGATATCGCCGCCATGAAAAAGTCCGGGACGGTTGCCGTTATCCTGCCTGGCGCGTTCTACTTTTTGCGCGAGACGCAAAAACCACCCATCGACCTGATTCGCGATGCCGGCGTGCGCGTCCCGTACAAGGCTGGAGCGTATGGCACCTGGTGGGTACCACCGACCGACCATCCACGGACCC
>JABSQB010000102.1 GCA_013214545.1 Henriciella sp.
CTCGCTCACCGCTTTGGTCGAGGCCTGGGGCGGCGAAGTGCTCAATCTGGGGATCGCGCCGGATGATCCCGCTGAAATTCGGGCCCGCATTGAAGCAGCGAACACCGCGGACGTTTTCGTGCCCGTCGGCGGCGCCTCTGTCGGCGATCATGATCACATGAAAACCGTGTTCGCTGAGCTCGGATTTCAACCGATCTTTTCCAAGGTCGCTGTGCGGCCCGGTAAGCCGACCTGGATGTCGCAAAACGAAGACCGTCTGGTGCTTGGTTTGCCAGGCAACCCGGCCTCGGCGCTGGTCTGCGCGCATTTGTTCCTGAGACCCTTGATCGCAAGACTGCTTGGCAGTGATGATCTGCAGCCCACCGTGCGAGCAAACTTGCTGGCGCCGGTCAGCGCCAATGGCGGCCGCGAATCCTTCCTGCGTGGGCGTCTTTCCTATTCAGACACTGGCGAGCGTGTGGTCCTACCGGCTGGCAATCAGGACAGCTCCCTGCTCTCTCCATTTGTCACGTCCAATGCGCTCCTCCATCGCCCCATTAACGCGCTAGCGCTTGAGGTCGGAGATCACGTGGATTGCGTCTTGCTGGATTAGGGCTACAGCCCCGGGCGCATCAGAACCGGCGCTTCAGATTCGCGATGACCTTTGAAAGGGTCAGCATTTCAGGCGACTGCGCGTCCAAACGCCGGGACAGTTCGGCTTTCAGGTTGATGAGATCGAACAGAGTTTCGCGATCGTCCGCCCGCTGGATCCGGCTTTCGATCCAGCCGACACAGACCAGCCGCGTACCAGAGGTCACGTCAGTGACTTGGTGCAAGCTGGACGACGGATACAGGACCAGGTCTCCAGCGCCTAGTTTGAGCGTTTGAGTGGCGCCCGCATGTTCGATGACCAGCTCACCGCCTTCATAGTCTTCCGGCGGCGACAGAAACAGCGTGAAGGACAGGTCGGTGCGCATGGAGCCGTCGCCGACGCGCATGAACGCATTATCGACATGCAAGCCATACCCGCCGCCCGCTCCCGTTTTGCTGATGAGCAGAGAAGAGAATCGCTCGGGCTGCGCCGCGGCCTTGAGGACCGGGTTTTGCTTGAGCGCAGCGGACAGGATCTGTTCCACTTTCGGACCGACGGTGCGCGTAAGGTCGGCTTGCTGATTGCGCTTCACCTGCCGCGCGACAGGCCCGGCCGTCTCGGCGCCGTCCTTCCAAACGAGGCGATCGAACGCGCTCGTCACGTCGGCCAACTGATCGGCATTCAGGACATCGGAAATCGAAATCAGCATGCTTAGCCGCTCACAACTCGTTTGCTGTCGGAGCGCTCAAGCGCCTGCAAAGCCCGCGCGGCTGCCTCGAGCACGGCCTCAAATTCGGCTGTCGCGTCGACGGTCATCGTGCGCGGTTCATTTTCGGGAAGCTCAAGCGTCGCCAATTGGCTATCGACGAGCTCAGTCGGCATGAAATGGTCGGAGCGTCCACTGGACCGCTGAACCGCCGTCTCCGCATCCAGGGTCAGACAAATCGTGGTCAGGTCTGGCAACCTTGCGCGCAGCCGGTCGCGATAGGCGCGCTTCAAAGCAGAGCAGGAAAACACCACGCGCGGCCCGTTCTCAGCAGCCCGGCCGACCTCGTCTGCCAGTCGGTCAAGCCAGGGCCAGCGATCTTCATCGGTCAGAGGAATGCCGGCCTGCATCTTGGCGACATTGCTTTCAGGGTGCCAGTCATCACACTCGATAAAGACGCCGCCGACCCGCGCTGCAATCTGTTCAGCAATCCGCGACTTGCCGGACGCCATAATGCCCATGATCATGATCGGAGGCTGCATCGCAGGCCCTTTCAGCTCCACTCACCAAGCCCCTGCTCTAGCACGGCTGCAGATAAGTTCAGCATAGATTATTGCGGCGAATGCAGGTTAGGGTCGGGCAACTGGATTGGAGGCTGGCATGAAACTCTACGGCTCGCGCGTGTCGTATTATACCGGGAAACTGGAAGCCTATCTCAAGTATAAAGGCGTTCCCTACACCCTCCACGGCATGCCCTATGACAAGGCCGATGAGCTGAAGAAACATGTCGGCTCGATCCAGATGCCGATTGTCGATCGCGAGGACGGTCGCTGGATGTCGGACACCACGCCGATCCTGTTCGAGATGGAAAAGGAGCTGCCGGACAATCCGATCCTGCCGGATGATCCCGTCGTCGCTTTCATCGCGATGCTGATGGAAGATTATGCCGATGAGTGGCTGTGGCGGTCGGCCATGCATTATCGATGGAGTTATCGCTATAGCCGCGAGCTGATCTCCAATATTCTGGTTGATGAGATCAGCACGCCGGTTCCGCTGCCGCGATTTGTCGTGCGGCGCATGATCCGGCGGCGACAGATCAAATACTTTACCAAGCGCGACGGCGTTACCGCGACGACCTGGAACCATGTCGAGCAAGGCTATTTCAATGCGCTTGATTGCATGAGCCAGATCCTGGAGCAGCGGCCTTATCTGCTCGGAACCCGCCCCTCACTCGCAGATTTCGGGTTCATGGCGCCGATGTTCCGACATTTCAGCCAGGACCCTGACCCAGAAGAAATCATGCGCACGCGGGCGCCACTGGTCTATGAGTGGGTCGCGCGCATGTGGGTCGCTCGGCAGGTGCCAGATGGCGAGTTCGTGTTCAAGATCACCGAAGAGCTGGCCCCGATGCTCAAAGAGATTTGCGAAACCCACTTGCAGCAATTGGCGTCTAATGCCGCCGCCTATGAAGCTGGTCAGAAAAGCTTCGAAATGACGGTGCGAGGCTGCCAGTATCGAGACATGCCAGTCTCGCGATACCGGGTCTATTGCCTGGAACGCCTGCGCGAACATTTCCAGGCCCTGGACGAGGCCAGCCAGACGGCGGTGAAATCATTGCTACATTATCGCGAAGCGAACATCCTTTGGGACGAGGCGTTCAAGACGAGCTCAGGCTATGATGAGGATCGTCATCTGCCTTATGGGCATGCCATCAACGTGTATGGCGAGGGTACGCCTTAAGCAGGCTCTGGTTGCCACTTGGTTTTCAGCGTCACGATCTCTTCCGCGATGGTTGGATGCACCGCGCACGTATCGTCGAATTGCTGCTTGGTGGCACCCATCTTCACGGCAATGCCGAGCATCTGGATCATCTCACCCGCATCTGGTGAGACGACATGCGCGCCAACCACAACCTGATCTTCCTGACGGACCACAAGCTTCATGAAGACCCGTTCGGACTTGCCGTTCAGCATATTCTTCATGGGCCGAAAGCGTGTCTTGTATATATCGACCGCGCCATATTTCTTGCGCGCTTCGTGCTCCGCGAGCCCGACGGTTCCAACTTCCGGCTGCGTGAAGACGGCGGTGGCGATCTTGTCATGATCGAAGGTGCGCGGGTTGCTGCCAAACTCGGTATCGGCAAAAGCGTGACCTTCGCGGATCGCAACCGGAGTCAGTTCTGCCCGGCGGGTGACGTCGCCAACCGCCCAGATATTATCGACATTGGTTTTGGAATAGTCATCGACCACGATTTCGTGACGCTGTCCGACCTCAACGCCTGCTGCATCCAGGCCCAATCCGTCAATGTGCGGGCGTCGTCCCACCGCCATCATGATCACA
>JABSQB010000103.1 GCA_013214545.1 Henriciella sp.
CATTGGTTTCAGGACGCCAGCTTTTTTGAGCGCGTCATAGGTCTTCTTCGCGGTGATCGTGTAGCCAAAAGGCGTAACCTCGACCGGCAACGGGAACTGGCCGAGCATGTCGACCTTCTTGGAGCTGTCGGCGATCACGATCATCAAGTCGCTGGCATTGGCGATGATCTTCTCGCGCAGCAGCGCCGCGCCGCCGCCTTTGATCAGTTGGGCGTGCTCATCGACTTCATCAGCGCCATCCACGGTCAGATGAATGCGGTCAACCTGCTCAACATCAACCAATGGCACACCAAGCGATTCTGCGAGACGCCGCGTCTGCTCACTCGTAGGCACGCCGCGGACGACGAGGCCTTCCGCGATCTCCTCAGCCAGGTTCTCAACGAAGAATTTCGCTGTCGACCCGGTCCCCAATCCAAGGGTCATCCCATCTTCGACAAAATCCATGGCCGCGTGAGCCGCGTTTTCTTTTTCTAGCTCGTTTGCCAAATTCAGCCTCCATCAGCCCTTTTTCTTTGCAGCTTTCACCGCCGCCATCTTATCCCTGAACGCCGTTGCCCAACCGGCTTTCTGCATTTGTCTTCCACGCGCAACCGCGAGCGCGTTTGGTTCAACGTCTTTGGTAATCACGGAGCCGGAGCCGACATAAGCCCCGTCGCCAATTGTCACCGGGGCGACCAAGGCAGAGTTCGACCCCACGAAGGCCCCCTTGCCGACGGTCGTCTTGTATTTCAGGAACCCGTCATAGTTACAGAAGATCGTTCCGGCTCCGATATTCGCGCCGGCCCCAATTTCACCATCGCCCAAATAGGACAAGTGACTGGCCTGGGCGCCTTCGCCCATTCTTGTATTCTTGACCTCGACGAAATTGCCGATCTTGACCCCCTGCTCAAGCACAGCGCCGGGGCGCAATCGAACATACGGTCCGATGCTGGCGCCAGCCCCAATCTCGGCGCCTTCCAGATGCGAGAATGCGCGCACGCGTGCGCCGCTGCGAATGGTGACGCCGGGCGCGAAGACGACATTCGGTTCAATGGTGACGTCATTCTCAATCACCGTGTCATGGCTGAAGAAAACCTTTTCAGGCGCTGTCATTGTCACGCCGCTCGCAAGCACTTCAGACCTCTTCCGGGCTTGGAACGCTGCTTCCGCCTCGGCCAACTGGACGCGGGTATTGATCCCCATCACGTCGGCTTCATCGCAGCTCACGGTCCGGCAGGTCGCTCCGTCCGCGCGCGCGAGACCGACAATGTCGGTGAGATAGTACTCGCCCTTCGCATTGTCGTTGGTGACACGGGAGAGCAGATCGAACATGGTCTTGGAACGAGCGCCGATGACCCCGGAATTGCAGAACGATACAGCCAGCTGCTCCGGCGTTGCCTCTTTCGCCTCGACGATCGCTTCCAAATTGCCGTCAGCATCCGTGATCAGGCGGCCATAGGCGCCCGGGTCTGCGGCTTCAAAACCGAGGACACCTATGCCTGCGCCCGATTGAATCTCGGCGAACAGAGCTTCGACCGTCTCACTCCGGATCAGCGGCACGTCTCCGCACAGGACGACCAGCTCGCCGTCAAAATCTCTCAGAGTCTCCTGCGCCTGGGACACGGCATGACCTGTACCGAGCGGAGGGTCCTGGATCGCGATGCAGTCACGCCCCAGCTGTGCTTCGACATGGCTCTGTAGTGCCTTCGCACTGGGGGCACAAACGACGATGATCCGGTCGCACCCGACCGACTTGGCGACAGCAATCGACCAATCGATCATTGGCCGTCCGCCCACTTCGTGCAGCACTTTCGGCAAGGTTGAACGCATCCGCGTCCCCTGCCCTGCGGCCAATATCACTGCGGCTCGATTTGCCATGGCAAAATTCCCTCGCGATGTTCCTGCGACTGCCCTAGAGCATGTTCTGAGTCGTTGCGAGCCCTATTGTGTCGGAGGACCCCCTGAATAGCTTTGATTTTTCCGATTGGACCCTGGTTTTCGATTTGGACGGAACTTTGGTGGAAACCGCGCCAGATCTGCACGCGGCGCTAAATCACACCCTCGCGACCAAGGATCTCGCGCCCGTGTCGCTGGAGATTGTGCGGGGCCTGATTGGCGATGGCGCCAAGGCGATGATCCGCAAAGGCCTTACCCACCACGGTCTGCCCGTCGATGAAGCGGAAGTGAGCACCAGTTTGTGGCCGATCTTTCTCGACTATTATCGCGCCAATATCACCCGGTTCAGCGAACCGTTCGAAGCCTGCGTCGATACGCTGAAAGCCCTTCGCGAAGCAGGCGCGACCCTGACAGTTTGCACCAACAAGGCGCAAGGCCTGGCAGAGCTGGTTCTGACCGGCGTCGATTTGGACGGATATTTCACAGCAATAATCGGCGGCGATGTGCTCGGCACAAAGAAGCCAGACGGCGCGCATATCATTGAAACCGTGCGCCGCGGCGGCGGCGATCCACGCCGCGCCATAATGGTCGGCGATGCCTGGACAGACGAAAGGGCAGCCCGCGACGCGAGACTGCCCTTTGTGTTCGTATCATTCGGGTATGGCACTCTGTCTGACCAACCCTATGACCGCCTTCGATCCGTGGATCATTGGCGTGACATGCGGCAAGCTCTCAGCGAACTTGCCTGCCAGACTTAGTCTGGACGGTACTCGCTGCGAACTTCGTTCACGTTCACGAGCTTACGACGAGGCATGCCGTTGACCATGTTGCTGCGGACGTCGGTACGTGCGCTGCGCATGGCTGGAACGAAACCAGCATCGACGAGATCTACTTCTACGTCATAGCCGCGGTCGGACCAATATTCGGCAATTTTCTCTTTAAGACGGCGAGCGCCGTCGTTGTTACACCAGTCTTTCATTGTTCTCACTCTCTGCATCTTGGTCGCTACCGCGCAGATAAAATTCGGTAACTGTTAAAAGATGTCCTTCACTGCAATTCGGGGCTTGTTGCCCGCTCTAAGCCCTCCCTAGATGCCTGTTATAAATCCGACATACAAGGTCTTTTTTGGATGAATTTTCGATAAGGAAGATTGATGAACAGCTGTTCATAATGAACAGATATTCATCGAGTGAATGATTAATTGGATGCGTTCACAAAACTGTCGAAAAGTCAGCAATTGCCTTGATCTATCACACACGCCTTGCGCGTAGATCTGGTTAACGGAACGCCCCAAACTCGTTGGGAATGCAACCAATATTTCAATAATGCATACCTGCCATGCATTAGCGGACATCTATATGGAAACGAAATGACAGCGCTGACCAATTTTTCGCAATCGATTCTTGTCCAGCGCCACGATTTTCGCTCTCGAAAAGAATCGGTTCTTAAACCATCATGCGCACAGCCCCGGTTTCTTGCATGAAGTTTGCACGCTCCCTCGCAAATTACTTGCTCTAGGCGCAATCAGGGACTGGACCCATAAATCAAATAGTCCAATTAGACAGGCATGAGTTTCGACCTCCACACTTTCCGTGAAACACTCGGTCTATTTGTCACCGGCGTAACGATCATCACAACCCGGGATGACGAAGGCGAGCCGATTGGCATCACGGCGAACTCATTTAACTCTGTTTCTCTGG
>JABSQB010000104.1 GCA_013214545.1 Henriciella sp.
AACTTCGCCTCATACTCCGAGGGTGTCATCTGGACGCGATCCGCTAGGTTGGCCACTGTCGACCCGTGGATATGTCCAGCGACACGGCGCTGCGCACCCGTCATCTGCACGCTCGTCCCGGCGATCTCGCTCGCTACGCGCTTCGCGATGGCGGACGATTCGCCGCGGACCAGCTTCTCGCGCTCGTCCTGTTCGGCACCGTCTTTCTGCGCCTTCTCGGCGTCCTTCTTTAGCTGCGCCTTGGCCGCTGCGGATTCGTTCACGCTCGCGGCTTCGATGTCGAAACGCAAGTCGTTCTCCAGCGCCCGGCCGAGGTCAGTCTCGCCGACCTTC
Source organism: Henriciella sp. (assembly GCA_013214545.1). GTDB lineage: Bacteria > Pseudomonadota > Alphaproteobacteria > Caulobacterales > Hyphomonadaceae > Henriciella. The sequence continues at coordinate 334 of JABSQB010000104.1, forward strand.
GCGCCTGCGGTCCATTCCGACACAGGGATGACTACGTCTTCGTTCGCGCCGTTCTGTTCCTCTAGCTGCTTCGCTACGTCAGGCAGCGTGGCGCGAAGCTGATCCATCGTCGTGCCCGTCTCTTCCATGCGCTGGCGCACGGCTTCCTTGGTCACGTAGACGTTGTCCACCTTGCCGTCACCGTCCTCGTCCGCCTGTGTCTGCGCGAGGAAGTTGGCGATGGCGGCAGGCTGCCGCTTGTCTGTCTTGGTGTTGTTGACGCCTTGCTGTAGGTCCTTCAGGTCGTCGACGAATCGCTCCGCGTATGCCACGCGCTGCGCGTCAGCAGCGAGGCGCAGGCCAGGGCCGATCGCAGCGGGGAGCCATACGGTCTTGACGGTGTCGACTAGGGTGTCAACGAGTTGCTGGCCGACGGCCCCTTGCGCGATGGCCGACGGCTCGATCGGGAACGCGTTTTCATATTGCCGGATAAACGATTCGCGGACTTCACCAGTCATGGCGACGGTGTCCGTGTTGATGTCCTCGCCGGTCACGCGGTTATACAGATCGGCGCTTACCACCAGCGATCCGTCGTCTTCCAGCGAGATAGTCTCGGCGTCGACCGCTTCGTACAGCCCCGGCCCCGCCTTCAGGCGGTCGCCGAGCGTGTCACTAAGCCCAGCACCAGCCGCTTCTGCGGCAAGTTCGAGCAAGGTCTGTGTTTCCTCTTGCGCCACTTCGGCACCTAGCGCCAAACCCACGCCCGCACCTGCGCGGCGCAGGGCTTCGCCGCGGGTCATACGTGACAGTTCTTGCCCCGCGCGGCGGCGGGCAAACCCTACGATTGCATCCTTCGCGGGCTTCGCGAAGGTGCCTAGAGGTAGCACCTCAATCGCACCGCCGAGCAAGCCTGCCGCGTATGCCGGACCCCACGCGTCTTCCGGTGAGTAGCCCTTGCTCACCATGTCTAGGTAAGAGTTGCCCGCGATAGACCGGGCAGCCGTATACGCGGTGCCGATCGCTGCACCCGTGCCGAAGGCCGCAGGGATAGTGACGACCTCCTCGGGGAAGGCCGCCTGCGGCCCCATCTGGCCCAGCATGGCCGCGGCGGCCGCGTAGCTGACAGCGAAGGACACCACTGTCTGTGCGTCCTGCGCGATCTGGCCCGCCATGCGTGCCACGCCGCCCGTCCACGTAACCCCGGTGGCTATCGAAGACATGCGCTCTTCGATAGCCACCAACCTTTGGCGCTCTTCCGCCGTGGCGGTGCCTGCCATCAACCGCGCTCCGATCTTGCCGCGGTCCTGCTGAAGACGGCCCAGGGTCCATTGGTTGGATATGTCCTCCACTAAGCCGATAGCTTCAACGTCGTCCCATGCGATGTCAGCGAACTTGGGGTCGCGGATCTGCTGGGCTAGCGTCGGGTTGTTCTTAGCCGCGAACTGTTCGCGTGCTGCCTTTTCGGCAGCGATCCGCCGCATAAGGGGGATCTCGCGTTTGATAGTCTCCGCGTCCGACTTACCGCTGATACCCAGACGTTCAGCCTCGGCGGCGGTGCCGGGGTCTAGATTGACGCCGCTACGGAACGCCGCGGCGTAGGCGCGGTCCTGGCGTGAGCGTTCATCACTGACAATGCCGCCAATAACACGTGCGGCGGCATTGTCGTCTTTAGGGTCGGGAAGCGGGGGTAGGCCGGAGAAATCACCCATGCCCCCATATTACCTAGAGCCCGCGGAAGTTGCGCTGTGCTAGCGCATAGAAACGTGAAGCCACGGCTTCCACCTGCGCGTCACTTCCCCTAGAGCCGACCACCTTGCGTGCGTATTGCCGCGCCTTCTCCTCGGTGACGACGCTCGACGCTCCCTGGATGATCAACCCAAACTGAGAACCCGCACGGTTCGGAGCTGCTCCGAACCGAACACCGCTTTCTGCGTCAAGTAGCCCCTTCATCGCCGCCATATAAGGGCGATAAGTCTCTGACAAGGCGTCGCGAGACATGACAGCCTCGTTGAACTCGGCGATGGTCTGCGGGCGCTCAAGTTCGTCCCATACCTTGATGCGGTATTCGGAGGTGATAGGAACGGTGGAGCGGCCTGCCGCAACCGCGGCCGCGTTCGCCTCCATCAAGTGCTGCTCCAGTGCCGCACCGACGCCACCGACAAACGGGCTACCCAGACGAGGCGTTCCGGGGATGACGCCTTGCGGGAACGTCTCCTCACCTGCGGGGAGTTGAACCGTGCGCTGGGCACCTTCGGCAAACGCGACAGCAGGAACGTCTACGCCGTCGACCTGGACGGTGTCGGCCAGCACGCTTTCCACAGCCTTACGCTTGTCGTCGAGGCTGTGCGCAGGCGTGATCTTGCTGTTCTCGAACTCGCGGGTGATGGCTGCGTCGATGTTGAACCGCTCGCGCATGCGGCGCTCGTATTCAGCGGGGTCGTCCTTCTTCATCTCCGCCATCACCGGCGCGCTGTAGCGTTCTGCAAAGCGGCCCTCGACGGTCCGCGTGACGATCTCGTCCGCGTTGAGCAGCGAGATCGTGCGGCCTTCCTTCTTTGCTTCGTGCTCACGCTCCCATTCGTCGGCGAGCGAGGTGATCTGCTTCGGTGACAGACCGTTTTTGTGCATGTCGATGGCAGCTTCGTTCCACGAATCGAACTGCGCGAAGTAGCCCGTTTTGTCGGATCGGATAGCCGCATACGCCGCGTCATTCGGCACGAACTTGCCTGCCATATCCTGGCGCAAAGCAGCGTCCAGACCACGGCGCTCGGCCCGCTCACGGAGGTCCGACGGCAAGTCCTCGTAGTTGAGCACTGGGTCAGGACCGCCACGCAACCGCTCCACCTCGCGAAGTGTCTCCGAGTCTAGCTCGGCGTCCACGCGGCGCTGACGGAAGAAGTCTTGCTCTGCTTGGCGGAGGATCGCGTCGCGTTCGTCTGCGTCATCCACCGACTCAGTGTGCGCGATGACGCGGGCATACGCTTCCGCGGGCGAGTCGTCCGGGTTCTCACTGCGAAGCGAGCGAACCGTGGCTAGGGCGCGGTCTTTCCGGTTCGTCTCTTCTAGGCGGCGCTTGGCTCCGTCACGGACACGGGGGTCCATCTGATC
>JABSQB010000105.1 GCA_013214545.1 Henriciella sp.
GGGGTTCTTCCGCCCCGAGGCCCGACCTTGACGGTCGGCTGGTCGCGCTTGTCGTTCGCCGGCAAGAACGAGCAGAGCAGCGCCTTGGCCTCGCCCGTCCCGACGTCGAAGATGACGTACTTGTTCGACGCCTCGCCCGCGACGTCGCCCAGGCCGCCGAGTTCAACGGCTTTTCTGTGAAGATGGCCGGGCTGGATGACCATGTCGGCGACTTGCCAAAAGACGGCGCCGTGGTCTTGCTAAGCGCTTCCTATAATGGCGCGCCGCCGAACAATGCGGTGAGGTTCATGTCCTGGCTGGACTCTGCCCAGGCCGGAGCGGCTGAAGGTGTCGCCTACATGGTTTTCGGATGCGGCAGCCGCGATTGGGCCGCCACGTTCCAGACCGTGCCCCGCCAGATCGATGATCGCTTGCAGGCGCTGGGCGCCACCCGGCTTGCAGAGCGCGCTGAAGGCGATGCGCGCGACGATCTTGATGGCCAATTCCAATCCTGGATGGAATCGCTCTGGACGACCTTGGACGAGGCCCTCGATATCGGGATCGATTTCTCCAGCCCAATCGAAGCTGAACCGCTCTACAAAGTCGAGATTGCCGAGAGTGTCACCGCCAACCCGGTCGCCAACATGGCCGGCGCGGTCGAGATGAAGGTGCTCGCCAATCGCGAGCTGCAAAACCCGGTCGAGGGCAGCGACGAAGTGCGCTCAACCCGGCACATTGAACTCGAGCTGCCGGAAGGCATGACCTATGAGCCAGGCGATCATCTTTGTGTGGTTCCGATCAATCCTCCGGAATTGGTCGAGCGAACGCTTAAACGCATCGGAATCGACGCGGATGCCTATATCCGGATCGAGTCCCGCTCCCAGATGCGCGGGCCGTTTCCAAGTGGCAGCACCTTCTCTGTGCGGCGTCTCGCTGAGCGTTATGGTGAGCTGCAAGCCGTGGCGACGCGCAAGGATATCGGCGTGCTCGCCAGGTACACCCAATGCCCGGACAGCAAGCCGAAGCTCGAAGCGCTCGCGGCACCAGAAAAAGACGGCGTCGACCTCTATCGCCGCGAGGTTCGGGCCAAGCGAAAATCGGTGCTCGACATTCTGGAAGAGTTCCCGGCCTGCGAATTGCCCTTTGCTGTGTTCCTGGAACTGATTCCATGGCTAACGCCCCGTTATTATTCAATTTCTTCTTCTATGCAGGCGGCGCCAGACCGCTGCTCGATCACGGTCGGCCTGGTCGAAGGACCGGCGCGCTCCGGACACGGCACCTATCATGGGGTCTGCTCAAGCCATCTCGCATCGCGATCCGAAGGCGACATCGTTCAGGCGGTTGTGCAGCCGCCCAGCTCGCCCTTCCGACTGCCTGAAGACCCGTCCGTTCCTATCGTGATGATCGGGCCCGGCACCGGGCTCGCGCCGTTTCGCGGGTTCATTCAGGCGCGCCGGGCGATGAAGGACAGCGGCGCAGCGCTCGGGACGGCGATGCTGTTCTTCGGGTGTCGCCACCCGGATCAAGACTTCATCTATGAGGAAGAGCTGAAGGCCGCTGAAAAGGATGGTCTCATCCAATTGCATACGGCATTCTCTCGGGCGCAGGCGGAACGGATCTATGTTCAGGATGTCCTGCGTCAGCAACAAGACCAGGTCTGGTCCCTGATCGAACAAAGCGCCGTCATCTATGTTTGCGGCGACGGTGCCAGCATGGAGCCGGATGTGCGCAGAGCGCTGACAAAAATGTACGCGGAAAAGATGGATGTGGCGTTCTCTGAAGCGGAGGCGTGGATGGAGGAGCTTTCCTCAAACGGCCGCTACGTTCTCGACGTTTGGGCTGGCTGATCGTTGAGATCACCTCAAGAGCGATCCCGAACAATCCGGAACCCGATATGCGAAGTCCCGTAGGCCAGATCTTGGGCCTGGCGCGCGGCAGGGCGAAACCGGTAGCAATAGCTGGTAGCGCAAAGGTAAGAGCCACCCTTGATGGTTCCGACCGCGATGCCGGGCTGCGCGAAATCAAGTCCGGCCATCCCTGCCAGGGCGCGGTCACGCTCTGCATGTGAAGGCGCGTATGGCGTTTCGGTCCATTCCCAGACATTGCCGACCATGTCGTGCAACCCGAAACCATTCGCCGGGAACGAAGCGACAGGGGCGACCCCGGCATAACCATCGTCTTCTGTATTCGCGATGGGAAACACGCCCTGCCAGGTGTTCGCCTTGTTTTTCAGCTCCGCGCGCTCCGCCTCCGGCCAGGCGAGTAGCTCGCCATCCAGACCGCCGCGCGCCGCATATTCCCACTCCGCTTCGGTCGCCAGCCGTCCTCCGGCCCATGCCGCATAAGCTGCCGCGTCCTGACGCGTGACCTGGGTCACCGGGTGATCAGGTTCCGCCGCAGCCGCGTCGGGGCCGCCGGGTTGCCGCCAATTGGCGCCATCAACCCAGCGCCACCAGTTAAGGTCCACCGGGCGGCTTCGCTCCAGCGGATGAAACACTGCGCCGCCAGGTGGCAGCGATAATTCCGGGGCGTTCGGGTCTGCTTCAATCCCGCCGGTTTCAGAGCTGGTCTTGTACCCAGTCGTCTCCACGAACTCTGAAAATTGCGCGACCGTGATCTCGGTGCGGGTGATATCGAAAGCATCGACGCACGCCTCATGGCGCGGTGCCTCTTCGCGATAAACACGTGTTTCGCCCATCTGGAAACACGCACCGTCCAGAGACACCCAATCCAGCGTTTGAGCGGATACTTTTTGTACGGCCTGCCCGCCCGCGAGCAGGACAAGTGCCAGAAAAGCTGACCGTGTTACGGCGCTGGGGTTTCGTAGACGTCTCGCCACGCTTGAATGTCTGCCTTGAAGGCTTCGACCTTGTCAATATTGGCCGCTGCGACATCGGTCAGTTGCCCAGGATCCTGGTTCAGATCATAGAGCGCAGTTTCCTCTGATTGCGGCAGCCAGACAAAATGCCAGTCATGGTCGCGGCGATAGTATCCCCGTAAAGCCGCCCCCATGTGATCATCGGTGTTATTGCTCGGTTTCCCGCGAAAGTCCGTCCCCGCGCGATGCTGGGTCATGCGCCCAACAAAGAACTCTCGCGCACCTTCCTGCGCCGCCCCATCAATGGTCGGCTTGAGCGAGTATCCCGGCAATCCGTCCGGAGTTTCTACGCCAATGTAGTCAAGAATGGTCGGCATGATGTCGATGGCGCTGGCAAACGTCTCTGTATCGCGGAGCGCGGTGATCTTGCCTTGCCAGTAGAAGATGATCGGCGTTCGAAAGCCGGTCTCAAAGAAAGACCCCTTCCCGCGCGGCCCGCCATTGGCGAGCGTGATGTGGTTGTCGGCATATTCGACATCACCGGCCTGCTCCCAGCCATTGTCATTGACGTACACGATCAGCGTGTTGTCGAGCACCCGCT
>JABSQB010000106.1 GCA_013214545.1 Henriciella sp.
AGCGAGGCGGAGATGACACCGCCCGGAGCTAGCGCGACGTAGAGGTCCACGTGCCACGTGTCTAGGCCCGCCTTCTGGCCGACGACAAAATGCACGTCCGACACCAGCCCCGACTCAAGCGGTGGCTTAGGTGAGACGTTCCGGCGGACCCACCCCTCGAAGGCATGGGCGCTGTTGTTTCGGATGGTGACTTGCTGCGCCGCCAGGGAGGCGACGCACAAAACGAGTAGAAGCAGAGACCGCATATACGGTCAACAGTTTACCGCTCCCGCTGCACACGTCCCGTGATAACTGCGCGGGGGATCTCGAAGGCAGCGCCGAGCGGCGTGTTGCCTTCCGTGTCCGCGTTGCCCGCTATCATTTCGGCGATGGCGATGATCGGCCCGGCCAGCTTTTGCAGCGGGATTCCGATAGCGGCACCAAGCCCGCCGAGCGTGGTGTGAAGGCCGCGCAGCGACGCGACATCGCCGGTCCTCACCGTCATAAGCGAACGGCGGAACATGCTGATGAGCGGCGGTTCCTTCAGTTGCGCGTCCCAACCTCGCGGGTCGACCAGCGTGTTGAAGACCATCTGCCCCGCCGTGCCCCAGATCGGCGCACCGCTGGCCAGCGTGTTGATCTGCGACGTAAGCGTGCGCCACGCGAGATCGTCCCAGACACCGCCGTCCTCGTCTTCGTCCAAGTCGCGCCCGTCGGATAGCACCGCGATCGCCTCCGCCAAGATGATCGGCATGAACGTGGCCATCATGTAAGACGCCATCATCTTGCCTGCGATCTCGGTGGCCGTCTTGCCCTTAGCTCCGTTGACCACCACCTCCGTCACCGAGTTGTTGAGAAAGTTGATGGACCAGCCCGAGAACTGAGTCCACATGCGGAACAGCCCCGAGCCCCGCTGGATCGGCGCGGTGTCCTGCGGAGACATGCTGCTCTGCGTCTGCGAGACCAGAGCGTCGGCCCGCTCGACGGCCTCCCTGTGCGCGGTGTCGGGGTCGATGTCGGAGCCCAGTTCAACCAGCGCGTGGTTGTAGCCTGCGATCCAGGTGATGAGGTCCGTCGGTTCCTGCGTCAGCTTTTGCAGGAAGTAGCCGTGGCGGTCGAAGAAGGATTGCAGCTTGCCCAGCCCGCTAGCGTTGAGGCTGCGGGCAAACGCTTCCATGTCGTCGCGAGTCTCCCAAATCCCGTGCGACTGGAAGCGGTCGCGCATGAACTCCGACTCGGTCATCACCCATTCGCCAGTGAATTGGTTGTCCTGCTTCGCAAGCAGGACGGCGGCGCGACGCACATTGCCCCAACCGACACGCGCTGCCACCGTCGGCAGTGTGGTCACGTTCTGCAAGGTGTTCTTCACGTTGCCGAACATGATCGTCATGCCGACGCGAGACGTGACGTTGTTGAGCCACTTGGTAGGGTCGTTCCCCTCCGGTGCGATCCGTTGCGACGCGACGACGTTGACATACGGGTCGACGATGTCCTTCAAGAACACCGAGTCTCCGATGATCTCCTTGAACCGCTGGTCACGGGTGAGGCGGTTGAGGTCACGGACAATCGGAGCCATGTAGGTCATGGTCAGCACCGAATGGACATGCTCGCCGAGGCGGAGCGGGTTCAGCGCCAGCTTGTATGTCGCCCCCGTTCGGTCCTTGGTGAAGCTGCGGTTGACCGCGGGCAAGAACGCCTGCGACTTGAGCATGTCCTCCAGGCTCTTCAAGTTGCGCGGCAAGTTCTGGTCTTCGTCGAACGTGAGCGGAACGTAGCCGCCCTTCAGCGTGACTTGCTTGCGCCCGGTGCCCGTCGCGCCGTCAGGCACCAAGAAGTTCACCTCTTCCTTGGTCTGCAAGCGGACTTCGTGCCCGAACACGGCGACGTGCGTCTTCTGGAAGTCAGGCACCAGCGACTCAGTCAGGTCCCAAATCTGCTGGATGCGCTTGAGGTCGGCTTCGGTGATGACACCCGCGTCGATCTGCTCCTGCACGAAAGCGCGCCAGCGCGACGAGTCGAGCACACCGTCTGTTTCCGTGCCCCATTCATGGCCGAGGACAAGCACGCGCTCGTTGGACTTGTTGCCCATGTTGAGGATCGCATGGACAAGCTCCAGCTTGCCCGCGATCTTGGAGTTGCGGCCGAACACGTAGTCCGTCGCGTTCCCATCCTTGTCGACGACCAGACCTTCTGCACGGATCTGGTGCATGTCACCGAGGTCGAACCCGGTGAGCAGATCCTTCAGTTGTTCGAGGACTTGGCGCTCGCGCAGGCGGAGCTTCGCCGCGGCGCGGCGCGGCTCACGCACAAGGACCCGCTGGAAGATGCCGCCGTCGTCGCCCTTGTCGAGCTTGCGCGCGAAGTGCTCCATGCGGACGAACTGCGCCGCCTGACTCCACAGCCACGACTTAGCCTTCTCCCAGCTAGTCTTAGCGCCGTGCTCCTTCAGTGGCGTTCGTTCGCCGCGAGTCGCGGCCATCTCGGCAAGCACCGCTTCTAGCTTCACGGTGCGGTTGCCGACCGTGATCTCCGTCTCGCGCTTGGCCATCTGCCACCAGCCGTCGAGCGTGTCCATAAGACTCAGGAACTCGTCGACCGGCATCACGTCCAGCGCCGTGTCGGTCTTCCGCTTGAACTGCGTCTGCTTCGCCTCGGCGGCATACGCATCGGCGAGCTTCAGTTCCTCACTGAGCATCGCCTTGTAGCCCTCGATCGACTCCGGGTCGAGATCCGACGAATCCCAAGGCGACCATTCCGGGTTAGCCTCCAGCGCCCGCGGCGGGTCCATGAACCCCAACCGTGACAGGACAAGCTGCGCGGATCGCACCAAGGCTTCGTTCCTGCCCGCCAGTGCCTTGCCGTGCTTCGAGTATCGCTTCTTCGCCACGCGCTTCAGTTGCCGCGCAGTCTGCAACACGCGAGCAGCTTCCGTGGCTAGCGCGTGTTGCTGGATCTCCCTGCGAAGCGCCGACTTCATGGCGCTGAGGTCGCCTTCCCGCTGCGCCTTGACCATGTCACGACGGGCACGACCAGCCGCCTTGGAGTAGTCGGCCGGGCGAACGCGGTGGAGTTCCATCGAGCCGATGATCTGCTGCGCACGGCTCTTTGCCACCGCTAGCAAGACGCGGCGGTTCTCTAGCTTCTTCGGGTCAAGCGAGCGGAGCATCGCGGCTACCACCTTCTGCATGGCTTCACCGCTGGTAACCTCGATAGACCGCTCGACCAGTGCTTGCTCGCTGAACAGTTCCGGGTGTTCCGCGGCCATGCGCTCATCCGTCGCTGCCTCGATGTCGGCCTTCAGGTCCGGATCGCGGCGTAGGTCGTCGAGCAAGTCCAGCCCTGACTGGTAGCCGAACGC
>JABSQB010000107.1 GCA_013214545.1 Henriciella sp.
CGGCGCGGCATAAGTACCGAATCCGTCTGGAGCGTCCAACCGAGGAAGAGAGAAGATGAAGCTGATTTGGCTGTTCAGTGTGGTGACCTTGGCAGGCTGCAATTATGACCCGCAAACTCACATCTATCCGATAACCTGCGAATTGGCTGGTATCACTATCGCTGACGGGTATGCTCAGCGTGACGGTGTGGTCCGCCAATTATACCGCGATAAGGACACGGGTGCCAACAAAAAAGTCACTCTGGTTCCAGGCACTGAATGCACTCGCGGGCCGTACTTGCGGCAAAGCGAATGGGACGAAATAACAGAGGGCTGGCCTAGCCCCTAACCCTAGTGAGGAAGAGAGATGAGTGAGATGATCAACGCATTCGCAAACTGGCTGTTCGGATAAACGAAAAATGCCCCCGGCACACCATTATTGGCGAGTCCGGGGGCATCCTAAGCCATGAGCTACCACGCGGGGGCATTACGCTACTCGCTCTCTGGCTTATCTTATTGTATTGAAGAATTATGGCTTTCAGGGGGCATATGCTGCGGTCTAGGTTGGCACGGCATTGCCTCGTTCGCGGCTTCCTTATCTGCTCTGGAACTGCAAAAAGTTTTCAACCAGTCAGCGGCTGCGCACGGCGCTTTGTTTTCCCCACCTAGATCTACTTTCAGTGGTTTGGCACTCCACCGCAGCCCTTAAAATCTACCTGATTTGCTCCGCCACTTCAAGTGTATCTCTCTCAGGATTTGGGACGGAAAACACAAAAGCCCGAGACGGCTCAAATTGAGCGCAGGCGTAGTCGATGGGCTCGTAAAAAGCCATCATTCGCGATTGGCTCGCAAGCGTACAAGCAGGGCCATCAGCAAGGGCGTTACAATGTGCAAAGTATTCGAAGCTGGGCCGCTCTACGCACTCCACGGCTTTACCGACAGCAACATATTGCCGGTTCACGTAGAGGTTTACAGTGGCCCAGACGGCATACCCAAGCAGTGCCAGGAAGAATAACGCAAACCAGAAAAAGCCCTTGAGCTGGATCGCCTGAGCACGCTTTGCGGGCCTGTGATACCCGATCTGCTTAACTCCCATAGAACACCAGCCCCAAGCCCGCTGCAACAGCCACCAGAGCAAGCACAAATGGCCAGCTAGAGCCCTTCGGCTTGAATTGAGGGGTTTGTAAGCCCTTACCTGAATGAAGGCGGTGGGCGTTCTCTAGGAGCTTTTCCTTGCGGATTTCGTTTAGGCGCATCATTGAGTTACCTCATTGAATCTGGTATGATTTTCTATGACTGAAGTTACCCCTGAAATCGTCCGAGAGTTTCTTGATTACGATCACGAGACGGGTGAATTGACTTGGCGCAATCGAGACCGAAAGTGGTTCAAAACGGATCGAGCTTTTTCCACTTGGAATAGCCGCTATGCGGGTACGTCAGCGTTGGCAGCAGATAACGGGCAGGCAAGGATCACAAAAAATGGTCGATACGTGAACCTAGGCTGTTTCGAGACAAAAGGTCAGGCAATACGGGCTAGAGCGAAGGCATCTCGTGAGTTGGGCTTTCACACCAATCATGGCGCTTAACTACTCACACACGTCTGCCCAAAGCGCATCCCACAGCAGCAGAAGTTCCTGAGCATCCTCACTGAGCGCGTTAAACTCAGCGCTAGTTCGGGTCTCAGGCTTCAGGCCAGCGCAGGCTGTGTCATTCGTTTCTTCTGCGACTTCCTCAATCACTGATGAGTCTGCGGCGCTGGTCGTCTGACAGCTCATCAGCGTCAGAAACGGGCCGAGGAGGATCAGCGCGGGTAGCGCGAGTTTTTTCCAGTTTCTCATTGTTCTCTTCCTGCAATTTGATTTGAACTCTACGCGCCTTGGCTTCCATCTTGCGCTGCTGCCTGCGAGCGCCGATCATGCGGTCAGCCTGTTCCTTGCCCTTGTAGAGACCGAACGCCGTCAACAGGATGATCCCCCAGGCAACGATTGGATTGTTCGAAAAGAAGCTGGCAAAGGGCATCAGTACATCCCCTGCACAGCGTTGATTTCAGCCTCAACTTCCTTGCGCTCGTTGTGACGCTCACGGATCTTGCCGATAATCCAGTACAGAGCGCCAACGCAAATTGCCACGCCGATAAGCGTATAACCAATCTGCCCTAGCCCCCCAAAGAACGTGCGCACCTCATCTGAGGCTACATTGGCGGAAGCTACGGTCGTGCCTGCTATCGTCAGGGCCTCACCGAGCTTTTTCATCTCGACACCCTTTTCCTTTTTAACAGCTCGACGATAGCGCTCAGCGTCTTCTTTGGGCTGGAGTGGAGCTTTCGGATCAATACCGTAAGGTACATCTTCAGGTGGCTTTGAGTTAATGGACAGAGGTTTTTTGCCGACCGGCATAATCACAGGGCTCTTGCCAGTCTTAAGACCTTCAAGCTGAGCGCGGTTCAGGTCCGCAGTGACCTCATCCTCATCAAACAGAATGTCATCGACCAGCGGTGGCGGAACGTCCCCGCCTAGCGTCTCAATCAGCTCGAACACGCTATCATCAAACGAGGCATTCAGAGCAGGTCGCCAATCCAGATCAAGCCACATGAGGACTTCGGCCATGCGGCGACGATACAGCCCAAGCTGGGGCCTGCCACCCGCATTGATGTATTCCATCCACTTCTCAATGATAACGCGGTCATCTGAGCCGGAATTGATAAGCTTGGGCAGCGAGTATTTGCGAGCCTTCGTCTCACCGAAATTGTACAGCCAGGACGCGAATGCCATTAGCTTATGGTCTGGAAGGTTGACCGTGATGAGGCGGCTCAGAGCGGGTGCGAGAACCTTGTTCAGATAGTGATAGGTTTCATCCCATGCCTCTTGCAGGGTCAGCTCGTCGCCCGGTTTTACCGGAGTGCCGTCAGAATACTTAATCAGGCCAACAGCGATAGAGGCTTTACCAACGGGCGTTTCGCCCTCGTCCAGCCTGTCGCCTGTCTTGTCGTCATAGGTTTGAAGGCGAATGCCCTCAATGCCTTCAGTTGCTAGAAACTGCGCCAGTGGCGCCATTATCGGTAGCATCGTCTACATCCTGTTCTGGTGGTTGCCCCGTACCGTTTGTGGTCTCAGGATCGGGATCGATAATATCGACTGCGTAGCGCTTGCTTTCGGGGATCTCGTCCGGCTCTTTCAGGCGCTTCACAAGTGCGATTTCTTCTTCAAGCTCGGGACGCCAATCGCCTTTTGCGTTGGCTTTGCGCATCAGCTCAATAACGTGATCAATCGACACCCGCGGAAACGCGGTCTGAGCAATGCCCTTGGCGGTATATGTTTTGA
>JABSQB010000108.1 GCA_013214545.1 Henriciella sp.
TTGCGCGAGGTGCTTTTCATGCATTACCCTGAAAACGCGGATGAAATTAAGTCGCTCAAACGCCCTGACTTGCTGACTTATCCAGATATAGAGCGCAAAATGGTGCCAGCGCCCCCGCCTGAGCCAAAGGTCATCATCAAAGAAGTCCAAGTTAAAGACCAGGAAGCCGAACAGCGCCTAGAGAACGTCCTACAAGAGCTTGAGCGTGTCCGTGAGGAGAACAAGGAACGCCGCCCCGAACCTGCCCCTGAGCAGCCGCCAGAGGCGATAGCGGACCTATTCCAAGCAGACCGGCCATATGCTGAGCAGGCCAAGGCCCTGTGGAAACGATACAACGAACTAACCAACAAGATCATGTTGAAGGTCGCGACAGATGCAGAGATCCGCAAGCATGAGAAGCTGCAAGGGGAGTTAGACTGGATCAAGCGGCACGCTTTCGAGGGTGTTTAGTCATGGCAGACGGGGGTTACCCTTACGGTGATGTCGCGAAGGCACTTGAACAGAACGGCTGGTTAAAGAGCGAGATTACCCGAAAGGTCGATAAAGAAGACCTACTGAAGCTCGAAAACCGCTTGAAAGAATACTCTCTTCAGCTCGAAGGGGAGCGGCTGGAAAAGACTAATCAGAGCCTGACGAATTGGTGGGCTCATGAGAAGCCAGAAATTGCAATTATGATCCGCAAAGCGATCAAGGAAGACCGTGCTGAGCGGGAAGAGATACGCAAGCAGGTGCTGGCAGAGCAGGGACTAGAAGTAGGGCCAGACGGTAAAGTCAAATCCAAGGTAAATCCGGTGAAGTCCTTCATTCAGAACAACTGGTTCGTGGTTGTTGTGGGTGTTGCCGTCATCATCATCACGAACCCAGACATGGCCTTTGATGGCGCCCGTTGGCTGGGAACTTTATTCTTCTAAACAAGCCTAGGGGGCTTTATGTTTAACAAGCATGACCTAGCTGGCGCAGGCCGCTGGGTGCGAGACCACTTTAGCAATTGGTTTGCTAATTCGTTCGTGATGATGGGTGTGTTTTTCATCATCATCGCTTCGATCTTTATCGGCATGTACTTCGACGGGGCTTATGCCCGGCGTTGGTCCCCAGAGGCCGATGCAGAGACCATCTTTCGCAACTATGGCTGGCTTATCAGCCTTGCGATGGTGTTCTTCACCGCTGCGGGCATCAAGGCCTTTCAAGAGGGTGCACGCTTCGCGGGCGGCACAATGTTCATTGCGGGCATGTTCTTCACGGTCCTGTCAGCAACCCAGAGCATCGGTGTCGTTACCCTGAAAGCCCAGCAAATGATGGCGAGCGCTGACGCGTTTAAAAAGATCGAAGATACCGACACCACGCGCCTCGATTTCTTGAAAGCGGAACGGCAAGAAATCATCGATACGCGTAACAGCGAGATTGCGCGCATTGAAAAGAGTATTGATGCTATCCGCTTCGATGACATTCCGGGCATCCCGAAAGCCGATCAGGACTCAATTGACGCCTATAACGCCCGGATTGATGTGCTGCGCAACGAGGCAAGCGCCAAAATCGCCCTTATCGGTGATGAAATTAAGGACGAGATGGAAACGCCGGAAACGGCTGAAGAGGTGGCCGTAGCGCCCGCTCGTTTTGATCCTGGTATTGAGTTCTGGGCTTACGTCCTGGCTGGGCCGAATGCGACCGACGAGTACAAAGAGGGCCTGACCTACTGGTATATGCTGTTCTGGTCGATTGGTTGCCCGGTTATGGGGCAGATGCTGGCCGTTTATCTGGTGATTACGCGCCGGACTTCCGAGAATGCCAGCGTCACTGAACAGAAGCCAGACGAAACCAATCCAACCCCAGACGGTCCGCTTCAGATCGATGATGAGGGCTATTGGCATATTCACATCTCGAAGGCTCTGAACACCCGTATGCCAGCCCGGACGCCTGAAGGGATGTGTAACACCTATTTTGGCCGCATGACGCCTAAAGAGCTAAGCGTACACCTCTATCGCCGTTTAGACGAGCGTATGGAGCTTCCACGGGCGACATTCAAAGACGCCAAGGGTCGGACACGTAAGTACGACTATGCGATTGAGCGTGGCTTCCTGAGCCTCGAACGCCCCACCTACCTGATGCAAGAGCATATCGATTTCATTCTATTAGAGGGCGAATACGCCCCGGAAGAAAAACCCAAGCAAGAAGTGAACGGTAAGGACCATTCAACAGATTTGACCATTCAAGAATTGGGGCAAGACGATGCTGACAGACCAGCGGCTTGAAGAGTTTATCTTCGTTAAAGAGGGCGGAAATCGTGTCGCTTATGACGACTTTCAGCCATGGAAGAAACTTGAGCCGGGCGATGAAATCCTAGGAACGCTGACCTACGGGCCAGGCTTTATCAAGCGCCCTGATGGCTCGCCGGTTCAGATCGGCGACTCCATGACGGACCAAGAGGCATACGACCGCGTGAGGCAATACATTGCGGAAGAGGTTGAGCCGGTCCTTGAGGATCTAATTCATGTGCCGATTGCAACGAGTTTGGCAAATGCGCTTGGTTCGCTTGTCTACAATTTCGGCGCCTCTGAGGTTTACGGTTGGCGGCTGTGGGGCCGCATCAACTCTGGAGAGCCCGTAAGCGCCATTATTCGAGAGTGGGTTGACGGCACATTCTCAAGCAAAGGCGTGCCAATGCTTGGCTTGTGGCGACGACGCTTTTCTGAGCTAGCGCTAGCCATGAATGTAGACTGGCGCGCCGGAGATAACGTCGATTGGGAAACAGACCCGGAAGAGTTTCTACAGGTGCTCGGCTGGGACGGCACCATGCCCAAGCCCGACCCAATCGTAGACGAAGACCTTTTCAAAGAACTTGAGATTCCGCCCATGAAAAAGCAGGTCATCACTGATCCGACACCTGAGACGCCTATCACCACAGCCGATGCCAACTGGATGCAGCTTGAGAGCCTAAAGCATCCAGACCGGCCTATCGTGTATGCTGACTTCGATACGTCTCGCGCTGTCACCACTCAGCGCAACAAGATCCAGACGCCGAAAGTGGACCTTAAAAAGCCGCCTAAGCCTATGGAAGACTCCAAGACGCACAGAGGCCTTGCAAAGCGCACATCAGGCCGTGACGACGCCTGGATAGGTGGCGTGATTGCAGGCGCCTCTACAATGGCAGGTACGGCCAGCGGCATCTCCAAGGACGTCAGCACCATTACCAAGAACACACAGACCGTCGTCGGCGGTGCGACGCT
>JABSQB010000109.1 GCA_013214545.1 Henriciella sp.
ACGTTCGGCAACGAAGAGCAAAAAGCGCGTTACCTGCCTAAAATCCTGTCGGGTGAAGAGTGGTGGTGCCAGGGCTATTCCGAGCCAGGCGCAGGTTCTGACCTCGCCAGCCTGAAAACCACGGCCGTCCGGGACGGCGATCATTATGTGATCAACGGACAAAAAACCTGGACCACGCTTGCCCAGCACGCCGACTGGGGCTTCTTCCTGTGCCGGACTGATCCGGATGCAGCCAAGCCACAAGAAGGCATTTCCTTCATTCTGGTCGACATGAACACACCCGGCATCGAAGTGCGTCCGATCATTACGATCGAGGGCGGACATGAAGTCAACGAAGTCTGGCTGACCGATGTACGTGTGCCGGTTGAAAACCGTGTGGGTGAAGAGAACCAGGGCTGGACTTATGCGAAATTCCTGCTCGCGCACGAGCGGTCCGGCATCGCTGGCGTCGCGCGTTCCAAGCGCGGAATCGAGCGTCTGCGAGATATCGCATCGACAGAAATCCTGGATGGCGAGCCGCTGATCAATGACGACTCTTTCTCTCGCAAAATCAGCCAGCTTGAAATTGACCTGACGGCGCTCGAGTTCACTGAACTGCGCACGCTGGCTCGTGAATCTGAAGGCAAAGGACCCGGGCCTGAAAGCTCGATCCTGAAAGTAAAAGGGACTGAGATCCAGCAACGTCTGACGGAGCTGACTTTGGAAGCCGTCGGTACATATGGTGCCCCGGACCGTCGCGGCCTGCCAGACGACGGATCGAACGAGTTTGCCGTTGGTCCTGACTATGCGCACCCATCGGCGCCGCTCTATTTCAACATGCGGAAAACGTCGATCTATGGTGGCTCAAACGAGATTCAGCGAAACATCATCACCAAGATGATCCTGGGCCTCTAGGGCATGCGCCTTGTAGCCCTTTCCGTCTTACTGGCTTTTTCAGAGTCTTCTGCGATTGCGGAGGACGCTGAAGAGCTGCCATTCGGAGAAGGGTCTACAATCTATTGGACTCTGGCATATGATGGCGGATCGGACCGTTTGATTGAGCGCGCTTTGGTCGCTGGCGACGATTACATGCTGTTTCAAACCGTTGGTGAGAATGTCAGCGGCGATCTCACCGACTATTTCGTCCTGTATTCCGGGGTCGATTACCGCACTTGTGATCAACCCCAGGCGACTGCTGAGGAACGCGCAGCATTTGCTGCGCTTTGGCCGCTTGAGCCAGGTAAAACCGCGACTGTCACGTCGTATGACGATAATCCATTCACCATACGCGTGGATGAGGCAAAGAGCTTTTACCTGATGGGGCAGACCCACCCCGCGCACCAACTCACGATAGATTATGAAAGCGAAGAACAAACCGACGAGCAGATGATCGTTCTCGATCAGTTGCCCATTACCGTCTCATTCAAATGGGAAGAGACATCACTCGATACGGTCACTTTGGTGACCAAACCTAGACCTGTTGCCGTACCCGATCTAAGCCAAGACACGATTGGCGAGTGTGCGGCGCTATTGAACGAAAAAACAGACTGACACCTGATGGGAGGACCACGCAGTGGACTTTAACTTCACCGAAGAACAGACCATGATCCGCGACAGCCTTGCCCGGCTGATCCGTGAACAATACGATTTTGACACCCGCATGGGCGTGGTCAGAAGCGAAAGCGGCTGGCGCCCGGAAATGTGGGCGCAGTTTGCTGAACTCGGCCTGTTCATGGCGCCGTTCAGCGAAGATGATGGCGGCCTCGGTGGCGGCCCAATCGATGCCATGGTTGTCATGGAAGAGTTCGGCAAAGGCCTCGTCGTTGAGCCTTTCGTGCCGAGCATCGTATGTGCAGGCGGCTTCCTGAAGCATGCAGGCTCTGCGGCCCAGAAGGAAGAGCACTTGCAGGCCATCATGGGCGGTGCCAGCACATTTGCCTTCGCTTATGCTGAGCCACGCGGGCGCTACAACCTGGCCGATCTGGAAACGACTGCGAAGAAAGACGGTTCGGGCTACGTTCTGAATGGTCACAAGGCTGTCGTGATCGGCGCTCCATGGGCTGACAAGCTGGTCGTCACCGCGCGCACAGGCGGCGACCGCCGCGACACGGGCGGCATTTCGGTCTTCATCGTCGACAAAGGCGCGGACGGCGTCACCACGCGCGACTACCCAACGGTCGACGGCCGCCGCGCATCGGAAGTCTACTTCGAGAATGTCTCAGTTGGCGAAGACGCCCTGATCGGCGCCGAAGGCGAAGGCCTGCCGCTGATTGAACAAGTTGTTGATGAGGCGATTGCTGCAACCTGCGCCGAAGCTGTTGGCGCCATGGGCGTCGCGCATCAGATGACAGTTGAATATTCGCGTCAGCGCAAGCAGTTCGGCACGCCGATCGGCAAGTTCCAGGTCCTGCAGCACCGTATGGTCGACATGTTCATGGAGCATGAGCAGTCAATCTCCATGACCTATATGGCGACGCTGAAACTTGGTGAAGACGAAACCGAGCGTAAGAAAGCGGCATCTGCTGCGAAGGTTCGCATCGGTCAGTCTGGTCGCTTCGTTGGCCAGGAGTCGATCCAGATCCATGGCGGCATGGGCATGACCGAAGAACTGGCCGTCGGCCACTA
This sequence comes from Henriciella sp., assembly GCA_013214545.1. Taxonomy (GTDB): domain Bacteria; phylum Pseudomonadota; class Alphaproteobacteria; order Caulobacterales; family Hyphomonadaceae; genus Henriciella. The sequence continues at coordinate 2,605 of JABSQB010000109.1, forward strand.
TTTCAAGCGTCTGACCATGATCGACAGTGAGTTCGGCAATGTGGACCACCACATGCGCCGCTACACCCAGCTCAGCGCATCAGAGCTGGCAGCAGCGGCCGAGTAAATGCTGCGCCGGTTTCTGATCGGCGTCGCAATTGTAAGCGGGATCCTGTTTGTGATCCCGCTTATCTATGTTCAGCTCACGGTTCCTGAAGTCTATCGAAAACCCGCGGACAATTCTGTTCAAGGGCGTACGCACCGGGTCAGCGAGCTGGCCATAATCCACAATTACCGCAAAGAAGGCCGCCGCGTGGCGGTGGTTCAACGCCCCATAATATTCATCAAAGAGGGCACAGAAGGGGAACCGGACGAATTCACCGTGATCTCTCGCGGATACAAGACGGATTTTGCCTCTCTTCCCGCGCTTGCGCGTTTGTTCTTCAATCCCTTTGACTCCTACGCCGAAGCGGCGGTCCTGCATGACTGGCTCTATGCCATCGGCGAGCCTGGCAAGAAGCGCGAAGCCGACATGATTTTCCTGCGCGCTATGCTGGATGATGGGGTCTCTCCGATTGTTGCGCGCTATTTCTATACGGCGGTTCGGTTCGGC
>JABSQB010000011.1 GCA_013214545.1 Henriciella sp.
TCGAAGGACGAGGCGGGCTAGCCGCAACCGCCCAGAAGCCCGGCCCCCGTCCTTCGACAGGCTCAGGATGAGGGCCTAAGGGCGGATTAAATGGAAAAACATGGACGGCGCTGCGGGATGGGGATAAATTACGCCCATCGACGCAACTGGCGAGATCAGGGTGGAGCACCACCGGGGAGCGTCGAATCTTTTCAACAGAGCCGTTCGCCTGGGCCATTCACTCGTAAAGGAGATGGCCATGCCTGAACTCTCACCCATATCTGTCGCGTTTCTCGTCTTCCCGAATGTCACCCAGCTGGACCTGACGGGGCCGGCACAAGTCCTGTCGCGGCTTGGCAATGTGACGCTGAACCTGGTCTGGAAGGACACTCAGCCGGTACCCACCGATGCTGGCTTCCCGCTGCTGCCGACCGCAACTTTCGATGAGATCAAAGCAGCTGACATTCTCTGCGTGCCGGGCGGCTTCGGCACGATGGATATGATGCAGGACACAGAGGTGCATGACTGGCTGCGTAAGATCGCGGCGGAAGCCGAATGGGTGACCAGCGTGTGTACCGGCTCTCTCGTGCTCGGCGCGGCCGGTTTGCTGAAGTGCTATCGCTCTGGTTGTCACTGGGCATCGATCGATCAGCTCGAATATTTCGGCGCGACCCCCGTGCGCGAACGCATCGTGGAGGATCGTAACCGGTTTTCTGGCGGCGGGGTAACGTCCGGTATTGATTTCGCGCTGGCGCTCGCGGCGCGCATTCGCGGCGATGATTTTGCCAAATTCATCCAGCTCAGCATTGAATATGATCCAAATCCGCCCTTCGATGCGGGCAGTCCGGACAAGGTTCCGCCGCACATTCTCGAGCGCTATTACAAAATGGTCGAGAAAGCCGCGCCAAACCGTGCAGAAAAGGTCAAAGCGATTGCAAAATCGCTCGGATTTTAGCCCTATTTCGCTGTCAAAAGAGAGGGATACAGGAATCATCTTGGCACCCTCTCTTCAACGGCCCATACTCTAAACCATGTTCAAAGCGCTCGCCTTTTCAGGTCTACTTCTCATCAGCAGCCCGGATTTCGGGCCGTCTGAGGAGATGTTTGACGAACTGAAAACCGCGCCGACCGAGGAAGAGGCCAATGATATCGCGCTCGATATCTGGGCCTCGTGGATGGAAAGCGGCTCTGCGGCGGCCGATCTGGTGATGGAACGCGCTGTTCAGGCCCAGGCCTTTGGCGAGCTCGACCATGCTCGCGCGCTCTATGACCGCGTGATTGCGATCCAGCCGGATTATGCCGAAGCCTGGAACCGCCGGGCGACGGTGTTTCTGGCGCAGGAGAATTATTCTGAAGCCCTGCGCGATGTGAATGAAGCTTTGCGGCTGGAGCCGCGCCATTTCGGCGCCTGGGGCGGTCTCGGCGCGGTGCTGGAACGTCTCGGCTCTGAGGATGAGGCGATCAGCGCTTATGAAAAGGCGCTGGAAATCTATCCGCTCTTCCCTTCCGCCAAACGCGGCATAAGTCGTATCCGGCGCGATCGAGAAGGCCGGCCTGTTTGAAGATGCTGACAATTTCACTGGGGATCCTGATCCTGGCGGGGCTGGGCGCATGCGTGAACAGCGCGCTCTATGCCGGGCGGATCAATAAAGAACACCCTGCCTCAGGCGCGCTGATCGAAGTGAACGGCGCCGATGTGCATGTCTTGCAACAGGGCGAGGCTGGACCGGTCGTCGTCATGGTGCATGGCGCCTCCGCCAATGCGCGTGAGTTTGACTGGTCACTCGCGCCGCGGCTGGCTGAGACGCACCGCATTTTGATGATCGACCGGCCGGGGCACGGGCATTCGGAGCGCTTGGAAGATGCTGACACGCTGGCCGTGCAGGCAGCGCAAGTGGCCGGCGCTTTGAAAGCGCTAGCCCCGGGAGAGAAAGCGGTCCTCGTCGGGCACAGCTTTGGCGGCGCGGTGTCGCTGCGTGTGGCGCTGGATCATCCGGAACTGGTCGATGGCCTCGTCCTGCTTGCGCCGGTTTCGCATGATTGGGGCGGCGGCGGTGAGGCCTGGTACAACAAATATGCCTCCCACCCGCTGATGGGGCCGGCCTTTACCCAATTGGTGCCGATTGTCGGGCCGAGCCAGGTGCGCGGCGGGATTACCAATGTGTTCTCACCGAAACCCGCCCCGGACGGATATTTCGAAAAGTCCGGCATCGGTCTGTTATTCCGTCCGTCAAACTTTGCTGCCAATGCGAAAGACGTGAACGGCCTGCGCGCGGAACTCGCGGCACAACAGGTGCGATATGAAGAGATCAAGGTCCCGATCGTCGTCTTTTCCGGCGCGCTCGATACGGTCATCAGCCCGCAACTACATGTCGGGCGGCTAAAGCATCAGGTCGACGGTCTGGAGCTGGTCAAGCTCGCCGATGGCGGTCACATGCCTCATCACGCGTTTGGCGAGGACGTCGCTGAAACGATCCGGCGGCTGACCGCGAGTGTAGGAAGCGCGACCTAGGCCCGGGCGAGGCCCAGTCTGTCGTCGCTGTCCTTCAAATCGGCAGGTAGTGATTCCAGATACCACTGCACGGTTTGCCTGAGCGCATCCTCAAAGCTTTGTCGCGGCGACCAGCCAATCGCCCGCTCAGCGCTTGCCGGGTCGACGCCATAGCGGCGGTCATGGCCTTTGCGATCGGCGACAAACTCAATCTGCTCAGCATAGGGGGTGGTTTTCGGGCGCAGCTCATCCAGCAGCGCGCAAATCGAATTGACCAGATCAAGATTGCTGCGCTCTGCTCTCGCACCGAACAAAAGCGTTGCACCGGACTCCGCCTGGCAAGCGTCGATCAGACCGCGAGCATGGTCTTCGACATAGAGCCAATCGCGAACATTCTGCCCATCGCCATAGATCGGAATTGAGGCGCCTAGCACGGCTTTGCGGATCACCGTCGGGATCAGCTTCTCGCCATTCTGCCAAGGGCCGAAATTGTTGGTGCAATTGGTCACCACGACTGGCAAGCCATAGGTGTGCTGCCAAGCCCGGGCGAGGTGATCGCTGGCGGCCTTACTAGCGGAATAGGGCGAGGAGGGCTTGTGGCTCGTCGTCTCGTCAAACGGGGGATCATCTGGTCCAAGATCGCCGAACACTTCATCGGTGGAGACATGCACGAAGCGGAAACCGTCCGGTTCATCGGTCGCCTGCCAATGCGCAAGCGCGGCTTCAAGCAAGCTGAATGTGCCGTCCACATTTGTCTTCATGAACGCGCTCGGACCGTCGATAGAACGGTCGACATGGGTCTCGGCGGCAAGATGGATCACCGCATCGGGACGGGCTGCTTTGAACAGGGCGGCGACGGCCTGTCGGTTTGTGATGCAAGCGTGGACGTTTTGAACTTCGCACTCCGCTACAGCTTCCGGGTTCGCTGCGTAGGTCTTGCTGTCCAGATTGAACACTTCATGCCCGGCTGCGCAGAGCTGACGCACCACGGCGGAGCCGATAAACCCGTAGCCTCCGGTCACGATATAGCGCATCGAAACTCCTGTTTCTTTCGTCCCCGAGCCTTAATCAGGCTTGAATACATGTGATAGCGCAATCGCGCCAGCGGTCGCGACATTAACACTATCAAAGCCTGTGCTCATTGGGATTCGAACCGGCTGACATGCGGCGATGAGGTCTTCCGGCAAACCTGGCCCTTCGGCGCCAAGCAGGATGGCGAGGTTTTCTGGCGGAGACAGATCGTGCAATGGCGCGGCGTCTGAACGTGGAGTCATCGCCCAGACGGTGAAACCCGCCGCCTTCAAAGCTTCGATATGCACTGCACCGGTGCCACCATGGTGATAAGGCAACCAAAGGCTGGAACCTGAAGAGACACGGATGGATTTGCGGTAGAGCGGGTCACAGCTTCCGGCATCCAGGATCACGCCATGGGCCCCAAACGCCGCGGCGTTACGGAAGGCAGCGCCGACATTGTCGTGATTGGAGATTTGGTTGAGTACGAGAAGTCTGTCGCCCGCCAAAAGCTCTGGCAACGGAGTCTCGTCGCCTTTCCGAGCGCACGCCAGAACGCCCCTATGGATCGGAAATCCGACTATCTGATCCATCAGATTCTGTAGCGCTGTGTAAACAGGAATGCCTGCGGGCAAGTGCATCAGAATCTCTGCCAAAGGCTCCAGCCGGCTTTCGCCCAGGAACAAGCTTTCGACCTCAAACCGGGACTGTGTCAGCAGGATGTGCAGCGGCACCTTGCCTTCAACAATGAACCGTCCGTCCGCGCCACCCGTCAAATCACGCTCGCGTACGCCAACAAAAGGGCCGATCCGTGGATCGCCCCTATCGGTAATTGGAATGAGATTCAAGGCATTCAACTGGGTTAAGCTCCCGTCGGCAAGCCTTGCTCCTTGGCCATTTTCTGCATGGCTTTTTGCAGCTTTTCGAACGCCCGCACTTCGATCTGGCGGATGCGTTCGCGGCTGACATTGTAAACCTCGGACAGCTCTTCGAGCGTCTTGGGTTCATCGGTCAGGCGACGTTCCTGCAGAATGTGTTGCTCACGTTCCGACAGGTCAGCCATGGCGGTCTGGAGCAGTTCCATCCGGGCATCGAATTCCTGGGTGCGGGCAAACTCTTCGGCCTGGTTTGGCTCATCATCTTCCAGCCAGTCCTGCCACTCCATATCGCCTTCAGCGCCCATCGGGGCGTTGAGCGAGGCGTCAGAGCCGCTCATCCGGCCGTTCATGGAGATGACGTCCTTTTCAGAGACGTTCAGCTTATCAGCGATATGTTTGACTTGGTCGGGCTTAAGCTGCGCATTGTCCAGCGCATCAATCTCGCCTTTCATGCGGCGCAGATTGAAGAACAGTTTCTTTTGCGCGGCCGTGGTGCCGAGTTTGACGAGGCTCCACGAGCGCAGGATGTATTCCTGGATGCTCGCACGGATCCACCACATCGCGTAAGTGGCGAGACGAAAACCCTTGTCCGGGTCGAACTTCTTCACCGACTGCATCAGGCCGACATTGCCTTCTGAGATCACTTCGGCCATCGGCAAACCATAGCCGCGATAACCCATTGCGATCTTGGCCACGAGGCGCAGGTGAGAGGTCACCATCTTCTCGGCAGCTTCGGAGTCTTCATGCTCCTGCCAACGTTTGGCGAGCATGAATTCCTCGTCCTTGGCAAGCATCGGGAACTTTCTAATTTCTGAGAGGTAACGACTAAGACCTTGTTCGGGGCTTAGCGTGAGCGCACGGCTCGCAGTTGTGTTGGCCATCATGGTCCTCCTTATCCCCTTCACAGACCCTCTACGTTGAGGCACCCGCTCCAGTTCTATCGTTGGTGAGGGTCATAGCCCCGATCATCGGCAGCGTCTTTCCCTCAATCGCGAATAGTCCCTATCGCGAATTTGCATAGATGGGGATGACAATGCCGTTATTGAAGGCTTCCGCGTGCGAAAACCTGTCGGGACAATTTGTGTTTATTTGAGTTGCCCGTTTCTAGTCTTCGCTCGGGACATAATCGAGCGGTGGGGTCACGACTTCTGTTTTCGGTGCTTTTGGCTCCGATGGGCCGGATCCTGGCGCAGGCAGGGCAATCGGGCGGCTGGCATCCAGTTCGCGTTCTGACGATTCATAACGCGGATGGACTAGGTTACCGGCATCCCCAAACGTATAGACCAGGCGCGACCAGTCTCGTTGGCCGTATTGGAACGCACTTCCGCGCGGGTCGATGTCTGACCATTCCGGTTCGCGCGCCGCGGTCACCGCCATACGGCCCCAACGCTCTGCCTCAGTGAGATCGCCATAGCCGCGCAGAGCTTTTTCCAGCAGCAGGCAAAGCCGTGCGGTCGGCTTTTCTTCGACCAGCAGCGCCAGGGTCTTCACAGCGGTCAGCCAGTCGCGATCCTGCATTGCCAATTCAGCTGTTAGGATACGGCTCTCTCTGTGGTCCGGATTGGCCTCTGCCAGCGCTTTTAGGCGGCTCGCAATGAGCGCTGGTGACGCGCTGGTATCCATTCGGCGCACCAGTTGCGACAGCGCCGGATGCGGGCGGGCTTTCCAGCCAAGCTCCAACACGCCTTGAGCGGCCTTGATCTTCTCGTCGATCATGAGTTGCCGCGCGCCATACCAGGCAGCTGGCGGGAATGAAGGGGCAGACCGGATCGCCTCTGCCAGCAGGCGCTGCGATTCCTTGCGCTCATTGTGCTGCAGCGCTGCGGCGCGCGCGGTGTAGAGAACGGCCCGGCGCCTGCGCAGGCTCTCGCCGCTGATCTGATTTCGCTTTTCACCGATTGAAAGCGTGTTCAGTGCCTCGTTCCAGTTCCCGGCGGCGACCTGGCTGTCGAATAGGGTATTGAAAGGCCAATCGGCGCCAGACTTCATCTCCAGAGCTTCGCGGGTGCGGGTTTCCGCCGACAGGCTATCGCCGCGCGCACTTGCAGCGGAGGCTGCGCCGCGAAGACCCGCAAGCTGACCGCCGGGAAGGCGCGCCAGTTGACCCCAAGCTCGTTCGGCGCTGGACCAGTCATCCGAAATCTCTGCCGCGCGCGCCTCGAGCAGTAATTTCAGGCGATCATCATCCGCATGCTGAGCAGCTTTCTTGGAGAGCTTCTTGGCCATGACTGCATCGCCAGCTTCGGCTGCCAGCAGTCCGTCTGCCAGCGCTTTGTTAGCCGCTTTAACTTTGGAGGCCTTACGCGAGCGGCTGAAGCGGCTCGGAAGCGTCACTAACCCGGTCAGCAGCGACCAGACCAGCGCCATGGCAGCACCCACCAGCAGGATCGCCAGAATGGCCCAGACGAGCTCAAACTCGTAAACGGCACCGCCGCCCAGATCGAGCGTCAATCCGCCCGGCAAACGCGAGGCCCACATCACGAAAATGCCCGCCAGGACAATCAGCAATATGATCAAGAACAGGATGATCATGGGCGCTCTTCCGCAATCATTGTGAGGCGCAGGGCCTCGAGGGTCTCTTCCAACAGGTGGCGATCCTCGGCATTTTGCAACCAATCTGTGAAGACAGCCTGAAGATCAGTGTCGATCGCGCGGATATGTTCAATCGTTTCAGCTAGTTCGCCAGCCTCGAGCGTTTCGGATGCGAGGCCTAGATGATCGCGGGTGGTGGTCGCATTTTTGCGCCGGACCTGAATACCATCGCCAAACAGGCTGCGCATCCACCCCTGCCCCCCAGGCGAAGATTCTGCTTCCTCATCGAGTGCTTCCTTTCGGAGCTCGGGGAAGGCCGCAATGAGCTCGGCGCGAGTGGGGACGGCTTTCGAGGCAACCGCGGACAAGCTGCGCACGGCGCCATTGCCGGGCATGGCCTCATCAAGACGCTGATAGGCCGACAGAAACGGGCGACCCCGACGGGCCGCAGCTTCAATTGCGGAGAGCGCCAGCGCGGCCTCGGTGCGATTATTGACTGCTGTGGTCGCGGTTAAGGTTTCAGATCCGGCTTTCTCTTCGAGCGCATCGAGCCGAGTTTTCAGCAGGTCCAGCGTGAGATTGTAGCCATCCAGCTGGGACACCAGGGCGTCTTCGATCGCCGTAATGCGCGCATCGAGGGCGGCGAGGTCGGCGGTGGCAAAGTTGCGATCTTCATCAGAAGCGTCTTCTGCTAGCGTTGCAATGCGGGCGCGTTGCAGCGCTGCGATGTCGGATTGAATGGACTCAAGTTCGTCTCGAAGCGCGCGCATGTCGGTAACGGTGCGCGTGCGGTCGGCACGCAGGCTGTCCGCTCGGCCTTTCAGCGCGGCGATTTCCGCTGCTTGGCTGGTGACTTGGTCAGTGTTGTTTGACTGCGCGGACGTGACATCGGCGAGGCCAGTTTCGAGTGCTGCGACTTTACCTGCGCCAGGTTGCAGGCCAGGAATGAAGCCAGCACTGATCGCGGCGAGTACGAGCGAAATGATCGATACTGTGCCAAGCCCAACGAATGCCGCCCAACCTGGGCCCGCGCCCACCGAGGCATTCTGATTTGTTTTTGGCTCCGCTGGTTCGAACTCCGCATCAATCGGCAGATCATCCCCCGTTTCAGGTGGTAGGGATGATGATGTCATGAGCAGCTCTCCGATCTTGGCGTCCAGCGCAGTCTATATCGTGTCGCTTCAAGCCGAAAGTGTGGCAAGGACAGCCTCCAGCGCTTCAAACAATCCATCTTCATTTGGTGACGAGGCGATCTGTATCCGGTTGAAATCCAAGCCTTTAAGCGGCCGCGCCGCAAAGTCGGATATCGCGGCGATGGCGACTTGTTCGCGTGCACCACGCGGACAGAGCTCTGCGAATCGCTGCGCGCCTTTGGCGGAGTGGATGAGGACGATGCTCGGCTTTTGCGCGGACAGAGCCGCGAGCGTGGGATCTGAAAGGCGTTCTGCAGGACGCATATCGTAAAGCGGCGCAAATACAGTCTCAAACCCGTGACCCGTAAGCGCGCGTTTGAGGTCTCCTTTTGCAGCGCCATTGGCGACGTGGAGGAGCGGTAGGGTCCCGGGGGAGCTGTTGCGGGCTATGAACTCGGCGAGATCAGCCGCGTTCCCGGCTGACTCATGCACGATTTCAAAGTCGGCTTCCCTCGCAGCAGTGGCCGTGGCCGGCCCTACACACCAGGTGGGCAAGGTTCGATCTTCGCGACGAGCTGAATAGGCGCGAACCCCATTGGCGCTGGTGAACACCAGGCCCGAAAGCGTCGCTGCCGCGGGCAGTGTGACCTGCGAGCGGTTCTGCATGATGAGGACCGGCGACACCGTTGCTGGGATTCCCTTCTGTTCTAAGCGCTTCGCCGTTTCATGTGCGCCAGGTTCAGCGCGGGTGATGATCACAGGGATATCCGGATACGGCATTCGGCGCTCTTAGTCCGTGAAGATCGGCAAGTCGCCGCCGGCTTGATCACGAATATCCATCGCGATGCTGCGACCAAGATCAGCGAGGTCAGTCAGGCTAGCCGAAAGCAGTGCCTCGCCATAAGCGCTCCACTTGGTCTGCCCGTCAGGGGTCAGCACCTCGCCGCGCAGGTACCAGGTTCCATCAATATTCTGGAGTTGGGCTGCCATCGCGGTGCGGCAGGAGCCATCCAGTTCCGCCAGAAAGGCCCGCTCGGCGGTGGCCATGGCGTGGGTCGCGGCATGATTGATTTGATCGAGCGCGCTTTCAAGATCTTTCGAAAGATCGGTCTCGCGTGCGGCCACGGCGATAATTCCCTGTCCGGCTGCGGGCAGCATGTCCTGCATGGAAACCGGGTGGGCCAAGTCTGCCATGTCGAGCCGTTTCAGTCCCGCCATCGCGAGGAAAGTGGCATCTGCCTCTCCGCGTTTGAGTTTCTCGATTCGGGTTTCAACCCGGCCGCGGAAGGGCACAACATCCAGATCAGGACGCAGTGCCAATGCCTGTGATTCGCGCCTGAGACTAGCGGTTCCGACCCGGGCGGCTTCCGGCAAATCCTGTAGGCGGGTAATTCCATTCGCGGTCAGGAACCCATCGCGCGGATCACTGCGCTCCGGATAGGCCACCAGACTTTGACCATCCGGCAACACGCTCGGCACATCTTTCAGGCTGTGCACGCCGATATCGACCTCTCCCTCATCGACAGCGCGGTCGATCTCACGTGTAAACAGGCCCTTGCCGCCGGAGTTTATCAGGCGCTCGGAGGTGAGTTGATCGCCTTTGGTCGTGAACGTGACGATTTCGCCCGTCAGCGCGCCATGACTGACCCGATTCAGCTCGGAAGCGATTAATTCTGCCTGATACAGCGCCAGCGGGGACCCGCGGGTTCCGATTCTAACCGTTTGTGCGCTTGACATTCCGGCTCCGTTTCTGCGTTTCTTTCAGCTAAGGTTGATGAGAACGCGGCGCAAGCCGAACGGGGCAGGAGGGACACTATGCGCAAATGGCTGCTGGCGATGAGTTTGCTCTTGGCCAGTTGCGTTCAGGTCGACGACCGAACGACTGAGCAAGTCATTCGCCCCCCGCTACAGGCATCACCTATCTCCCGGTGCATGAATCTCGGCAGCGCATTGGAGGCCCCTTATGAAGGCGATTGGGGCTATACCGTTCGCCGTCAGGATCTCGCGCTGCTGAAATCAGCCGGTTTTGATACGATCCGGTTGCCGGTGCGCTGGTCTGCCTTTGCGTCCAAAAGCCCACCCTACACGATTGAGCCAGAATTAATCGCGCGCGTCGATGAAATTGTCCGATGGGCAGATGAGCTAGAGCTCAACATCATCGTGAACGTGCACCATTTTAGCGGTCTCTATCGCAATCCAGATGAGCAAGAGCCGCGCCTCGAAGCAATTTGGGATCAGTTGGCGACGCATTACGCAGGAGCTCCGGACACGCTGATCTTCGAGACGATAAACGAACCACATTCGGCGATGACCGTGGCGCGGACGGACGCCATAAATGTGCGCCTGCTGGATCGCATACGGCGTGATCACCCGGATCGTTGGGTCATCTTCGGTACGGCGGATTGGGGCACGCTGAATGGGCTGAGAGAGTCGCAGCCAGAATATGCCCGAAACGTGATGCTGACTTATCACGAATACGACCCCTTCAACTTTACCCATCAGGGCGCCCACTGGACATATTTGGAAGAAACTGGGTTTCGTTGGGGATCGCGCTCTGACCGTAAAAAGATGATGAGCCGCCTGGATGAGGTGCAGGCCATTCAATCTGAAACCGGAATGCCAATCCTGGTGGGTGAATTCGGTGTGTTTCAGGAAGTGCCGATCAAACAACGTGCGCGATGGACCAAAAGTCTTCGAGAGGGCATCGAGGCGCGGGGCATGTCCTGGTGCTATTGGGATTTTGCTGGCGAATTGAAAGTCTATGATGTCGATACCGAAACCTGGCTGCTCGAAATCAAGGAAGCATTGCTGGGCTAAAGCAGTTTCATCGCGGCGATGAACGCCTTATATCGGCGCCATGTCTGAATCGGTCACAATTCTGGGAATCGAAACAAGCTGCGATGAAACCGCGGCTGCAATTCTGCGCCGAAACAAGAATGGCGACGTAGAGATCCTGGCAGAGACGGTGCACAGCCAGATCGATGAGCATGCCCCTTATGGCGGCGTCGTGCCGGAAATCGCCGCGCGAGCGCATGCAGATATTACCGACACAGTTGTGGTGCGCACGCTCGAAGAAAGCGGACTGGACCTCGCCTCGCTCGATGGCATCGCCGCGACGTCTGGCCCTGGCCTGATCGGCGGCGTTATGGTCGGTATGATGACCGGCAAAGCCTTGGCTTTGGCGGCCGGGAAACCGTTCATCCCAATCAATCATCTGGAAGGCCATGCTCTGTCACCGCGTCTCGCGGAGGCCTGCTCGTTTCCTTATCTGCTCTTATTGGTGAGTGGGGGGCATTGCCAATTTCTGGAAGTTACAGGACTCGGCGCCTACCGTCGCCTCGGTTCGACCATAGATGATGCGGCTGGTGAGGCATTTGATAAGCTCGCCAAGACGCTTGGGATCGGGTTTCCGGGAGGTCCTGCGGTTGAACGCCTGGCGAAACATGGCGATCCGCACCGGTTTGACCTGCCGCGACCCTTGATGAATCGCCCGGGCCTCGATCTCAGCTTTGCAGGACTGAAAACGGCCGCTGCGCGCGTGGTCGAACACGAAGCTCTGGATGAGCAGGGACGCGCTGATCTATGCGCTTCATTTCAACTGACGGTTACCGATTGTCTGGCAGGGAAAACGGAACGCGCCTTGGCTGAATTCAAGTCCCGTCATGATGGCGAAACACGGCTTGTTGTAGCGGGCGGCGTTGCGGCCAATCAAACCATTCGTGCCGCGCTTGACCGCGTCGCTCAGGCTGACGGCGCCCACCTGATCGCGCCGCCGCTGCGACACTGTACTGACAATGCCGCGATGATCGCTCTGGCGGGGGCGGAGCGCCTGGTCGCTGGCTTGGTTGATGCGAATGGCCTGAGTTTTGCCGCGCGTCCACGCTGGCCGCTTGATGAAGCATCAGCGCAATCACATCCTGCATATGGTGGGGGTAAAAAAGGCGCGAAAGCCTAGAATTTGAAAGCGGAGCGAAGACGAATACCGGCTTCGATTTCCTGATCTTCCCATTGTCCGGTATCATCGAGCTCTTCAGCACCGATGGTCAGTTCACCCCCGACAGAGATCCGCGGAGTGATGCGGAATTCGGCTTCCGCCATCATCTCTTCGCGCGGCAAAGGTGAGTCATCGCCACGTGAGGTCAGATCGAGGCTGAGGCTCCAACGGTCACCTTTGATCCAGGCGAGGTTAAACGTCTGAGACGGGCTCGATTCCCAAGCTGGCGATTCCAGATTGGCGCCGCTGAGGCTGAACTTCTGGAACCAGTCCGGTTCGGCCTGATCGGTTTCGGAGATCGTCGGCGCAGGCATTTCTGGCACGTCTTGCTGGGCCATCGCCGGAAGGGCGCAGCCACCAAAAAACAAAACAGATGCCGCAAGAATGCGCATTTCAGATACTCCTGCTCAATAGATAGCAGTCAGACCGGTTAATAGAACCTTAATTTCCAGTTAGCTGGACAATTTTCTGTGAGAGTGTGATTTCGACAACAATGCCTTGTGAGCGCTGCTGAAGCAGCGGCGATTCGACTTCGTCATTCATGTACGCAACTGCGAGCCTGGTTTCCGGCAAAAACCGACGTGCAGCGCCTATCCGCCAGCCCTGTGACTCCAAGCCGACATTGTCATCCGTCGATTCGCCATATTCTGCTGAAAATTCAGTGCTGTATAAGTCTGTGTGCACGCCCGCACTCCAGGCCGAATAGTCGCCATCGGAGAGGCCATTATCGGACGACAACCACGAAGTTCCAAACGTCCAGTCATCCTTCTCAATTCGGGTGCCCGCCGACCAAGTTTCGACACTGCCATAAAGGGGCGTCAAGGCGTTCGAAGAGACGTCCGCACTCGACCAGGCAAGCCCCGCATCCACCCGCCAGCCCGATTCGCGGAAACGCCGACTCGCGTTCAAGGCGAGTTCAAGGGCGTTTTCCACCTCTGGAGCGAATCCTCCGGCCGAAGCAGCAGGTCGCCGGTCCAGGCCATCGGCGTCAGCAGTGGGCGTGAAGCTCGCCCCTGCGCGGATGCCTATAAGGCGCGGAGACGCGTAAGAGATCTTGGCGCTGGGACCGGTCAGATTATGGCGGGTCTGCACGGTGGAAAGCCCGGTTGGATCCAGCAATGCACTGTCCAGGCGTCCGTGCGAGAGCACAGATTTGCTGCCTTCATGAAAACGATTGGCGACGCCGCTGTCCTTGCCGACGCGAACCTCTCCATATCCACCGTCGATTTGTAGGTAGGCAGTTTCCAGCCGCGCCCGCAAATCGCTGGATTCGATCGCAGGCGACGCTGACAAACCCGAGAAAGCGCCCGTGGCCCCCATCGGTTCATCGCCAAACCCGCCAATGCCGCCGGGTCGGCTAGGAATGTCTCTCTGGACGCGTAGCACGCCTCTCGCGCGCAGGCGCAGGCCGCTTTCCAAAACTTTCTCTGCCTGACCATCGAGAGAAATCTCGCCCAGAATCGTTTCCGAATCTGAGGTCGCATCCGTGTCCGAAACGGGCGTGATTAGGGTTACCGCCTCAACCTCCAACTCAGTTTCGAGCGGCGCCGCAGCTTGAGCCAAAGCGGGTGACGCTAACAACAGCCCCATCGACTGACAGGCGGTCAAAACGCAGAATGATCTCATACTTATGCGACTTCCTTTGGCGACGGCGGAGCCGATAGCATATCGGCACTGGCAGCTTGAGTTTCAGGTGCTATAGAGACTGTTATTCAATAAGTCTTGCCAACGGGAAATGACAATATGAAGGCAGTATCAACCCTGATCACAGCAGCGATTGGCGCAGTCGCGCTTTCTGGCTGTGTCTTCGGCGGCGGCAATAATGTCGAGAGCCGTGTGGTTGAGGAAATTACCGGCGGGGCAAATCCTTACCTCTGGCGTGCCAGTCTAGATACGCTGGATTCGCTACCTCTGGTGACGGCCGACCCATATGGCGGAACCATCATTTATGATTGGCGTTCGTTTGAGAACGCGCCCGGAGAACGAATCAAAGCGACGGTCTACATTCTCGATTCCCGGCTGCGCGCTGACGGCGTCAAAGTCTCGGTGTTTCGTCAGGAAGACCAAGATGGCACCTGGGTCGACGCAGGCACAGATCCCGAGACCGGCATTCAGCTAGAGAACGCGATCCTATCCCGCGCGCGCAATCTCAAAGCTTCTGAACTCGACTAGATTTAAAATTTATGGGGGAGGCCATGGCCTCAAGATACAATCCGCAAGACGCGGAACCCAAATGGCGTGAGGCCTGGGCCAAGGTTGAGCTGTTCAAAGCCAAAACGCCTGCCGAGGCCGGCGATATGCCGAAAGCCTATGTGCTCGAAATGTTTCCGTATCCTTCCGGACGGTTGCACATGGGGCATGTGCGCAACTATGCCATGGGCGACGTTGTTGCACGCCACAAGAAAGCCAAAGGGTATAATGTCCTGCACCCGATGGGGTGGGATGCTTTTGGTATGCCCGCCGAAAACGCCGCTATGGAAAAGGGCGTGCATCCGGGCGAGTGGACCTATCAGAACATCGCGGCAATGAAGGCGCAGTTCGAGAAGCTTGGTCTGTCGCTGGATTGGTCGCGCGAGTTCGCAACCTGCGATCCTGAGTATTATGGCGAGCAGCAGCGTCTATTCCTGAAATTCATGGAAAAAGGCCTCGTCTATCAGAAGAAGGCGAAGGTCAATTGGGACCCGGTCGACAATACGGTCCTCGCCAACGAGCAGGTGATTGACGGCAAAGGCTGGCGCTCTGGCGCGCCCGTCGAGCAGCGCGAACTGGTGCAATGGTTCTTCCGCATCACGGATTATGCCGAGGATTTGCTGGAGCAGGTCCAGAAGCTCGAGCGCTGGCCTGAAAAGGTTCGGACCATGCAGGCCAACTGGATCGGCCGGTCCGAAGGCCTGCAGATGCGATTTGAGTGGGCGGGCGATATTCCGGCTGATCACGCCGACGGGATCGAGATTTTCACTACCCGCCCGGATACGTTGTTCGGGGCGAGCTTTGTCGCGCTTTCACCGGATCATCCCTTAACCATCGCCATGGCTGACACGAATGGGGATCTAGCCGATTTCCGGGCAGAGTGCGCAAAAGTCGGAACGTCCGAGGCCGATATCGAGAAAGCGCCCAAAATGGGTTTCGATACCGGGTTGACGGTCAAGCACCCATTCATTGATGGACAGACCCTTCCAGTCTACGTCGCGAACTTTGTCCTTATGGGCTACGGCACGGGCGCGATTTTCGCCTGCCCGGCGCATGACCAGCGCGATTTCGATTTCGCTCGCAAGTATGATTTGCCGATCCTGCCTGTCGTAAAACCGGCCGACAAGGAGGCAGCTTCTGGCATTTGGGTCGGTTCGGCCGAGGGCGCTGATATGGACGCTGCCTATACCGGACCTGGCACGATCATGAACTCCGGGTTTCTGAACGATAAACCAGTCGATGAAGCAATCTCCTTGGCGATCTCTAAGATCGAGGAGATGGGGCTCGGCGAAGGGACGGTGAATTATCGCCTGCGCGATTGGGGCGTGTCACGCCAGCGCTATTGGGGCTGCCCGATCCCGGTCATTCATTGCGACGATTGCGGGATAGTGCCCGTCCCGGAAGAGGACTTGCCGGTCAAACTTCCAGATGATGTGAGCTTCGATAAGCCTGGCAATCCGCTCGAGCATCATCCGACCTGGAAAGACTGCACGTGCCCGAAATGCGGCAAGGCGGCGCGGCGTGAGACTGATACGCTCGACACGTTCAATGATTCCAGCTGGTATTTCGCGCGATTTGCCAGCGTCGACGATCAAGCAGAGCGGGCGTACTGGCTGCCTGTCGATCAATATGTTGGCGGCGTTGAGCATGCCGTCTTGCACTTGCTGTATGCGCGCTTCTTCACCCGCGCGATGCGGGATGTGGGGGAGCTGGATCTGCCGAGCGGGGAGCCGTTCGCCGGCCTGTTCACGCAAGGCATGGTGACCCACGAGACTTATAAATCGGAAGACGGTCGCTGGCTGCAACCGTCAGAGATTGAGCAGCAGGATGGGACCTGGATTGAAATCGAGTCGGGCGCGGCGGTGACCGTTGGTGCGATCGAGAAAATGTCTAAGTCGAAGAAGAACACAGTCGACCCGGACAATATCATCGCCACGTTTGGCGCGGACACGGCGCGCTGGTTCGTCTTGTCTGACAGCCCTCCAGAGCGCGATGTGGAGTGGACTCAGTCCGGTGCTGAAGGGGCCGGACGGTTTGTGCAGCGCGTCTGGGGCGTATTCAAAACGCTCGGCGAGGTATCGCGCGAAACGCCGTCCAATGAAAGCGATGCAGCCACCGAGCTCCGACGCGCGTCGCACAAAGCCGTGCATTCCATCGACAAGGCGATTGAAGAGTTCCGCTTCAACTCAGCGATTGCGACGGTGCATGAATGGGTCAGCACGCTGAAAAAAGCCGAGCAGGGCGGAGACGCCGTGTTGCAGGCGCGCCTGGAAGGCGCATCCATGCTCGCGCGCTGTTTGGTGCCGTTCATGCCGCATCTGGCGGAAGAGTGCTGGGCGATGATTGACGGTGAAGGTCTGTGTTCTGCCGCGTCCTGGCCCGAGATTGATGAATCGCTCTTGGTCCAAGACAGCGTCACGCTGCCGATTCAGGTCAATGGCAAGCGCCGCGTCGAAATTTCGGTGGCCAAGACGGCGAGCAAGGATGAAGTCGAAGCAGCGGCGCTGGCCTTACCAGCCTTGCAAAACTTCGTGGCTGACAAAGACATCAAGAAAGTGATTGTGGTTCCGGGCCGGATCGTGAATATCGTGGTGTGATGAAACAGCTAGCTATCGCTTTTTTGGTTATGACGCTTTCGGCCTGTGGGTTCACGCCGCTCTATGCGTCTAATGTCAGTGCCGGAAACATCGAGATCGGAACGATAGATGGCCGCGCCGGGCACGCGCTGCGCAAGGCCTTGCTGCAAGAGCTCGCCCCGGGACTGCCGGGGGTCGAAGTTCCTGGACGACTCGAGATCGAGCTGAACGAGTCGATTGGCCGCCTGGCGCTACAACCGGACGAAGCGGCAACCCGAACCGACATCATCGTACGGGCGAATTATGTATTCGCGTATGGGGATACAGCGCTTTCTGGTCGCTCGTCAGCAGAAACAAGCTTCCTTGTGCCGGATGCGCCATTTTCCGATATTGCGGCTCAGATCGATGCGACGGACCGGGCGATGCTGCTGCTCGCGCGACGGATTGCTGATGACTTGCGCATCAAGACGGCGAGCGCCCAATGAAGCTTCAAGGCAATAGCGCCGGACGCTTTGCCAAGAAGCCGGACCCGGCCTGCCAGTTTGCTCTGATCTTTGGCGAAGATGAAGGTGTGCTCGCCGACGCTGCGAACACACTGATCAAAGCCTGGGTCAAGGACAACCCGGCCACCGTCCTGACGCTGGACGAGGATGAGGTGAAACGCGAGCCAGCCAAGTTGTTTGACGCGTTGGAAGCTGTTTCCTTGCTGGGCGAAGTCACAATTATCCGCATTCGCACCAAGGGTGAGAAACTGTTCGCTCTGATCAAGGATGTGCTGGCCCTGCCACCAGAGCGCGTGGCTGCCAAGCTGGTGCTGCAAAATGGCAGCCTCAATACCCGCTCCAAACTGCGCACAGCGTTTGAAGCCGCGCCGAACGCTGCAGCACTGCACCTGTTCGCGGACAGCGACGCCGATATGTCGGAACTCGTCCGCGGATTCCTCAAAGACCGCGGCGTCGAGATAGAAGCTGATGCCTTGTCTGACTTTGTCGGCGGATTGCCGGGCCATCGCAGTCTGGCCAATGCAGAGATGGAAAAACTCGCTGTGTATGCGCATGATCTCGGGCGTGCAGTCTCCTCGGCCGACGTTCGCGCGCTGTGCGAGACCAATGCCGATGAGAATGCGCGGCGAGCTGTCTTGCTCGCTCTGAATGGCCAACCGGAAGTGGCGCAGGCAGAGATGGACCGTGTGCTGGATGCGGGCCTGTCGCCGATATCGCTGGTCCGCATGTTTGAAATGGAAGCGAGCCGCATGCTCGACGCCCAGGCTTTGCAGGGCGAGGGCGGCGCGGCGAATGTTGGGATGAAGCTCAAGCCACCGGTCTGGAAATCTGAATGGCCAGCCTTTCAGGCAAGGCTGCGCAAATGGCCCACACCAAGACTGACACGTCTGGTTGAGCGCTTGCATGATCTTGAACTGATGGCCAAATCCCCGGGCGGGGCCGGCTTGGCTGAGCCAGCGACACGAGAGCTTTTCATTACGCTGTACAAAGCAGCGTCCAAGGCTGCGTGAGGCGATCACGAATCGATGACTGGAAGTTTTTTCCAAGCTTTGCCATGGAAAGAGTAGAGGCTTTTCATGACTGATTTGAACAGATTTTTACTTCTTCTGGCGGCGCTCGGCCAATTTGCAGCGCCCGTGCTGCCTTTGATAGGTTTCGGTGAAACCATTGGTGCGCGTGCGGTTGCCGACGGAATTCCGCCGGAATTGCCAACCGGTATTTTCTTCTCCATCTGGAGCGTGATTTTTATCGGCTTTCTGGTGATGGCTGTCACCCACCTTCGCGCGCCAGATCATGCAACGAAGCAAGTCGCCGGGCCGCTCGCCCTGGCTGGATTGGGGAATGTCGTCTGGATGATTTCTGCACAGAGCATCGGATCGGTTTGGCTCGATTTTTTGTTGCTGCTCCCGATCGGCTTTTTCGCTTGGGAAGCCGCTTATCGCCTGGATCGGACAGAAACCTTTAATGGTACAGCGCGCAGTCTGCTTTACGGCACCACCATAGGGCTGTTGGCGGGCTGGCTCACGGTCGCCGTATCGATCAGCGTCCCGGATTTCGGGCGCTCACTGCTTGGGCGCGGTCCGAGCGATGCCGTCTGGCAATCTCTGTGGATGACCCTGGTTCCGGCAACAATCTTGGCCACTGTGTTTGCGAATTATGTCAGCCGCAGCGGTTGGTTTTTCGTCGCACTGGGATGGGGGCTGCTGGGGGTTGTGGTCAATAACTGGACGCGCCTCGGCACGCACGCGCTCGCTATCGCCGCGGCGATTGTCGGTGCCTACATTCTATTTCGACGGATTCGCTTTGGGGCGCGGGGAAGTTACCCGGCCAAGCCCTGAGTCTGGCGGTTCAGCGTTTCGATCAAAAATTCATCGATTACACCATTGGCTTCCAGGCCTTTATCGGCCTGATAGGCCTGCACCGCGGCGCGGGTACCGGCCCCGGCGATGCCATCGGGCGCGCCAGCCTCGTAGCCCAGACCATTCAGCACAGACTGCAGCGTTGCAACCTGCGTGCGGGTTGAAAGCTCCCATTCCTGAATCCCGAACGTGCCGTTTGCGGCCTGATCGGCCGGTGTGACGCTCCAGCTCGCGGCGCGGCGTTGGGCTTGTTGCGATTGCTCAAGCGGCAAGGCTTCGCGCAAGGTCGCGACGTTGCCGGGTGCGCTGGCATCTCCGTTTGCGGAGGCCACTTCATACCAATAGAGCGCTTCACTTTGGCTGGGTGAAATCCCGAGGCCATTTTCGTACAGCACAGCCAAATTGTACTGGCTGTCGACCACGCCATAATCGGCAGCTTTTCGGAACCACTCCGCTGCAGCTGCATAGGATTGTGCGCCGCCTTCGCCATCGGCATAGAAGACGGCCAAGTCATGCATGGCTTTAGTATTGCCGCCGTTCGCGGCCTTTTCAGTCCAGCTGCGGGCTTCAAAGAAATCGCGAGGCACGCCGATGCCGCGTTCATGTAGTTTGGCCAATCGATACTGTGCTGCAGGAAGTCCCTGCCGCGCCGCCCGGCGGACGAAATCTGCGCCTGCAGCGAGATCTTGCGCAGCGAGGCGCGATTCACCCCATTTGAATTGTGCGACAGCATTGCCCTCGATCGCGGCGCGCTCAAGCGATAGCGCTTTCGGAATTTCAGGTAGGTCCAGGGCAATCTCAGCTGCGACCGGTGCGTCAAGCTCTGTCTCAGGCATGCCTGCGACGCTGCCTTCTTCCTCGAACAGGGTCTCGTCGAGCGGCGCGGCGGCTTCTGCGAACTCTATTCCGCTCAGCGAAGGTTCCTGCACTTGTTCAGCGGCCGCGCGATCGGCGAGATCTGTAGAGGCGGCAAAGCTTGGATTGTCTCCGCCTGCGAAGTTCACTTTGCCGCGCAAGGCGACCCAGCCGCCCGCGCCTGCAGCTGCGATGGCAAGCGCTGAAGCGGCTGCGATGACAGGGACTTTGCGGCTGCCTCCGGAAGACTTTGAGGGGGAAGAGGCCGCGGAACGCCGGCCGAGCATCGATTTTGACTCTGATGCAGGCGCCGTGGAGGCTGCTATGGCGGCTTTGCGGGCGCGGCTTAGATAGTCGGTGGCCTCATCGTCCGGATTGAGCAGCGGGTCGATCTCATCGTCTTCGGTTGCTTCCGCGAGATCGAGATTGTGTGCCAGCTCTTCTGCATCAGCTTCTAGCTCGGACTCGTCTTGAGGATCTGTTTCGTCCTCAATGTCCGGAACCGAATCCGGCGTAAACTCTGCGAGAGGATGGGGTTCTTCGGTCTCAGAGAAGATATCGGAATCTCGGGTTTCCTGTTGGGCGTCATCCCAGCTCCCGAGTTCGGCGAGCGGGTCATGCTCAGTGCCGGTCGGATCGCTTTCGTTTTGAGCGGCATCAGCTTCGACCGGACCAGTTTCAGCCAGGAGATCGTCGTCGGTCGGCGCCGTGTCCCAATCGGCGTCGGCGTCTGGCTCCGCCTGCGGCTCCTCGGCGCTTTGTTGTTCGGCCCCGACAATATTGGGCTCTTCATCGAAATCCGGCAGACCGGCGATGAAGTCATAGTCCTCGGCTTCTTCCTCCGCCTGCATTGCAGGCGCTGCGGGCTCGGCAGCTTCCGATGCCTCTGGCTCAAATGCAGCAAGGTCTGGAATGATCTCGGGCTCCGCTTCGAGCTCGGTTTCGAGCGGCTCCATATCGGTTGGCAGTTCCGGCATATCCGGCAAAGCTTCGGCGTCAGCTTCCGCCAAAGGAGGGGCTGTGAAGTCTTCCAGAGCTTCAAGCCGCGACGCCAAGGACACAATCGCCTTTTGGACCGGCGAAACTGCTGTCGCCGTCTGCATTTGCATTTCGGCGAGGCGATCGGAAACATTGTTCAGCGCATCGGACAGTTTGGTCGACTGGCGCTCTTCCAGAGCGTCGACTTTCTGCTCCAGTTCGCGTTGGCCTTGTTCCTGGCGCGCCTGCACATGCTTGATGGCGCTCGCGACCTGCTCGCCAACTTGTTCAATCGCGGCAGCACTGCGGCTTTCGCTCTCGACAATGCGTTGATCCAGCGAGCTGGATAGACGTGCGATCTGGTCGCCAAAACCATTAATCGCTTCAGACGGATTATCGGATTCTAGCGTGCTAACGCGCGCCTCGAGTTGTCCAACCAATTCAGGATTGGCGCGAGCGGCCGCGCGTTCGATTTCTGCCGCCAGGTGCTGACGGGTCTGATCCACACTGGTGCGCAAATCGGTCGCGAGTTCGTCGAAGCGTTGTTCGAGTTCCTGACGCAGCGTATCGGCTTTTTCGGGATTGGTGATCTCAGCAACCGCATCAATCCGTTCGTCGAGGTTCGCGAAGGTCTGCTCAAGTGCTTTCAGCGCAGTGTCCGTCGTCATTTCGGCACGGCTCAAGCGTTCCTGAATCCGGCCCAGCGTGCTTTCCATTGACGTAATGGCGCCAGAAACGTCGCCCTCAACGGCCTTCATTCGGCTATCGACTTCGTCGACCTTTGAGAGTTTCGAAGCAACGCTAGATTCAATCGCAGAGAAGCGCTCGGAGAGATGGCGCGATGTGCCCTCGGCGCGCAGCTCGGCCTGTTCAACAGCTTTCTCAACGCGTTGCGCAGCGCTGGCGAGAGTCGACTCGACCTGGACTTCCATCCCTTCAACGCGATCGCTGAGCTCGCCAAAGCCCGCTTCCATACGGCCCTTCATGGCGGTCGTTTCATCCTGAGAGAGACGGCCTTCTTCATAGACGTGCGAGGCGAGTTTCCCGAGCGCGTCTTCCAGCGCTTTCATCGCTTCTAGGCTTTTGCGTCCGCTCTGATCGGCTTCCAGTGCGCCGACTTTGGCATGCAGCGTTTCATGAGTTTCGCGCAACTCGTCGATCATGCCTTCGACTTCTGCAGCCATGGCGGCATTGGAGTTCTCGGTGCCTTCCAGGCGGGCAAGCATACCCAAAACAGACTGATCTATTCCAGTAATCGCGAGAGTGGAGCGTGCTTCGACAGCCTCGATCCGCTGCGCCAGAGAGTCGAGGGGTCCGCCATGATGCGGTGAGGGGTGCTCATCCTGGAAAGGCGACCTGTAGAGATCGCGGGGCCCGGCCTCGCTGTGTCCTTCCAGGAGCAGGTTGTTAATATAGTCGCCCAGCGTGACGCCCTTCAGGCGCGCTTTTTCTTTTGCGACGGCGCGGGCGCGGTCATCCACCCCCTTAACGCTCCAGGACCCATATTGGCTCATGCCCTGCACTCCAGCACGTGCCCGCCTGATTCGTCAGACGAGCAGATTTACCCATTTTCAACCTTGAGATGACGTGAGCGCTCTTAATTCCGAGTTAAAAAGGTAAACGTTTGCAGCCAATTTCGTAAGATTTGTTCATACCCTTTACGTCAACGAGACCCGGGTGACGTTGACGTTCGCGTAAAGACGATGCATACTCTGCCTATGCCTGATACCGTAACTTCACTTTCTATCGCTGACTCTCGGACGTTTTCGATTTCGGAACTGGCCCGCGAGTTTGGAATCACACCACGCGCGCTGCGCTTCTACGAAGACAAGGATATGCTGCACCCGGCACGGGATGGCATGACCCGCGTTTACTCGCATCGCGATCGCGGCCGAGTAAAGATCATTGTGCGTCTGAAACGCCTTGGTCTGCCGCTCGCAGATATTCGCGAGATCCTGGACTTGTATGGTCTGGAAGATGGACAGCGTGCTCAGATGCGCATGTCGCTGGTTAAGTTTCAGAACCAGATCAAAGAGCTGGAAAGCCAGCGCGAAGACATTGAAATGGCGCTGCAGGAACTGCACCGCGGCATTGAGTGGCTCGAGGAGCAGCTCGACAAAATCGGTCCCGGCGCTGCAGAGGCCGAGAACCTCAAAGCCTATGATGAAGTTGCCCGTCGCCAGCTAGACGACGCGTGATCAATTACAGTTTGACCCGCAAGAGTTGAATGACCTTTCCAAACCGTGACGCTACCTCAAGCGTCACGGTTTAATAATATTCCTAAGGGGAGCCCCAGATGCCACGTTACGACGCGCCGGTTCGCGACATGAAATTCATTCTTCACGACGTCCTGTCGCTGCAGAACTATTCCAATCTGCCAGGATTTGAAGAAGCCACGCCCGACCTGATTGACGCAATTCTGGAAGAGTCTGGCAAGTTTGCGAAAGAGGTTCTGTTTCCACTGAACAAAGTCGGCGACGAGCAAGGCTGTATCCGCAACGCGGATGCCAGCGTGAAAACGCCCGATGGTTTTCCGGAAGCCTATCAGCAAATGGTCGAGAATGGCTGGCCGCTGCTCGGAAAGTCGCCGGAAATGGGCGGCCAGGGTCTGCCGCACGTGGTCAATATGGCGACCAGCGAAATGACCTCTTCCGCCAACATGGCGTTTGCGATGTATCCGGGTCTGACCTCGGGCGCGTTTGAAGCGCTGATGGCGGGTGGCTCCGAAGAACAGAAGGCCAAGTACGGGCCGAACATGGCGTCCGGCAAATGGGCTGGCACCATGAACTTGACGGAGCCGCAGTGCGGAACCGATCTTGGCCTGATCAAGACCAAGGCTGTTCCTCAGCCCGATGGGTCGTATAAAATCACAGGTCAAAAAATCTGGATTTCAGGTGGTGAGCAGGACCTGACCGAGAACATTATTCACCTCGTGCTCGCGCGCATTGAAGGTGGTCCGGAAGGCATCAAAGGCATCTCGCTCTTCGTCGTGCCTAAATTCATCGTCAACGATGATGGCTCTCTCGGCGAACGCAACGCTGCCTCATGCGGCGGCCTTGAAGAGAAGATGGGCATCCACGGCAATGCGACTTGCGTCATGAATTATGACGGCGCCACCGGCTGGCTGGTCGGTGAAGAGCATAAGGGCATGCGCACCATGTTCGTCATGATGAACGAAGCGCGTCTCGGCGTTGGTATGCAGGGCCTCAGCCAGGCTGAAGTCGCCTATCAAAACGCTGTTGATTTCGCCAATGACCGGCTTCAGGGCCGCTCTCTAAAGGGCGTTCAGGCCCCTGATAAACCAGCGGACCCAGTGATTGTTCACCCAGACGTTCGCCGCATGTTGATGGATCAGAAATCCTTCATCGAAGGCGCCCGCGCGTTCACTTACTGGACGGCCTTGCACGGCGACCTGCATCACAAGTCGCCTGACGAGAAAGTGCAAGAGAAGGCTGGCGATTACATGGCTCTGCTGACCCCTGTCATCAAAGCCTTCCTGACCGATCGCGGCTTCAAGATGGCCAATGAGGCGCTGCAAATTCATGGCGGGTCGGGCTTCACCCAGGAATGGGGACTTGAACAGTTCGTTCGCGATTGCCGGATCACCCTGATCTATGAAGGCACAAACGGCATTCAGGCGCTCGACCTTGTAGGGCGGAAACTGGCAGCAAATGGCGGCCGGGCGGTGTTCAGCTTCTTCGCAGAGATCGACGATTTCATCGGCGAGAATGAAGGCAATGATGAGTTGGCGCTGTTCCTCGAAGGTCTGAAGTCCGCCAAGGCGCAGCTGCAGGAAGGCACCACCTGGCTGATGCAGAATGGCATGACTGATTTCAACAATGCCGGCGCGGCCTCGACCGATTATCTGCAACTCTTTGGCCTGACGGCGCTCGCTTATATGTGGGCGAAAATGGCGAAGGTCTCGCTCGAAAAGCGCGGCGATGATCCGTTCTATGACGACAAGATCCTGACCGGAAAATACTACATTACCCGGGTCCTTCCGGAGACAGCGTCGCACCTTGCCAAGCTCAAAACGGGCGCTGAGCTGATGATGGCGCTGCCGGCTGACCGGTTCTAAGCCATCAGAAACGTGATGAATCGGCCAATCCCTCCAGATTGGCCGATTTTGCAGCAACTTCCCGTTGCGTCACCGCTGGTCAAAACGCGCTTTTGCACCTAAATTGACGTGAACGTAAACGTCATAATCTATTCTCAGGAGTTCCTTATGTCCGATGTCCTCGATGTCCCGTTGGCGAAATGGCGTCAGGATGAGGAAATCAAGATCTTCGACGATGCGGTTGCGCAGTTCTTTGAGAAGGAATTGAAGCCCCACGTTGAAGACTGGCGCGAGGCTGGGGCTGTCCCGCGTGAGGTCTGGAAACAGGCGGCGGAACAAGGCCTGCTCCTAGTATCAGCGCCTGAGGAATATGGCGGCGCCGGCGGCGATTTCCGGCATGACGCGATCATCATTGAACAGCTGGAAAAGCAAGGCATTGCAGGCTTCGGCATTGGCTTGCACAACGCCATCGTCGCGCCTTACATCATCCATTACGGCTCAGAAGAGCAGAAGCAGCGTCTGCTTCCGCGACTGGCGTCTGGGGATCTGGTTTGCGCCATTGCGATGACCGAGCCGGGGACCGGATCAGACCTTCAGAACATCAAAACCACCGCCAAGAAAGATGGCAATGGCTATGTGATTAACGGCTCCAAGACGTTCATTACCAATGGCCAGACAGCCGATCTGGTGCTGGTCTGCGCCAAGACGGACCCCAGCAAGGGCGCCAAAGGGATTTCGATCATGATGGTCGAAACCGAGGAAGTTGAAGGCTTTGAGCGCGGCCGCAACCTGAAGAAGATCGGTCAGCCAGCGGCTGATACGTCGGAACTTTTCTTCAATGACGTGAAGGTGCCGGCATCGGCCCTGCTCGGGCCAGAGGAAGGCCAGGGCTTCATACAGCTGATGCAACAACTGCCGCAAGAGCGCCATATCATCGGCATTCAGGGCATCGGCATGATTGAGCGGGCGATCAAAGAAACCGTTGCCTATGTGAAGCAGCGCAAAGCCTTTGGCGGGACGATATTCGATTTCCAGAACACCCAGTTCAAACTGGCCGAATGCAAGACTGAGGCGACGGTCGCAAAAGTCTTCGCCGACCATTGCACGGAGTTGCTGCTCAAAGGCGAGCTCGATGCCGCCACCGCGTCGATGTCGAAATACTGGATCTCTGATCTGCAGTGTAAAATTATTGACGAATGCCTGCAGCTCCACGGCGGCTGGGGCTATATGGACGAGTATCCAATCGGTCAGATGTATCAGGATGCCCGCGTCCAGCGTATCTATGGCGGTGCCAATGAAGTGATGAAAATGCTGATCGCGAGGACGCTGTAAGCTTGCCAGACGATAGCCATCTCCTCAGCGAAGTGTTTCCCAAGCCAGCCGAGAGCTCCAAGTCTCTCGGGTTCAAGCTTGTCTCGCTCGATATGAGCAAGATGGAGACTCGTGTGGCGTTCGAGGGCAAGACGGAATTCACCAATCCCGAGGGCTATATTCAGGGTGGATACCTGTCGGCCATGCTGGATGACACGATCGGAATGCTCGCGACCATGAAAACTGGTACCCGCGCATTTCCGTCCACGATCGATCTGCACACAACCTTTTTACGACCCGTGAGAGTCGGCGCGATTGAAGTCGCCGCCCGGCTTCGCAACATTGGTCGACAAGTGATTTTTGCTGAAGCTGATCTATATGACTCTCGTGGCAAGGAAGCCGCGCGG
Organism: Henriciella sp.; assembly: GCA_013214545.1. Lineage (GTDB taxonomy): Bacteria > Pseudomonadota > Alphaproteobacteria > Caulobacterales > Hyphomonadaceae > Henriciella. Next base: position 26,755 of record JABSQB010000011.1, read on the forward strand.
GCCAGAGCTTCGCTCGCCATCAATCCGATGAAGGCGCCAGCAAAATGATTGAGTTCAAGAGTTAACGATAGGAGACCCCTCCCATGACCGAGGCCTACATTTATGACGCCGTGCGAACCCCGCGTGGCAAAGGCAAAAAATCTGGCAGCCTGCACGAAATTACGGCGCTGGAACTGTCGACTCAAACCCTCGAAGCGATCCGCGACCGCAATGATCTCGACACCCAATATGTCGACGATGTTGTTCTCGGCTGCGTCTCGCCAGTGGGTGAGCAAGGCGGCGACATTGCCCGTATCGCGGTGCTGAACGCTGACTATGCGCAAACCACGGCCGGCGTTCAGGTTGATCGTTTCTGCGCGTCGGGCCTCGAAGCTTGCAACATGGCGGCGGCAAAAGTCATGACCGGCGAGGCCGATATGGCAATTGGCGGCGGTATTGAAAGCATGAGCCGCGTGCCAATGGGCGCTGCTGGTGGCGCATGGTCGTCTGATCCGCAGATTGCTTTGAAATCCTATTTCTCACCGCAAGGTGTGGGCGCTGACACGATCGCCACCAAGTGGGGCTTCTCGCGCGACGATGTCGATGCTTACGCGATCGAGTCGCAACGCCGCGCGGCGCAGGCCTGGGAAGAAAACCGTTTCTCCAAGTCAATCGTGGCGGTCAAAGACCAGATGGGCGGCATCCAGCTCGACCATGATGAGCATATGCGCCCAGACGCGGACATGCAGAGCCTGGCAGCCCTTAATCCAAGCTTTGCTGGAATGGGCGCCATGGGTTTCGACGAAGTGATCAAGCAGCGCTATCCGGAGCTGGAAGCGATCAATCATGTGCATCACGCCGGTAACTCGTCGGGCATCGTGGACGGGGCATCTGCTGTCCTCTTCGGCTCAAAGGAAATGGGCGAACGGCTCGGCCTGAAGCCACGCGCGCGGGTCAAGCAAATGGCGTCGATTGGCTCTGAGCCCGGCATCATGCTGACCGGCCCGACGGATGTGACGCTGAAAGCGCTGAAAAAAGCCGGCATGGAAGTCGATGATATTGACCTCTACGAGCTCAACGAAGCTTTCGCGTCTGTGCCAATGCTGATGATGCATCTGCTCGGCATTGATCATGACAAGATGAACGTGAATGGCGGTGCGATTGCTATGGGTCACCCACTCGGCGCGACTGGCGGTATGCTGCTCGGCACCATGGTGGATGAACTCGAACGGGCAGACAAAGAGACCGCTCTGGTCACGCTTTGTGTTGGCGCCGGTATGGGCACGGCGACCATTATCGAACGCGTTTAAGCGATATGGGAGAGGCAGGTTTCCCCATTGGCATCGCGATCGGTATTTCATTCGGCGTCGCGATTGGCGTTTCGATAGATAATATCGGCGCAGGCCTTGCAGCCGGGGTTGCTCTCGGCATCGGGCTCGGACTTGCCCTCTCTCAATCTAAGAAAAAGTCGGGTGATGACACCCAAGAGTCTCAGGATAAAGACAAATGAACCTCGAAACATTCTCTTTCGATATTGATGGCGACGGCATCGCGCACGCGATCTTTGATGTGCCTGGCCGCAGTATGAACACGCTCACCGGCAAGGCTGTTGCCGATATTATCGCAATCACCAATGAAGTTGCGACCAATGACAAGATTACCGGTCTGGTCATTTCGTCCGGCAAACCGTCTGGCTTCTGCGCCGGCGCGGATCTCGGCGAAATGAACGAGAGCGCTGGTGGCGGCGGCAAGTCCGAAGCTGACATGTCCGAAGCCGAGCTGAAAGCCATGCAGTTTGAGCGCGGCTTTGCGCTCAACAAGACGTTGCGCGAGCTCGAGACCTGCGGCAAGCCGGTTGCGGTAGCGCTGAACGGTCTGGCGCTTGGCGGCGGCCTGGAAGTGGCGCTCGCAGGACATTACCGCGTTGCGGCGAATGACAATCCGAAGATCCAGTTCGGTCTGCCAGAAGCTAAAATCGGCCTGTTGCCTGGTGCTGGCGGAACCCAGCGTCTGCCGCGTTTGATCGGCGTTCAGGAAGCGCTGCCTCTGATCCTTCAGGGCAAAAGCTTCAACGCCGAGAAGGCGAACAAGATGTGCGTCGTGAATGAACTCGCGGCAGGCTCAGACACTGTGGCCAAGTGTAAGGAATGGATCAAAGCCAATCCAAACGCCAAAGCCCCATGGGATGAAAAAGGCTTCAAAATGCCGGGCGGTGTCGTTCACCGTTCGCCGGGCGCTGGTCAGGTTGCGACCATGTCCAACGCTATGCTTGCGGCCAACACATACGGAAACTATCCGGCCCAGAAGAACATTCTGTCCTGCGTCTATGAAGGGACACAGGTGCCGATCGACGCCGGTCTGCGGATTGAAACCCGCTACTTCATCAACACACAGCAACGCCCGGAAGCGAAAGCGATGATCCGGTCGCTCTTCCTGTCCATGCAGGAACTGTCCAAAGGCGGAAACCGCCCGGCAGGCTATCCGAAGACTGAGTTCAAGAAGATCGCCGTTATCGGCGCTGGTCTGATGGGTGCAGGCATTGCCTATGTTCAAGCGAAAGCCGGCATTCCGACGGTCCTCGTCGATGTCTCGAAAGAGAATGCCGAGAAGGGTAAGGATTACTCACGCCGTCTGGTTGAGAAGGATATTTCTCGCGGCAAGTCTACGCAGGAGAAAGGCGACAAGCTGCTCGACCTGATCACCACGACCGACTCTTATGGTGACGTGAAGGGCGCCGACCTGGTTGTCGAAGCTGTGTTCGAGAATCCAGAGCTGAAAGCCAAGATCACCAAAATGGCCGAAGATGTGCTGAGTGCCGATGCGGTGTTTGGATCGAACACATCGACCTTGCCGATCACGGGTCTCGCTGAAGCGTCTCAGCGCCCTGAGAACTTTATCGGCATCCACTTCTTCTCCCCTGTGGAGCGGATGGGGCTGGTTGAGATCATCACCGGCGAAAAGACCAGTGAGGAAACCCTCGCCAAGTCGATCGATTATGTGCTGGCGATCCGCAAGACGCCGATCGTGGTCAATGATAGCCGCGGCTTCTACACCTCGCGATGCTTCGGCACCTACACGCAGGAAGGCATGGCGATGCTGGCCGAAGGCATCAAGCCAGCCATTATCGAGAATGTCGGTCGTCAAGCCGGCATGCCAATGGGCGCGCTGGAAGTGTCTGACTCTGTTGGCCTCGACACCGCCTTGAAAGTCGGCCGCCAAATGGCGCAGGCTGCTGGCATTGATTATGACTCCAATGAGCTTGGTCAGATGATGGCCTGGCTGGTCGAAGACCAGGGCCGTGTCGGTCGTAAAGCCGGTAAAGGTTTCTACGATTACAATGAAAAGGGTAAACCGTCGCGCCTGTGGCCGGACCTCAATACCCGTATCGATGTGACCGTGGACGAGTGCCCACCAGAGTTGAAACAACACCTCACCAACCGCTTCCTGGTCCGTCAGGCTGTGGAAGTAGCGCGCTGTTTCGAAGAAGGCGTGATCACGGATGCCCGCGACGCGGACATTGGCTCGATCCTGGCTTGGGGCTTCGCGCCGTACACTGGTGGCTGCGCCTCTTACATGGATCTGATCTGGGGTATCCCGGAATTTGTGGCCGAAGCCGATGCGCTGGCTGAAAAGTATGGCGAGCGTTTCAAAGTCCCGCAGCTCCTGCGTGATATGGCGGCCAATGGCGAAACCTTCTACTCACGCTTCCCACCTGGTGGTGTGAAAGAAAAAGCCGCGGCGTAAACCGCGACTTTTCAAGATGGAAAAAGAAAGGCCGGAGCATTTTGCTCCGGCCTTTTTTGCTCAGGCGCCGCCTTCAACGATTGGCGTGAGAAGAATCTCTACGCGTCTGTTGGCTGCACGGCCTTCCTGAGTGGCGTTATCAGCAATGGGTTGCGTCTCTCCCATGCCGATTGCGTTCAGTCTTACTGACTGAACACCGCTATTGGCCAAATAGGTCTGTACTGACGAGGCACGACGTTCTGACAAGGCCTGGTTATAGGCGTCGTCACCATCGGAGCTCGCGTGACCGACCACATCGACCGCAGTCTTTGGGTATTCCAGCAATGTCGCGCTGACATCATTCAGCGGTCCATAAAAATCACCTTTGATAGTCGAGCTGTTGACATCAAATGTCAGGCCAGACGGCATGGACAGCGCAATCTGGTCGCCGACACGCTCGACACCAATACCTGTGCCAGCGGTTTGCTCGCGCAGTTTGGCTTCCTGGCGATCCATATAGACGCCGACACCAGCGCCTGCTAGGGCGCCGACAACCGCGCCGATCGCGGCATTTCTCTTATCGTCTCCGCCGGCCATCATGCCGACGCCTGCGCCAATGATGGCGCCGCCCGCAGTCGTCCCCAGAGTGCGGTTTGAAACGTTCTGGCAGCCTGCGATCAGAGTCGCTGCTGCTAGGATGGTAAGTGTGGTTTTCATGAATGATCTCCCAGCTTCGATTAGAACACGCCATTTCGACTCGATTTTTCCAAGTGAATTATTGGAAACGTTGTGGATCATCAGATCCGTCGCAATCCACTAAGTAGAATCCCATATTCCGCCAATCCAGGCGCGTTCCTACCTGATTCAAGACAGCAAAAGGAGCGAAACTATGGCCGTATTGTGCGTTCTGGGCGGAGACGTTGAGCGTAGCGCCCCCCATCTCGAAACCTCAATCACTGTGGCAAAGCACTTGGGAACGAGCCTTGACGGCCTGCTTGCCATGCCGGATCCGGCCAATACCGCAATGTATTTTGTCTCCGCAGAAGCCGTGATGGCCGGGGCCTCCGGTGTTAGCGCGGTATCTGATGCGCAAACGTCGCTTCGAAAGGACTTCGACGCCGCCTTCAAGACCGCTGTATCGGCAGCCGGGAGCTGGCTGAAAGCCGATATCCTGCACAAAACCGGTCATGTTCAGTCGCTTGTCGCCAACCATGGCATCCTGAGCGACGCAACCGTGTTTCCACGTGAAGCGGCGCAGTCCGGGCATGCTTTGAACCCGGTCTACGAGTACGTGTTGATGGAAGAAAGGCTGCCTGCGATCCTGGCAGCCCCATCCGGAAAGATCTCCGGTCCGGTTGTGATTGGCTGGGATGGCACGCCGCGCGCGATGCGTTCGGTGCGGGCCCACTTGCCACTGATTCAGTCGCTGGGCGAGGCTGTGGTCGCGCACAATCCGGACAAGGATCGCGAGCTTGGCGGCGCCCCTGAAATCACCACACCCGAAGCCGTGTCTGACTGGCTGCACAATGAGCGGGTCAAGGCAAAGGTCGAAACCTTCTCTGGCAAAGTCTCTGATGGCCTGCTCAAGATTGCCAAGGATCACGAGGCTGGTCTCATCGTAATGGGCGCCTATGGCCACAGCCGGATCGGACAAATGCTGTTCGGCGGAACCAGCCGGGCGCTGATGCAAGCTGAAGATGGCCCAGCCCTGGCGCTGGCACACTAGAGGGGGAGTCAAAGATGCCTTTGAGACAAATCGTGCTGCGGCTGGCCCGCAATCCTGGCTACCCGGACGGCGACGACCAGCAGGGCTATGTCCTCATCGCGCCGCTGGATGCGGGTGGCAAGATCGACCTGGAACTGTGGCGGGCCCTGCGTGCCAGATGCACCGTTGATCGCTTTCATCCCGACCCTGCAGAGAAAGCCGACGGTCTGCTGACGCATCGCGGCAATCAGTGGCGGTTTCATTATGACGAGGATGAGGAGGGCCCGGATGAAGGCGGGTATCGGCTTGGTGACCATGTCTTCAGGCCCGGTGAATATGTCACCATCGCCTCGCATGGCGAGGATCCGTTGACCTATATCGTGACAGAAGTTGAGCGAGTGCATGAGGACCAATCCGGCGCGCGATCATGAATGCGCGGCAACTGAACACAGGGCAACGAAAGCGGGCTAAAATGCCCTGATTCAGCCCTGTTTTTGTTGCGGAAGACGGCTTATGTCAGACGCTCAAACAGGAGTGTCCCGATGTTATCTGCTACGGTTTCAGCCATTGCACTGGTTATGGCGATTGGTCCGCATCTGCACGTTAGCTTGCAGGCGGCGATCGATGAAGCGCAACCGGTCACGGAAACGGCCGTCGAAGAGACAGCGCTAGATGAAAGCGTGCCGGAACTTCCTGAAACAGCGCCCGAAGACGACTCCGCGCCGCTTTCCATGCCACTGGAGAGCGATCCAATCGCTGAGGCCGTGGAGGCTGTGTCCGATCCGGTTGACCCAGTCGCTGAAACCATACTCACAGCCGAGCCTGAAACGGCCGAACCAACACCTGTCACCTCCAATCAGGTTGCAGAGGCGGAGTGGCCTGCCATTCTGGATCAGGTCAGCGCCGCTTTATCTGCCGCGCGCACGGCGAAGGGAAACTTCGTTCAAACCAATGCGGATGGCAGCATTACGAGCGGAACATTTGCGCTGAACCGTCCGGGGCGGATGCGGTTTGACTATGATGACCCAACTCCGATCCTGATCGTCTCGAACGGGACGACTGTCGCGATGGAAGATAGCGAACTGGAAACCGTCGACCGGGTGCCGATTGGTTCCACACCACTGGGCCTCATTCTGTCGACCGATTTGCGATTTGACGAAGACGTCGAAGTGCTCAGCATCTTGCAAAATGCCGATCGGGTCGGTGTTCGCGTGAGCGATGCCACTGGCGAGCTTGAAGGCACGCTGACCATGGTGCTGGATGCAACCAGCTATGATTTGCAGGGTTGGCTCGCCACGGATGGCAATTTGCAGACTACCGTGGTCGATTTGTTCGATGTTGAAAAGAATGTGCGTCTTGATCCGCGTCTCTTCCGGCTTGATGATGCCGAGGATGAGGAAGACGAACGCTAGAGCAGGGAACTGCACAGCTGAAACGAAAAAGGCCAGGCCGGATAAACCGGTCTGGCCTTCTCTTAGGTCCGCGTTACGTCCCCACGACTCACGAACTAAAAGCGTACGCGCTGGCTGTTGTTTGCCCCTATTAAACAGGCGCTGTACAAGTTATACATACCAGCGGTATGTTAAACGTCAATTACTGATGGCTGGGTAATGGCGCGTAGATCGAAAGCTGATGCAGAAAAGACACGCGAGCGGCTGCTCGAAGTGGCTACACGCCTGTATGGCGAGCGCGGCTATTCTGACACTTCCATCGCTGATATCTGCGCTGAGCTGGATATCACCAAAGGCGCCTTGTTCCACCATTTCAAGTCCAAAGTGGAGCTGTTCCGAGAGGTTTGGACGCGGCTTCAGGTCGAAATGGACAGCGAAGCGCGCGCTGCGGCGATCGCAGCCCGCAGTCTGACCGATCCCTATGCGGCGTTCATGGCCGGGTCACGGACCTATCTGAAATACGTCGCGCGCAAGGATTTCCAGCAAATCGTTCTGATCGACGGGCCTTATGTGCTGGGCCTTCGCGGCTGGTATGAAAGTGACCATGATCTCGGCATTCAGAACGTCACGGCGGGCGTGCGATATTTATCCAAAAAAGGTCTTGTCGCGCCAGAGAATGTGGAGCCTATCGCCATCATGCTGCAAAGCGCGCTCAATGGCGCCGGGTTTGCGCTGCTGCGCGGAGACGACGATGGCGCCTCTTCAGAGGACTTTTACAAGGCGTTTGAAACGCTGGTGAAGAGCCTGCGTTAGGCCTCCATCAGGTCGGCAAACCGTTTGAACAGATAGAAGCTGTCCTGCGGGCCAGGGCTCGCTTCCGGGTGATGCTGGACAGAAATGATAGGCTTGCCTGCGACTTTGAGACCGGAATTGGTGCCGTCAAACAGGGAACGGTGGCTCTCTTCTACGCCGGTAGGCAGCGTCGCCACATCAACGGTAAAGCCATGATTCATAGAGACAATTTCGACTTTGCCCGTTTCCAGATCCTTGACCGGGTGATTGGCGCCGTGATGCCCTTGCTCCATCTTCATGGTCTTGGCGCCGAGCGTCAGGGCCAGCAATTGGTGGCCGAGGCATATCCCAAGAATGGGCATTCCGCTGTCCACCAGCGTTTTTAGCATCGTTCCAGCACGCTCAAATGTTGCTGCCGGATCGCCAGGGCCATTCGACAGAACCACGCCGTCCGGCTTGAGGTCAGCAATTGTATCGAAACTGGTATCGCCATTCACCACCGTGGCGCGAATGCCCACTTCTGCCAGATTGCGCAGAATGTTCTTCTTTACGCCGAAATCGACGACCACGACATGCTTTTCGCCGCTGCTGTCACCGGCAAAGCCGGTTCCGAGGTCCCACAGCCGTTCAGAATGGTCATATTCGGCGTCCGCATCGACTTTGGCGGCGAGATCGGCGGCTTCCAGGCCTTCCCAGGCTTGCGCAGCTCTGATCAGCGCTTCGGTGTCGATCTGTCCGTCAGGTGCGTACTGAATGGCGCATTTCTGCATGCCATTTTCGCGTATCAGGCGAGTCAGCGCTCTTGTGTCGACGCCGGAGAGGCCAACAATACCCTTTTTGGCAAGCCAGGCGTCGAAATGATCATCGGCGCGCCAGTTCGATGGTGGCGTGATGGATTCGCGAAAAACCGTCCCTACAGCGGCTTTGGCGGCATTTTCGCTCGATTCTTCGTGATCTTCGGGGTTTGCACCCACATTTCCGATGTGCGGGAAGGTAAACAGCACCACCTGCTCCGCATATGACGGATCGGTAAGAATCTCCTGATATCCGGTCATGGCCGTGTTGAAACACAACTCCCCAACCGCCGTACCGACTGCGCCAGAGCCAATTCCTAGGAATACTGTCCCATCTGCCAAAGCGAGCGCTCCACTGGCCTGGCTGGCAAAGTTGGATTGATTTTTGTCCATCTAACGCTTATCTCCGCGACTTCGCTGGACTCTTGAAGTCCACTTTGCCTTAATGCTTTTGGGGCAAACGGGTGGCAGATAGAGTGTTGCGGGCCGAGCCGTCAAGCGGATTCGGCGCATAAAAATGAGGCTTTAGAGGCGTCAATTATGGGTCAGATGGATCAAACCATCCAAATCACACTTCGTAACCGCATTGATGCGGCCCTTACCCGGGCCGAATCTGAACAACCATGCGGTGTGGAGGCGCAAACACTCCGTCTGATTAAGTGTGCCATGGATGATCGAGATGTGATCGCACGCAAGCGCGGCGAATGCTCAGGCTGTGACAATGAAGTGATTGAAGAATTGCTCGAGACCATGGCTGATCAGCGCGAACAATCGATCAAACAGTTTGACGATGCCGGGCGCATCGCGGACGCCGAGCGTGAGCGCGAGGAACTGGAAGTGATTATGAGCTTCCTGCCAGAGCCGCTCTCCGGTGACGCGCTGCAATCTGCGGCAGCGCAAGTCGTGACCGAATTGCAGGCCAGAAAGCTGAAAGATGTTGGTCGCTGTATGACCGCGCTGCGCAAAAAGTTTCCGGGCCGGATTGAGTGCGGACCGGCCAGCAAGGCTGTTCGCGCGGCGATAGGCTAGACGAACCCCCAAAATTCAGGGCATCTCTCTCGCATCAAATGCGGGAGATGAATCATGAGATCGATTTTGATCGCTATCGCGGCGCTGTTGGTTGGCGCGTTTGCGGGCGTGTTTTTGTACACGCGCTTCGTGCCACCGCCGAATGACGTGATTGCCCGGGCGCAGGCCTTCGAAGGCGACAATGACTATTTCTTCCAGAATGCCAGCGAGTTGTATCCAACGCGAACCGTCTCCGGACCGGAAACCTCGACCCCGCTGCCGAGACTGGATGGGGTTCTGGAAGGCTTCTCGTATGAGTATGAGGGCGTGACCAAGACGCTGGGCGATCTCTATACCGATATGGAGACCTCCGGCCTGATCATCCTGCATGACGGTCAGGTCGTCCATGAAAGCTATGGCCGCGGTGCAGATGCTGGCACCCGCTTCACCACCTGGTCGCTGGTAAAGTCGATCACATCGACCCTTGTCGGGGTCGCTGTCGCAGATGGCAAAATTGACAGCGTCGATGACCCATTGTCGAAATATCTGCCAGAGGTCGCAGGCACGGCTTATGACGGCGTGACGATCAAACAGGCGCTGCAAATGTCCTCAGGGGTCCGCTATGATCCGAACCTCTGGGACGGCAAAATGGATGATACGGTCGAGTTCATGACGCAAAGTGTCGTGACCGGTCAGAAACCATCTTTCGATCTGGCCATTCGCTATCCACGCGAGAACGATCCAGGCACCGATTTCAATTACAATACCGCAGAAAGCCAGGTCCTGCTGGAGCTGATCCGCCGCGTCAGTGGTATGAACGCCGCGGACTATCTGGAGCAGACCCTGTGGCGCCCGCTCGGCATGGAACATGATGCCGGTTGGATCATTGACGCAGCTGGTGCGGACGGCGCTGAAATAGGCGGCGCCATGTTTAACGCTGCGCTGCGCGACTGGGCCCGTTTCGGTGTATTTGTCGAACAGGGCGGGGTCTGGAATGGCGCGCAGATCCTCCCCGCGGACTGGGTCGACCGCGCGACCGTTTCAGACGAGCCGCACCTGAAGCCGGGAGAGGTTCATCCCAATCCAAATCGCGGCTATGCTTGGCACTGGTGGACCTATGCCGATGGCACATTCACGGCCTCCGGCGCGAATGGCCAAACCCTCTATATCGATCGCGAGAATGATATTGTTGTGGCCCGCTCAAGCGCCTGGCCGGAAGGCTATGTCCGCGAACATGATGATCAGAGCTTTGCCATGTACAAGGCGCTCGCCGCCTGGTTCGCGCGTGAGGTAGAAGACGCGGGCTCTCCCGAAGGAGAGATCAGCGCCGCGGAAGCGCCTTAAGCGGCAATCACGAACCGGTTGCGACCTTCATCCTTGGCGTCATAGAGCGCATCGTCCGCGCGTGTCATGACAGAGCGAACGGTATCGCGCGGGTGGGCGATGCCGACGCCGACGCTCGCCGAGACCTGGATGCGATGCTCGAGATAGGCGCATGGCTTAGACGCAACGCGGTGGCGGATCGCTTCGGCGTAATGGTAGATCTGAGATATGTCGGCATACGGCAGTAGAACCGCGAACTCCTCACCGCCGAGCCGCGCGACCATGGCCTCTTCCGGCAGCGCCAGCACGATTTGTTGCGAAGCATGGATCAGCACTTCGTCGCCCGCCTCATGGCCATAGGCATCATTGACCTTCTTGAAGTGGTCTAGGTCGATGATGAAGATAGACAGCCCATGATATTCCAGATCAACCGTTTCAAACCGGTGCCGAGCCTCTTGCATGAAGGCGCGGCGATTGGCGAGGCGGGTCATCTCGTCTGTATGCGCAAGGTGGAAGATACGCAGCATCCGGCGATGGTTCATGATGCTCTGAAAGCCGATTATTGAGGTACAAAGCGGCACGATGATCAGCGGCAGAATGGTCGCTGTGCGCAGCGCGCGCTGATGGATGTATGGCTCATAATGGCGGGTCGTGAACCAGGTTGCAGCCACGGCGATCACAGTCGCAATCACGAGCATGATCGCGGCGACCATGATCAGATTCGACGCAAACTCACGTTCGCTCGGGACGGATCGGATTTCGTTCTTCTGTTTCACATGCTTTTCCACCACGCCCGACTTTAGCCTGAGCAAGCTAGAATACGGTTTCCGCACTCCGTGAAATTTGATCGAACTGCCGATTTTTGTGGTCTTTTTGTGTGACACTGAGACCCAACCGGCATGACAAACGCGTCATCTCGCTAAAAAGCGCGATGCGAATTCTTAACACCGCCGCTTCGCGCTGCGCCTCAGGCAGGGTATAGGAATCAGATGAGCGCCCCAATCCGCATCCCTGAAGGCTTTGTCGACGAGCTGAAAGCCCGCATCCGGCCATCGGAAGTGATTGGTCGCAAGGTGAAGCTGAAGAAGCAGGGTAAGGAATGGGTCGGCCTGTCGCCGTTCACCAACGAGAAAACGCCAAGCTTCTATGTCAATGATCAGAAGAAGATCTTCAAATGCTTCTCCTCCGGCATTGGCGGCGACGTCATCTCCTTCGTTATGGAGACCGAGCGCCTGTCTTTTATGGAGGCGGTTGAGAAACTGGCCGACGAAGCCGGCATGCAATTGCCCAAGGCGACGCCGGAAAGCCAGGAGCAATATGATCGCCGTCTGCGCCTCATCGCGGCGTGTGAGGCTGCGGCAGCCTTCTATGAGGAACGCCTTCGCGCCAGCGAGGGGACCGAAGCGCGGTCTTATCTTGAGGGCCGCGGCCTGAAACCAAACACATGGGGCAAGTACCGCCTCGGTTACAGCCCGGATGATTGGCGCAAGACGTTTGAGCATCTGAAGTCAAAAGGCTTTTCCCGAAGTGAGATCATCGAAGCCGGGCTCGCGGTTGAAAAGGATGGCGGCGGCGAACCCTATGACAGGTTCCGCGGACGGCTGATGTTTCCGATTGAGGATGCCCGCGGTCAGGTCATCGCCTTTGGCGGCCGGGCCCTGCAGCCGGATGCCAAGCCGAAATATCTCAACTCCTCAGACACGCCGCTGTTTCACAAGTCGCGCGTGCTTTATCGCTACAAGGCGGCGCGCGAGGCCTTTGGCAGCACTGATGAAGGCGGGTTGATCGTCTGCGAAGGCTATATGGATGTCATCGCCTTGTGCGAGGCAGGCTTTGGACACGCTGTGGCGCCGCTGGGGACAGCGCTGACCGAAGAGCAGCTTGGCTTGTTGTGGCGGGCGGGGCCAGAACCGATCCTGTGCTTTGACGGCGACCGCGCCGGTCTTGGCGCTGCCTATCGGTCGATTGAGCGCGCCTTGCCTGGTCTGCAACCGGGGCGCAGCGTGTTCTTCTGTCTGCTTTCGGACGGCATGGACCCGGATGATCTGATCCGCGAACGCGGGCCGGGCGCGATGGGCAAACTGCTCGACAATGCTCTGCCGCTGGTCGAAGTGCTGTGGCGGCGAGAGCGCGATGCCGAAGCGGTCGATACACCAGAGCGGCAGGCGGGCCTGGAACAACGCTTGATGCAAGCGGCAAGCGCCATACAGCATGGTGCAGTGAAGGGCGCGTATGAGCGCGAACTGAAAGCCCGAATGCGGGATTATCTCTGGCAGTTACGATCTGCTGGACGAGGCACTGGTCGCCCGCCGCCGCGCGGTGGCAAAAGACTGGATTCCTCGCTGCGCGGGGGTGCCCCTGCCAAGACCCGAGGGCTCGGCCTGATTGTGCGGGCCGTAGACCACCACCACCTTGCCGAGATTGGATTTGAGGCGCTGGCTGTTGCAGATTTGCCAGATCCCGACGTTTCCGCCATTCGAGACGCCCTGATCAGCCAAAATACTGCAGAATCAGGTGTTGACCGCAAGGGACTCAGCGACCATTTAGAGAGCGTTGGAAAATCGCGCGCTGCAGAACTGCTAACAACTTATCCCGACACCCCAGAGTATGCCCGCGGAGGGCCAGAGGAACGGGAATGGCTGATCGCCCTGGAACAGTATGCACGCCCGGAAGGTACGGAAGGGTCCGGCCGCAATTCTGGTGAGGCTTTTGCCACCCCGGAGGACGCGCGTTACCGGCACCGTTTGGTATCAGAGAGAAGGGCTCGCACAGCGCGTCTCAATGAGGCAGCGGAGAAAGCAGATCAGGATTGATCCGGCTTTAACGGGATAAAAAGTGTAAGCTGCGATGCGGCTCGCAGCGGACAGGAGCAATACATGGCGAAAGCCAAAGCGGAAGTACTCGAAGAAGGCGAAGACCGTCCGGTCCTCGACCTCAGCGACACGAAAGTCAAAAAATTCCTCAAGGATGCCAAAGCTAAGGGCTATGTCACGCTTGAGCAGCTGAACAAGGTTCTGCCTGAGGACGAACTGTCTTCTGATCGTATTGAAGACACGATGGCCATGCTGTCTGAGCAAGGCATCACCGTCGTCGATAGCGAAGAAGAAGGTGAGGCAGCGGCCAAGTCGACTGCGGTTGCCACGACCGGCACAACTGGCGCCGTCACAAAGAAGGGCAATGCCCGCGGCTCGGACCGGACCGATGACCCAGTCCGGATGTATCTGCGCGAAATGGGCGCGGTGGAGCTTTTGTCTCGCGAAGGCGAGATTGCGATTGCCAAACGGATCGAAGCTGGCCGCGATGCGATGATCCGAGGCCTGTGTGAATCGCCGCTGACTTTCGAAGCGATGATGGTCTGGCGCGACGAGCTGGTGAACGAGCGCATTCTGCTGCGTGACCTGATCGACCTTGAAGCCACCTATGGCGCAGAAAACCCGCCGCCTGAGGAAGAAGAGCTCGACGAGGAAGAAGCCGAAGCGCGCGAGAACGAAACCGTCGAAGAGCGCCATGCCCGCGAAGAACGCGAGGATGAGGAAGAAGGCGCTGCCATGTCCATGTCCGGCATGGAAGCTGAGCTGCGCGAAGGCGTTCTGGAAAAGCTCGATGAAATGGCGTCTGGCTTCACCAAGTTCCGCAAGTTGCAGGAAAAGCTGGTTGGTCGCCGGATGGAAGGCAAAGGCCTGACGCCGAAAGACCAGGAAAACTATGACGGTATTTCTGCGAACATCGTGGATTCGCTGAAAACCATGCACATCAACAATGCCCGCATCGAGGCATTGGTTGAGCAGCTTTATGCGATCAACAAGAAGCTGATGGGCCTGGAAGGCCAGCTGATGCGTCTTGCCGATGCGCACGGCGTGCCACGGTCTGAATTCCTGAAGAATTATTTTGGCCGCGAGCTTGATCCGAAATGGATTGAAGAAGTTTCCGGCATGTCCAAGAAGTGGGAACGCTTCACGACACGTGAAGCTGAAAAGATCGAAGCCATTCGCGGCGAGATCCAGATGGTTGCACAAGAGATCGGCATTCCGATCGATGACTATCGTAAGATCGTCCAGCGCGTTCAAAAGGGCGAGCGCGAAGCCCGTATCGCCAAGAAGGAAATGGTCGAGGCCAACCTTCGCCTGGTGATCTCGATCGCCAAAAAATACACCAATCGCGGCCTGCAATTCCTGGATCTGATCCAGGAAGGCAATATCGGCCTGATGAAGGCGGTGGATAAGTTCGAATATCGCCGTGGTTACAAGTTCTCGACTTACGCCACCTGGTGGATCCGTCAGGCAATTACGCGCTCGATCGCCGACCAGGCGCGAACGATCCGCATTCCGGTGCACATGATCGAGACAATCAACAAGATTGTCCGCTCTCAGCGCCAGATGTTGCATGAGATTGGCCGCGAGCCGACGCCGGAAGAGCTGGCCGAGAAACTCGGCCTGCCGCTGGAGAAGATCCGCAAGGTGCTGAAAATTGCCAAGGAGCCGATCTCTCTGGAAACGCCGATTGGCGATGATGAGGATTCAAACCTCGGTGACTTTATCGAAGACAAGGCAGCGCTGCTGCCCGTCGATGCGGCGATCCAGTCCAACCTGCGCGAAACCACGACCCGCGTGCTGGCCTCGCTGACACCGCGGGAAGAGCGCGTGCTGCGCATGCGCTTCGGCATCGGCATGAACACCGATCACACGCTGGAAGAAGTCGGCCAGCAATTCTCGGTGACGCGCGAACGTATTCGCCAGATCGAAGCAAAAGCGCTGCGCAAGCTGAAGCATCCAAGCCGAAGCCGGAAGCTGCGAAGCTTCCTGGACACATAGATCAAACTGAAAAAGCGGCTTTCGGGCCGCTTTTTTGTTGAGGCATTGAGGGCGTCATGCAGGCGACATTCGAACTCTCGACGACGGGTCCGGGGCTGTATGAGTTTACCCGCGACGTGCAAGCCTTTGTTCGGGGCGAGCGTGTCGGGGCTGGGCTTCTGACCCTGTTCTGTCAGCACACCTCATGCTCGCTGGTGATCCAGGAAAATGCCGATCCGGATGTTCAGCGCGATCTGAACGCATTCTTCAAGCGTTTGGTGCCGGATGCGGATGACCCGTCTATGGCCTATCTGGTCCACCGGGCCGAGGGACCGGATGACATGCCCGCGCATATCAAGGCGGCATTGACGCAAACCTCGCTCTCGGTCCCGATTTCGGACGGGCAACTTGCGCTCGGTACCTGGCAGGGCGTGTACCTGTTCGAACATCGCGACCGCCCGCACAAACGCCGCGTCGTAGCGCACCTCAGCGCTCAAGCATCAGCCAGTTTGAACCGCTTTTCCCAGAACACTGCATTCGGCCAGTTGAGGAAAAGCAGACCGCCAGCAAACGGGCCGAGCGGGGTCGTCAAAGCGGCGAGCGCAGTCAGGGCGGCGATGATCATCTCACCGCGATAGGTCCACATGGTGCGTTTGGTCAGTCGCTGCTCATTCTCGCTGAGGCTCAACATGTCCGATTTTCGCAGCGCATGCTGGTACATCAGACTGGTGAGCAAGATGATCACCGAATAGCCAGCATTAAATATAGCGACGCCGCGCGCAGAGTTGCGGAAATCCATGTCGGTTTCCATCAGCCGGGTCGCATCTGCCGTGAACTGAAAAATCACATAGCCGAACAGGCTGTCGAAAATGAAGCGCAGCGGATAGGCGACGAACAAGACCAGCAAAAGCAGAATGGAATTGATCACGACAATTGGCGTGTCCGCCAATCCATAGCGCCTGAAGAACGTGAAATGCGCATTCCAGATCATGAACAAGATCGCGAACGCCGCCGTGACCGGCACGATATTGATCAGGAACTCGATCAGCTCGTCAAAATTGGCCGGCGGTGCATCCGTCAGCAGCAACATGCCGAGCGCGAGGGCAAACACGATGTCAGACAGGTTCTCGAGCCGGGTCACGTTCTGGCCGCGCCACTCAA
Source organism: Henriciella sp. (assembly GCA_013214545.1). Lineage (GTDB taxonomy): Bacteria > Pseudomonadota > Alphaproteobacteria > Caulobacterales > Hyphomonadaceae > Henriciella. The sequence continues at coordinate 43,421 of JABSQB010000011.1, forward strand.
AATGCGGATCATGGTCCAGGTGTTTGGCGAGTGTTTCACGCATGGCAGGCCCCTCCTGCAGAAGAGACTAGCGCGCTCCGCTCAAAGAAAAACCCCGGCCATTCAGGACCGGGGTTTCATCAATTGGGTTTGGCAGAAACCTACAGCGCGTCGGTAAGTTCCGGCACGGCGTTGAACAGGTCTGCAACCAGGCCATAATCGGCAACCTGGAAGATCGGGGCTTCCTCATCCTTGTTGATGGCAACAATGATCTTGGAGTCCTTCATGCCGGCCAGGTGCTGGATCGCGCCGGAAATGCCGACAGCGATGTAAAGCTCTGGGGCAACGATCTTGCCGGTCTGACCGACCTGATAATCGTTCGGAGCATAGCCCGCGTCGACGGCCGCGCGCGAGGCACCAACCGCAGCGCCGAGCTTGTCCGCCAGCGGGTTCATCAGACGCTCAAACTCTTCTGCAGAGCCGAGGGCGCGGCCACCAGACACGATGCGCTTGGCAGCGGTGAGTTCCGGGCGATCGCTTTCGACAATTTCTTCAGAGACGAAAGCTGACTTGAACGGACCAACTGGCGCATCAACGGTTTCAACCGCGGCTGAACCGCCTGTGCCTGCTGCGTCAAAGGCGGTACCGCGAACGGTGACGACTTTTTTCGCATCAGCAGACTTAACCGTCATGATGGCGTTACCGGCATAGATGGGGCGCACGAACGTGTCCTGCCCCTCAATACCAATAATGTCAGACAGCTGCATCACATCGAGCTTGGCTGCGATGCGTGGGGTCACGTTCTTGCCCATCGTGGTGGCAGGCGCGAATAGCGCGTCATAGCCATCCATCAGTGGAACAATCAGTGCTTCCATCGCTTCGGCGAGTTGCTTTTCATAAGCGTCGCCATCGGCGTGCAGCACTTTGCGAACACCGTCGATGCCAGCAGCAGCCGCAGCAACATCGCCAGCGCCTTTACCGGCGACCAGCACATCGACATCGCCGCCAAAGGTTTTCGCAGCAGTTACGGTTTTTGCGGTTGCATCAGACAGAGCCGCATTATCGTGATCAGCAATTACAAGAACAGCCATTATACAGCTCCCGCAGATTTGAGTTTCTCGACCAGCGTGGCGACGTCTTCGACTTTCTCACCGGCTTCGCGCACAGGCGGCTCGGTGACTTTGACCACGGTCAGGCGCGGCGAGATGTCGACGCCATAATCGCCAGGCTCTTTCATATCGATCGGCTTTTTCTTCGCCTTCATGATGTTTGGCAGAGACGCATAACGCGGCTCATTCAGGCGCAGGTCGGTGGTGACGATGGCCGGGCCATCAAGTGCTACGGTCTGCAGACCGCCATCAACTTCGCGGGTCACGTTGACCTTGCCGCCTTCAGCTTTGACTTCAGAGGCAAACGTTCCTTGCGGCCAGCCGAGCAGCGCGCCCAGCATCTGACCGGTCTGGTTGCTGTCATCGTCGATTGCCTGCTTGCCGAGGATGACCATGTCCGGGCTTTCCTCTTCGACGACTTTTGCCAGCAGCTTGGCAACGCCCAGCGGCTCAACATCATCGTCAGTCTTGATCAGGATGCCGCGATCTGCGCCCATGGCAAGAGCAGTACGGATGGTTTCCTGTGCCTGCTGAGGCCCGATCGAAACAGCGACGACTTCAGTCGCGGCTCCGGCCTCTTTCATGCGAACGGCTTCTTCGACAGAAATCTCATCGAAGGGGTTCATGGACATTTTGACATTGGCCAGATCGACACCGGTCTGGTCCGATTTTACGCGGACCTTTACGTTGTAGTCGATGACCCGTTTGACAGGCACGAGGACCTTCATCGGCGACTCCCAGAGTTGGCTTGGTTTTTCGTTGCCCCGCAGGTAGCAGGACGGACAAGAAACACAAGGCTTACCTTAACGTGAAGGTCAATATAGCGCGTGTATTTTGTAAGGGCATTCTAAAATGCCGCAGGCGACGCGAGGTCAGGGGCCGATAAACACAGGGCCTGGAAGCGATTTCCCATGTCCGCCGGATCGACCAGACGCTTGATTCCGTCATACAGTGCGTCGGCATCTTTCGGGTGCGATTTGGCGAGCTGATTCAGCCGGGCTTCCGCGCCGAGGGTGAGAAGGAATCGACTTTGTGACACTGGGCCATGCACGCTCAGTCCAGCGGTCTCTGAGAGGCGTTTCAATCGACCGAAATCGACATCGCAGGTCAGGTCGCTTGCCCCAGGTGCAGCGAGCGGGTCAATTTGCTCCCCGGTTTTGTAAGACCGCAGCGTGTCGCCGGGCGCAGCGCTGGCGGGGCCATAATCAACAAACAGCGCGCGACCGGGAGTTTGCGCAAACAGCTCCTGGAGCATATCCGCCAGCGTTTTCAGGCCGGGCTGCAGCTCAACTTCATTCTGCGTCTCGTCGACATTCGGCGTGAACGCGGCAACTTGATCGCTTAGCCCCATGGCGAGCGCTCCGGCCGCGTCGAGCCCGATCACGCGTTCATGCCAGGCCTCGCCGGCCCGCACATATTGCTGCACCGGCAGGCAATCGAGCCATTCATTGGCGATCAGGAGAACCGGGGCGTGCGTGGGAACGTCTTCCGGGCGGTCCAGAAAAATCGGCGCATTGGCTGCGAACTGCTCGGAGAGATGCGCGCGCAGGACCGGGCTCGGTTCGACAAAGTGGATCTGCATCGCGCTGGCGAAGCTGGGAACGGACTGAGCCGCGCGGAGGGCGTCTTTCATCAGCGTACCGCGGCCTGGGCCAATCTCGACCAGGGTGAGTTCATCGGGGGCGCCAAGGGATTGCCATTCATGCGCGGCCCAGAGCCCGATCAATTCGCCAAACACCTGGCTGATTTCCGGCGCTGTGATGAAGTCACTGCCGAGCCCTGGGCGCGTCGCATAATAGCCGTGCTGCCGATCGTGCAGGCAGAGTTCCATATAGGTCGCGATGGAGATCGGGCCGCTGGCCCGGATCATAGCCGTCAGACGATCTTTCAGCGTGCTCACGCTTTGGACGTCACGCCGGTGCGTTTGAGTGCATTCCAGACCAGCCAGGCGCCGCCGATCCACATGGGAAGCGACAGGATCTGCCCCATCGTGATCCACTCCGGCAGGCCCTGCACAAAGGCATCCGGTTCGCGATATTGTTCTGAAACCGTCCGACCGAACGCATAGAAGAGCAGGAACAGACCCGCGATCAGGCCGGGACGCTCAAGCGCCTTAAACCGCCAGACCATGATCGACAGCACAATGGCCGGGATCAGTCCCTCGAGCACGGCTTCGTAAACCTGGCTCGGATAGCGGGCAACTTCGTCACCGCGATAGACCCATTCTCCGGTTTGCCAATTATAGGCGCTGGGGGTTGAACCGGGCACGAAGCCCTGCGGGAAAATCATGCCCCAGGTGCTGCCTTCCGGCACCGGGCGGCCATACAGTTCGGCATTGATGAAGTTCGCCATGCGGCCGAGAAACAGGCCAATCGGGGTCACAACACCGGCAATATCGCCAATCGAGAGCAGTGGCACTCCGCGCTGGCGCGCCACCAGCCAGATCGCGATGGCGACGCCAAGCAAGCCGCCATGGAAGCTCATCCCGCCTTCCCAGATGCGCAGCAGACTCATTGGGTCGGCCATGGTCTGGTCCCACAGATAGGGCAACTGATAGAACAGGATATAGCCGATCCGCCCGCCAAGAATGACGCCGAGCGTCACATAGAAAAGCAGATCATCAATGTCGTCTCTGGTAGCCGGGCTGGTGCCGCCCCACAAAGCCTGGCGCTTAGCGAGGGCCAGCGCATAGCGCCAACCGATCAGCAGACCGCCAATGTAAGCCAGGGCGTACCAGCGGATTGGGAACTTGCCGAGACCTATGAAGCCGAGGTCAATCTGGAAGATTGCCGGCGACATTTCCGGAAAGCTAATCGCGGCTTGTTGGGCGGTCATTGCGAGAAGGCTCATGCGGCGGTCTTTCCTGTCGGCTTTTGCGTTCCCATCTGCTAGGCACAAATGGTAACAGGTTCAAGACGCGCAGAGGAGTCCGTCACATGTCTGCAAAAAGCCCAATGCTGGATGATTTGGCCGGTTTGATGACAGGCGCCATGGGCGCAGCCCGCGCCGCGGGCGAGGAAGTGAAGACGGCTGGGCAGTCGCGGGTCCGCGCGATGATCGCCGATATGGACCTCGCCAGCCGCGAGGAAGTCGAGGCATTAAAGGCTATCGCGGTGCAGGCGTTGGAGCGCGTCGAGGCCCTCGAAAAGCGCCTTGAGAAGCTCGAGAAATAGCCCTTTCCACTGCTTTTTAACCAAGACTCTTGCGCGCTGAGTCGGGCATGGTTAGCCTGACCCCAAGGCAAGAAGGCCTGACTGATTCGGAAGGGGGAGCCCATGAGCCTATCCTTAGACCGTTCCCAGACATTTGAGAGCGATGCGCTTGAGCTTGTCGAAAGCTGCCTGACCGAGGCCGGCTGGGATTTTCAGCGCGATGAGGAAGATGACACGATCCAGTGCATCACCGCATCGAAATGGGGCGATATGGGCGGCATGTTTGCGCATCGCAATGAGCCGCCGGCTATGCACTTTTCGATCACGCTCGACGTCAAACCGACGGAGTCACGCCGCGCGGCGATTGCCGAACTTGTGATGATGGCGAATGAGCGGCTCTGGCTCGGCCACTTTGACTATTGGGCCGACGAAGGCGTGATCATTTTCCGCCATGCTCTGCCCATGCTCGATCGGGTTGAACCGGAAGTTGGCGAAATTCGCGCCGTTCTGGCTGCGGGTCTCGATGCGGTGAACATGTTCGTTCCCGCCTTCAACTTCGTGATCTGGGCGGGCAAGACCCCGCGCGAAGCCCTCGAAGCAGCCTTGTTCGAAACGGCGGGCGAAGCTTAGAGCCACCACCCATGGCTAAGGCGAAATTGAAGCAACGTTTGTCCGGCTATTGGAAAATGGAAGCGGGCAATGTCCTGTTGATGCCGATCGTTCTGGCATTTCTGGCTGGCTGGAATCTCAGCTGGGTGACGATTCTCAGTTTCGTGCCGATGATGATGCTTCTGATTATTGGTGCCTATTACTGGCGGGCAAAACTGAAGCAGCTGGAGGACCGGTCGTATCGGTTCGATGCTGCGATGCAGATCATTTCAACCTCCCAGGTACCTGCACTGATCCTGACACTCCTCGCCACGGCTGCAGTCGCTTATGGCTGGCTCACACCCGGCGTTTTCTCTGGTGGATGGGAGCAAGGCGTGGCGACGTTCGCGGCAGTGCTCGCGGGGCTGGAGTATATAAACTATTACCACCGCCAACTGCAGCATTTTGACCACGGCCCGGATTTCAAGCGACTTCTCGCCGGAAAAGGGCTAAGGCCGTCGCAAATGGCCAGAGACTTACAGGCGTATCGCAGGACTTAGCGAAACCATGACACAGAAGATGACATTGATCGGCGCAGGCCGGATGGGTTCAGCTCTGGCAGGCGGGTGGCTGAAAGCCGGGCAGGCGGGTGCCATTGATATTGTCGATCCGCATGTCTCAGACACCGTTCAGGCCTGGGCGGATGCGGGCAGAGTACGTCTCAACCCTGGCACTGAAGACGCAGATATTCTGGTCGTCGCTGTCAAACCACAAGTGTTTGGCGACCTTGCTGCCAGCATCGCAGCGCGGGTAGGGCCAGAGACCTTGGTCCTCTCGGTCATGGCCGGTGTGTCGCTGGTGACGCTTGAGGCCAAGCTTGGGACGCCAAGCGTAGCGCGGGCTATGCCGAACACGCCCGGGCTAGTCGGAAAAGGCGTTACTATCTTGTGCACCAAGCCTGGCACGCCGCAGGAAACCATCACAACACTGAAAGGGCTGTTGAGCCCGCTTGGCGCGGTTGAAGGCCCGATCGGCGAAGACTTGCTGCCAGCTGCAACCGCCGTGTCTGGATGCGGCCCGGCTTATGGGTTCCTGCTTGCTGAAGTCATGGCGGCTGCCGGCGCTGCGCACGGGCTGGACGCCGATCTTGCCACGCGTCTCGCGCGCAAGACAGTGGAGGGTGCCGGGGCTTTGATGGAAGCCTCTGAGGAAGACGCGGCAACGCTGCGCCGTAATGTAACGTCCCCGAACGGTGTGACGCAGGCGGCGCTCGAGGTCTTGATGTCGGACGCGGCCATGCCATCTGTATTCAGAGACGCGATCGGCGCAGCGATTGCCCGCGATATCGAACTGTCCAAGGAGACAGAATGAAGACCAGCAAGATCATCGATAAAGGCGTGAAAGCGGCGCTGCAGCTGGCAGAAACCGAAAAGTGGGGCAGCTTGTCCTTGGCCAGCATCGCTGAAGCAGCCGGGCTGGAGCTGAAGGACTTTCATGGCGTGGCCGACAAAACCGACCTCAGCGAGGCGGTCGAGCCACATTTCGATGCGGCGATGAGCGAAGGGTCGTTCGACAGTGATGAAACGGCCCGCACCCGTCTGTTCGATGTCATCATGATGCGCTTCGAAGCGATGGAAGACGTGCGGGACGGCGCCATGTCCTATCTGCGCTGGCGCGATCGCTCATTTGACGGTTTGGCCTTGCGGCTGAAAGCGCGCGCAGCCACTGCAAAATGGGCGCTGGCTTGTGCGGGTCTCGATGGCGCGAGCAAGCTTCCGCGGGGTCTGCAGATCACCGCGCTCGCCTGGGCGATTGCGCAGGCTGAACGCGCGTGGCGGGAAGAGACCAGCCCCGATCTCAGCCGCACCATGGCAGCACTGGATGCTGAGCTGATTAAGATTGAAGAACGCCTGGAATGGATTAGTGCCCGGCGCCGCAAACGCCAGACGGAACCTCAGGCAGACGCCTAGTACGGCAATCTCAAGCGCACGCGCAGCCCGCCTAAGGGGCTGTCTTCGAGGCGAATATCGCCGCCATGCCCGCGCGCAAAATCGCGCGCCAGGGTGAGGCCTAGTCCGGTTCCGGAAACATTCTGAGAGCGCCCGTCATCAAGGCGATGGAAAGGCCGGAACGCATCTTCGCGCTTATCTTCCGGAATGCCAGGACCATCATCATCGATCAGAATCTCGGCCATGCGCGGTCCCTTGATCAGATGGATCTGGCAGCGATTGCCATAGCCGACCCCATTGGACATGAGGTTGGACAGGGTGCGGGTGAGGGCCATGGGACGCGCGGTGACGCTGATCTCCGGTGCATCTTCGACGCTGGCCCCGTCAATCCGCTCGGCCACAGTTCGTACGATGTGGTCGAGACGCAGGTCTTCTGCGCGCTCGCCCTCTTCGCCGCTGGCAAAGGCCAGATACTCATCCAGCATCTTCGACATGTCATCGAGGTCGGTGCGGGCGCCGGTGATTTCCTCGCTCTGCTCCATCATGGCGAGCTGCAGTTTCAGACGGGTCAGCGGCGTGCGCAGGTCGTGGCTGACGCCGGCCAGCATTGCGGTGCGTTGTTCAGTAAATGCCGTTAGGCGGGCCCGCATATCGGTGACGGCCCTGGCAGCATCGCGGATTTCCGTCGCGCCGCTGGGCCGAAACCCCGGAACATCTCGTCCCCGCCCAAATGACTTCGCGGCTTCGGTCAGCTGCAAGATGGAACGGACTTGGTTGCGCAGGAAGGCAAAAGCCAGCGCGAGCATGAACAGGGCGCCGAGCAGGACCCAGACGATCGTAAAATGCGTATTCGCGGCGAGCGCCCGCTTGCGATCAACGACAATGCGCACCGCGTCGCCGCCGGCCAGATGACGAAAATCGAGCACACGGCCGGTTTCAATCACGCGCACATCAATCTCTTCGGCCGTGACGCTGGCCAGCTGCCCAAGCAGAACATCATCATAGCTAAACCGTTCCCGTGCCCCATCGGGCCAGACCATGCCGTTTTCATAAGCGCAATTGAAACGCAGTCCGAGCTGATTTTCGATTTCAAGCTCGGCAGTAGGCGAGTGATTGGGATCCGCGCAGATGTCGATGATCAGTCCCACTTCGCGGGCGATCGACTGGGACAGTTTCTCGTTCACATCGCGAATGTGCTCTTGATAATAGTAGAGAGAGAAGATCGCGAAAATAGCGATCACGGGCAAAGCCACCAGGGTCGCGAGGCGCCCATACAGGCTCTTGGGTGTATAGTCGCGAAGACGAAAACTGCTCATGCCTTCAACTTCCCATAGCCACGTGTCGGTTCATGCTGACAGTCTTAGCAGACCGGCTAGGCTTGGGTAGAGGTCTGATCAGGCTGTGTTCTCTTGCAGGATCGCCGCGGCGTCCTGTTGCAGGATTTCCGCGATCTTCAGGAAGCTCGGTTCAAGCGGTGATGTCGGGCGCCAGACCAGTGAGACGGCGCGCCGTGCCAGCGGATGATCGATCGGACGCAAGACCAGGTCAGCGTCGCGGCGGGCCTCCGCCAGGGCATAGATCGCGGGCAGAATAGCGATGCCGGCCCCGGTCGCGGACATATGCCGGATCGCGTCGAGGCTGGTGCCGGAGAAGACATCGCTCATGCGGGCTTCGGCAAGCTCAGCCAGCTGCTGAATGGTGCTGTTCAGGCGGTAGCTTTGCCCGACGCTCAGCAATTCGCGCCCCTGCAAGGCGTCAAGATGGATGGCGCCATCCCCGGCGAGCGGATCGTCGGGTGCGGTACAGATCCACAGCGGTTCCTCAAACAGTAGCGTGCTGGCGAGTTCCTTGTGCGTGTCCGGATTGGAGATGGCGCAGTCCAGCGCGCCTTCCTTGATCAGCCGGTCGAGATCATCGGCCAGATGCTCCTGAATGACCAGGCGCAGGTTCGGATAAGACCGGTGCAAATCGGTCACCGCGGGCGGCAGCAAATACGGCCCGACCGAGGGCAGTACGCCGAGGCGGATGCGCCCGGCAAAGTCTTCATCGCCCACATGCATGGCTGATTTCAGATCTTCGACATCGCGCAGAATGAGCCGGGCGCGGCGCACGAACTCAATCCCGAGCGGCGTCATCAGGGCACCATTGCGACCGCGTTCGATCAGTTGAACGCCCAGTTGTTTTTCGACTTCGGCAATCTGTGCAGAGAGGCTGGGCTGGCTGACATGCAGGCGCTTGGCGGCTTCGTGAAACCGGCCAGTATCGGCGACGGCGACGATGTATTGGAGTTGTCTCAGGGTCGGGCGCATTAATAGTTCTGGGCTATCAGGAGTTAAGTATCTTTAGATTAGAATTATCAACTATCTGGACCCATTTCATCCTCAGTCAAGATGAAAGGATAAAAACATGTTTCGCAGCGACCTAAACTCCTCCCAGACGGGCGCGCAGAACGATGCAATGATCAGTGACTCCCGACTGCCGGTGAACGCGATTGGCGATGTCGATGGCTTTGTCACCGCAGAGCCGACGCCAAAAGCAGAGTCGCGTCGCGGTTGGCGCCGCCGCCGGGTTCGCCGGGGCAAGAGCTAAGGAGACTCGGATGCCGGAACTTGATCGTTGGGAAAATGAAGGCGGAGCGGTCACTCCGAAAAGACCTACCGCCAGACTGCGTACGCTTGAGCGTCATCACAACCAGCTTGAAGCGAAAGTTCAGGCTGAACAGAAGCGCCCCAATCCCTGCGCGATAGAGCTTCAACGCCTGAAACGCGAAAAGCTCTATCTCAAGGACCAAATCCGGCAGATGGGATCTTAAGCCCCGACTTTTTCCAAGGCTCGCTGAAAGGCGGGCCTTGCTTTATTGCGGGCAAGATATGCCGACAGTTTCGGGTACGGGGCGAGCTCGCCCAGTCGTTCTGCCATCTCTGCGATATAGGTCATGCCAATGTCGGGGGCTGAGAACGTGTCGCCCATGACATAGTCGCGATCGGCGAGACGGGCTTCGACATAGCCAAGCTGTAAGGCGACCTCACCAGACGCGAACATGTCAAAGACAGGTGGTTTGTCTTCGCTGCGGCTGAGCAACAGCTTGATCAGCATGGGCGCAAAGGCGGACGCTTCGGTATACATAAGCCATTGCATCCACTCCGCGCGGCCTTTTGAGTCGCTCGGCGGGCCGAACGTATTCTCCGGGTCGAACTTCTCAAGCAGATATAGCGCGATCGCGCCTGATTCTGCCAGCACGAATCCTTCATCATCGATGACGGGCGACTTGCCGAGCGGATGCGCGTTTTTCAGCTCAGGCGGCGCGCGTCCCATTTCATTGCGGTCATAGAATTCGAGCGCGTACTCGGCCCCCAACTCTTCCAGCAGCCAGACGGTAAAGATCGAGCGCCCAACGCGCAGGTGGTGAAGTTTCAGCATGTCGATTGTCCCTTTTTTCAGTCTGGCATCAGCCGGTATCCGATACCGCGCACAGTCTGGATGTGAATGGGGTTCCTCGGGTCAGGTTCGATTTTCTTGCGCAGGCGGGTGACCTGCACATCAATGCTGCGCTCCGTGCCGTTTGAGGCTTGGGCGGCAAGGTCTTCGCGAGAGATCGGGTCGCCGGGATGGCGCGCCAGCAAGGTCAGCAATTGTAGCTCGCTATCGGTCAGCCGGATATGGCCGTCCGGACCGTGCAGCAGGCCTTTGGCGGCTTCGAAGACGAGGCCCGACATTTCGATCTCTTCTGGTGGCGGCGGCACATGGCTACGTTTCAGGATGGCCGCGGCGCGCAGGGCGAGCTCCTCGGGCTCGAACGGCTTAGGCAGATAATCATCTGCGCCGAGGCGCAGCCCTTCAATTCGGTCAGACGCTTGCCCGCGCGCAGTCAGCAGCATGACCGGCGTGTCATTGCCATCCTCGCGCAAGGCCTTGAGCAGGCTGAGACCATCTTCGCCCGGCATCATGATGTCGAACACGGCGAGATCGAAACTGAAAGTCTGAAACAGTTTGCGCGCAGCGGCCGCATCAGCCGCAGTGGTCACGCTGTGGCCTTCACGCGTCAGATACTGCTTTAGCAGCGATCGGATACGGTCATCGTCGTCGACAATCAGAAGGTGCGTTTCTGCGCTCATACCAGCGCCTCTAACACAGCCCGCACGCCGCTGACAGCACCTGATCCGGCGGTGCGATAAGCGCTGCGCAAACTGTCTCGCATGGTCAGGGTGGCGGGGTCGGTAACGCGCTTGCCTTCATGGCTCAGAAACAGGCAGCGGGTTCTGCGGTCACCCTGTTCGCTCTGGCGGCGCTCGATGAAGCCCCGTTGATCAAGATCGCCGAGAATCCGCGCCAGGGTCGGGGTTGTCGAATGTAATTGCTCGCGCAAGGCTGAGACCGTCTGGCCTGGCTGAAACCGGATTGTGATCAACACGCGCGCCGCCAATTGCGGTAGGTCAAAATCGCGCGCAATCTCGCTCGCAGCCTTCATTAGCGCGCGCTCTCCGGCGAGGAGAAGCGCAATTCCGTAATCCAATTCCTCGTCGCGGAGAAAAAGTCGCGGATCGAACCCGGGTGCATTTGCCCGTATTTGGTTGACATTCACCATAGTGATCTGAGAATGCCCGTGAATTGAGTAAAAGTGCAAGACAGGAATAAGCCAATGGCAGACCAAGCCTATGATGATCGTGACGGCTATATTTGGATGGACGGTCAGTTCGTCCCGTGGCGGGACACGAAGGTTCATGTGCTGACCCACGCCATGCATTATGCCTCCTGCGTGTTCGAAGGCGAGCGCGCTTATGGCGGCGTCATCTACGCCTCCCGTCATCATTCTGAGCGGCTGGCCAACTCGGCCAAGATTATGGGCTTTGAGCTGCCCGTTTCTGTCGATGAGCTTGAGAAGATCAAGGAAGAGACGCTCGCCAAGTCCGGGCTCGAGAATGCCTATGTTCGTGCCTTCGCCTGGCGCGGCAGCGAGATGATGGGCGTCTCTGCCCAGAACAATACGATCCACCTTGCGGTCGCGGTCTGGGCCTGGGGTGACTATTTCGCTGACAAGATGAAGGGCATCCGGATGACGCACGCCATGTACCGTCGTCCTGATCCATTGACCGCCCCATGCCATGCCAAGGCTGCGGGCCTCTACATGATCTGCACGCTCTCCAAGCATGCGGCTGAGAATGAAGGCTATGCCGACGCCCTGATGCTCGATTATCGCGGACAGGTCGCAGAAGCGACGGGCGCGAATATCTTCTTCATGCGCGATGGCGCCCTGCATACGCCGACGCCGGATTGTTTCCTGAACGGGATCACTCGCCAGACCGCGATCAAGCTGGCCAAAGCGCGCCAGATTGAAGTAATTGAGCGGGCCATCATGCCGGATGAACTGGGCACATTTGATGAGTGTTTCATCACCGGATCAGCGGCTGAAATCACGCCTGTGGCGGAGATTGGTGAGTTCAAATACACACCCGGTCATACATCGGAAGCCTTGGTCCATGACTATGCCGATCTTGTGTATCGCCGAATCGCAATGCCTGCCTAAATAATGCCGCATAAGTCTACAATTAGAGGCGTCGATGTTGGGACAAGCGATTCTTCTATCTCTGGCGGTGAGTTTGACCAGCGCCGCTGACGCACCGGAGGTCCACACGCGTGGATGGCTGGAGCATGCGCGCGTGATGCCGAATGGGCTGCTGATGCGAGCAAAGTTGGACAGCGGCGCCAAGACGACCTCGATCCATGCGGAAATTCTGCCGCCGGAATTTGCCGTGAACACTTCGCCCGAAGAAGCCATGGCCGATCTTGTCGGCGATGCCGAGCAGGATGATGAGGATATGGGCAGCGGCGAAACGCCGGACGATCCGCCAGCCGGTGAAATCGCGCCAATCTTCGACACCTCCATGGAAGACCCGATGCCGGAGATGATCACGTTCAAGCTGACCAGTCGGCGCGGCCGGGAAGTGATCTTTACGCAGCCGGTGGTGCGCTGGGTCTCAATCCGTCGCCGGGGTGGTGGCAATATTGTGCGCCCGGTGGTGAATATGGATCTCTGTATTGGCGGCATCCGCGTCAATGGCGAGGTCAATCTGGCTGACCGGTCCGGCTTCAATTACCCCCTGCTAGTGGGTCGCAATATGCTGAGCGAGGCGGGTATCGCGATTGACTCCCGCAAGATTTTCGCGGCGCGCCGGGCGTGTCCGCCGATCCGTCTGAAAACAGACCCACCTGAGTCATCGTCCAGCGAATAGGCCAGGCGGCGGCTCTCAATCCCCTTGTCGATCAGCGACTGTCTAAACCGACAGTTGAGGCTTTTGTGCACGACACGCAAATCTCCTTTTCAGGAAATACGTACCGATGACGTGAGCCACGCTGATGGTCACGCTTGTCCGTACTTCGTTTCAAGAGGGGCACGACGTTTCGATCGTGAAGGAGAGGCTGACGATGGGAATATTGAAGCTTGCCGGGCTTGTGGGTGTGTCGGTTCTGCTCGGCGCCGCGACCGCGGCCGCAGACAAAACCTGCTACGGCGTTGCCAAGATGCAGTACATCAACAAAGGCGGTTACACCGTCTCTGACTTCTACGTCATGTACAAGGATGAGAATGGCGACAAGCAGGAGGGATACCGCCACCGCTCTGATTTGACGGTCGGGGAAACGGTGCTGATTGATCTCACACTCATTTCAGGTCCCCCCAGTGTCGGCGACGAGGTTTGGGGAAAACTCGCCATTGAAGGCGGAGACCGCAATGGCTGCCGGAAAGACGGCACCAAGTTCTATTACGACAAGTCTGGCGGGACGATTTCTTACAAGTCCGGCGGCACGACCCTCAATAATAATCGCTGCAAGCTGAACCGCCGCCCTGACGACAAAAAAATCATTGATTGCCCATAAGCGAAGGACTTCGAGATGTTGTTTCACAAGTACAAAATGATCAGCTCAGCTATTTTAGGGCTGGCCCTGCTGTCCGCATTCGCCATCGCGGCGCCAGCGGCTGAAGCGAAGACTTGCTATGGGGTCTCCAAGATCAAATACACCAATAAAGGCGCCTACACGCTCGGTACCATTTTCGTGATGTTCAAGGATCAGAATGGCAACAAGCACGAGACGGTTGGCATCAGGTCGAATGTCCTCAACGGACAATCTGCAACCGTGAACATCTCGGCCGTCAGTGACGGTCCCAGTGTTGGTGATGAGGTCTGGGGCAAGATCAAGATCGAAGCCGGTGATCGCAATGGCTGCCGGAAAGACGGCAACAAGTTCTACTATGACAAGCAGGGCGGAACGGTTTCCTACAAGTCCAGCGGCACGACCCAGAACGATAATCGTTGCGAGCTGAACCGCCGCCCGAACGAAAAATACATCATTGATTGCCCGTAAGCGAAGGAAGCCGAAATGTTGATCAACAAGCCTAAATTGATAAGCGCCCACCTGGTGGGGCTGGCCATACTGTCGGCATTCGCCATCGCTGCGCCGGCCGCCGAAGCGAAGACCTGCTACGGGGTCTCCAAGATGAAATACACGAACAAAGGCGGCTATACCGTCTCTGCCTTTGACGTGATGTACAAGGACGGCAATGGCGACAAAAAAGAAGTGCTCGGGTCCGGAGAAGATCTCACGGCCGGGCAATCTGTGAGCGTTGGGATCGACGAAGTTTCAGGCCCCAAAGTCGGCAATGAGGTGTGGGGCAAAATTGAAATCGAAGCTGGCGACAACAATGGCTGCCGGAAAGATGGCAACAAGTTCTACTATGACAAGCAAGGCGGCACGGTCTCATACAAGTCGAGCGGCACCACGCTGAACAATAATCGTTGCGAACTGAACGGTCGCCCGGACGACAAATACATCATCGATTGCCCGTAAGCAGAGGATTTGAGCCTATGATAAGCAAGCCCAAAATGAACCGATTGAACGTTACTGTCCTGGCAATGCTATCGGCTTTTGCGGTCGCTGCGCCGGTGGCGGAAGCCAAGACCTGCTATCAAGTCGATACGATAAGGTACAAGAATTCCGGCGCCTACACGGTCGATAATGTCTACATCATGTACAAGGATGAGGACGGCAAAACCCAGAGCAAGCAGGCGACTTATGACAATATCGACACCGGCTATATGGTCAAAATCGTGCTTGAAACGGAATCCCAGAACCTCAAACAAAATACGGAAGTTTGGGCCAAGATCGATATTCTGCACGGTGACAATGAAGGCTGCCGAAAAGACGGGACCAAGTTCTACTACAACAAAAGTGGTGGAACGGTCACATACGAGACTGAGGGCACGACCTACAACAATAATCGGTGCACGCTGCGGAACCGTCCGTCCGACTCGCACATCATCGATTGCCCGTAGAAGACGGGTGGGTGCGGCGCGCGCCGTCGACCGCGCGGCAATTTATGCCGCAGACAAAAAAAAGAGGGTGGCGTCATGCCACCCTCTTTTGGGTTCAGATCAGCTGAAACCTAGCCTGCTGAATATGGCAGCGAAGAATGGTGCAGATTGATCACCAGGTCACCGTCTTCGTTCAGCACGTAACCAAAAGTGTACTCAACTTTGGTTTCGCTGCCGTCTGGGCCGGTAAAGTAGTAGTTGCCCATCGCGGTGGCGGAATCGTCATCGGTATAGATGCCGTTGCTTTCCCAGCGCACATTGGTCCAGCCTTTGATTGCAAAGCCGGTGTCTTCTGTGCCTTCTTTGCCGATGAAGTAAGCCAGCGCTTCGTCGAACGTCTCACGGAACTGGTCGTCAGCCGCCAGGGTCGGCTTGAACATCACGGCCGTGTCGCCATAGGCGTACAGAGATTTGATGTGCTCTTTCGCGCGCTTTTTATAGTCGCCATCGGCAGAGTGAACGCTTGAAATCGCGACGATGCCATTGCCCCACTCGGTTTGGGCTTCAACGACGTCGGCTTCCGTAATGCCAGTCGCTGGCGCGGTTTCCGTATCGGCGTGTGCGGCAGTCATGGCTGCTGCGACGGCCAAACCAGCAATGGTGCTCAAGCCTGCTTTTGGAGAGATGCTCATATTTTAGTCCTTTCGGTGAATAGCTCGCGCTCCGAGGCCTCAATTGAACACGCACATCCTTTGCGGGTGTGCGGCATGGGTTTCGAAAATTGTCTGAGTGTCCCCGTTCGAACGCATGCGATAGGAGTTGTGCTCACCAAAGCGTTTTTCAAATAGATAAAAACTATAGTTGGGACAGGGACAGACTCTCTCGCAAGCGTCATCCGATAGGTTTTGCGCAAGGCAAACTTGCGCTCATTTACAGGTTATGAGGAAAAGTGGCGCTTCGGGGAGGATTCGAACCCCCGACCCCTTGGTTCGTAGCCAAGTACTCTATCCAACTGAGCTACCGAAGCGCGGAAGAGGTCACATACTCTCCGGTGTCTTTGAAAGCAACACCTGAATCAGGAAATTACTGCGCTTCATAGACACCGCGTGCAATCGCGCGGGCGAGCGTGCTGGCGGCGAGTTCGCCAAGCCGCGCAAGGGCCAGCGGCGATGGCTCTGGAAGCGGTTGCTGCGCCGTCGAGACGACGAAGACGACATCGCCATCAAATGGCGCAAAAACCGGCCGGATGGCGCGTGAGAATCCCGACAATGCCATCTGCGCGACGCGATGCGCCTGGCCCGGGGTCAATGCGACATCCGTCGCGACGCAGGCAATCGTTGTGTTCTGCCCGAGCTGCGGGTTCTGCTTAGCCGCGCCCCAGTCTTCGGCGTCGGCGGCATAGTCCGCGGGTGGGCGGACGCCGCCAAATTCGCCATTCAGCTCGAACGGCCAGGCCCAGAAGGCGTCGGTCCCTGGCATATACACAGAGCCGAAACTGTTGATCGCGGCGAGGGCGCCAACGCTCATGCCATCCTCTGTAACGATTGAGGCCGAGCCAAGTCCGCCGCGGACCTTTCCAGCACGGGCGCCAAATCCCGCCCCGGCACGGCCGAGATCGAATGCCTCTGCAGCCGCCTCAAAAGCGTCGCGGCCGAGGGCCTGATAGGGCGGGTTTTCTTGCCAGTCCTTATCGCCGCGATTGGCAAGGTCATACAGGATCGCAGCAGGAACGATCGGGGTCTTAGGCACGCCCGGAACGTCCGCCATAGCGTAACCCACACCGCGCGCGCCGAGCATTGCCGCCACGCCATCAGCCGCAGCGAGCCCATAGGCGCTGCCACCAGACAGAACGATCGCATTCACATTGTCGACGAGTTTATCGGGTCCGAGCAGGTCCGTCTCACGCGTGCCCGGTCCGCCGCCAGCAACTGCCACTCCGGCAACCGAGGGGGACTCGCACAAAATCACCGTCGCTCCGGTCAGTACGGTCTCATCATGCGCATTGCCGACGCGCAGTCCTGCGACATCAGTCATCAGATTTTTTTGACCCGGGTGAGACATGCATCACCTTTCCTGTGCTCGATAACCGCTCTACGGTGCTGCAAAGAATTCGCCAAGTCGGAGCGTCACAGAATGTCAGTCAAAACTCTTTTCCT
This sequence comes from Henriciella sp., assembly GCA_013214545.1. Lineage (GTDB taxonomy): Bacteria > Pseudomonadota > Alphaproteobacteria > Caulobacterales > Hyphomonadaceae > Henriciella. Next base: position 60,660 of record JABSQB010000011.1, read on the forward strand.
TGCAGGCACATCCGCCCTGTTGCTGGCCGCGTGCCAGCAGGCCACCAACGGATCTGAACCGGAAGTCACTGAAACACCGCCTGTCGTGGAAGAGGATCTCTGGACCCATGGCGCGATGGTGGCCGCTGCTGATCCCCGCGCGGTTGAGGCAGGGCTGGAGGCGCTGCGCAATGGCGGACACGCTGTCGATGCGGCGATTGCCGTGCATACCGTGCTTGGCCTGGTCGAGCCGCAATCGTCCGGCATTGGCGGCGGCGCGTTCATGGTCGTGTATGAGCGCGAGAGCGATGAAATGACGGTCTATGATGGCCGCGAGACCGCGCCTATGGCGATTGATGAGAACCTGTTTGTCGAGAATGGCGAAGTGCTCGGATTCCTTGATGCCTGGCAATCTGGAAGATCAGCCGGTGTGCCGGGCGCGATCGCGCTCTACAAGACCGCTCATGATGCGCACGGCAAGAATGCGTGGGCGAGCAATTTTGAGGCCGCCATCGATTTGGCGGCGGACGGCTTTGTAGTGAGTCCACGCCTCGCCGGCACGCTGGCAGATCCGCGACTGCGCCAATTCACGCGGCTTGATGATCATCCGGTCAGCGCGGCTTACTTTTACCCAGAGGGCGAGCCTTTGGCCGAAGGCGCCGTGCGGGATAATCCGGGCTATGCTGAAACACTCCGCCGCATCGCGACCGACGGTATCGAAACATTCTATATTGGCGAGAATGCTGAGGCGATTGTCGCGACGCTCGCCGAGGACCCACGCCCGTCTGTGATGACGGTTGAAGACATTGCCGGCTATGAAGTCAAAGTGCGCCCGGCGCTGTGCGGAGAATGGCGCGATTACCGGATCTGTTCAGCGCCGCCGCCAAGCTCTGGCGGGGTGACGCAGAACGCCATTCCAGGGCTTTATGATCGCCTGTTGCCGGAAGAGGGCGACGACGCCTTCGCGCCGATCCGCGCCTTTGTCGATGCACAGCGCCTCGCTTATGCCGACCGTGATCACTATGTCGCCGACGCAGATTTTGTGCAGGTGCCGGCCATGGATCTGATTAACCCAGATTATCTCGATGTCCGGGCCACCGAAGTGTTTGAGCCAGATGCCGTGCCGACCCCGGGTGATCCGGGCGTGGCGCTCGGCGGTAACCCAATGGTTGGCATGTGGGGCCAGGACCCAACCGAAGATGCCCCGGGCACAACTCATTTCTCGGTGGTGGACGGTGACGGGAATGTCGTCTCGATGACCGCGACGATCGAAGCGCCGTTTGGCAATTCGCGCATGGTCAATGGCTACCTGCTGAATAATGAGCTGACCGACTTTGCCCGTCAGCCGCGCAAGTCAAATCTGCCCGTGGCGAACGCACCGGCAGCGGGCAAACGCCCGCGCAGTTCTATGTCGCCAACGATTATCTTTGATGAGGAGGGCGATCTGAAAATGGTCACTGGATCTCCAGGCGGAAACTCGATCGTGGCTTATGTCTCGAAAACGGTTCTGGCGGTGCTCGATTGGGGCGATACCGCTCAGCAAGCCGCGGCGCGTCCAAACATCATCGCGCGCGGCGAGAGCGTCGGCGTCGAAGTTGACGTTGAAGGCGGTCAGGAGATCGCTGATCAACTGACGGCGCTGGGCTACAATGTTGAGGAACGCCGCGGCGAGAATAGCGGCCTGCACCTGATCGTGGTGACCGAAGAGGGCCTCGATGGCGGCGCAGATCCTCGTCGCGAAGGCGTGGCTTTGGCTCTGGAAGAATAAGCGATCTAAACGGATCGTGATTATCGCGCCGCGGTCGAACCGGCTATCCTGGTTGGATGGCCGTCTCGATCATCATCCCAACGCTGAACGAGGCTGAGGCGCTGCCAGACACCCTGGCGGCGCTGGCGCACTTATCGCCGCCGCCGTTCGAAGTGATCGTTGCAGATGCCGCGAGCGATGACTCAACCGTCGCACTGGCACGGCAAAGCAATGCGCAAGTGCTGCCGAATCTTGCAAAAGGCCGCGCCGGGCAAATGAATGCGGGCGCCTCGACCGCGTCAGGCGACATCCTTTGCTTCCTGCACGCTGACACGGTGGTGCCGCCGGATTTTGTCGCGCAGGTGGAACAGATCCTCTCAGACCCCGAGACGGCGCTTGCCGGCTTCATCTCGATCATGCGTGGCCCCTCCGGCGTTCGGCGAGTGACCACGGCGCATAATTTCATCAAGACTTGGTACGCACCGCTATTGTTTCGGCCCATCTCTTTCTTTCGCGGCTGCCGGCTCTTGTTTGGAGATCAGGTCATGGTCTGCCGCCGCGCTGACTTTGAAACCATCGGCGGCTGGGACCCTGAGCAAGCGATTATGGAAGAGGCGGATTTGTGCCTGCGCATGGTGCGCGGTGGCCGCGGCCGGGTCCGGCAAGTGCCGCGCAAGGTCTGGTCGTCAGACCGCCGCGTCGCCGAATGGGGCTTCTGGCGCGCCAATCTGACTTATCTCTATGTCGGCCTGATGTGGGGCTTCGGCGCGAACCCCACACGCCTTGCCGAGCATTATGAAGATGTGCGGTGAGGCAATAGCGCGTTACTCTTCATCCGATTTGCGAAACCCGTCCCGCATTTCCTTGCTCCATAATGGTTCCTGTCCTCGGCGAATGCGTTCGGCATCATTCGCGCCGGGCGGCAGCGGGTCGGCGAACAGGTCTTCGTCCGGCCAATGAAGGCGGCCGCGGACTTCGCGTTCATAGAATTTATCGATCGTTGATTTGGAGCGAAAGGAGCGGTCCCATTCGGTATTGCGCTCGACCGTTGCGCGCTCGGTATTGGCAGTCCAGGCCGTAAACTCATCGGCATAAGGACAAGACTCGTCGACGCGATGCGTGAGTTTCTGGCACTCAATCTGTTTGAGCAGACTGGCGATTTGGTCTGGTGTCACGGCATCGCTATCGGAGCCAGTCGAGGGAGAGGGTACAGCAGCATTGGGCTCTGACCCTGCAGTTGTTTCATCATGTGTGAGGACGGCGGGGTGCTGCGGCGCGTCAGCGGTCGGCTGTTCCTCGGAGGCGGGGGGCTCTGAGGGTGCCGCAACTCGCGCCGGCGTGGGTGTGGATGCGGGGGGCGTCGGCACCGCTGCAGGCGACGGTTCGTCTGGAGGAATTGGTGGCAGAACTGGTACGGGCTCTGGCTCCGGCATCAAGGCTTCTGGGAGCGGCGTCAGCTCCGCGATCTCAATCGAGAAGCTGATCGGTGGAGAGGCGGATTGGATGACGAATTTCGATGCCAGGATCCAGGACAGAATGGCGAGATGAATCGCAGCGATTACTGCAATCCTGAGCGCGGCTTTCCACCGCCCAAACCTACCATCCCAAACCATGTCGATGGCTTAAGCGCTTCATCCGACCGGACGGGCTTAATCTTCAGTAATGATTGGTTATTTGAGGCCTGAACTGGGCCTCAAATCGCAAATCGAGACACCATGATAAAGTTAGAACGGATCTGACAGTTTCTCATCCGTGTAGATGCTGTCCCCGGTCAAGGTCAGCAGGAAGGCTTCGAGCTGATCCTTTTCCGTATCCGTCAGGTTGAGATTCTGCGGGTTGCCATTCTGGGTGAGGCGATTGTCCAGCGTGTTCAGGAAGTCGCTCAAAGGTGGTTCGCTGGTTGGGGCCTGGATATTGTCATAATGGTCAATCACATCCCGGATCGTCGCCAGCGAACCATCATGCATGAACGGGCCGTTCGAGCTGCCGCCCGGACCAACCATGTCGCGCAAAGATGGCGACCGCGTATTGGTCAGGTCAAACTCAGTCACCGAATTCGCGACGCGGAAGATCCCGTTCTGGTCCGAGTTGGGCGCGATATCGAACTCGGGTGCGCGGTGGCAGCGGTCACAACCAGCGCCGCCATTGTTCGGATTGTCCATGAACAGGTCTTTGCCGGCATTCTCGTCGGCGGTGAAATTGGGGAAAGGGGCATTGTCATTGTTCACCTGCGCGCGGCCTTCGTCGTAGCGGGAGTCAAAGGACTGAATGGACTTGGTGAACTGGGCGAGTGCGAGCTGAATGCGCTCTTCGGTAATGTTCTGGTCGAGATACACGAAGCGGAACAGTTCCTCATAATACTCTGTCGCTTCCATCTGCGCGATCAGGGTATCGAGATCCGGGCGTCCGTTCTGGCCACTGAATCCCATCTCATTATGGTCCTGTATGGGCTGGCTTTCCTGGGCTTCGTGGCTCGGTGCGCGTTCGTCCCAGAAGAAGTCTTCCTCGTCCGCGAACATGGTGTTGATCAGACGCATGGAATGACGTCCCGTCTGGCCGCCTTCGACCCCGGTGCTGACGACGGCAGGATCGCTGAAGCCGAGCGTCTGAATATGGCAGGACGCGCATGAGACCGTGCCCGTCGTCGACAGGGACGTGTCATAGAACAGTACCCGCCCGAGCGTCGCGCCGGCATCGGTAATCGGGTTCCCGCCATCATTGATCTTGGTGATATAGTTCGGCACGGGCTGGCCCGCATAAGCATCGAGATTTTCGAGATCAATGGCGCCGTTAAAGGTTGCCTGGACGGCGTTCTGGTCGACTGAAACACTGATCACAAACGTGTCGCTGACGCTGGCGCCTGAAGGATCGGTAGCCGTGCAGGTCACGGTAATGTCGCCTGTGGAATTGGGGATGCCGGACAGGGTCGTTCCAGTCAGGCTTAAGCCCTTTGAATCGCCGCCAAAATCGGCGGTTACCGTGAGCGCATCGCCGTCCGGATCGCTAAACACCCCTGCCATGCTGAGCGAGAAGCCGAAGCCGACGCTTGCCGCCTGATCTGATACGGCGGCGCTGACCACGGGTGCGGTATTGTTTGCGACGGGCGTGACCGGCGTTGTCTCTCCGCTGCCGCCTCCACCGCTGCAGGCAGATAGGATTAACGTGGTGGCCAGCAGGCTCAGTGTTCGGTTCATAAAGTCTTCTCCCTCGGCCCAGCAGCATGCTGCGCACGCGGGTGAAACGCATGAGAACACGCGCTCCGTCGCTGATTTTTATGAACTTTTTGTCAACCTGAGCGGAGAATCAGATTTCCTGATTGTAGGCGCCGATTTCCGGATATTTGGCGAGGCGGGGTTTCACCTCTTCGCGGAACAGGGCGATCATATCCTCTTGCGAGCGCATGCTTTCGACGACGACGGCGAATTCTGGTTTATTGGAACTGGCGCGGGCAAGCACCCAGGAACCGTCTTCCAGCGTCACGCGAGCGCCGTTGACCGTGTTCACGTCGACGACTTTGCGGCCAAGAATTTCCGTACCGAGCAAGCCTTTATACTCTTCGACAATGCGATCGATGACTTCATATTTTACTTCGTCCGCGCAATGCGGCGACATGGTGAGAGAGGTGAAGGCGACGCCGAGCTCATTCTTCAGGTCTTCCATGGTCTTTTCCGGATTGCGGTCGAGCATTTCCAAGATCGCCTTGGCCGCGATCAGGCCATCATCATAGCCAAGCCCGATCGGCGGGCGGAAGAAAAAGTGGCCAGACTTTTCAAAGCCCGCCAGCGCATCAAGATCCGTGGTGCGGCGTTTAATGTAGGAATGGCCGGTTTTGTAATAATCCACCGTCGAGCCGTTCGCTTCCAGCACCGGATCGGTCTTGTAGAGGCCGGTCGATTTCACATCGACGACGAATTTGGCGCCTGGATACTCCTTAGACAGGTCGCGGGCCAGCATCAGGCCGATCTTGTCGGCAAAGATTTCGTCGCCGGTATTATCGATTACGCCGCAGCGGTCGCCATCGCCATCGAAGCCGAGCGCGATGTCAGCGCCATGCTCTTTGACGGCAGCAGCCATGGCGTGCAGCATTTCGCTGTCTTCCGGGTTGGGATTGTATTTCGGGAAGGTCATGTCGAGATTGCAGTCCATCTCGATCACCTCGACGCCCATCTTGCGCAACGCGTCTGGCGCAAAGGCCCCGGCAGTGCCGTTGCCGCAGGCGGCAATGACTTTCAGAGGCCGCTTGATTGAGACGCCTTCGGCGACGCTATCAATGTACTTTTCACGCATGCCATCGACGCGGAAATGACCGCCGCCTGCGCGGGGCTGGAACTCGCCGCTGAGGACGATTTCTTTCAGGCGGCCCATCTCGTCCGGCCCGAAAGTCAGCGGGCGGTTGGCACCCATTTTGACGCCGGTCCAGCCATTCTCATTGTGCGAGGCGGTGACCATGGCACAGCAGGCGCAATCCAGCTCAAACTGGCTCCAATAGACCATAGGCGACAGCGCCAGGCCGATGTCCAGAACCTCGCAGCCACCTTGGACCATGCCGAGCATCAGCGCATTCTTGATCGGCTGACTGATCGAGCGGTAATCGTGGCCGGTGACGACCTTGGGCTCGACGCCGAGCTCATGAAACAGCGTCGCCATGCCAAGGCCGAGCGCCTGCACACCTGTCAGATTCAGTTCGGGCGCTTTTTCGTGGCCAATACCATTAAACCACCAGCGGGCATCATACTCGCGAAAGCCGGTGGGTTTGACCAACGGCAGGATTTCAAATTCGAGAGTATTTGGTGCGATTTGAGCCAGCGGTTTTGGCAGCATTGTAACGTCCTAGATCAGATTATCCCCAACAGGGGCCTTGTGCAGACTGTGACGCAATAAGCAAGCCAAATGATATTTACTATTGTCTATCGTATAGAGAATACTAATTAAGGTCGTGGCGGAGGGAGAAGCCTCTGCGAAATCGATATGGAGTTGGGTATGAATCTCATCAAAATCACTTCGCTGGCAGCGTTGGGCGTGGCAATCGCCGGCACAGCTGCAGCACAAGAATACTATGTTGGCGGATCGATCGGATTCGCTCAGCAAAACGATAGCAGCAATAGCGGTTCAACCGGTGCGTTCACCACTGGTAATCTCGGCGACGGCAGCACGCTCGATGTCGCGGCTGGCACTTCCTATGGCTGGGAAACCGAGTTTGACAATGGCACAGCGTTCTCTGGTGAGTTCGGCGCGCGTTACGGCAATGGTTGGCGCGGCGGCGTTGAGCTGGCTTATTCCGGATCAGACGTTGACACGCACACCGGCGTAACCCTCGGCGGTGGCAGCATTGATGCGGTCGACGCTGCGGCGATTGCTGGTTCTGCAACACCTCTGGGCGTAACGGTTGCCGCTGTGGTTGCTGACGGACAGGGCGAGATCACCAATACGGCTGTGTTCCTGAACGGTTATTATGACTTCAACACGGGCGGCCAATTCCAGCCATATATCGGTGCCGGTATCGGCTTCGCCAGCGTTGATGTCACCTATCAACCATCTGCGATCACTGTGATCGACGATAGTGAAACCAAGCTGGCTTACCAGATCAAAGCCGGTGCGACCTGGCAGCTGGAAGGTCAGTGGGAACTGTTCGGTGAGTATGCCTACCGTGCCACTGAAGACATTGAGCTCGACAACCAGCTCTTCCCGGGCACGCTCGACATTGAAAACACCCAGAACGTGTTCTCAATCGGCGCGCGTTACCGTTTTGGCGCTTAAACTTCTCCATCATTAATTTGATGGCGCCAAAAGGGCCCGCCTCTGCAAGGAGGCGGGCTTTTCTTTATCCGCGTTCATAGCGAAAATAGGCCCAGGCGCTCAGCGCGCTGACCACGAATGAGGCCGAGACGGCAAGCGTCGCGTTTCCAGGCCAGCCCCACAGGTCATAAACCGTCGTCCCGGCCCAGCTTGCGAGGCCGCCTCCGATGAACATGAAGACGATATAGACCGTCATCAGCCGGGTCCGGATCTGCGGGGTCTCTTTCAAAATGGTCATCCGGCCTGTCACATCCATGACCGGGCCAAAAATGTTCGCGATCAGGATCGGGATGATTAGCAGCCACAAATTGTACCCGAAGAACAAGAAGAGAGAGATGCCGAACAGGCGAAACCCGGATGCCATCAGGCGCGTCTTGCGCGGTCCCATTCGGTCCGCCAGTGCGCCAAGTCGCGGCGTGGTGACGACATTGACGATCGCGAGCAGCGCCAGATAACCTACCACATCGACGCCATAGCCCATTTCCGGGCTGGTCAGATGCAGGCCGAGCCCCATCCAGATCGAGATGAAGATGCCAAAGCTCAGCGCTTGTATCAGGCCGGAAATCAAGACCTCAGGATGGCGGCTGGTCAGTGGCAGGAGCGAACCGATCAGCGCAAAATATGAGGTTTGCTCGACTGTCGTTGCCGATGGTTCGCGGCGGTCCATGGTCAAGGGCAGCAGGATCGCCACCGTCAACATCAGCGCTGAGGCGATGTAATACACCGTGCGCCAGCCAAAATACTCCGCCACCACGCCCGCCCCGGCTCGGGCAATCAAAATGCCGGCGATGATCCCGGTGGTCAGCATCGCCGTCACCCGGCCAAGCTCCTGCGCGTCGACCCGCTTGGAGACATAAGTCGGGAGCAGATAAGGAACGATCGTGGCAAAGCCGAGCAGCGTCGAGCCGGTCACGAACAGCGTGAAATCGCGCGAGAACGCCATCAAGGAAATGGACAGGAATTGTCCCCAGACAAAGACCGTCGACAAGGTGCGGTTTGAAAACCGGTCGCCGAGCGGCAGGAGCAGGAAAATCCCTAATGCCAGGGCGATCTGATTGAAGGCCGGGACAATCCCGATCATCGAGGCGCTGACTTCAAAATCTTCCGCAACGCGAGCGATGATGGGATGGACGTAATAGGCGTTCGCGGTCACGACTGCGGCGGCGAGCGTCAGCATCCACACCTGACCGGGGCTAAGCCGCCGGGGCGCTGGTTCTGGATCGGTTTGGGCTGAAACGTCGTCTTGCACAGCGTCAGTCTAGGGCGCTGTTTTGGTCGCTGGAAAGCCTGACGCGACGCCAAGGCCGAAAGATGTCTGCGCTATTTGTAGATAAGGTCGTTGGGGTGGTTTTGACCGATTGGCGTCAAGGCACCGAAGCGGGTTTCCTCGCTGTCTGCCGGGGCAGGCGTTGAGACGACCCAGTCGAACACCACGACTCGATTCAGGATCCGCCACTCGCCTTCGCGTTTGACGAACCAGTCGAGATAACGCCCTTTCATATCAAGCTCGATCATCTTGCCGCTGGCGTCGGGTTGGCGCTGAAAAGCGGAGAAATAGCTCTCGACCTGGGCGCCGCCGGATTTGAATTCGATCAGGATGTTATGGATCTGATGAATGTTTCGCTCGGCGTGGCTCTGGGCTTTGATCGCCCAGTCCACGAAACCTGATGCGCTACCATTGTACGGCCCGTGCTGGTCGGTTCCATCTGGCCAATAGGCTGAGCGCAATGCGGCCTCGTCGGCTCGGTCAATGCCGCGGCAATAGCGATACAGACAGTCGCGAATGGCCTCGCGATCGAGAAGCTCTGATACCTGGTCGAGCGAAGCGGAAGATTCGGACATTGAAAAGCCTTTGGTTCAGATTTACGGGGCGAGCGATTTGGCGTCCGCCTGACCGGCGATCCAAGTGTCGATGCGTTGTTCCAGCGCATCCAGCGGTATGGCTCCGGCGCCCAGAACGGTGTCGTGAAAGGCGCGGATGTTGAACCGCTCGCCGAGCGCAGACTTGGCCTTGGCGCGCAGCTCCAGAATTTTCAGCTCACCGACTTTGTAAGCTGTCGCCTGTCCCGGCCAGCCAATATAGCGGGTCACCTCGGTCTGAATGTTGAGCGGGGCGAGGGCCGTGTTCTCATTGAAACAGGCCTCGGCCTCGGCGCGGCTCCAGCCATAATGATGCAGACCTGTATCCGCGACGAGGCGGCAGGCGCGCCACATTTCGTAAGACAGCTGACCGAAGCGCTCATAAGGCGTGCGATAGAACCCGGCTTCACCTGCGAGTTTTTCTGCGTAAAGCCCCCAGCCCTCGCCAAAGGCGGTGGCGTAATAGGATTTGCGAAACTCCGGCACGTCGCGAAGCTCCTGCGCGAGGGCAATTTGCAAGTGGTGACCGGGCACCGCCTCATGCGCTGACAGAGCAGGCAACTCATAGAGTGGTCGCTGATCGAGGGCGTAGGTGTTGACCAGATACGTGCCGGCAATGCCTTTATCGGCATCGCCGCTGGAGTATCGTCCGGTCGTATAGCCCGGCGCAATCGAGGCTGGCACAGCCTGAACGCCGTATGGCAGGCGCGGCAGTGTCGCGAAGAACCGAGGCAACAGCGCGTCGAGCCGCTTGCTCATTTCGGAGGCTTTCTCGAGCAGCTCTTCCGGCGTTTCAGCGTAGAATTGCGGGTCGGTGCGCAGGAAGCTGATAAACTCTGCGAAGCTGCCTTCAAACTCGACCTCGGCGATGATCTGCTCCATCTCGGCGCGAATGCGGGCGACTTCCGATTGGCCCAGCGTATGGATCTCTTCGGGTGTGTAGCCGGCGCCTGCGGTGTGGAAACGGACCGCGACGGCATAGGCCTGCTGCCCGCCCTCGAGCGTGACAAGCCCAGGCGCGGTGCGCGCGGCTGGAACATATTCCTCCTCCATGAAGCGCAGCAGCTTGTCATAGGCCTGGATCGCTCGCTGTACCGCGGTCTTGCCCTGATTGCGAAGCGTCAGAATATCGAGCTCGCTCAGTTCAGAGGCATCCAGCGATTCAAAAGGGAGATAGAGCGTGCTTTCAGTAGGATCCTCGAGCACCTGCGCGCGGATTTGAGCAATCGATGTGGCCAATGGATCGCCATGCTGGGTCCAACCCGTGACGATGCCGCGGCGCATATTCTCAGTGTGATCCTCAAAGAACCGCGGCAGATCATTGACCCGGTCAATCCACGCCTCGGCCGCCTCGCGCGTAGTCACCCGGGTGCGCATGGCCGTGAACGCGGGCGCAGCGAAGAAGCCCCAATCGCCGGTGAACGGAATGCGCGCGGTGTCGTAAGCGTGCGCGTCGATGGAGGCCCGTAGCAGATGACGGAGGATCGCGGCTTCGGGACCGCTCGGCTGAGGTTCGAGGGCATTAAGGGCCGTCAGCATGGCTTCAGCCTGCGCTGCGCGCTGCGCGACATAATCCGGCGTCACAGTCGGCCAAACGCGGGCGTCTGTGCCTAGCATTCGGGCCGTTTCGTCAGGGTCGCCCTCGCGGTTGAACGTTTCGTATTGTTCAATCAGAGCGCTAAGCGTTTCAGCGCTGGCAATCGGCGAGATGAAGAGGAACGCAAATCCGATCGCGATGGCGCGCAGCGAGGCGAATGATATGTCTAGTCCCCATATATTTATGGATCCACGCTAGGATGCGGAGCGCCGCATGAAAAGGGACTTCAAGCGGCTCTGCAGTTCACGCAGCGGTACCCATAATGTGACAGATTCGGCGCATTCCGACGCGTTGACAGGCCTTTCGACGCGCTTAAGAGATGCCGCACTAAGAATGCATATGCATCGGAGACTCATATGGCTGGACAAGGACAGGCTGATAACCGCCCCCTATCGCCGCATTTGCAGGTCTGGAAATGGCACTGGACCATGGCAGGCTCAATTTTTCACCGGGTGTCGGGCGTTGGCCTGTATGGCGGGGCGTTCCTGATTGGCGCCTGGCTGATCGCTCTGGCGACCGGGCCGGAAGCCTACGCCCTGGTTGAGGCCATTGCCTTCAGTCTGCCAGGCCAGATCCTGCTCTTCCTGTGGTCGATGGCAGTGCTCTATCACTTCGCTAATGGCCTGCGCCACCTGATCTGGGACGGCCCGATGGTTGGCTTCAATCCCGGGCTGGCCAGCCTCTGGTCCATGTTCAATTTCGCATTTGCGATCATCGGTGCAGCGGTCATCTGGTCGCTGGCTTCGTTCTACTAGGAGGCGGCGATGACAACGAGCACAAAAATCGTTCGAGGTCTGGGGTCTGCTGGGAGCGGAACCCTGCATCATATCCGCCAGCGGGTGACTGCTTTGGCGCTGCTCTTCCTCGTGCCATGGTTCATGTATTCCATCATCCACGCCTGCAAGGCAGGCTATGAGGGTGCGCTGGAATGGGCGGCGCAACCGGTGAATGCAATTTTGCTGATTTTGACCCTGAGTGCGGCGCTATATCACATGCGTTTGGGCATTCAGGTCGTCATTGAGGACTACATCGCTAAGAGCGGCTCCCGCCAAGCGTTGCTCATTCTGAACACGTTTGCGGTTTTTGCCCTCGGCGTAGCGACGATCCTGTCGGTGCTGAAAATCTGGTTTACGGCTGGCGCGTAAGGCGCAGGGCCCAAAGAGGATAAGAGATGAGCGACTATAAATTCATCGATCATACTTATGACGTCGTCGTGGTTGGCGCCGGTGGTTCCGGACTGCGCGCAGCCCTTGGAGCCGCGCAAGCTGGTCTGAAGACCGCCTGTATCACTAAAGTCTTCCCGACCCGCTCGCACACGGTTGCGGCGCAGGGCGGGATTGCAGCCTCGCTTGGCAATATGGGCCCGGATAACTGGCAGTGGCATATGTATGACACCGTCAAAGGCTCTGACTGGCTCGGCGACCAGGACGCGATTGAATATCTCGCCCGCGAAGCGCCAGCAGCCGTCTATGAGCTTGAGCACTGGGGCATGCCGTTCAGCCGGAACGAAGAAGGCAAAATCTACCAGCGCCCATTTGGCGGCCACACAACCGAGATGGGCGAAGGCCCGCCAGTCCAGCGCACCTGCGCAGCCGCTGACCGCACCGGTCACGCCATGCTGCACACGCTGTATGGTCAGTGCGTGAAGAACGATACCGAGTTCTTTATCGAGTATTTTGCCCTCGACCTGATCATGGATGATGAAGGGGCTTGCCGTGGTGTCACCGCGTGGAAGCTGGATGATGGCACGCTGCATCGCTTCCGTGCGCAGAAAGTTATTCTGGCCACAGGCGGCTATGGCCGGGCTTTCTTCAGCTGTACGTCGGCGCACACCTGCACGGGCGATGGCAATGCCATGGTCCTGCGCGCCGGCCTGCCGCTGCAGGACATGGAGTTCATTCAGTTCCATCCAACCGGCATTTACGGCGCGGGCTGCCTGATTACCGAAGGCGCGCGCGGCGAAGGTGGTTACCTGACCAATTCCGAAGGCGAACGTTTCATGGAGCGCTATGCGCCAAGCGTGAAAGACCTTGCCCCGCGCGACATGGTTTCTCGCTCCATGACCATCGAGATCCGCGAAGGCCGCGGTGTCGGAGAAGGCAAAGACCACATCTTCCTGCACCTGGAACACTTGCCAGCTGATACGCTGGCCGCGCGACTGCCGGGGATTTCGGAGACTGCGAAAGTCTTCTCGGGCGTCGACGTAACGCGTGAGCCGATCCCGGTTCTGCCGACCGTGCACTACAATATGGGCGGCATCCCGACCAATTATCACGGCGAAGTGCTGACCAAGAAAGATGGCGATCCTGATGCGGTTGTGCCGGGCCTGATGGCGGTCGGCGAAGCTGCTTGTGTTTCGGTGCACGGTGCCAACCGTCTCGGCTCGAACTCGCTGATCGACCTGGTTGTGTTCGGACGGGCCGCGGGTCTGCGCTGCGGCGCGACGCTGGAAGCTGGCGCCAGCCAGCCAACCGTCCAGGATTCGCAAACCGATGCGCACATCGCGCGCTTCGATCGGATCCGGAATGCGGACGGCGATCATTCTGTTGCAGAGCTGCGACTCGAAATGCAGCGTGCCATGCAGGAAAACTGCGCCGTGTTCCGTACCGGCGAAGTTCTGGACGAAGGCGTCGAGAAGATTGATGGCGTTCAGAAGAAAGTCTCAGGCATGCGCGTCGATGATCGCGGCATGATCTGGAACACCGACCTGATGGAAGCGCTTGAGTTTGACAATCTCATTGGTCAGGCAGCGGTCACCGTGAACTCTGCGGCCAACCGTAAAGAAAGCCGCGGCGCGCACGCCCGCGAAGACTTCGACAAGCGCGATGATGAGAACTGGATGAAGCACACGCTCGCCTGGGCAGATGATGCTGGCGAGGTGACGATCGATTATCGCCCGGTCCACAATTACACGATGTCGAACGAGATTGAGTACATCAAACCCAAAGAACGGGTTTACTAGGAGCAAGCATGGTACAGCTGACACTCCCCAAAGGCTCCGCGCCGAAAAAGGGCAAGACCTGGCCGAAGCCTGAGCGGGCCAAGAAGGTCAAGAAGTTCAAGATCTACCGCTACAGCCCGGAAGAGGGCGGTAACCCGCGGTGGGACACGTATTTTGTCGATATGGACAAATGCGGTCCGATGATCCTCGACGTTCTGATCTATATCAAAAACAATATCGACTCGACGCTGGCCTTCCGCCGCTCCTGCCGGGAAGGCGTTTGCGGCTCCTGCGCGATGAATATTGGCGGACACAACACCATTGCCTGTACCCAGGGCTGGGACGAGATTGCCGGACCTCACATCACCATTGCACCGCTGCCGCATCAGCCAGTGGTGAAAGATTTGATCCCGGATCTGACCAATTTCTACGCCCAGCACGCTTATGTGCAGCCATATCTCAAGACCGATACGCCGGAACCTGAGAAAGAGTGGAACCGAGCATCTCGATGGCCTGTATGAGTGCATCCTGTGCGCCTCCTGCTCGACCTCATGCCCGTCTTATTGGTGGAATGGCGACAAATACCTCGGCCCGGCCGCGCTGCTGCAGGCCTATCGCTGGCTCATTGACAGCCGCGATGAAGCCACGGGTGAACGCCTGGATGATCTGGAAGATCCGTTCAAGCTCTACCGCTGCCACACCATCATGAACTGCACGCAGGTCTGCCCGAAAGGGCTTAACCCGGCCAAGGCGATTGCGAAAATCAAGCACATGATGGTTGAGCGCGTCGCTTAAGCGGCCAATTGTACCAAGCACAAGAAGCGGGCGGTGACTTCTGTCACCGCCCGCTCTTTTTTAGATCTGACTCTGACTATTGGTTGGAGGCCTCTTTCTCAGACTCCAGCGCTGCAAACACGTAGACGGGTTGCAGGCCATCTTCGAGCGCGGCGAGACGAATCTTGCCGATCGCTTTGTCGACCAGATCGTCACGGCAGGCTCGGTCAACCCGAACCAAGCCAGTCGCAGGTTGTCGGTTGCTGCACGCATCCGTGGCCTGTGAGCGGATCGATCTGTAAACCGATTTCGCACCATTTTCGGTCGCCAGAAGCGTGCTGTCATAGGTCAAATTTACTGTAATCGGAGTGCCCTCAGCGTGGGCCATTGGAGCGGCCAGAGCGGCCGCGACAAATAAAGTTGAAATTGTTTTACGCATGGATTTCATCCTTTGAATTGGCGTCGATCCGAAGATCGACCAGAAATCCCTCCCGCAACGCGATTGATGTCTTTCCGCGCTTTTGGCGGTTGTGCGGTCACGTTGCGAGGTCAGCTTTGAGCGAAACGACTCGCTCAGCAATTGAGTTTGGGAAGAGCTGCCATGCAGTCATGGTGAGCTCACTCTACTCAATTGAAAAGTAGGAAATTTTTGAAGTTGAAGTGTTTATGACGATTATCGTGCTGCGCGATAATCAGGCGGTACTGCCTGTCTGTGAATCACATTTTTCGGGGCTCAGGGCCGGGCGATTTCAACACTGATCGGCGCATGGTCGGACGGCTTCCAACCGCCGCGCCAGGCAAGATGCACACGGTAGCTGTCCAGATCCGTCAGAGCGGTCGCAGCGTCCGTCGTCCAGATATGGTCGAGGCGCCGGCCCTTGTTCGACGCGGCCCAGTCGCGGGCGCGGTAGCTCCACCAGGAATATAGCCGCTGATCATCATCATGGACGTGGCGGGCAATGTCGGTGAAACCGCCTTTCTTACGGGCCTTTTCCAGGCCCTCAGTCTCAACCGGTGTGTGCGAGACGATCTTGAGCAGCTGCTTGTGCGACCAGACATCGTTCGGGTGGGGCGCGATATTGAGATCGCCCACCAATACGCGGGGCGCCCCGTCCTTGGCCGATTTTCCATAATGACGGCCGAGCCGTTTTACGAAGTCGAGCTTGTGGGCAAATTTCGGATTCTCATCCGGGTCCGGGACATCGCCGCCCGCGGGCAGATAGATATTGTGCAGCTCAATCCCCTCAACACTGACTGCATTGACCCGGGCATGCCCCTCCCGGCACAGGGCAGGGGTGTCCAGGATGTCGATCGGTGCGCTGCTGGCAATCGCGACGCCATGATGCCCGCCCCGCTGACCGTTAATTGCCAGGTGCGGCAGGCCCATCTGCTTGAACGCTTTCTCAGGGAACTCGGCGTTCTGACATTTGATTTCCTGAAAGCAGATAATGTCCGGCTGCTCGGCTTCGACGAAAGCTTCGATGTTCGGAAGGCGCAGGCGAACGGAATTGATGTTCCAGCTCACGAGTTTCAGGGGCTTATTTGTCATAGTGTCCCGCTTAGGCAGGGGCCGAGAAAACGTCAACGCGCCCGGAAGCTCTAATACTCCCGGGCGCGCAATTGCTGTGGATAGGCGTGACTATTGCTCCAGCGGCGTGAAGCGCAGCTGTGAGGCTTGCAGGGTCACCGTGCCGATATCGTCGGTTTCGGCCTCAATCCGCACCGGAACATGGGCGCCATTTGGCAGCGGCGCGAGCCACATGCGCAGCGGGCCGTCAATGCCGGTCAGCGTGTCCTTGTTGGACTCGCCCGGCTTGTAGCCAGCGACTTTGTCCATCTCGATATGGCACTCATAGGCCTGACCGCGCCAGGCTTCGGAGCGCACCTCGGTCATCCCGTGATTGGTCAGATGCAGGTGGGTGAGCTGACGGCCGTCAAAAATCTTGAGCGGACCACCGCACGGATCTTCACCCTCGGCGCGCGGTTCAAGCGCGAAAGAGATGAGCGCCGTGATCGGGTCTTTCGCTTCCAGCACCTGCGGCGCTGTCGCGGCTGGATCGCCCAGGTTTCCGAAAGCAGGCTTGGCCACCATCTGGAAATCGTCGCCGAGATATTTCAGATCGACACGGCGGTTTTTCTTCCCGTCCTTGTTCTGCGAAATGTAGGCATAGGTGTCCAATCCGTCCGGCGTTGTGTAGCCAGAGGCGGCGAGCTCCATGTCATAATTGACCAGGATATCCGCGAGCCCAGTCGTCTTGACCTGGCTTTTGATCGAATAGGTGTCCTTGTTCATCTGCACCTGGAAATTGGCCTTTCCGGTGATCGGGATGATCAGCACCCAGGCGCTAGCCTTGATCGTGTAGTCCATCTGCATGGGCTGGCCGGCTTCGATCTGAGACAGAATGTGCGGTTCTACCAGCGCCGTGTCAGCACCGGACACACTGGCAACGGTCAGGGTCGCAAGAGCGGCAGAGGTCAGTAGTTTTTTCATCATGGCGGGCGCCTCGTGTGAAGATGATTTCCACTTGATATATATGTCTGTGTCAAAAGCTAGGCTGAACAGGGCTGTCACTGTTTCGCCTCGATTAAATCCGTTTTATGCACCGGTTTCAGGCACTGGAAATTCGACTCATCTGAGCGCTTGACGTGCCTGATCTGGCGGCGTAATAGCCGCGCTTCGGTTTAAATCTAGACAATGAGCGAGCGACCCATGTCCCGCGTATGTGAACTTACTGGCACAGGCCCAATGGTCGGACACAATGTCAGCCACTCGAATATCAAAACCAAGCGCCGGTTTATGCCAAACCTGGTAAATGTAACGCTGCACTCTGAGGCGCTGGACCAGCGTTTCTCTATGCGCGTTGCCGCCAAAGCGCTGCGCACCGTCGACAAACTGGGCGGTCTGGATGCGTATCTCGCCAAGGCGAAGGATGACGTCCTGTCAGCCAAAGCGCTGAAAATCAAAAAGAACATTGCCAAGAAGGCAGAAGAAGCCGCCTAAGCCGCTTCCTCAAGTGTTTTACAGAACGCGCTCCGGCTTTGGGGCGCGTTTTCCGTTTCAGGGCGCGAAGGGTTTACTGCCCCTTGAAGGCGGGCGGGCGTTTCTCGACAAAACTGTCGACGCCTTCCTTGAAGTCGAAGCTCGCAAAGCTTTGCTCCATTTCGTAATTGGCGACGTCCAGCGATCGCGCGAAGCTCTGATTATAGCTTTCGCGAATCTGGCGTTTCATGATCTTAATCGAGCGCGGTGAAACTTGTGTGGCGAGGTGTTTGGCCGTGTCCATCACGTGCGGCATCAGCTCATTCGCGGGCAGGGCGCGATTGACGAGACCGACCCGCTCGGCCTCGGCGCCTTTGAACACGCGCGCGGTGAACAGCAGATCCAGCGCATGCGCTTCGCCGACCAGCCGCGGCAGCAACCAAGCAATGCCGTGCTCAGCGATCAGCCCGCGCTGGGCAAACGCCGTGGTGAACTTGGCGTCCTGATTGGCAAAGCGGAAATCAGCATAGAGCGTGAAAATCAGTCCAATTCCCGCGCACGGGCCGTTAATGGCGGCAATGATAGGCTTCGGGCAATGATAGAGATAGCCAAACCGGCCCGGATACAGCGCTTCGAGATCTTCGGTGTCTGACGCTGCGCCGCGCACAGGCGCCTCGGATGCCGGTTTAGCGTCGCCATCGCCGGCCTCATCGCCAATTTGCTGCAGGCCGCCCATGTCGGCACCCGCGCAGAAGCCGCGCCCGGCACCCGTAATCACAATGCAGCGAACCGCATCATCCGTACCAGCTTGAGTGATTACCTCCCGGCATTCCTCTTCCATCACGCCGGTCCAGGCATTTAGCCGATCGGGACGATTCAGCGTGATGGTGAGAATCCCATCGTCCAGGTCGGTCAGTATGTCCTGATAAGCTGCCATCGCGTCTTCCTCCTGCCACATAGCCGCGCTTGAGCGCGTTTGTGCAATAAAAGCAGAAGAAAGCGGCGCCGTAACCCGGTGCCGCCGCGAAAGTCGGTCTTAGGCGTAGACTTTCGTGGCGTTGAAGTGATCCAGCATGTGGCGCGTAATTTCCGGCAGGAAGCGCGGCGGGACGTCGTGGCCCATGCCGTCAAGCTCAACCAGGCGCGCGCCGCGCACCAGTTTTGCAATATCGCGCCCGCCCTCGATCGGAACCAGCGGATCTGCAGTGCCGTGCATCACCAGCGTTGGTGCCTTGATGCTGCGCGTGTGCTTGCGGAAATCCCCGGCGGCGACGATGGCGGACATCTGCCGCAACAGGCCCGCCGGGTGGTAGGAACGATCATAAGACCGGGTGATCCGATCGCGCATTCCATTGGTGTTTTGATCTTCACCGGGCGTCCCGATAACTCCGAATGTGGCGACGGACTGGTCAATAATCGCATCGCGCGTGGTGGGCTGCGGCCCGCGACGGATCATGGCTTTCATGATCTCGCCAGACGGGCGCGGCAGTTTCGGATTGCCCGTCGTCGTCATGATCGCCGTCAGGCTGTGCAAGCGATCGGGCGCCAGAGAGGCAACGTGCTGGCCGATCATGCCGCCCATGGAAATGCCGACCAGATGGGCGCGGTCCAGCTTCAGCGCGTCCATTAGCCCAATCGTATCGAGCGCCATGTCATGCAGTGCGTACGGGGTTTTCAGACGAATGCCGAGCCGGCGCAGAACAACCTGGCGCATGATCCCGGGTGATTTCTCGCCCGTATGGAAATGCGACAGGCCAATGTCGCGATTGTCGAACAGGATAACGCGGTAGCCGCCCGCAACCAGATCTTTGACCAGCTCGTCCGACCACATGGTCAATTGTCCACCCAGCCCCATGATCAACAGCGCAGCCGGGTCTTTCGGGTTTCCAAACTCTTCGTATGCGATGCGGATATTGTTGGCAGTGACGTGCGGCATGTGATCGGTCTTCCTCGAATTCTTATCAGAAAATCACTTAGGGCGAGTGTGTTCACTTTGCCAGTCTGTGACCCACAAACGCACCGCTTCCCCCAATGTCACACTTGGCGCGGGCGTCGGTTGTGATAGGTGAGCCATGAAAAGACTTGATGAAAGACCATTCGCATGACTGTGATGAGCGATAGCGACGCCCTGCAGGGCTTGGAACCGACGGAAAAAATCAACGTTCGTGAGGTGTTTGGCCTCGATACGGACCTGATTGTCCACGGCTTCAAGGAGCGAACCGAATATGTCCCGGCAATTGATGAGGCTTATCGCTTTGACCCGCAGACCACGATCGCGCTGCTCGCAGGCTTCGAGCACAATCGCCGCGTCATGGTCCAAGGCTATCACGGCACCGGTAAATCGACCCACATTGAGCAGATTGCGGCCCGCCTGAACTGGCCGATGATCCGGGTCAACCTGGACAGCCACGTGTCGCGGATCGACATGGTCGGCAAGGATGCGATCGTTCTGAAAGACGGCGCCCAGGTTACCGAATTTCGCGAAGGTATTCTGCCCTGGGCGCTGCAGCGCCCTGTCGCGATCACTTTTGACGAATATGATGCTGGTCGCCCGGACGTAATGTTCGTGATCCAGCGGGTGCTGGAAGCCAGCGGGAAACTAACCCTGCTCGACCAGAACCGGGTGATCGAGCCGAATCCGTATTTCCGCCTGTTCGCGACCACCAACACGGTCGGCCTCGGCGATACGACCGGCCTCTATCACGGGACGCAGCAGCTGAACCAGGGCCAGATGGACCGCTGGAGCATTGTCACCACCCTGAACTATTTGGAGCACGACGCCGAAGTCGAAATCGTCGCGACGAAAGCTGGCGATGTCGATACTGAAACACTGAGCCGCATGGTGACGCTGGCCGATTTGACCCGGAACGCGTTCATGAACGGTGATCTGTCGACGGTGATGAGCCCGCGCACCGTCATTACCTGGGCAGAGAATTTCGCCATTTTTGGTGATCTCGGACACGCCTTCCGGATGACCTTCCTCAACAAATGTGACGAGCTGGAACGTCCTCTGGTGGCAGAGATGTATCAGCGTTGCTTTGCAGAGGAACTGCCGGAAAGCGCCCTGATGGTGAAGGTGGCGTAAGCCCGGCGTAGGCACCACGCGCCTGTTTTTATCAAATTTTATTGGGTTTGGTCTAGTCCGACCAGCGAAAGCAGGTCGGTCCATGTCCAGTCTTGAACGCTATTTTCAGCCGAATTTCGCCTTCGCCATCATCCTGGCGCTGGCCGCCTTCCAATATGCGATCCTCGCCATCTACATGTTTGGCGGATCGCCAGACTATGTGCTCGGCGGCGACTTTGTTGCGTTCTGGTCAGCCGCGCGGGAGACGCTGAACGGCGATATGGCCGGGCTTTACGCGCCGGACGGCTTGGCCAATGCCATTGCGGCGCATCGACCGGAAGCGGTCGTGGAAGGGCTGACTTGGCAATACCCGCCGCATGCCAGCCTGATCTTCGCGCCGATTGGTCTGTTGCCATTCGAGATGGCGTTTGTTCTCTGGTCCTGGCTGGGCATCGCAGCGTTTGCGCTGGTGCTCGGAACAAGCGGCGTGCGCGGGCATGCTCTGATCGCGCTGATCGCCACCATTCCGGTCCTGATCGTTCTGAACACCGGCCAGAACGCATTGTTCACCGCCAGTTTGATGCTGCTCGCCGTCTTTCATGCGAAAGCGCGGCCTGTTCTGGCTGGGGTCGCCGCAGCGCTGCTGACGACGAAGCCGCAGCTCGGTATTCTGTTGCCGGTCTTGTTCCTGGCCGGTGGGCACTGGCGGGCGTTCGGCGCCGCTGCACTCGGCAGCCTCACGCTTTGGGGCGGCTCAGCGCTCTTGCTCGGCGCCGCGACGTGGGCGGCCTTCTTTGAGTTTCTCGGCGTGGTTTCAGGATCGGTCAGCGACGGCGCCATGCCGCTCTACAAAATGGTCAATGTCTATGCCGCCGCGCGGCTCGCCTGGGTGCCGGAGGCATTGGCGCTCTTGCTTGCCGGTCTGTCTTACCTCACTGCCGTTGCCGCGCTCATCTGGACGTGCCGCAAAACCGATGATCCGACCTGGCGCTATGCCGTTTTGGCGAGTGCAACCCTGCTGACGGCGCCTTACTCGATGTATTATGAGCTGGTCCTGCTGGTGCCAGCGATCTGGTTCGTGGCGCGCCGCGCGCATGGGGCCGGATGGCTTGCGCTGGAGCGGGAGAGCCTCGCAGTGCTGGTATTGCTGACACTGATGCTGCCTGGACCTGCCACACAAGTCGGGGCCTCGCTGTGCTTCCTCGCCAGCGCGCTCGTCGCGATCGTGGTTTACCGCCGTATGCGAGCCGAATTCGCAGCCTCTGAGCCGGTCTTTCGCCGCGCCGCTGCGACGCCCGTCCTCGCGCCGGAATAGACTTCGGTCTTCACACTTGCAGCGTGACCTCACGTCAGGTGTCCAAATGCCCCTTCGCAAATCTGTTCGCGCGCGCTAAGTCAGCCGCATGAGCAAAACCGATGAGGCCCCATACGAGCTGTTCAAGCAGGCTTTGGCGACCACCGCCAAAGCGATGAGCCAGACGCGCGACGTAGAAGTGAACTTCTCCGGCGATGGCCCGCGCGCTGAATCTGAACGCCTGGTCCTCGTCCCGCCGCCGCGCGATCTGGATCCAGAGGTCGCCGCCCGGGTGCGCGGGGAAGCCGATGCAACGGCGCTGCGTATGGCGCATCATGACCCGGTCGCGCACGCCAAATCCCGTCCAGATGGCGAAGTCGGCCGCCAAGTTTATGAAGCTGCAGAACGGGCTCGGATCGAGAGCATTGGCGCCCGGGCCATGGACGGCACTGCGGATAATCTCGACGCTGCGCTGGCGCTGCGCTGCGAAAAAGCCGGCTATACGCGCATGGAAGACCGCCAGGACGCGCCGCTGGCCCCTGCGGTGGAGTTCCTGCTGCGCGAACGTCTGACCGGACGCCCGCTGCCGAAGGAAGCCGAAGGCATTGCCGATCTTTGGCGCGATGAGGTCAATGCCCGCGGTGCCGACACGCTGGAGAAGCTGGTCGAGCAGCTGCACGATCAGGAACAGTTCGCCAAAACCATTCAGGATCTCATCCGCGATCTGACCAAGGGCGATGAAGCCGGTGAGGATCAGGGCGAACAGGATCAGGAATCTGAAGAAGAGTCCGATCAAAACAATCAGGAAAACTCGGCTGAAGATGGCGAATCCGGTGAAGAAACCGAAGGCGCCACGATGGAAGAGATCGAGGCTGGCGACAGCGAAGACATGGAAGGCGAAGAGACCAATGTCTCCGTCGATGCCGATGTCGACATGGACGCGGAAGATAGCCCGGACGATTCCGATGATGGCACCAAGCCGCTGCGGCCAAACTTCCGTGATGGCGATGATAAAGAGCGGTTCCAGTATAACGCGTTCACCACCGCCAATGATGAAGTGGCGCAGGCGCCAGACCTTTGCGATCCGGAAGAACTGGCGCGCCTACGGGCCTATCTCGATCATCAGCTGGAAAGCCTGCAAGGCGCGGTTTCCAAGCTTGCCAACAAGCTGCAGCGCCGCCTGATGGCGCAGCAGAACCGGTCCTGGTCCTTTGATCTGGAAGAAGGCGTGCTCGATACCGCGCGCCTGACCCGCGTAATCACCGACCCGACGGCGCCGCTGAGCTTCAAGCAGGAAGATGACAGCAATTTCCGCGACACCGTCGTGACGCTGCTGCTCGACAATTCAGGTTCGATGCGCGGGCGGCCAATCATGGTGGCAGCCCTGTGCGCTGACATCCTGGCGCGTACGCTGGAGCGCTGCGGGGTAAAAGTCGAGATCCTCGGCTTTACCACCAAAGCCTGGAAAGGCGGGCTCAGCCGTGAGGATTGGGTCAAAGCGGGCAAGCCAGCTGGCCCCGGCCGCCTCAATGATCTGCGCCACATCATCTACAAATCTGCGGACGCGCCGTGGCGCCGGGCCCGCAAGAATCTCGGCCTGATGATGCGCGAAGGGTTGCTGAAAGAGAACATTGATGGCGAAGCGCTGCTCTGGGCGCATGACCGCCTGATGGCGCGCCCGGAACAGCGCAAGATCATGATGGTGATCTCCGATGGCGCACCGGTCGATGACTCGACGCTATCGGTCAATGTCGGCAATTATCTGGAGCGCCATTTGCGCCAGGTGATTGAAGAGCTGGAGACTCGCAGCCCGATTGAGCTGATCGCGATCGGTATTGGCCATGATGTGACCCGCTATTACAAGCGCGCTGTCACCATCGTTGATGCCGAGCAGCTGGGCGGCGCGATGACCGAACAGCTGGCAGCCCTGTTTGATGAAAATGGCGAGGCGCCAAAACCCGAAGCCATGGCGGTCCCACCGCTGACCCGTGAAACCGTGCGACCTGGCGGCGCAACGTCTGGCGCAGAAGCTGGCGCGCCGCGCTATGGCGGGCCGAAAGTCGGGTCCGGTCGCGATGTGCGCCGCACGCGAATGTAAATGTTCACGATCATGCCGTATTCACGCGCTCAATAAGGGGCTCGAGAGGGGCTCGAGAGAGGACGTTCTTATGCGCATCATCGCGAGTCTCGCTTTAGCGACCATATCTGCCTGTGCAGCTGCTGAGGTCCAGCCGCCCCGCGCAACCGATGCGGCATCGGCGACGGGCGCGTGGTCCTATTCCGATCATGTTGAGGAGTTACGCGCCGCGTCTTGCCCGGAAGGCGAACCCTATCTTCGCGCGGAATCGATCGATATCCGAGTCATCGAAGCCGAACGTGGCGGCGAACAGGCACAGTCGCAGCAACTGACCGGCCTCACCCTCGCCGGGGCCTGGCAACTCGAATCAAAAGAGTCCAATTTTGGCGGCCTGTCAGGGCTCTCGGTGATGCGATCAGGCTCGCTATTAGCGATCAGCGATGCCGGGGCCTTCATCTGGATCGGGATCGACCCCGAAACAGGCGCGCCAGACAGCATCGGCGCGATCTCGTATATGCGCGATCTCAATGGCAACTATTTCGCCAATAAGCGCGATGGGGATTCCGAAGGGCTCAGCCTGCGCGACGGGATCGCCTTTGTCAGTTTCGAGCAGGATCACCGGATTTCGGCCTTTGACCTGGAGACGTGCGGCTCTGCCGCCCGCGCGGCGCCCGTGGCCAGCCTGACACCGGTTATTGATGGCAAGCTGCTGCAAGACAATCGTGGCCCTGAAGCGCTCACTTTCACCGGTGAGACTCTGAAACTGGGCTTCGAGATGCGGCATGCGAGCGGTTCGCCCACCGCGATATTGAACGCTGATGGCACTTTTTCGGAGATCGAAACCACAGAGCAGCCTTTCTTCTTCCTGATGACTGGCATGGATGCGCGGGATGATCTTCTGGCGCAGTTGTTTCGCGCTTATGATCCCGTTCGCGGCGCGCGGGTCATTTTGCAAGTCGAGCAGGACGGCGAACGACTCGCCGAAGGCCTGTTCAAGCCGCCGCTGCCCGTCGACAATTTTGAAGGCGTCGCCATTGGCGCGGCGCCGTCGGGTGGGACGCGTTTCTGGGTGATCTCTGATGACAATTTCAGTGCCAGTCAGCGCACCCTGCTGCTGGCGCTGGATCTCGATCCGTAGCGCGGCGATAAAGCGGTATGGGGCATGATCCGGTCTTTTGGGGCGTGGCGGTTTTTTCCGTTCTGATCACAGGGGTGTCGAAAGGCGGCTTTGGCGGTCTGGCGCTACTGGCTGTACCCCTGATGGCATTGGTGATTTCGC
>JABSQB010000110.1 GCA_013214545.1 Henriciella sp.
CGAAGAAGCGTTTGGCATCTGGTCCTTGGCCTTTGGTGACGAGACTGCCGACCCACAAGTCGTAGACGCAATCGCGAACGGCAATGGGCTCGTCGAAGATACTGAGGGGCTCAGCATCTGGTGGTCGCCGAACGGTGGATACCTTGTTGCTTCGGCGCAGGCGGCAAACCGCTACGTTGTGTACGATCGCTTGCCGCCCCATACTCCGCGCGGGATTTTTTCAGTAACGGCCAGCAGCGATGGCAGCGTGGATGCGGTCACCCATACGGATGGATTGGATATCGTCTCTGCGTCGCTGCCGGGCTACCCTCAGGGACTGCTCGTCGTACAGGATGATGGCAACCCGACCAGCGAGCGCGATCAGAATTTCAAACTGGTCGACTGGACGATGATCGCAGAGGCGCTCGGCCTCTGACGGGCAACTAGTCCAGGATTTCCCACGCGATAGCGGCGTAAGCCGGAATCGTTGCTTGTGTCGCATCGGCCTGAGAGATGTCCGGTCCCAGAATTTGCGGCCCGCGTTTGATATCCGCGGGCAGCGCCAGGGCGGTGTTGTCCCCGGAGAAGTTGAACGCAACCAAAATGGCATCACCTTGATCGGCGTGTCGTTTGATGACGACCAAACCGTCTTCCTGCGCGACGATTTCGGTTTGTCCATGCGCGAGGGCTGGATACACGGCGCGCAGCGCTGACAGTTCCCGATAATAGTTCAAGAGCGACTCCGGGTCGCTATCTTGTTCGGAAACCGAGCGACCATCGCCAGCCTGATTGCTGTCAGCCAGCGGATATGCAGACGCGGGTTCTCTGTACCAAATGGCGTGTCCGGCGGCGTCTTCAGCGGGCGACCAACGAAAGGCCTGGCGCACCGGGATATCGCGCGCATCGTCACCGGAAGCCGCTAAAACCTCTGCCTCTGGACCTTCTGCTTTTGCCCCGGTCATGCCGATTTCTTGACCATAATAAATGATTGGCGTCCAACCGATCAGCAAGTTCACCGCAGCGCCGAGCTTCAGGATTTCAGGCTCTTCGGCAAAAGCGTGCGCGAACCGGTTCGTGTCATGGTTTTCAATGAAAACAAACTGCCCTTTGCCTGCCGTCATGATCTGATTGGTGTTGCGAACCGCATCATCAAGCGCCGCTGCATCGAGCGCGTTGACGCTGTTCCAGATTGGAAAGCCGAACACTTTGTCCGTCCCGCCCGCTGTCAGGAATTGCTCGCCATATCCCCAATCATATTGCTCCGCGATGATATCGATCTGCGGACGCGCCGCGCGAAGGTCGTCAAAGATCGGGCCCCAGAACTCCTGAAACAGTCCCGTCAGGACACCGGCATTATCGAGATCGTCCATCATGTGGTCGATGCGATAGCCGTCAACGCCATCGGAAAAATCGCCGTCTCCATTGGGATCCATCCAGAACAAAAGATACTCGCTGAAATAATCGCGAACGTCGGGATCCAGCATGTTCACCGTGTAGATGTATTGCTTCTGCGCAGGCCACACATCAAACTCTGTCTTGCCGAAGAGAGTGGCCACAGGCATCGCGTTTTCGTCGTCAGCGTAGACCACGAAATTGCGATAGTCCGAGGACGGATTATTGCTCGAAGACGTGAACCACTCATGGTTGCCGCTGACATATTGGATCTCCTGGTCGAGATAGATCACCATACCGCGGCGGTGCAACTCTTCGACCAATTCCAGGTAATCGTCCATATCGCCGAACTCGGCGTCGATGCCGTAAAAATCATCGGCGAAGTAGTTATGGTAGAATTGAGAAGGGTAGAGCGGTGTTAGCAGGATGCCAGTGACACCAAGCTCCTGCAGATAGTCCAGACTATTGATAATCCCGCGCAAATCTCCTTGCCGATCGCCATTGGAATCTCGGAAGCTCCGGACAAAGATATGATAGAATAGCGGCGCGGGCGCGGGCGCGGGCGCAGTGCCGGTGACGGCCGTGTCTTCCGTCGGTTGTTCGTTCGGTACGGTTGGCGCTGGAGCATTGCATGCGCCGAGAATGAGGGCCGACATCATCGCCGCAAAAAGTGATCGTCCAGGCTTCAACATTCACGCCTCCTTGGGGTTTGAAAGATTGAGTTGTCCCGTCAGCCGCTCAAAGCCGACGGCGCGTTGAATGGGGCCATAGTCTTCGAGGCTCGCGATCGCTTCGTCGATGCGAAGTGTTTCGGCGTGCTCTGCCAGGTTTTTGATCAAGGATCTGAGAATGGCACGGGCTTGCGGCGCGCCGAGGCAATTATGGTGACCGCTCCCAAAGCCGACATGCGGGTTCGGTGTGCGCGCAAGATTAATCTCCTCCGGTGCCTCAAACATGGCCGGGTCGAAGTTTGCAGACGCCCAACACAGAGACACCCGGTCATCAGCACCCGCAGCGCCAAGGCAAACGCGACCGATATGTGTAAGGGGTGAGAGGGTGCGAACGAATTCTTCCACCGCAAAATTGATTGAACGGGCGTCGCGAGCGGCGTCGCGCAGGTCGTCCGGCGCATGCGCAAAATACCACATAACGTGAGCGATCGCATTGATCACCGTGTCTCGCCCACCAGCGAAGACGAGATTTCCGATCCCGAGTTTTTCCGCCAATGAGAGCGGCCGATCATCGAATTGCATTTGACTGAGCGCGGCGAAGAAGCTTCCGGTTTCCGGCGCGCGTTCAGCTTGTTCGATCACAGCGCGAAGATAGTCTTCCAGGACTGATCCTTTTTGAGAGGAATCCTCACCATCTCGGAAGACGTGCGTACCCCAGGCGATCCACGTTTCTGCCTCGCGCTCTGGAACGCCCAACAAATAAGTCAGCGCGCGCGATTGAATCGGTAGCGCAAAATCTCGGACTATGTCGAAACTCGAGCGTGCCGCGCAGGTGTGCAGCATCTCCAAAATCAGAGCATCGATCCGTTGCACATACTCGGCCTGCATCGGGCGACGAAAAAAGGGCTCAACGAGTGAGCGGTATTTCTTGTGTTCAGGTGGATCGGTTTCGATCGGTAATTGCCGGACAGAGCGTTCGCGCTCTTCGGAGGGGATGGGAACTCGGAAAGGGGCGTTCGAGCTGTAGGTCTGCCAGTCCTTGGAGCCGGCAAGCACATCCTCGTAGCGGCTCAACGCGTAGAAGTCATACTTCTCGTTATGGTACAGGGGCGCCTCGTCCCGCAACCGCTTGAA
>JABSQB010000111.1 GCA_013214545.1 Henriciella sp.
CTTGCTTCTTTGACAGGGCAACGACTTTGGCATGCACGTGGGCGGGTACGTATGCGACTAAGCGGGGTTTCATCAACGAAGCCCAACCAGATTTATGAAATACTCTACTCTCATACGGCCAAGGCTGCCGACTGAGACGCCGCCTCGTCAAGGCTGAAAATCGTGAACAATCGGGAACAATCGTGAACCTTTACAAGCACTTGCCGCCAGTTGCGTTCACTTGCCGGATTTTGCCGCCATTTGCAATAAGCACCAAGCTGAATTGCAGCGCCATCGGTACCCGAGTGTGCAAAGTACATGCATTTTTTGAATCGCGGGCGAACATCGAAACCGTATTTCGCCTCATAGGATAGTGATTTCCTCAATCTCAAACACGAGCAGAATAGCAAAAATCCACTAGCGGCTGAGCCCTCGAGTTCGACCAATCGTCCATGCAATACTTCTCGAACGCGACATCGTAATTTCGATGGGGCGATCTCTCAGCTTTTCGAGCTCTCGCTTCCATGGCACCAGCGAAAACTCTCGGCCTCGATCGATGACGGCAAACTTTGCATGCTCGGTCTGATGGACGCGCTTGAATGTCCCTTCTATCCGATCCCCAGGCTTAATCGCGCGATAGGTCAGGCCCGTCTCTTTCGTGATATCCAAAGAAGCGTGAAGCATGCCTTCTTTCTGAAGAAGTTTGAGATGATTATCGCTCAGCTCTTTGGTATTTCGATCATTCACAATACCGCGCTGGAAATGACGCCTCATACGATCATCCATCGCGGATCGAATGTCTCCGCCCAGGCCAGCATCGCCGATTGGTTCAACTGCTTGGCCAGCGAGCTGCTGATCCAGCCACGTTTCACCAAACGCACGGACCTGACTCTCAAATGCCCTACCCTCCAGCTTGCGGACGATGTTAGGAGAACGCTTCGCTGCTTTCCCAAGATGTTTATCCACGCGGTCAACAAAGTCCGAGCCGATCGAATAGGCCTCCTCATGAAATCGCTGAATGAGCCCCGCTCGCTCCAAGGCTGCGATACGATTCTTGATCATCGCTAGATGTTTCGCGCTAACTTTGAGATCAGATTGCTCGTGCTTTGTGAGGCTAAAGATCCCGCGGTTTTGAGCAGCCACATCGGCAATCGTTTGATCCATACCGAGCGCCCCGGGAGACCGCGGTTTAATCTCAAGCATGTCACCTGGCTTTAGACCCTTGGGGAAACTCGTTCCAAGATCGAAGTAATGCACATGTCCATCTAATCCATCGACGATCGCGTAGCGTCGATCCATGAGCTCGTTGTCGTATCCGACTTTTAGAAGACGCCCGTGCACCGCGTTATTGTAATTGAAGGGCCCCTGCTCGTGGGCGCTGATCCTGTCTAATCCCGCCCCACGAACCGCTTGCTCAATTCGCACAGCTATTGTGTCCGATTTCTCCAATGCATTGAGCGCGATATCAAGCTGATCGTCCACGCTCCAGATTCCACCAGACTGATGACGCGCAAGTCCCATACTCCTGAGCGTGTTCAACCGCTTTTGATAGTGAGGACGGTTGCGTCTTAGTTTGTCCAAATTGACCGCGCCGGTTCTATCCATCTCCCGCATCAAAATGCGGTCCATGCGTGTGACTTTTCTGAGACCGGTTTCTCGCTCCAATTTGGCGACCAGTTCGGCTTCGGTTTGCAATCCGAGCTCTCGGGTCAGGAACGCGCTACCGCGTTCACGTATTCCATGAGAGAGATAGTCCTTGGAGATGACGAGATCTTTGCCGTCATCGCGCCTCCCGCTCATCACAATATGCGTGTGCGGATGCTCAGTATTGTAGTGATCGACCGCGATCCAATCGAGCTTAGTTTCAAGATCGATTTCCACCTGAGACACCAGCTCTCGAATGAAGGACTTAAGCTCGTGAAGTTTTTCGCCATCTTCAGGTGAGACAATGAAGCGAAAATGGTGGCGATCATCAGCATGCTCCTTCAGCCAGTCTTGGCCATCAATACCATCACTAGTATCGTCGTAGAATTCGGCCGGGTCTTTGTCCTTACCTGCGCCGTCTCGCTGTAAGTAAGATATATGAGCACGCTGAGCCCCTGCCCCGCTTCCAGACAAGCGATGGACGCGCACTTTGATCATCACGCGGCGCATTCCGGTAAACACGGCAGACCCGCGACCACCGCCAGTCTTGCTCGGACGCTTACGTGCGCCCTTCAGGTACCCCTTCATGCCCTTTGGTTTAAAATTGCCCTGAGATCGGATGCGTCCGAGCTTCGGTTGAAAATCAAAGTCGCCATCTCCGCTCATGGCGTGCACCATTCAGCGCTGTTTAATCGCCCGTCAGTCTTGAGAGTTGGGACGAGATGGCGCCAATAATGCACCAACGCATCGCGAAATCCGACTCGTACGTATTTGCAATGATGACGGGCAATCCAGAGATTTGAGCGAGTCGCGCAGTTGATAGCATTGACTCGCGTCAAAGCCCCATCCCCATTGGCAATCTGTGACCAACAGGCACAGTTGCTTTTATCTTGCGTTACTCCGCTCTCTGCCCTTTTCCCCTGTCTTACTCGCAAACGGCGGATCCAGGTCATGAGACGGACCTCGCCCGCGCGAGCGCTTCGAACAGTTTTGGATCGTAAGGTTTGGACTGTTCGTGCTTAGAGTCTGACTCAAAACTCGTGACTGCTCTCGACTTGCCTTGCGATGCGGCGTGAGAGGCGTCGGATTGAGGCGATGAGGGTCCAGGCTTCGGATGAGGCGATGCTGGTTTCCCAGTCCTTTGAGAGGCGGCGGCAACGCCCGAGCCAGGCCAGGGTGCGTTCGACGACCCAGCGCCGCGCGATGACCACAAAGCCTTTCGCGTTGCCGGGCCGACGGACGATCTCGATGGCGGGGCCATCGGTCCTGATCATTTCCACGTCCAGCTTGTCGCCCGCATAGCCGCCATCGGCAAACAGGAGCGAGAGTGTCGGGAAGCTATCTTTGGCGTCGCCGATCACGCCCGAGGCCCCGTCACGGTCCTGAACATCTGCGGTGTGAATGCGGGCCGCCAGCAGGTTGCCATCCGTGTCGGTCACGATGTGGCGCTTGCGCCCCTTGATCTTCTTTCCGGCATCA
>JABSQB010000112.1 GCA_013214545.1 Henriciella sp.
GAAGCACAAAGGAATTCAGGAACTCGGAGCCTGGGCATATGACCGGCAGCCCCGCCAATGGATATGATCAGCTGCATGAAGAAGTGATCAAGCCGCTGGATGAGATTGACCGTCTGATGCACATGACCACACTCGCCATTTGTCAGGCCTACGGCGCTTACGGATAGCAATCGAAAAAGGGCTTGCCTGTCGCAGGGAGAGGCTTTTGAAATCCGGTCAGAACAGATCGGAGAGCCAGATGAGCGCACCAGAAACCCGCACCGGCCCCCTTGCCGGGGTCAAGATTATCGACATGTCATCGGTCGTTTTGGGGCCGTTTGCGACGCTGATTTTCGGCGATCTCGGCGCCGAGGTGATCAAGATCGAAGCGGGGCAAAAAGGTAAATCGGGCGACATGATGCGCTATGCAGGTGCATCGCCCACAGGGGACCTTGGCCCGATCTATACAAGCCTAAATCGGAATAAGAAATCGGTTCAACTCGACGCCAAAACCGAAGACGGTAAGGCGGCAATTGTTGCTCTGCTCAAAGACGCAGACGTCTTCTTTCACAATGTGCGTTTGGCGGGAATGGGGCGGCTCGGACTCGATTATGACAGCGTCAAAGCGATCAATCCGGGCATTGTTTATGTGCATTGCGCCGGATTTGGCGCCGGTGGTCCTTATGAAAAGCGCCAAGCCTATGATGATCTCATTCAGGGTGCATCCGGCTTTGCCGCGTTGAACGCGATGCGCTCTGGCGGCGACCCGGAATACGCGCCGAGCCTGGTCGCCGATAAGACGGTTGGCTTATTCGCCACTTATGCGACCTTGGCGGCGCTCTTCCACAAGCAGCGAACCGGCGAGGGTCAGTTTGTGAGTGTTCCGATGCTGGAGAGCTTCACCTTCTTCAATCTGGTCGAGAATCTCTATGGCGAGACCTTCTTGCCCGGCAATGGCAAGCTGGCCTATACACGTTCGATCAATGCCAATCGTAAGCCCTATAAGACCAAAGACGGCTATATCGGCCTTGTCCCCTATTCCGATCAGCAATGGGAACAATTCTTTAAAATGGGCGGCAAAGAGGGCGTGTTCGAAGATCCGCGTTTCTCCACCTATTCGGCCAGAACCGAAAACATTACAGAGCTCTATGCCATCATCGGCGAGGTGGCTTTGTTGAAGACGACGGACGAATGGCTGACCTTATTGGACGAGGCAAACATTCCGGCCATGCGTTACAATCAGATGAGCGATGTGCTGGCAGACCCTCACCTTGCAGCCGTTGATTTCTTCCAGACACGCAACCATCCCGAAGCTGGAGATTATCGCGCAATGAAGCACCCGGTACATTTCAGCGCGACACCGGCAGAGATTGCGATCGATCCACCGCGGCTTGGAGCAGATACCGAAACGGTGCTGGCGAGCCTCGGCTTGTAAGGGCAAAGGCCCGCCATTCGCTCAGTCATTGCTGAGTTTTTGCGCACGCAGCTCTTTTTTGCCGAGCTGTCGTTTAGCGATGGTCCGCCAGGCAAGGCCATCTTCCGCGATGCCTTTCCCGAGCGCTTCGACCAAATCGCGCCCTTGGAGCGCATAGCCAAAGCGGTCAGTCGGCGCGTGATCCGTATCGATCTGAAACCAGCAGCCATTCAGCTTCACCAGAAAGCGCGTTTCGGTCAGCACGCGCAGATTGTGATCGAACCGCCAACCGCTTGCCCGGCGCTTGCGATCTTCGCGCAGCTTGTCGCGAAAATACACAAGACCCAGCTTACGACAGAGCTTGTCCGTCCGTTTGATGAGCCCATCATTCGGATCGACATAGAGCTTTGCCCACCAATGATCTGGTGCCATTGGACGCCCCCAGTGTCCGGGAGACATGAAAGCCCCATCGCGATCAACAGAGACATTGATCATAATGAAATCGCTCAAATGATCGCGCACATGCTGTTTCACAGTGCTGCCTGTATCGAGATGTGCGCTGATTTCGCCGTAGACCTTGTCCCACGGACGACCGACCTGCTTCATGAGATAGCGCTTCAGCGGCGCCAGATTCTCATTCAGGCATTTGGTATAGCCGTTCTGCTCCAGCGCCTGGCGACGACCAGTGGCGCGTTTGCGATCTAGAACTTTGTCGTGGCGCAGCTTAGCCTTCGGCGCATGCCGACTGCCCCAGCGCGGACGCTCAACAATGACTTTAAACATGTCCTCACGCATGAAGACCTCCTGCCAGCCTCTCCGGCTGAATTGAAATGAATGGGACGCGCAGATGCGCGCGCGATGAACTGCGCATGCAGCCCTTTTTTAAATTGCCCATTGGAAAGGGTCCTGATCCTAAGAGTTAGAAACGGGGTGGTTTGAGTTCGCGATCATGGTCTGCATGCACCCCTCCTCTTTTTGATCAGGTTGGCAGCGACGGCGCGTATAGGGGGCGATTGGGGCAAAGGCAAGGCGGCGCCATTCATCTGCAAACCACGTGATTGCCCTGACTTTTCTCTTGCGCCCTATTCTGGCATAAGCCCGCGCATGTCGAAGATCCGTGTCACCGCCCTGTATAAGTTTGTCGCTTTTGACGATCCGGAAGCCTTGCGTGAGCCGCTTTACGACCGGCTGTCCGAGCTTGGCATCAAAGGCACCATCCTGCTCGCCGCAGAAGGTGTGAATGGGACCATTGCAGGCACTGACCATGCGATGGACCAGGCGCTCGAATCCATCCGCGCGCTGCCAGAGTGCGAGACTCTGGAATGGAAGGACAGCCACGCTGAAGCGATGCCATTTCTCAGGTTGAAGGTCCGGCTCAAGAGTGAAATCGTGACGATGGGTGTTCCGGGTACCGATCCAACGTGCCTGGTCGGCGCTTATGTGAAACCGGAGGACTGGAACGATCTGATCTCAGATCCGGACACGGTCGTGATCGATACGCGCAATGATTATGAGGTTGCGCTCGGCACCTTCCGCGGGGCCATTGATCCGGAGACAGAAACGTTCCGCGAGTTTCCGGAATGGTTCGAAGAATTCCGAAGCGATCTCGCTGAACAAGGGCGAACGCCAAAGATTGCGATGTTCTGCACAGGCGGTATTCGCTGCGAGAAATCGAC
>JABSQB010000113.1 GCA_013214545.1 Henriciella sp.
CGCGCGAATTCCTGAATTGCCAAATATAGCGGATGCGCGGTGTCGAAATTGCTCTGCGCCGTCGTCGCATCGGTCGCGATCAAATCATTGTCGTTATAAAGGTCGGTCTGGCTCGGAAACATATTCTCGCGCGCGTAGCGATCGCCGCCATCTGAGACAAACCCTTGCTCATCGCCATAATAGACCGTCGGAATGCCCCGTCCGAAGAACATCAATGCATTGGCGAGGCGAACGCGTGCGAACAATTCCTCGTCGCTCATGTCAGGATGCGTCTCGCGCAAGAATCCCGAGAACCGTCCCATATCGTGATTACCCAGGAAGGTTGGCAGTTGGCGCGCCGTCTCGGCGCCGTTCTTATAGATGACGTCCGCGCGATAAAGTTCGTCCATGAACAACCCCGGCTTACCGTCAACAATCAGGCCGCGGGCGCTGGATTGGAATGCGAAATCCAGGACTGTGGGCAAGCCAGCCTCGGTCGTGAATCGCGCCAGGTGCTGGGGTTTTTGACCGTCGACATAGACCTCCCCGAACATGTGAAAATGGTCGATTCCCAAATCGCTCGCATGATCGAGGATTGCAGGCGCGAATTGCTGCCAGAACTCGTCGCGGACATGCTTGGCCGTATCGATCCGGAACCCATCAACGCCATAGTTGGTGATCCAGTCCTTATAGATATCAATCATGCCTTCGACGACGCGCGGATGCGCCGTGTTCAAGTCATCGAGACCAGCAAAATCCCCATAAAGGGAGTCTTCGTCGATGAAGTCTGTGTCGCCGCGATTGTGGTAATAGATTGGATCGTTCAGCCAGTCTGGAATCTTCACGCCTTCGAATTGCTCAGGCACGAATGGCGTATACGCCCAGGTCGCTTCGGTCAGGTTGGCGAAGTTTGCTTCCGTTTGATGCACTGCATCGTCACCCAGGAAACCTTCATTGATCGGCGCACTGTCGCCCGCTCTGCGGGTCCACGGATAGTCGCCAATATAGCGATACTCGCACCGGAACGTGGGACCGCCCGTCACAGCTGGGTCATGACACTCGCGATAAGCAATGATGTCCGCGGTGTGATTGGTGATGATATCCATATAGACTTTCATCCCGCGCGCATGCGCTGCGTCTACGAACGTCTTGAAGTCTTTGCGGGTTCCAATGTGCGGATCGACATTGGTGAAGTCGGTAATCCAGTAGCCATGATAACCGGACGACTCCAATCCTTCCGGACCTTGTACGGGATTGTTTTCAAAGATCGGGGTGAGCCAGATCGCGGTCATGCCAAGCCCCTGAATATAGTCGAGGCGCTGGGTCAGGCCTTTGAGGTCGCCGCCATGATAGAAACCATAGTCGGTTGGATCGAAGCCATCCTTCAGACGCCCGCCCTCGATACCGCCTCGATCATTGCTCTCATCGCCGTTCTCGAATCTGTCAGGCAAAACAAAATAGATTATTTCATCCTCTATCCGGCGGTCGTCGACCAGCGTGGATGAAGCCGCTTCCGCCGGCGCGATCTGGGCGCCAGAGTCCTCGGCGCCTGAAGCCGCGCAAGCGACCATCCCGGTCGCCAAGACAAGCGCTGACGCTCCAGCCAAGATTCTTGAATTCGATCGAAGCATGGCATCCTCCCACGGTGTCAGTTATAATCTTCTTGGCATCAAGTCTTTTCATCATTTTGCAAAACTGACAAGCCGGTTTTGTACTGGAAAGAGCAATGAATCAGCCGCGCCCTCATATTTCTTGATTACCGATTGCAATGATTTGCAAAGCGGTCATACTAAGAAAATACAGCTTGGAGCATGAGATGAGACCTTCATTCATAGCCGGCCTGACCGCCATAGCGATCCTCGGCAGCGGATGCGTCCTAAGTGAAGTCTCAACCGCCGAAACGCCGTCATCGTCAACAATAGAAACTGCGCAAAAAACTGTCGAAGTTGCCTCGCCCTCGGGAGATTTGCGTGTGGCCCTGCGAGCCGATAATGGCAATCTATCCTGGAGCGCCGACTGGCGCGATGCTTCGGTGATCCAGCCCTCAGCGCTTGGCCTCGCCTTCAAGACCGGCAAAGACCTCAATCGCAACCTGAAGATACACTCAGTCACCCGCAGCAGCAGCAATGAAACCTGGGAGCAGCCTTGGGGCGAACGCCAATTCGTGCGCGATCACCACAATGAGCTGCTCGCGGAAATCACGTTTTCAGATGGAACGCCCGCCTTTGCTCTGCGCGTCCGCGCATTCGATGATGGCCTTGGCTTCCGCTATGAAGTGCCAGACACTGGCCCGCGCCAAATTATTGACGAACAGACCGAGTTTCGGATCGACCCGGCAGCCACCACCTGGTGGATCCCAGGGGCGGGCTGGAATCGTTATGAAGAACTCTACTTCACCACGCCGCTGCGAGATGTGCACCGCGCCCACACGCCGATCACTTTCGAGCTTGCGGGCAATGGCCCCTTCGTTTCAATCCATGAAGCCGCGCTCGTTGATTATGCTGGCATGTGGCTGAATCAGCGTCGCCCCGGAACGTTGGAAGCCGATCTCGCCCCTTGGTCCGACGGCACCAAAGTCAAAACCGAGGGTGCGTTCGTCACCCCGTGGCGGACTGTTCAAGTTTCTGACACAGCCGCTGTCCTCGCCAATTCGGATTTGATCCTGAACCTGAATGAGCCGAATGCGCTCGGCGACGTTTCATGGGCCGAACCCAGCAAGTATATCGGGATCTGGTGGTGCATGCACATCAATGAGTGCACATGGGGCTCAGGCGACAAGCATGGCGCCACAACCGGGCGAACAGAAGCATACATCGATTTTGCTGCGGAGCACGGTTTCGATGGCGTTCTGGTCGAAGGCTGGAATTTTGGCTGGGATGGCGACTGGTTTTCAAATGGCGAGATTTTCAGCTTTACCGAAGCCTATCCAGACTTCGACATCGAAGCGCTCGCCGCCTATGCAGCTGAGAAAGGCGTCTATCTGATTGGCCATCATGAAACCTCTGGCGCGA
>JABSQB010000114.1 GCA_013214545.1 Henriciella sp.
GACGTCGAAATACCGACCGGCTTGTCAAAAAACCGGTCAAAAGCAAGATCGGGATTGCTGCTAGCGCGACTAACCAACTCGCCCTCACCAGCCATTCCTGAAGGATCACGAGACGATCTGGTACGAAGCGGGCCACGATCACCTCGGCGCTGCGGTCCTCCAAGGGTAAGCGAAAAGACAGAACTGGATGGCCCGATAGATCTGCATGTTCGATGAAAGTGCGGGTCTTACCACCCGGTGGGTCAATGCCGTCAAAGCCAGCCAGAGTTTCATCATCGCCGGTCATGACACGGATGATGAATTCGTCTTCTTCGAGGATAGCATAGAGCCAATCGGGCTCCCAGGTCGACTTGCCGTCATAGCTGAGCGCCGATACCAGACCAGTTATTCCCTGTTCGGCATAAAGACCTTCAAGGCCCTCCATTTCCGTACCTAGGCTCGCCGAGACGTCGTTCAGCGTTTGCGCTCGGTGCATTGCATAACCGATCCAAACCAATCCGATCACACCAATCACGCCAATCAAACCTGACAGAACCGTACGACGAAAGACGGTCGATGCGATCAAGGTGTTACGGCGCGCTAATGACATAGCCCGCCCCTCTAACAGTGCGAATGAGTTCGGTATCGAAGGGCCGGTCAACCTTCGCGCGCAGCCGGCTGACATGGGTCTGCACCAGGCTCGTCTTCGGGTCGAACCGGTACCCCCAGACTTTTTCCAGAAGCATGGTGCGGGTTACGACCTGGCCCTCATTGAGCATCAGGAATTCAAGGATCCTGTATTCGCGCGGTAACAATTCGAGAGTCACTTTGGCGCGAGTTACGACTTGGCGAGTTCGTTCCATAATGAGGTCACCGACCACAATCCGCGTTGTATCTGCTTCGGCAAGAGGCTGACGGCGAGTGAGCGCACGCAGGCGCGCATAAAGTTCGGCGAAGGCGAAAGGCTTGGTGAGATAATCGTCGGCACCGGCCTCCAGCCCGTTCACGCGGTCATCAATTCCGTCTAGCGCGGTCAGCATCAAAATAGGCGTCGCAATGCCCGACTGGCGCAGTACGCGTACGGCATCGATCCCATCCATGCCGGGAAGAAGACGATCGAAGATCATGACATCGAATTCATGGGCTGCCGCGATTAAGAGTCCCTCCTGCGCCGTAGCAGCAACAGTAACAGCATCTCCGGCCTCCTCGAGACCGCGGGAGGTGAACGCGACGGTTTCTTCATTGTCTTCCACCAGAAGGATACGCATTCGCCCGACCCGTATTTGAATAAGCCAGCTTAAACAAAACCAACAGCAAAGTCTTCCATACAGTTATGTATGCTTCGACGCCGACGGCGGACATGAGCTCAGCGAGTTAAATTCGCCCCAACTAAAGCGCTCAAGCGACGTCCGCTTTTGACCCTAAGCGATCTTAAAGAGTCCTCTATAGATCGACGGATTCCGCGAGCCTAAGCGCATCATCCACTTCCACACCAAGATAGCGAACCGTGCTGTCGATCTTGGTGTGGCCCAGAAGCAGCTGAACTGCGCGCAGATTGCCAGATTTCTTGTATATCAAACTGGCTTTCGTCCTTCTCAGAGAGTGGGTTCCATAAGAGGCAGCGGGCAATCCGATCGATGAAACCCATCGATCGACTAGTCGATTGTATTGGCGCCCAGAGAGCGGCTTGTCAGGAGCGACGCGGCTTGGGAACAGCCAGTCATGAAGCTGCAAACAGGCTCGGTCACGCCAGTCTCGAATTGCGTCACGCGTCTGCTGACTGATTTCAAACTGCACCGGCTTACCGGTCTTCTTCTGAGTAATCTTCGCGCGCCTCCGGATTTCCTGGCCGTCTTGAACGTCGCCTAATCGGAGCATCAGCAAGTCGCACCCTTTTAACTTGCTATCCAGGGCCAAGTTGAACAGAGCGAGGTCTCGCGCGTTTTCGGCGATTTGGAGCCGAATGCGAATACCCCACGCCTGCCTACGCTTCAGCGGAGGCGTTTGACCTATCAGCTTTCCTCGGTTCCACGCCTCAGTTTTACGAACTGTCTCGGTATTCATCAGTCTCTCCTTTTTTGGTGAGCCTGATCTATCCGTGATGTAGCAAAGAGCGTCCGCTTTGGGTCAAAAGCGGACTTGTGTTTGCTTTTCGCAAAGTGAAAAAAATCTTGCTGTTTAAAGTACTTTGTGCATCAAAGCTCATGATCTCCTTAACTGGCGGGAAGAGGCGAGAATGACGTATTCGGAAATTTCCTATGACACGCTGAAGCGTGCTCTCAATCAAGAACGACGAGCAACCTATTTACGATTGCGGGGCGGTTGGTCGGTAGCGCTCGCAGGACTTATCTACTGGGCAGCTCTCGGCGCTTATGGCTATTCAGCTTCTCTCTACGAATGGGCTATGGCCGCATATATGGGCTCAGGCATGATCTTTCCAGTGGCTGTAGGACTCTCACAGCTCTCAGGCTCTTCATTATTCGGCGGCCGGCAACTGGTCAGTTTTGTGGCTGTGCCCGCGATCATTGGGATGCTATCGTTTTGGCCGATCATTGTCGCCGCAGGGCATATGCAGGCTTACGAACTCATCCCATTGGTACTTGCAATTGGGATGGGAATTCACTGGCCCGTAATTGGATGGTCTTACCAGCGCGTGGTTTTGTATTCCACGCATGCTGTTGTCCGTAGTGCAGTGGTTTTAGCAATCCGGATGATGATGCCTGATCATAGATTAACGCTCATGCCTTTATCGGTTGCAGGCGTATATGCGATCACAATATTGGCAATCCTAGTTGATGTAAGAACGAAAGCGCGCGAGCTGTCCCGGCATCCTCCGACCTGAGGGTTGTTCCCGGATTGTCGCGCGATTCAAACTTGCAATTCAGTTCCCGTCATCGGGACATAGCGAAGTTCCAGACTTGGCTATGTCCGCTCTGGGTCAAAAGCATGGGTAATCGGGCGGACTGTTAGCCAGTCGAGCTCCTGATAGGTTCGCAGCATT
>JABSQB010000115.1 GCA_013214545.1 Henriciella sp.
GAGTATGCTGCGCTGTCGGTCGATCAACAGCAAGGGAATGATAGCATTCTGCGCTTCACTTCCGAGGCGCTGGCGGTGCGAAAGCGATATCGATCGATGGTCAATGGCGGAATGCGGTTCGCAAATAGTGGTCGCGATTCAGTCTTGATCGTTGAGCGCAAGGCCGAAGATGAAACTGTGGTCGCTTTGT
Source organism: Henriciella sp. (assembly GCA_013214545.1). GTDB lineage: Bacteria > Pseudomonadota > Alphaproteobacteria > Caulobacterales > Hyphomonadaceae > Henriciella. The sequence goes on from JABSQB010000115.1 coordinate 191, forward strand.
TCAATTTCGGGGATGAAGACTATGCCATCTCAGAGGAGCTGATCGGTGGCGGTGAAGTGGTCTTGTCTTCAAGGCCTCTTAAGGAAAACCTGCTAAACAACAATGTCTTGCCGAAGCGTACGGGCGTCTGGGTCCGCGCGGGGTAGTGCCGGAGGAGTTGTGATGGAAACCAAATCAACCACACGTTTGGAAGATCTTGCCAAGCTGGCGGGCGTATCCATCTCAACCGCATCTCGGGCTCTCAATGACAGTCCGGCGGTGAACGTCCGCACCAAGCAGAAAATCTGGAAACTGGCGCGTGAAATGGATTATCCGTTTCGCCACTATATGCCGGCGGGCCCCATCGGCGCAAACGCGACCATATCTATCGTGGTGCCGCGGCCGCAAAGCCGGGAAGGCCGCATGGCTGACCCATTTTTCTTTGAGCTGATCGCTGGCATCGGAGACGCTGCCCGCGAGCGAGGCTGCGACATCCTGCTGAGCTATATCGCCCCTTCCTCTTACGAAGAGCTGGCCACGGCGATGTCGACCAGTCGGTCTGACGGCGTGATTTTCCTTGGGCAATCGACACTGCATGATGCCTTCAATCGCTTGTCTGAAATTGAGGACCGGTTTGTGGTCTGGGGCGCCGCGTTTCCAGAACAATCCTATTGCTCTGTCGGCAGTGACAATATTGCTGGCGGCCGCAGAGCCACCTCACATTTGGCGCGGTTGGGGCGCGAAAAGATTATTTTCCTCGGAGACACAGACGCGCCAGAGGCGGCGCAACGTCTGCGCGGCTACCGTGAGGGCTTGGAGCTTTCAGGGCTGCAATACGAAGACCGTTTGATCGTGCCGTCGCACTTCCAGGTCGCATCCGCCCGCGCTGTGGTGGAATCATTGATCTCCGAGGGCGCGGATTTCGATGCGATTTTTGCCGCCAGTGATCTTATTGCGCTCGGGGCGATTCAGGCGATCCGCCGGGCGGGGCGATCGGTGCCTGGAGATGTGTCGATTGTCGGCTACGACAATGTGCCGTTCGGTGTGTATGCGGAGGTTCCGCTCAGCACCATAGACCAGGACACCGGCAAAGCCGGTCGCATGCTGGTGTCAAAACTGCTCGATTCGTCGGGGCAGAGAGGGCCGGATCAGGACCGCATTCCTGCTGAGTTGATCATCCGTTCTTCCTGCGGCGCGCCATAACACTCGCGAAACGGGTGTGATTTTCACAAATTTGTGATTCTTTGCAAAAATTTGCGAAACCTTGCAAACGGTTCGAATCTTCGCAATTTGCGGAGTTTGCGTCTATTTCAGGCGCTACTAGGCCTATAATGCGGTCTGTTCCGGGCAGTTATGGTGCATTTTGGTCACAGAGCGCCTGCGAAAAAGCATGACAATTATGCGAAAGGGCTTGGCGTTTTCATAAATTTGCAATACACAAGATAGGTCGAAAGGTGGTGGAGGCCACTGACGGAGTGCATGTTTCAGGGAGGATCAGTTGAAACAATCATTTACCAGTAAGAAGAATTGGTTGCTTGGCACGGCGGCGCTTGCGCTGGCGGCAAGCATGCCTGCTTTGGCTCAGGATGCGCCAGCGGAAGAAGAGGACGAGCAGGCGACGCTTGATGTCGTGACCGTCACCGGTATTCGCGGCTCCATTCAGAACTCGCTCAACGCTAAGAAGAACGCGACCTCAATCGTCGAAGCCATTTCGGCAGAGGACATCGGTAAGCTTCCGGACCTTTCCATCGCTGACTCGCTTGCGCGTCTGCCAGGTGTGACGGCGCAGCGTGTGCGCGGCCGTTCGCAGCAAATCTCCATCCGCGGCCTCGGCCCAGACTTTTCAATCGCGCTTTTAAACGGGCGCGAAGTTGTCTCTGCCGGTAACAACCGTGGCATTGAGTTCGACCAGTTCCCGTCTGAACTCGTCGCGCAGGGGGTGGTTTACAAAACGCCAGACGCAACCCTTGCTGCAACGGGGATCGCTGGTGCGGTCGATCTGCGCACAGTACGCCCACTCGATTATACCGGGCGCCAAGTCAATCTCTCGGGCAAGTACGTTTACAACGAAAACGGATCTTTGAACCCGGACTTCGACGAAGATGGCTATCGCCTGTTCGGGTCCTACATTGACCAAAGCGCTGACGGAACCGTTGGCTGGTCGCTTGGGATTACACATCAGTCGAACCCAACGCAGTTCTTCTCACGAGAGCTGAAGACCAGCGACGGACAGACTGGCGTTGAACCAAATAGCGGTCTGGTGTTTCCATCAGACAACCCGCGTTCCGGTGTCGTTTCCCGTGAATTCGAGCGGACCTCGGTTGCAGGTACCCTGCAGTTTGAGCCGACTAATCGGTTCCAGACGACCATTGATGCGTTCTACACCGACACAGAAGATGCAGGTATCTTCCGCGGCGTTGAAACCCCGATCGCGATTTGGTCCGGCGTCGGCGTTCCTTCCGTTACCGGAACCAGCGGATTCGCTGACACGGCCACTTATACGACCGCACCCGTTGGGTCTCCAGCAGGTACGCCGGGCGATGGTACGACCGGTATCGGCCAAATTCTCCGGACAGACACTGAAGGCAACACAGCTGAGATTTTCTCTTGGGGCA
>JABSQB010000116.1 GCA_013214545.1 Henriciella sp.
CTTGAGATTGATGATCCCGCCGAGGCTATCTGCGTCGACGTCAGGCGTCAGCGACTTTTGCACCTCGATGCCATCCAGAAGGTCTGATGGCACACCGTCGAGCAAGACGCCGCGGCGATCTTCAGGAGATGGCGTCCGCACACCGTTAATCGAGGCTGCGATCAGGTCAGTGTTGATGCCGCGAATAGAGACATAACGGCCTTCACCTTGGTCCGTCACGATAGAGAGGCCCGGCACGCGCTGCAGGGAGTCAGCCACCGTCGTATCCGGGAAGTTTCCGAGGCCATCAGAATCGACGACGGAAATGATACTGTCGGCAGCGCGTTGTTGGTTGATCGCTCCAGCCTGAGCTGCTGCCGAGCCGACGACAAGAATGTTGTCGAGGTAGCGAACGTCACGGCCGATGGCGAAATCGAGACTCGTGCCAGCTGCTGGAACGCTCACATCGCGGCTGACATCGCCGGTGCCGATATAAGAGACGGTTACGGAGTAATCACCGGCCGGAACATTCGCGATCCGATACTCGCCGAAACGGTCGGTACTGGTTGAACGGTTGAGGCCGTCAATCGTAACAATCGCGCCTTGAAGCGGCGCTTCCCCGGAAACGTCAGTGACTTTTCCGGACAGGACTTGAGCTGCAGCAAACGGCGTCGCTGCGCTGATCATAAGAGTTGCGAGTGCTGTGCTGGCGAATAAGCGATTCATGGAAACCCCTCCAAGTTGAATGGCGGGCTGATGCAACGCTTCCGCGACAGCGCAATGACAGTTTCGCTATGCTTTCATGACGGATTTTCTGTAGAAATATGACAAATAGGACGCATGCGGATGAAAGCGTTGTCAGCGCATTGCGTCATGCTGGAGAGAAAAACCCATTGATCGTAAGGCGCGCTCGCGCAGGGTCGCTCTCTAAGGCGATGTCGTTTCGAATGACGCCGCTATGGAGCAGTGTTCCCGGATAGATGACGAGACTGTTGAACGTTGCGTCGCTCTCGCCGATTTTCTCAAAATGAGGCGCGCCATCGGTGACGTATCTGGCCTCCGGCAATCCGCTTTTCCGCACTCCGTCTTCTAGGCACTTTTTGTATTCTGGAAAGCGCTGCTCAGTGATCCGCTCAAACCCTGTGGCGCGCTGTCTGAAGAATGCGGTGCCACCATGCGCCGTCTGATTCAGATAAATCATCACAGCAACCTGGTCTTCGTTAAAACCGTCAAAATGTGGCAAGCGCTGGATCGGCGTCAGGCGTTGCGGCGGGCATGTGACGATGGAGTACCAAGCTTCACCGTTCCAGGTCCGCGGCGATGCTGTTTCTGCGTGCTGGTCTTGGCTCGCAATCAAACCAATGAGACTTTGAAGCAATGATGCTTCAACAGGCGCGCGCACGCCCGGATAGTGCGGATTTATGCGCGCATAGGCCTTATTGCTCGCCGCAGCTACGACGGCCTCTGGGTCTTTGAAAAAATCAGCAATTTGAACGATCTTTATGCGCTCATTCCCGATCGATTCCACCTGCGCACTAATAGCGTTCGTTTGAAAGAGGTTCTCGGTCATTTCCCAACGAAATCAACTGTCTGAAACTGAAGATTGCCAGCTTACCCGAGCTTAAAAAACTGCTACACAAAACGATAGTGCTGAGCAGCGAAAAACTGAAAAAGGTTGAGTTCGAACAGATGGTGACGTCCAACGCCCCGATCGAGAAAATTGTCATCGTCGGCGGCGGCTCAGCCGGCTGGATGACGGCGGCCGCGCTCGCGAACGATTTAGGGAAGACGTGCGAGATCACGCTGATCGAATCTGAGGCCATCGGCACGGTCGGGGTTGGCGAAGCAACCATTCCGCCCATCCGTTATTTCAACCAGCGCCTGGGCATCGATGAAGCCACATTCGTACGCGAGACGCATGGCTCTTTCAAGCTCGGCATCGAGTTTATCGACTGGTCGCGCAAGGGACATTCCTATTTCCACCCCTTTGGTCACTACGGCGCTGAATTTGATCATGTCCCGTTCTATCAGCATTGGATGCAGGCGCATCTGAGTGGCGACACGATCCCGATCGATGATTATTCGATGGCTTGGGTCGCCTCCAAAGCGGGCAAGTTTTCGCACCCGCTCGCCGATCCTCGAAACGTCCAGTCCCGTTTCGATTATGCCTATCATTTCGACGCCACACTTTATGCGGGATACTTGCGCAAATACGCTGAAGCCCGCGTTGTGAAACGCGTCGAAGGCCGCGTCGTCAGCGCCGAGCAACACCCGGAAAGTGGATTCCTGCAATCGGTGACGATGGAAGATGGCCGCTCGTTCCTGGCGGACCTTTTTGTCGACTGTTCGGGCTTCTTTGGACTGCTGATCGAGAAGACGCTGGAGACCGGCTATGAGGACTGGTCGCATTGGCTCCCGTGTAACCGCGCCGTGGCGGTGCCTTGCACGAAAACCTCTTCCATTCTGCCTTATACAAAGTCGACGGCCAAAACGGCTGGCTGGCAATGGCGCATTCCCCTGCAGCATCGAACCGGCAACGGTTATGTCTATTGCAGCGACTATCTGGAGGCAGACGCCGCAGAGACCACCCTGCTCTCTTCGCTGGATGGCGAGCCGATCGCTGAGCCGAAGCATTTGCGTTTTGTCACCGGGCGTCGAAACAAATTCTGGAACAAGAATTGTGTCGCCATAGGCCTGTCAGCCGGGTTCATGGAACCGCTGGAATCGACGAGTCT
>JABSQB010000117.1 GCA_013214545.1 Henriciella sp.
GGTTCTGATTGATCCTGGAGAGGGCTGACGCGCCAGTTTTGAGGGCGATTCAACAGGCTGCAGTTCGTCTGCCAGCGCACGCAAAGCCTCCTTGCCTCCTTTCTTGAGTTTATGCGCCATGACGTTTTCCTTTCCTATTTCGCTCGGTTCCAGACCATGACGCCTGTGCCGTCCTTTTCATTCTCGAAGAAGGCCGCACGCACAGGGCTCGCAAAGCTCGGATCATCAAGCTTCACCGCAAGGTAAGGCGTATCCCCTTGCTTGCTTTCCTGACGCCAGGCAGCGCCGAGTTCAGCGCCGCCCGCATAGAGCCGGAAGTCCGGTGCGCCATCGCTTGCCTTATCCTTGTTGGGAACAAGCTGCGCTTTCACATTAATGGTCATGGTGCGGATAGTGCCGGTATAGGCTCCATCCTTTGCGGTGAAGGTTCCAATCTGTGCCATGGGTTTAATCTCCTGTATTGGCGTGAAGAGCGCGACGCGCTCGTTTGAACCCGGCATCCGAGCCGAGAAAGCTTTCCAGCATGGCCGGGATCAGCGCTTCGGGTTTTTCCTCCTCGCCATAAGTCTGGCGGTAGATTTCAGCATAGTCGCTGAGCGCGCTTGCAAGGTCTGGATCGACCGAAAGGCTCATGCGTACCGGCGTGCGGTCAGGGAGTTTGTCGAGGCGCAGGGTCATCAGTGCGCTCCCGTTGCAGGCCGCACATACTCAACAAACGGGGCATTGGAGGCCTTGGCAATTGCGGTCAGATGTTGATCGCTTACCTCATAGGCGACAATGCGAGCATATTCGATCTGCGCCGGTGGACGTAAAGCCCAGTTCCAGTAGTCCCGGGTCAAGAGCACTCCGCAGAGCAAGCAGGCAATCGCAATAAAGACGCCATATGCTGACCCACCCGAGATCTGTGAGACCTGAGATACCGCACTGAAAGAAAGTGCCGCGCCTTGCAGCGCCAATACCGCATAGAGAGCTGATGCTTTTGCCGGTGTCAGCGGTGCTTGACCTTCACGTTCGATCAGCACCTGCCGATCGGCACATAAATCTGCGATCTGTCTTTGTCGTGGCGGTGGCGGGATGTGAAACATGATTTATCTCCTTTTCACTGAGGTCTGAGAATGAGGTCGCGGGTGACAACGACGCGCACAGGCCAGCCAGGGCGCACACGAATAGTCGGTTGAATTCCAAGATTGAGGTCAACGACGCGCTGGCCCGCCTGGTTGATCGTGTCTGTTGTTCCGCGCCGGATTGCGCGCTCGATATCGCCATCTCCATCCGCGCCAAGCTCTGCGCCAACACCAAGAATGGTGGCGAGCCCCGCTGCGATGAAGACCCGGTCCCAATGGTGATCCGTTCTGTCCGACAGACCCGCATACCCTTGCGCATCTGCACCTGGCGCGGAGATGACAATCGACGACCCATCAGGGAAAATGATCCGATCCCAGGTCACCAGTGCACGGTTCTGCCCGAATGAGACTTCAGACTGATAGCGTCCGATCAGGCGTGACCCCTGCGGGATCAGAACATATTGCCCGGTGACCGTATCATGGACCGGCTGAGTAACTTGTGCGACGATCGTTCCTGGCAGGTCGGAGTTGATGCCGGTAACCAAGGAGGCCGGGATCAGCGTGCCTGCCATGACCTGAAAGGGCGATGCCGGGTCTTCAACGCGATGTTCGTTATAGATGTCAGCACCCGCGCCTTCGCTCGCAAAGGCGAGCTTGCGGGATTGGAGATTTGTATCAGCGGCTTGACTGAAGGCTGACGGCGCGCCTTGCGGCAGCGCGGCAAGCGCAAGAAGTTCCGATCCAAGATCAATCGCAGGATCACGATCTGACGGCCTGGCCTCTGAAACGGTCTGGCCACCGGTTTCAGATTGAAGCTGAAAGAAGACCGGCGCGCGGGCCGCCTCATCGGCAAGGGCCGCTTCGCGCATGCGCCTCGCCCTCTCGGCTTCATCGACGGGACTTGGCCGGAAATCATCTTCCAACCTTGTAACGAATTCTGGTTCCAGCCCGAGTTCGCGCTCGGCGCGGAGCATGGTCGCTCCAAGATCGCCGGAGAGCGGCGGGCCAAGCCGGGTTATACGATCCTCAATCGGTGAGATATCGCTGTAGCTGGCGGGCAGCGCTCCAAGCCCCTCAGGTGTTCTCTTATTCGTCGTATTGTAAAGCTCGCGCTGCTGATCTGGATCGACGGCGGTCGGCGGTTTCAGGGCAATGCTCATCGCGGCAAACAGGGCGAGCACGCCGAGGCCCGCGCCGACCATCAGAACCTTGCGATTGATCCGGGTGACAGGTTTCGGGCTAGAGCGGATCTTCAACCGCTCAGCATGCTCGTCAAAGGGAATGGGCTCGGACATCTTCCTAGCCCCCAAAGATTGCCGCAAGGGGTGAGCGCCGCTCATGGCGGGAAATGCGGACAACGGTCTGATTGCTTGTCCCAAGGCGCAGTTCGGCCGCGCGGAACAACCGGTCAACGACATAATAATTGCTGCGCACGCGGTAGTTCACGAGTTCAGCGTCGCCGTCTTCGCCCAGCATGTAGCGGTTCAGCGACCGTGAGACACTTTGGTTGTTTTGCTTAAGGAGGATTTTTGGCTCATCGTAACTGACCCAA
>JABSQB010000118.1 GCA_013214545.1 Henriciella sp.
GGGGCGACGACTTGCACCATGCAACTAACGCGGACAGGCGTCTCCGGTCGCCAGGGTGACCCGCTATTACGGGCGTAGAGGATGAGCACGCGCTGGCACTGCTTACGCGACAGCCACTCGCGGGCGATGCCATACAGTTGCACAAACCGGCGAGCGTTTGCCATCACCTCGCGCTCGCGGCGGTCTTCCCATTTCTGACGCCACCATTGCCGCAGCCCCAGCTTCCACGCCGTGAAGAGGGCACCGACAACGGTAGCGCCGATGCCACTCCACACGGTGGTATTCATTTCGGCTTGGAGGGAATAGAGCCAAAGCCGACAGCACCGACGATGACAGTTAGACCGGTGCCGGTGACGATGTCGTTCTCCGAGAAGAGACCGGCCATAGTTAGCAAACAACCCACCGAAGCGCCAAGCAGCGCCCACTGGAACTTAGATACTGGCTTATCAGACATTGAAGGGGCCTTGGACGATGATGAAGGTGCCGGACCGTTCGAGGGTGGCCGTGTTGTCGGCGTCCGTGAATGCTTTAAAAGAGACGCGATCGCCAGCCGTGACATCAAATGCCGTGCTAAGAGTTACGCCACCTGTGTTCTGATCGCTGTCACGGGCGACGTAATCGCTGACAACGTCTTGCGCTTGCTCCACACCGTTGATGTATGAGCGAATGAACATCTCAGCGCGGTTGTCGTTCGTCGAGCGGGCCGACACCGTGAACGTGTAGACACCGCTGACAGCGAACCTAATCTCCTCCCCAGCGGTTGAGACGCCTGCCGCGGGGATGACCGCCGTGTCCCACGTAAGGTCGGCTAGCGTATTCGCAATCGACGCAGTCGATGTCCCGTATGCCTTCATCAGCGTCATGCTGGACGAAGGACCCGGCGCGACCGTGTTACTGAGCGTGTTCGTCGCCGCGTCATACGCCAAGCCCTCTCCGATGACATACGGGTCGAGCTTCCCGTCCGCCGTGACGGCGACTTCCGCGATGCGGTCGTCCTGCGCCGCGTCGACACTAGCCGCACGCCGTAGCGCACGGCGCATTCGATACGGCAGACCCCTCACGGCGCGACAAGCCCCGTCGTGTTAGCCACCGGGTTAATGGCTTCCGCCTCGGCCGCGTTCTTCATCGACGCCGACGTTTGCTGCAACGCCTTCGCCTGCTCGACCGCCGCCTGCTCCTGAGCGCGAGCTTCACGCAGCGCGGCGATGGCATCCGGGTCGCGGAGAACGTCCGGGTCAACACCGAGCATGTCGGCGTAGATCCGCATGGTCGCGTCCTCGTCGATGATGTCCAGCGCGTTCGGCTTCATGCCCGCTAGGGCACCGGTCGTCTGCAACAGTCGGTCGATGGAGTTGATGCCGATACCACGCTGCGCCTGCGCAAGCGGAGACACAAAGACAACGTCAAGGTCGCGCTCGACCAACGCTGGCGGAGCCGGTGGAAGAACACCGGCCGACGACATGTAGTAGAAGATCAAGTCGATGGCAGGCTTCAACCCTTCATCGAACAGGCGCTCCAGCATCGGGCCGATCATCAACAGCTTCTCCGTGTCACGGATAACCGTTTCACGGGCCGTCATCGACTTGTCCAAGTTCTGGAACATCAAGAACAGGTCGGTGAACATCGTGCGGCGCAAGCGGCCACGGATGTCCTCGATGTCGTTGAGCAGACCACCGAGATCAAGGCGGGTCTCAAATAGCGGGCGGATGCCCGATTCGCGACCCGCGTTCGGGACGATGGTCACACCGCCCGGCTCCGTATCAACCTCCGCACCTTTCACGCTAGGCGGAGCTTGCAGCGGTGGGCGGGTCTGGTAGTCAATCACCTGACCCTTCCGCTCCTGCTCATGCTGAAGCTGGATCGCGTCGCCCAGACCTTCCATGCCCGGCGAATGCCCGTAGACATCCTCACCTGCGACATCCCACCGGAAAACCAACACCGGGAAGACTTCAAAGCCACCGTCGCGCAGGGCCTTCCCGTCCACCTTCTGCCCGTTGGCAGGGAACTCGAAATACACCGAACGATAAGGAAGCTGGTGCTTCAGCGCCGATCCTTCCACGTAGCGGTCGTCGTTCGGCTCGATGGCGTGGACGACCCACACCTCATGCTCGAAGTTCTCGTTGTCGAATGCCTGCTGGACTTCGTTGCTACAGTTCTCGTAGCCGAACTCGCGGACGACTTGCGCCGCGGTCATCTCGAACTCGCGGTAGCAGGTGTTGACCCGGCCCTTCGCATCCGTCGCCAAGTAGAACTGACCGACGGCAGGGCCATACGCGTGGAACAGCGTCTCGTCGTCCGGCAGGAGAATTATCACCGACGTTCCGAAGACAGCCTCGGAAACGTAGGCGTTGTGCAGTTGGTGGTAGAAGTTGCTGTCGCCGATGTAGCCGAACATCAGCTTCGTCACGTCAGACAGCCAAGTATTCACCTCCGGCTGCGCGTCCAACTCCGGGTCCATCGTCGACAGGCGGAACCAGGGGCGGACGGGCGACGACGCGCCTGACATCAAACCGGCACCGATGGTCCGCGCTGCGTGCAGCGGGGTGCTGTCGATGATGGCACCGTGGCGACGGTCGCCGTAGTTGCGGTCCGA
>JABSQB010000119.1 GCA_013214545.1 Henriciella sp.
CGTCGGCCAGCGCGTTGACAGCGTCAACGTAGACGCTGATATGCGTAGCCATCTCGTTGTCGCACGTGAACTCACCGTCGCTATGGCCGACGAACTCGAACGGGGATTTGTCTTCCTTGAGGCACTGCTCGGCGATGGCGTGTGCGAACGTGCCCTCTCGCGCAGCTTCGCCTGCGGGGTCGGGAACGTCCTCGCTCAAGCGGACGCTGCCGGGGCAGGCAATCCAGCGACTTGAGGATGAAGGCGACAACTTCGCATGGGAACTCATTGGTCATCACTCTCTTCGCCGATCTCGGCGTCTACACCTAGTTCCTCCGCCGCGGCGGCGTCGGCCGCATCAATCTCGCGGATGAGGACGCGGAGGCTTTCAGCTAGGTTGATGAATTGCGTGGGTCGGAAGTCCGCGAGACGCTGGCAGCCGAAGCGTTTGAAGATCGCCACCACCTCTTCTCGGCCAGCCGTCTCGATGGCCGACGCGACGAGCAGCTTGATGTCGGCAGGTGAGGGCACCTTCAGCGGTGGAGCTACACCTGCGGCTTCCGCAGCCGGTGGCAGCGGTGGCGTCTTGCTTGGGTGCTTCCGGTGACCGAGCGAGTTAGTGGCACCGACACCGGGCTTGTGTGCCTTGCGCCGCTTATCACCGTCCAGCAACGGGTCGATCGAGTTGATGTCGACGTGCTCGCCCAGCACCTTCAACCAACTCTTGAGGTTCGACACCAGCACGCGGCGGCTGGTCCCCTCGATGATGATGCGGTGCTGGAACTTATCGTTTGTGAGCTTTTTGGCCATGTTTCGACTCCTTTTCGCTAACGAATGATCGCCGGGACAAGCTCGCGACGGACGCGCATGAGCAGTTCGTCTAGCGGGCCGTCGTTGAAGAACTGGATCGACCGGACGCCTTCCAGGTCCCAGTAGCCACGGCTGTCACCGTTGAAGGAGCAACCGGGCCGGAACAGTTGAACCTGCACGACCGTGCCGTCGCGCTTCTTCACCGCTTCGACTACAGGGATGGCTTCCTCGCGGAAGCCTGAGTCGGTGAAGATGAGGGTGCTGCACCATGGCGTGGTGTTGTCCCGCAGCACGCTTCTGCCTCCGGGGTAACCCGCACGAAGCTCAACCATGCGGGCCGCTTGCTGGCCGAACCAGTCCTCACCGAGCGTGGGCTTGATCCACCGCTCGCTGTATGCGATGGCGTATTGGCGGCGCGAGAAACCGTTGAGCACGTCGAGCGGGACTGACTTGTCGCCACCGTCATCGCACGACACGCCGAAGTTGGAATACATGTGGTCGATGATCGGGGCGGCGAACTTGTCGCAATACGCACCTTCGATCTCATTGGCGAGCAGGCTGCCAATGGTGTCTTTACCACTGCGGGGAGGACCGTTGAGAAGGATGACTTGCATGGCTGAATGAAAAGCCCCGCACGGCGAAGGAACGAAACACGGAGAAACACAGACACCACTCTGGTTGGCCGTGCGGGGCAGGTAATTCTATACATGTCGGCTCAAGCCGACACAAGCATGGGGTTAGTTTTTTCGACCCAATTTTGGCTCGATGCCCACCGCTTTCAGCGCCGTAGCAAGGGCGAGATGGATCGCGTGGACACGCGAGTTCCGCTTAGTCCCATACATGGTGGGGCGGCGCTTGTCTTGGCGCACGTAGTCCCACCACTGGTTGAACAACACCGCCGTGTTGCCGTTGAAACGGATCTGGTGGTCGAGCGCACCGATGGCGGACCGATGCGTCCCCACCACCGACTGCAAACGCTTGATCTCCGCCAGCGAGACGAAGATGTGGCGACCGTCAGCCGACCGATGGGCATACAACTTCTGGCCGCTGACGCCATGGTGGACCCAGCGATACAGCGTCTCGCGGCGGATGTGCGTCAGGCTGGCCGCTTCCGAGATCGTGCGCAGATCGAGCGGGTAGATCGGGCCGATGAACTCCGGCTCGCCGGGCATCCACTTATGCATAGCTGTCCACGTGTAGAGATGAACCTGCCAGCATCGACACCAGCACTTCCTTGATGGCCGCGCTGACAAAGGACGGGTCGAGGTGGTGCTTACCGCCTTCAAGCGCCGCGTCGATGACGACGGCCGACAGCTTGTCCTCTAGGTAACGATTGAAGTCGTCTTCACTCATCCGAATAGCTCCTTGTGCATCGCGACCTTGTTGCGGATGACACCGACGACGATCTCGTCGACACTCGACGCCAAGGAAAGGAACCGCACGCGGCAGGGTCGCGTCTGGCCGATGCGGTAGATGCGGTCCGCGGCCTGGGCGTTATCGCCGGGCACGTAGGACGCTTCAATGAACAACAACTCCGACGCTCGGGTCAGGGTGACCGCCGTGCCGGACGCTGTGATGTTGCCGATGTAGACGGACGCCTCGCCCGTCTGGAATGCGTCGACCGCTTCGATGCGGTCCTCGGATGATGTCTCGCCCGTGACGACCACCGGGTTGTAGTCGGCCAACCCTTCCGCCAGCCGGGCAATGACTTCACGGTGGTGGGCC
>JABSQB010000012.1 GCA_013214545.1 Henriciella sp.
CTTCCTATCCGCAGCCCAATGCTGCGAACCTATCAGGAGCTCGACTGGCTAACAGTCCGCCCGATTACCCATGCTTTGACGCCGAACGCGGACCTACTCACCCCGCATCCAAATAAATCTGCGACCCCTTCGTCTTGAATTCGCGGCTCTTTTCTTCCATGCCCTTGCGTGCTTCGTCGGCCTGCCGTTGCAGGTCCGCCTTCTCATTATCGCTCAGCCCATCCGCATAGTCCCGCACCTCTGCGGTGATTTTCATGGAGCAGAATTTCGGGCCGCACATGGAGCAGAAATGGGCGACCTTGTGGGCCTCTTTGGGCAGGGTCTGGTCGTGATAGTCGCGGGCGGTTTCAGGGTCGAGGGAGAGGTTGAACTGATCCTCCCAGCGAAACTCGAACCGGGCCCGTGACAGCGCATCGTCGCGGATCTGCGCCGCCGGGTGGCCTTTGGCGAGGTCAGCGGCATGCGCGGCGAGCTTATAGGTTATGACGCCGACTTTGACATCGTCGCGATCCGGCAGGCCAAGATGCTCCTTCGGCGTGACATAGCAGAGCATGGCGGTGCCGAACCAGCCAATCATCGCCGCGCCAATGCCGGACGTGATGTGGTCATAGCCCGGCGCAATATCGGTGGTGAGCGGCCCGAGCGTATAGAACGGGGCTTCGCCGCATTCCTTCAGCTGCTTGTCCATATTCACCTTGATCTTGTGCATAGGGACGTGGCCGGGGCCTTCAATCATCACCTGACAGCCGCGGGCATGGGCAATCTTGGTCAGCTCGCCAAGCGTTTCCAGCTCCGCAAACTGCGCCGCGTCATTGGCATCGGCGATCGAGCCGGGACGCAGGCCATCGCCAAGGCTGAAGGTCACGTCATAGGCGCGCATGATGTCGCAAATCTCAGCGAACTTGGTGTAGAGGAAGCTCTCCTCATGATGCGCGAGGCACCATTTCGCCATGATCGATCCGCCGCGGCTGACAATGCCGGTCACCCGGTCCGCGGTGAGGTGGATATAGGCGAGGCGCACGCCAGCATGGATGGTGAAATAGTCGACGCCCTGCTCGCACTGCTCGATCAGCGTGTCGCGATAGACCTCCCAGGTGAGATCCTCGGCGACGCCATTCACTTTTTCCAGCGCCTGATAGATCGGCACCGTGCCGATCGGCACCGGCGCGTTGCGGATGATCCATTCGCGGGTGTTGTGAATGTTGCGGCCGGTCGACAGGTCCATGACATTGTCGGCGCCCCAACGCGTCGCCCAGACCATTTTCTCGACTTCTTCCTCGACGCTGGAGGCGACCGCCGAGTTGCCGATATTGGCGTTGATCTTGACCAGGAAGTTGCGACCAATGATCTGCGGCTCCAGCTCCGGATGGTTGATATTGGACGGGATCACGGCGCGGCCGCGGGCAATCTCGTCGCGAACAAATTCCGGCGTGATGAAAGCCGGGATCTCGGCCCCGAAACTCTCGCCCTGTTCGATCTGCGCTTCAGCGTTTTCCAGCTGTTCCTGACGGCCCAGATTCTCGCGCTCGGCGACATAGATCATCTCCTTGGTGATGATCCCGGCCTTGGCGTACTCGAACTGAGTCAGCGGGCCCGTGCCATTGCCGCGCAGCGGCTGGTGACGCACCGGGAATTCGCGGGCGAGATATTTACCCGTCGCGCCTCCATTATCTTCCGGCTTCACATCGCGCCCCTCATAGGCCTCGACGTGGCCGCGTTCCAGCACCCAGTCGGTGCGGTGACGAGCAAGGCCTTTTTCGACATCGATGGTGACGCTTGGGTCTGAATATGGACCGGACGTGTCATAGACCGGCACGGGCGGCTCATTCGCGGTCGGGTGCAGGTCGATCATCCGCCGCGGGACAGAGAGCGATGGGTCGGCCTTCGGGTGGGTAAACACTTTGCGGCTGGACGGCAGCGGGCCAGTGGTAACTTCCGGGGTCTCGAATTCGGACTGGTCGACAGGTTTGTTCATGGTGTTTGTCCCTGGTGAGGTAGAAGAATGGACGCGATCATACCGATGATCGCAGAAACGAAAGCCAGCCCGATCAGGGCCGTGAGAATGCCGAAATCCCAATTGCCGGGATTAGAGTTTTCAGGGCTTACAATCTTGCCAAAGAAGCTGCCATACAGCATCCCGACATTGAACGCCCAGGCGGCGGAGAAAAAGGCGCGGCGGCGCAGGGTTTCCTGCTTCAGCAGATAAGCCGACCAGATCAGCAGCGCTCCCATGATCTGATCATCGACGACAAAGACAAATTCGCGGCCCGCGCCCCAGGAGCGCCACAGCTCGCCAATCATCAAGGAGAGCGCCAGCAAGACCGCCCAGATGCGCAGAAACTTCATGACCGCTTCCTCGCATGATAAGTCAGCGCCATGGCGATACAGTGTTGCAGCGGCGCGCGCGGCAAGGCGGCGTCCGTCGGGATCGAAATCTCACGATTACCGACAAAGGTCAGCGCGTCGTCGTAGCGCTGGCGCCACTCGCCGACGAGACTGGTCTGACAATGCACGAACAGGCTGACCGATGCGCCGTCCTCGCTCCAGCCGAGACGGATCGTGGTGCCGCTTTTGGTCTGATCGGTGAGATAAGATGGCTGGCCCCATTTCAGGGCTTCGGTTATCTCCCCAACCTCGGGAAGCTCTGCGGCGGTTTCGAAAATCAGCGTCCGCAGCCCGGTCAGATGCGTACGCGCTGCAGCAGGGCAGGCCTCAAGACTGGCAGCCACATCTGGTGGCGGGGCGGGTGATACGGCGAGTGTCGCCAAAGCGGTCTCCGTTCCTACGCCGGTTCGCACGTCTCCCCATGAAACGTCCTAGCCGGATCAGGTTCTAAGGGTGCTCACTCGGTCGACAGAGTGATCTCAGCGCTTCCAGACGCGCCCCTCGGATGAGGTCTGTTCTACGTCGATCAATCCCGTTTGGAAAGAGGCGGTGTTTTGGCTTGCGCGGGTTTAACGCAAATCCTCGCGCCATTTCGGCAACCATTCCTGGAGGAGCGACACAACGATATCCCGATCATTGTCCGCAGGATCGTCTGGCAGCGCGAGAATCTCGTCTCCCACCTCAATCGCGAGTCGCAGATAGGACTGTCCTAATTGGCCATTCACAAGGTCGGTACGCTCATGCCCGCGCTTGTAAAAATTGCTCAGCGCGTTGAGAATTTGCGAGCGTCGCTGCGGGCATGCCTCCGACAGGGCGCGAATGCGTTTGACGAAAAACTCCACCCGGCCAAACGCTTCGAAATCCTGATAGCGGCCGATCGCCTGCGCTTCGGTGAGCGCCCGCTCCTGCTTGGTCTGCTCATACGGGCAGGCGCTAAATTCGGGATCGAGGAAGATCATCGCAATCTCGCCTTGCTCGGCCAGTTTGAGCAGGCTCGGAATGATCTTGCTTTTGTGATGGCTATTCACCTGGCCGTAAAAATAGAGCTTCTCCGGCGTGCCCGCCGTCGTAATGATCTCCGGTGCCGGCACGCTGGCATTCCATCCGGTATCGTTAAAGGAAACCGCCTGCAGCGCTTCCTTATAGATCGCCAATTTCTGTTCCGGGCTTTCGATAGCGTCGCCGAGGATCAGTAAGAGCTCAATCGCCAGGCCCTGAACGTCGCTGCGGTCCTGGCAATTGTAAATCCCAGCGCGGGCCAACCGAAATACATTGTCGGCGCTGGTCTCCTGACCAAGCTGAACCCGCGCCCACATATTGTAGAGCGCTTGCTCAGCTGTATCCGGGCAAGTGGGCGTCTCGGCCTCCTGCGCCAAGCTGAGCCCGGTCAGACCAAGCGCGGCGCAAGCGCACACCAACCACTTTCGAATAATCATCAAAGCATCCTCCCACGCCGAAACGCTAGCATGTGATTTCTCACGTCATCAAGGCGCGGCCTGCCACCCGTCAGGCGTTAACAGAAGCTGCAGCGCTGTTAACCAAATCCTGACCACTCGAGACGAGATTGCAGGCAAAGCGATTCTCGAATTCTCGGAGACGGACATGGCAGATGGAATGGCGCTCGCGGCGGATGCTGGCGATGTGAAACCGGCGAAGCAAGCGAAAGCCAAGACCAAGCGGCGCAAAGTGAAGGTCGATTTCTGGGCGACTGATCTCAACACCGCCGAAATCGGAATCATGAAGCGGACGCAGAATGAAGCCGCCTCTGACCAGTTCACCAAAGATATGGAGCTGTATGGCCAGACCGTCATCGACGGCAAACGCCAGGCTTTGATCGGCTATCGCCAGGAGCTCTGGGATGGCAGCGAGGGGTTTGAGCGCCGCCTGGTCATCAAACTGTTCTCTGAAACGCTGTCCTGGCGCGGGACCGCGGAAATGCTGCTCGGCCGGTCGACCCAGCTGACCCTGGCTGCGGGCGGTCGCCCGGTTCAGTCCTTCGCAATCAACCTTGCTCGGCACAAACAGCTGATCCAGCTTGAGCGTTCGGCCATGCATTGGCCGTTTCAGCCGGAGAAATTCAGCTTCTTCATCCAGGGCAAGACACGCTCTGAATTCTATACGGTGCGCCGTCACTGGTTCAGCTTTGGCGCCGATTACACGGTCTATAATTCCAAGGGCCGTAAGATTGGCGTGCTCGACCATCAGCTGGTCAATCTCGGCGGGGCCTGGATGGTGCGGATCGACCCGCAATATCAGGACCGCAAGCTAGAAGCTGTTTTGGAGCTGTTCTGCGCTGTGCTGAAATTCAACCGCGCCGGACGCAAACATGTGAAGGCGATGGCTGAACAGGTGTTTCGAGGAAAGGTGGAGCCCGATCTCGATCATGATGAGGAAGCGCTTTACCTCAATCCTAGGTCGCGGAACTAAGCGGCTTCTGTATCACCACGCAGGACTGGCGATACGGCCAGATCATCCAGTAGAATTTCTTCATCGACCGCTTCCACTTGGTCCAGCCGAGGAATGGAAACGGCAGGCGAATGATCTGGCGATAGATGATCCATGGGCGCTTCTTCAGATTGTCGCGATAAGATCCAGTGTCGATAATCTCAGCCGCAAGCACTTCAGCGGGTTCGGAGATCAGCGCGCGAATTTCATCGGGCGTCGGCCGGAACATGGTGTCGATCGGATCGCGGTGGTGTGGATAGCTTTTCGGCACCGTGATCACCAGGCGTCCGCCTGGCGGCAAAAGCGCGAAACAGCGACTGGCAAACTCGGCCGGGTCGAGCACGTGTTCGAGCACGTTGTTGCAAAAGATCGTACGCGGCGCTGCGGCCTTGATCTGATTGTATCCGTCTTCTTCTAGCAGATTGGCCGAGATATCGATGCCCTCGCCCTCCTGCAAATCGGAGTGGATGATGGATATCCCGCGCGCCATCAGCGGCGCGAACAGGTCATTGTGAATGTAAGGCTTTTCTTTCGTGCGAAAGGCGAGCGTCTGACTGCCAATGTCGAGAATCGGCGACAACTCCTCCGCGGGATAGGCGCGCAGGGTCGTTTCGATCCATTTCGCTTCGACTTCTTGCATTCCAAATCCCCTGCCCCTCTGATGAGAGCATTACAGGATTGGCGATACCATTTGGGCGCGGCTTCCCACAAGGGCGCGGCTGGTATTTCAGACGGATCGAGACGCTGTGACGATTAAAGCAACACTTGCTCAGTCGTCTTGGCCCAGCCGACATACACCTCTTCGCCGGCTTCGATCACAGGGCGTTTGATCAGGGTCGGATGCTCTGAGAGCAAAGCGAGCGGGTCGCGCATGCGGTCTTCGTCGGAGAGGTTGCGCCAGGTCGTAGACCGCCGATTGATCAGCACATCCTCACCCGCTGCTTCAAGCCAGCGCGGCAGCAGCGCAGACAGATCAGCCTCCGCACGAATGTCGACAAAACTCACCACTTTGCCCGCAACCTCAAGCGCTTTCAGGGCTTTCTTGCATGTGTCGCAATTCTTCAGGCCGTAAAGGGTAAGGGACATGGCGGCTCCGTCTTATGTCTGGTGTCTAGCGCTGGATCTAAGTCTGGTCGTCCACATAGACTTCGCCATCAAGATCGTCGAGCTTTGTCTGCAAATGACCACGCACATCCTGGACCGCCTGATTATAGATTCCAGGACCAAGCGTGGTCAGCATCAGATTGACGATCTGCTCGGCGCGAAACTCCGACAGGGTTTCATCGAACTCTGCTGCAAACAGGGTCTGCAGCTGACCAACCAGACGTGCCCGCCGCTCATCCGATAGAGTGATCTTCTTCATTCGCATGCCTCCTTCGAGAGTTGCCTTGCACGGGCACGCACAGACGCCGCTTTGTCGTTCAAACCCGTACCGATTGCCCGCCGCGCATCAGCTTGTAAATCAGGAAAGGCGTGCGCCATTCGCCACATCGCATCCATCGCCCAGGCGCGAAGAAACGGGCGCGGATGATCTGCATATGCCTTCATCGCATCGAACGCCGCCGTATCGCGCGCGCCTGTCAGATCGACACGCCGGACGCTTTGCAAGATGTGCAGCGCAGCCGGCCAGGAAGGCTCCGTCGTAAGCTGTTTCAGGAGCGGCGCCACCAATTCTGGGGCCTGCGCGCCGCCCTTTTCGAGGTGATCCTTGATGAG
This sequence comes from Henriciella sp., assembly GCA_013214545.1. GTDB lineage: Bacteria > Pseudomonadota > Alphaproteobacteria > Caulobacterales > Hyphomonadaceae > Henriciella. Next base: position 6,547 of record JABSQB010000012.1, read on the forward strand.
CCATGTCGCGCCATTGTCGATATGTGCAGCGCGGTCCCCAGCGAGACCCACCAGCGTCTCCAGATAGTCCGGCGCTTGTTTGAACCGCAGGCTCGTCTCCGAGAGGTAAGACAGCGCCTTGCCGTCAAATTCGAGCAAAGCCGCGCGGAGCGCCTCGCTCACTCCGCGCCTACTTTCTCAATCAGGCGAGTCTCGCCCGGAACATGGAAGAAGTCGGCGCCGGTCAGAAACAGGTCAACGGGTAGTTCAATCGGCACGTGAATGCCCGTCGCTTTCAGCGTGTTCAGCCGGGTGGAAAGGATTTGCGGGCCGTCGCCCATGGTGAAGAACCAATAGGGCGGATAGGCGGTATCTGTACGCTTCACCATCCAATGGTCATCATGCGGCGCGTAATGCTCATCGCGCGGATCCGCGTCGCCGAGATGCATGACCGTGATGCCGTCGCTGAGCGTCACCCGCCAGACCAGGTTCGAAACCTCTGCGCGGCCGGGCCAACCGGCATGCGGGATGCGAACCACGTCGATCGTCAGATCACCCTCGCGAAAACTGAGCGGCGCGTCGAGGCGTTCCAGTCCGACCGCCGTGACCCGGTCGAAGATCGCGTCATCACCGGCCTCCTGCCGCATCCAATCGACCGCCTGCGCCGGGGCAAAAACGCGGACCTGTTCGTGACGCCGCATATAGGCAATCACCTCACCGATCGAGAAGTGATCGGGATGCATATGGCTGATGAAAATGGCATCGACATTTTCATAGGGAGCAATGCCCTCCATCAGGTGCTGACGCATCACGTCCGGCACCATCTGATAAGTACCAAAACCGTTCGGATAGAGCGGATCAAACAACACCGTGGTGTGGCCATCGCTGACCATGATCCCCTCATTGCCGAGATATGTGGTTTGCGTCGGCGTCACCGGATGCGCGCTGACGCTCGGGCTGAGCAAGACTAAGGCACTGAAAAAAGACAGAAAACGAAGCATGGTCCCACCAGATGCGAGTGATTTGTTCAGACAGTGTAAAGGCGCATGCGCTATTGCCAACCTATGGTTCGGGGAATGCCATATCTGCTCGCGGCGGGCGCAGCGTGGGCGTGTCTTGCTATGCCAGCGCAGGCTGCGCCGGGCGACACCCTTCTGTTTGACGACTTCGATGATGGCGCGAGCTGCGATACGCTGTCGCCGCTCTGGACGGTATCAGACGCCAATCTGTCCGCCACATCGACGCAAACGTCCAATTCCGGAAACTGCTCAGCCTTTACCCGCGGCGACGTGGTGACCATGACCGGGCCCGTGATCGACCTGTCGGCAGTGACCGGGGCGACGCTGACCGCCTGGCTACGTCAGGGTCTCGATGCGTTCAGTGAAGATGTCGATGCGGGCGAAGACTTCGTGTTCGAATATCTTGACGCCACCACGACCTGGGTGCCGATCCAGACCCTGGCAGGCGCAGGCCCGAATGGCGAGATCACCAATGTCAGCCTGGACCTGCCTGCGGGCGCGCTGCATGCCGCGTTTCAGCTGCGCTTTCGTCAGACTGGCGGCAGCGGCGGTCCGCCAGCCAATGGCGGAATCGGGTATGACTATTGGCATATTGACGATGTCCTGCTGGTGGAAACCGGCGTCGCCCCGCCGCCGCCTCTTCCATCTGGTATGGGCGTCGGACAATGCGAGCGCTTTGAAAGCGGCTTTGGTAATTGGACGACCACCAATGCCACCCGCGCCGGGATCAATAGCGATACATTCCAGTCTTCAGCCAACTCGATGTTCTTGCGCCATGATACGGTGACGGCCACTTCGATCAGTTTTGATTCCGACAATCTGGCCGAGACTGAGGTTTGGATCCGCCGCGGCTCTGACGCGTTCAGCGAGAACCCTGATCCGGGTGAAGATTTGACGTTTCAGTATCTCAACGCGGCGCTCAATTGGGTGACGCTTGAGACGTTCCCAGGCAACGGCACTCAAGGCGAGATCTTCACCCGTACTTACACAATGCCCGTCTCCGCCTGGCACGCCAACTTCCAGGTGCGCTTTGTCTATCCCGCCGCCAGCGGCAATGATTTTGACTATTGGCATGTCGACGATCTTTGCTTCAATCGCGCGCAGCCGGATTTCAGTGTCAGCAAGTCGGTTGTGATCGAGCAGGATCCGATCAATGGCACCAGCAATCCGCTCGGCATTCCGGGCGCCTGGGCGATCTATTCGATCGAAGTGACAAATAATGGCCTCGGCTCCGCTGATGCCGGTACCGTGGCTATCGGCGACGTCATCGATTCCAATACTAGCCTGTTTGCGGGCGACTTTGACGGCTTTGGCTCCCCGTTTGAGTTCATCGATGGTAGCGGCGCCGCGGCGAGCGGGGTCAGCCTCAACTTTACCAGCCTCGGCGATGGCGGTGACGGGGTCACTTTCCTCAATGGCGCCAATGCCAGCATGACGCCAACGGCGGGCTTTGATCCAACCGTTGCAGCTTTCCAACTTCAGTTTGATGGGGCCATGAACGGCAATTCTGGCGGCGCCAATCCGAGCTTTACCATCCGCTACCGCGTACAGATTGAGTGATTACTGGACCACGCCGATCATCGGCCCGAGATCGGTGCCGATTTCATTTCGATTGATAGACGGCGCATAGATCCGGCTCACCTGACCATCCAGGAAGAGTGCGTTCGGAACCTCAATCACATCACGAAACAGCGTGCCGAAATCGTGAAAGGTCACGGCTGAGTCCGAGATCACGAAATAGACGGTTTGACCATCATCGGCGACGCCGACCCCGTTTCTGCGGCGATGCGATGTCCCATCCGGATTGAGGTCCGGATGCAATTCGCCATCAATGACCAACATAGGCCCCGATTGTGTGGCATAGACCGGATCAATTTCGGCTTCGAGATAGGCTTCACTCTCTGTGATACCGGCCTCAGACCCATTCAGCCAGAACACCCCATTTGGGCGCAGGTGAAAGTTCCCCGGACCGTCATTCGTATTCACACTGGCCTGGTCGCCATACGGGTCGCGATAGAACCCGACCGGACTTCGGTCTTCGTGATACATGCCGCCATTCATGGCAAAGAGCAGCACCTCGCCTTGCTCATCAAGTTCGCGCTCAAGCGTATCAAACTGCAGATAAGGCTCGCCCTCCGCATCGCTATGAAACAGGCGAATATCATGCTCGCGCGCATCAAAGATGCAGACCGTGTAACCGTCGCTTTGATGCACAAGCGTCTGGCACAGGACGGGTAGCGTCTCGCTCGCCTCGTCAGCCGAGCGGTCTTGCGGTTGGCAGGCCGCCAGCCCCACGATTCCCAACAGAATGATTGCAAACACCCGCAAGTCTATCTCCTCGGCGCGGCATCATCTGAAGCAGACATGGCAAGCTTCGTTGGTTCGATCAACGCCGCTATCGCCGCCTGTTCATAATTTGAATCCGGATCATGTCTTTTTTTGGCAAAGTCGGCAGATGCGATCAGCCCTGTGCTGATTTTGCCAGCCCGATCCAGTGCTCGACTTCGGTCTTGTCGACGTTGTTTTCGCCGCCCCACAGGACCCGCGCCCCTTTTGGCGTATCGAGGAAACTCGTGGCCGCGTTCAAGACTTTGGTGGCCGAGGCCTTGGCGAGGTCATCTGCGCTGCGGATTCCAGCGCCGACCAAAATCTGGCTGTCGAGAACGCGCAGTCCCGGCGCTTCGACCATCAGGCGGGTCTGATCCTGCCAATCGATGAGCGTATCGGTCTTGATGTAACGAACATTCAGCGCCGTCGCGGTTTCCGCGGGATCGGCATTCAGCAGATCGCCAATCGTCCAGATATCGACTTTTTCCAGTCGCGATGCGGTTTTTGGGCCAATGGAAGGCGCATCGACAACCGGCGAGTCGAGCGTGATGTGATGGTTTTGCTCATCATCATTCGCGGCCTCGACCGGTTCAGGCTCTGCTGCCTCGATTTCGGCGACGGGTTCGGGCTCGATTTCTGTTTCGACCTCGGGCTCAGGGTCAGGCGCAGGCGTCTCGACCGCATCCAGTTCGGCGAGCATCGCTTCAGCTGCAGGGGCTTCCGCCACGATCTCTTCGACGGGTTCCTCGACAATCTCAGGTTCTGGCTCAGGCTCTGGCCCCGCGGCCTCGATCGCTTCTGGCTCGCCGATCTCTTCAACGGGCGCCGGTTCAGGCTCGGGCTTCACCACGATTTCAGGCTCCGGAGCTGCGGTTATCTCCTCCACCGCTTGCTCGGCGTCAAAGACTTCCGGATCCGGCGCGACCGTTGGCGTGCGGTCGGTTTCCAGCGCGGCGCCTGCGACCGGAATGGGCACCACTTTCAGCTGATACTCAACCGGCTGCGGATGCTCCGGCAGGGGCACGTGTTTTGTGCCAATCGGGCGGATCGGCATCATGTCCAGCCACTCGACCGGCTGGCGCAGGATCTGTTTGCAATGCAGAGCGCGGATTTTCTTGTCGTCTGCAGGAAGCGTTTTGACGACTTTCCCGGTCTCGACGAACTCCTCGTACATAGCCTCAACCGTCTTGCGGTCACGCTTGTCCGCCATGCGTTTGGTGATCCGGCGGATCGGAATGTCGAGCGCCGCAAAATAGCCCGGCAGGTCGAGATCGACCTTTTGAGGTTTCACGCCCGCTTCGGCAAAGGCACGCTCAAACAGGACCGCGACCCCGGCCGTCGCATAAGCGATGAGGTCGGCGAGAATATCGAGCAGCGTCTGATCCAGGCCTTCCGGCGGATTGGCGACCCCTTTGTGCAGATCATAGTGATCGATGAAGGTCTGATAGTGCGGATTGGAGTATTTCGCGCCGGCGAGCACCATATCGGCGACAAAGCCGGTCTCCGTCCCCGCATGCACATATGGATAACCACGCACATCGATCAGCGCCTTGATGGTGTCGCGCGACTTGGCAATTGACCATTCCAGCGCCCGGTGAATGACGCCTTCTTCTTCGCTTTGTGCGGTGTGGAACGGCTGGATCGGGTCTGCATAATAATGGGTCAGCACGCCGAGCGCATAGGCGGCCTTGCCCCATTTCTTTTCGCGCAAGGCTTCGACCGCCTTGCCATACCATTCCATCGCCGCGTCGCGGGCGCCGCCCCACTCGCCTTCCTCAACGTGGAGGACGTGGTTCTTGAAATCCTTGAATTCTGAATCCGGCGCCTTGGCACCCTTAAGCAGGTTGGTGTGGTGCTTGAGCAGCAGATTCTTCCAGTCACCCGCGTCGTCGCCCTGCAAAAGCTGCAGAGCGTCAAACGCGATGAAATGATGGGTCGAGCGACACCTGTGCGCGATGATGACAAGCTCGAGCAGATTCATGGTCAGCCCCCGTCGGCCTAGTTCGAACGACCAGCCCTAGGGTGATTTGCGAGGTTCACAAATGTCACATTCGCTGTGACGGCGGGCATCCGAGTGGTTAATGTTTTCCTGACAAATGGGCCGTAAGGGTTAACAGCGGTTTAACCTTTGGGGCTGAGCGCATACTGGCGCATGAGGAAATCCTCGAACAGTGGCACCGTAAAAGCAATGTCGCCATGCGAGGGGCTGTAGATCATGCCCTTCTTGATGATCTGGGCCCGGCGCGGGCCGAGCGAGGTTGGTTCAACCCCTAAATGGTCGGCAACATCTGCGGAGCGATAAGGTCCGCTGCCCAGGTTTGCCATGGCAATGACGTACTCTTTTTCTTTCGGAGTCAGCCGCTCCAGTCGGACGCGAAAGAATCCATTGTCGAGGCGAGCAATGGCGCGCTCGGTTGCCGTTTTGGCGATGAGCTCGTCCATCGGTGACCGCTCCGCGAGGTTCCAGCATTGATAGCCCCATTCCTGCAGGAAGTAGGGATATCCGGACGTCATCTTGAAGATATGCGCCAAGGCGGCAGCATTGATGTCTTCGCCTTCTTCGCGGATCGGGTCGCGGATAGCCTTGGCGGCGGCGTCTTCGCTCAGCGCGCCAATCGGCGGATAGTCGAACAGGCGTTCCGAATACGATTTTGCCTCGCCTGACAGCGCTGCGATCTGAGGCAGGCCCGCGCCGAAGAACATGACCGGATACCCCTTCTGGACGATCCGGTGGATCGCGACGATCAGGGCAGAGAGTTCGATCCGTTCGAGATATTGCAGCTCATCAATGAACAGGACCCAGGCGCGCCCGGCTGGTTGCGCCGCAGCGCCAACAGCCAGAAACAGGTCCGTCAGGTCGCTTTCCAGGTCACCGCTATCAGCAATGCCGACAGCTGGGTCGACAGATATTGTAACGCCTTCATAGGAAATCTTAAACGTCTTGGCGAAGCTCTTCAGCGCTCCAAGCGCCCGGTGCGCCAGGGCCTTGGCTGCTTCAACCGTCGACAGGGCGCGCAGCACTTTTTGCAGGCGCGGCACCAGCAGTGATGCCAGCGACCGGTCCTCCGGCGCCTCTATGAACGTAGTGTCACAGCCGTGGGTATGAGCCAGGTGTTCAAACTTGTTCAACAGAACGGTCTTTCCCGTCCCGCGCAGGCCGAGCAGGATCTGCGCTTTGTCATGGCGTCCATGCATCAGACGTTGAATGGCAAAGTTTGCTTGCTCGATCAGGCCTTCTCGCCCCGCAAGCTCTGGAGGCTGCGATCCCGCGCCTGGCGCAAACGGATTTCGTACCGGATCCATAGCCAAATTGTAGGATATTTATCTCAATATATCAATGATGAGATATACCGTCTTATATTCAGATATATTTTGGTAAGAATGTTATATTTTTGCCTATTTCCGCTTCACTGGGCGCATCAGGCCTTCTTGCGCGACGCTGGCGACCAGTTGCCCGTCCCGGGTGTAGATCGAGCCGCGATTGAAGCTCCGCGCCCCGCCCGCATAAGGGCTGTCCATCGTGTAGAGGTGCCAGTCGCTGAAATTGATCGGCGCGTGGAACCACATGGCATGATCGAGGCTGGCAGACATCAGCTCGCCGGTCATCCAGGACACACCATGCGGACGGTTACCGGTGCCCAGCAGCGACATATCGGAGGCATAGGCCATCAGGCAATGATGCAGCCAGGGCTGCTCATCAATCTCTCTGCGCACACGAAACCAGAGGTGCTGCACATCACTGACCTTTTCCGGCTTCAGCGGATCAAGCGGATCAACTTCGCGGATCTCAATCGGGCGTGGCCGCAGGAAATGCCCGCGATGACGTTCTGGCAGGCGCTCGGCGAATTTCTTGCGCCATTCAATCCGGTCATCCAGCTCTTCAGGCGTCTGCACCTCGGGCTTGGTGTGCTGGTGATGCCAGCCCTCTTCCAGCTTGTGAAAGGAAGCGGCCATGTTGAAGATCTGCTTGCCGTGCTGAATGGCAACGACGCGCCGGGTCGTGAAACTGCCGCCATCGCGGGAGCGGTCGACTTCGTAAATGATCGGAATAGACGGGTCGCCCGGACGCATGAAATAGGCGTGCAGCGAGTGACAGGTCCGGGTGTCGGTATCCACCGTCCGATAAGCCGCCACCAGAGACTGCGAAATCACCTGACCGCCAAACACACGCTGATTGGTTTCATTTTCGGGGCTCTGCCCGCGAAACAGGTCTACTTCCAACCGCTCAAGGTCCATGAGATGTAGCAAATCGCCAACAGGATCAGACATTTCGTGTGACCTTTCGTCTATTTTATTGAAGCCCGGTGTGTAACAGCTATGCCAGATACTGGAAACGGTGGCAGGCGCAACCTAGGTGTTGCTGAGAAAACATCAGGTTGGAAACACGGAGGCAAATTCGAAAATGGGGTTGTGGCAAACCATAAAGCGTGAAGTCGGGACGATTTTAACTCTTCAGAGAATGAAGAAATGGACCGATGATATCGATCCGGACTCTGAAAACCTCATCGCAGATGATTTCGAACGTGTCGTCGATAAATACCCGAACAATGTTGCCTGGCGGTTCGAAGGCAATCTGACCACCTATGCCGAGATGGATGCGCTCGCCAATAAAGTTGCGAACTGGGGACTGGGGCTTGGCCTGCAAGCGGGCGATGCCGTCGCCTTGTTCATGGAGAACCGGCCGGAATATGTCTCCATCTGGTATGGCCTGGCAAAGATCGGGGTCGTCACCGGCCTGATCAATCACAACCTCACCGACAAGGCCCTCGCCCATTGCGTCAACATTGCCGACGCCAAACTGATCATTACCGGCGCTGATCAGGATGAAGCCATCCGCAGCGCGGACGGCCTGTTCGAGGGCGATCCGAAGATCTGGTCATTTGGTGGCCAGGAAGGCGAAGACCTGAGCGCAGCGCTCGCCGGCGCGTCAGATCAGCGCCCAAGCCGCGAACACCGCGCCAGCCTGCGCGGCAAGGATTTGTGCCTCTATGTCTACACGTCTGGCACCACCGGTCTGCCAAAGGCGGCGCGCCTGACCCAGGCGCGTACCCAGGGCATGATGCGGTCCTTCATTGCGCCGTGTAAGATCACATCGCGCGATCGGATTTATATCACCCTGCCGCTCTATCATGGCACCGGCGGGCTTTGCGGCGTTGGCCAAGCACTGATGACGGGCGCCAGCATTGTTTTGCGCAAGAGATTCTCGGCCAGCCATTTCTGGGATGACGCCGCCGATCAGGGCGTCACGTCGATTGTCTATATTGGCGAGTTGTGCCGCTACCTGGTCAATTCCCCGCCGCATCCGAAAGAGCGTGCGCACCAGATCCGGACTGGCTTCGGCAACGGCCTGCGCCCCGACATCTGGGAAGAATTTCTGACCCGGTTCAACATTTCCTATGTCTGCGAGTTTTACGGCTCAACCGAAGGCAATGTCAGCTTCCTTGGCTTTGACGGAAAAGTCGGCGCCGTCGGGCGCATTCCCGGCTATCTTCAGAAAAGCGTGTTCGGCCACATCGCCTTCGTCAAATTTGACGTGGTCGAGGAAGAACCGGTTCGCGGCGAAGACGGATTCTGTATGCACGCCGAACCGAATGAAACAGGAGAAGCCATCGGCAAAGTGGGCGATGACGCGCGCACCCGGTTCGAAGGCTATAATGACGAAGCCGCGACCAAGAAAAAGATCCTGCGCAATGTCTTCGAGGAAGGCGACATGTGGTTCCGAACTGGCGACCTGATGCGTAAGGATGAAGAAGGCTATGTCTTCTTTGTCGACCGGATCGGCGACACGTTCCGCTGGAAAGGCGAGAATGTTTCGACCAATGAAGTTGCGGAGTTCGTCGCGCGTGCGCCGGGCATTGCAACCGCCAACATTTACGGCGTCAGCGTTCCCGGAACCGACGGACGCGCTGGCATGGCCGCGATCACTACGGATGGTGAGGTCGAATATGACGGCCTGTACAATTGGTTTGCAGAGCATCTGCCGAAATATGCGATCCCACTTTTCATCCGCGTCCAGCAAGAGGCCGAGACCACCGGCACTTTCAAGTACCGCAAGGTCGAGCTCGTCAAAGAAGGCTTTGACCCGGATGATGTCAGCGATCCGATCTGGTATTTCGACCCCGACACCAGCAAGTATGAGCCGCTGACGCCGGACGCGTTTGAGACCATCAAATCTGGCGCTGTGAGATTCTGATGCGCGGCGCGGCGATCGCCTCCGTCTTGGCGCTTGCGGCCTGTAGCGGTGGGGCAAGCGACCCGGTAGACCCGGCGCTCTTCTTCGAATGCGCCAGCCAGTTATGTGATGGCAACGCCTATGCTGGGCGCCTGGTCAGTGATGATGCGGTCGACGCTGATTTCAAAACGGCTGTGATGATTATGGGCCCCGCCCGATGCGATGGCCTGACGGTTCGCGTTCCCTTTGCCGTGAACGAAGACCGCTCCCGGACTTGGGTCATCACCCGCACTGAAACCGGGCTTCGCCTGAAACATGATCACCGGCATGAGGATGGCAGCGAGGACGTTCTGACTCAGTATGGCGGCGACAGCACCGATCAGGGCACTGCCGCGCGCCAGGATTTCCCTGTCGATGAAGAGACGCGGATGCTTTTTATTGCGCAGGATATTGAAGTCTCGACCCAAAACACTTGGACGGTGGAAATTGAGCCAGGCGAGCTGTTTGCTTATCAAATGAGCCGTCCGGAGCGGCTGTTTCGGGTGGAGTTTGATCTCTCTGTACCAGTCGACGCGCCTCCGCCGCCTTGGGGCGAAGCGCCGATTGCAGAATGAGTGAAGCGCCGAATCCGCAAGGCCGCGTCCTGATCATTGCCGGATCCGACAGCGGTGGCGGCGCAGGCATTCAAGCCGATATCAAAGCTGTCACCGTGCTCGGCGGCTATGCCATGACGGCGATCACCGCGATTACCGCACAAGATACGACCGGCGTGCACGGAGTCTGGCCTGTAGACCTGGACGCTGTGCAGAAACAGATCACCGCCTGCCTCACCGATATTGGCGCTGATACAATCAAGACCGGCATGCTCGGCACCGCACCTCTGGTTGAGACCGTCGCAGAAACCCTGGACGGCCTGGCTCGGGATACCGCGCGCATCGTCGATCCAGTCATGGTCGCAACATCGGGCGATGCGCTCGTCGACGAAAAAGCGGTCTCAGCGATTGCCTCACTGATGATCCCAGGTGCGGCCTTGCTGACCCCGAACGCTCCAGAAGCCGAAGTGCTGACCGGCAAGGCGGTCGATGGCATCAATGGCCAGCGCCGCGCCGCCGAGGCGCTGCTTGAGCGCGGCGCGAAAGGTGCACTGGTCAAAGGCGGACACATTCCGGGGAAAACCGTCATCGATGTCCTGCAAACCGAGACCGGCGAGTGGATTTTCGAAAGCCCGCGCATCGATACAACGTCCACGCATGGCACGGGATGTACGCTTGCGAGCGCCTGCGCGGCCTTGTTGGCACAAGGGCAGAGCATGCCCGATGCGGTTGAGGGGGCGCGCGACTATCTTCACGAAGCCATCGAGCATGCCTCGGGCCTTGGCAAAGGGCACGGACCAGTCGCGCACAATTGGAAATTGCTTGATCAGGAGAGCTGATCAATCGCTTAGAAATCATGGTTTGTCTTGATCTGGCGCCTGTGAGACCCATCGGGTCCACCAGAGGAGGACGTCATGCCAACACTTCCATTCGCTCAGATCGATGCATTTGCGAGCCAGCCCTTTGAAGGCAACCAGGCTTGCGTCATGCCACTGGACGCATTCCTTGCCGATGAGGTGATGCAGAAGATCGCAGCGGAGAACAATGTCGCCGAAACTGCCTTCATTGTCCCGAATGGCGAGGGCGTCTGGAAGCTGCGCTGGTTCACGCCGGCTGTGGAAGTGCCGCTCTGCGGTCACGCGACACTGGCGGCGGGGCATTATCTCTATGAGCTCGGTGGTTTTAGCGGGGAGCAGATCACCTTTCAGACGGTTCAGTCCGGGGAATTGTTCGTCTCCCGCCTAGCAGACGGCCGACTGGAGATGGACTTCCCTGCGCAGGAAGCAGAAGAAATCTCGATTGATTCAGATGTCTCCGCAGCCCTCGGCAAAGCGCCGATTAAGGCCTTTACGGGCCCCTGCTATGTCGGCCTGTATGACAGCGCAGACGACATTCGCGACCTGGCGCCCGACCTTGAGCGGCTGAAAACCCTCGGCACCAGCGATGGCAAATGGGGCCGCGGTAATATCGGGGTGCTGGCGCTGGATGGCGATGGCGTGGAAGTGACCAGTCGCTTCTTTGCGCCCGGCAGCGGTATTCCGGAAGACCCAGCCACGGGCAGCTGGCACTGTATGATCGCGCCGCTGGTTGAGATGCTGACCGGCAAGACGGAAGCAAAATGCTTTCAGGCCTATCCAGGACGCGGCGCATTTGTTGACGTTGAGCTGGCCGGCGACCGGGTCAAACTCCGCGGCCATAGCGTGACCGTCATCGAGGGCACCTTCAGGCTTTGAGCGGCATGCCCGCTTGCTGGCGCTGCGCCAACCAGACTCCACCCAGAATGAGTGCGAAGGCGAGGAAAGCGTTCCAGCTCTGCATCTCGCGGAAGGCGAAAAAGCCGATAATCGCCGACAGGATCGGGATCATGTAGCCGGTCAGCGACACGAAGGTCGCGCTCGTGCGCTGGATCAGGATCATATAGAGCACTGAGGCCACTGCAGTCGGTCCGAGAGCGAGCCCAATAAGGCCAGCTATCGCGCTCGTGGACGGCGCCAGCGTCTGATAGTCGACCAGCAGGAGAAGCGGCCAGGTCGTAATCGCGCCGAAGCTCAGGAAGCCGGCCGAAAACACAAAGGGCGGGATCTCCTTGCCATAGCGCGCGATGATAGACGAGGCGGCATAGAAGAAAGTCGCGAACAGGCACATGGCCTGGGCGATGACGCTGGCCGATCCGAAGGACGCAATCGCCTCCGGTCCGAACAGAACCGCGACCCCGAAGAATCCAATGACCAGGCCAAAGGCTTTGCGGCGGTGGATATAGTCATCATGGAAGAAGATGTGCGCCAGGATCGAGGTGAAGAGCGGTGCCGCCGACACGTAAAGCGCGGCCAGAGATGAATCGACCGTCTTCTGCGCCGTGGTGATCAGCAGAAACGGCGCGGCGGTGCCGAACGTCCCCATGCCCGCCATGATCAGCCAGCTTTTCCAGTCACTGAAAGGCGGCCAGGACTGGCGGGTCAGCGCAGCGACGATCAGCAGGACAATCGCGCCAGCTGTGATCCGCATCGGAATGATAAATTGCGGCGGGAAGCCAAGCGCCGGGTCATCATGACTGACGGCCAGGCGAGTAAAGGCATAAGCAGACGCCCACAGAATGGTGAGGCCTGAAAACAGGGCCCAGTCGATCAGATTTCGGTTTTGCTGCATCACCCGCTTCCGTACTCCTCACGTCCCCTAAGCACGCAATTCATGCGGTCAAGGCCGCAAAACACGGTCAAATAAAGATAGAATCTTTACTTATTGGACAGATAAGCACGATTGCCTGGGGGCGACATTAGACTTTTATAGTGAGATTGTAATTGGGTGGGATTCCGAAAATGCAGGATGTTGATTACCTGATCATTGGCGCCGGAGCACTCGGCCTGACCTTTGCGGACACGATTGTACGTGAGAGCGATGCGACGGTGGCCATTGTCGATCGCAACTTTCGTCCCGGCGGGCACTGGAACTATGCCTATGACTTTGTCCGGCTACACCAGCCCTCTGAATTCTATGGCGTTGAGTCCGTCCGCCTTGGCAATGCGACGCGCGATCAGCACGGTTGGAACGCAGGCTATTTCGAGCTCGCGACCGGCGAAGAAGTGCTCGACTATTTTGAAACTGTGATGGCCGATCATCTGCTGCCCAGCGGGCGCGTCCAGTATTTTCAGGAAAGCGATTATTGCGGCGATGGCCGGGTTCGCCACCTAGAAACCGGTGGGACGACCCAATTCCAAGTTCGCAAGAAAACCGTAGACGCGACCTATTTCGGGACGACGATCCCGGCCCAACACGCGCCAAGCTTCACCGTCGCCGATGGGGTCACGCTGATCGCTCCGAATGACGTTTCAAGCCTCTGGGCAAGCGAGCGGGACAAGTTTCAATCCGTGTGCATTATTGGCGCCGGGAAGACCGGCATGGATGTCGGCGTCAGGCTGATAGAACTCGGCGTGCCAGGCGACGCCATTGCCTGGGTCAAGCCGCGCGACTCGTGGTTGATGAATCGCGCCACATTGCAGCCCGGCCCGGAATTTTTCGAGAGCACCATGCTGGCCCAGGCCCAGCAGATGCAGGCCCTGGCTGAAGCCACCTCCGCCCGGGACCTGTTTCATCGCTTGGAAAGCGACGGCGTCATGCTACGCCTCGACCCGGCGATCGAGCCGGAAATGTACCATTGCGCCATAATCTCTGAAGGTGAGGTCGCATTGCTAAATCAGGTCGGCCGGATCATTCGTCAGGGTCGTGTGCAATCCATCTCTCACAGCGGACTGAACCTGGAACAGGCCACCGCCGCGATGCCGGAGAACACGCTCTTTATCGATTGCTCCGCCAGCGCTGTGACCCGGCACCCGCAGATTCCGATCTATCAGGACCAGAAAATCACGCTGCAGATTGCGCGCACCTGCCAGCCTGCATTCAGCGCCGCGATGATTGGCCTAATCGAAACGTTATCCTTGAGCGATGCAGAGAAAAATGAACTCTGCCGCCCCCTGCCCCTTCCGGATACGCCGCACGATTACTTCGCTATCGCGCTGAGCAATATGATGAATCAATACATCTGGTCCCGCACACCGCAAACGCGCGACTGGATGATGCGCTCACGCCTCGATGGCTTCTCTCAACGCATCGCTGAGGTCACCGAAGAAGATGCGGCGGCGCACGCGATCTTGAATACGTTCAGGCACAATATGCCCGTCGCGATTGCGAATATTCAGAAATTGATGACCGGCTCCGGCTAAGGCGCGGTGGTTTTAATGCTGCGTGTCAGAGCCATTGGCGCTGAGCAGACGGGCTTGTTGCACCCACTCATCCCGCGACACACGACCGGGACTCGCCAGATAATCATCCACCCATTTGATCTCAGGCTCGGTCCACGCAGCGATTTGCCGGAAGTGATAGATGCCCAGCTCGTTCAACTGTTTTGATCGCTTCGGGCCAATACCCTTGATCCGGGTCAGGTCATCCGCCTCACCATCTGGGCGGGTTAGGGTTTCCGGAGCCGGACTTTTTACCGCCTCTGAAGCGCGCGGGTCGAACATGCTCGCAACCGAATTCAGACCATTATTACGGTGCAAATTGTCATACCAGTCGACCAAAGCCGATCCGGTCAGCGTATTAGGAAGGTTCATCCATGCCGGAAAACTCTCCAGCAAGCGCGCCGTATTTTCCCAATGCCGCAAGTTGAGATCTGACAGAGATCGCAATAGCTCGCTCGCCATTGTGTCAGCATCCGGGTCCATCTGCCGCCCACGCGCTGCCCTAGATTGGCCCAACTGGCTGGCCATGATCTGCGCCGTTCGTTGGGAAAAATCGCTCCATGCCGAAAAGCTCTCACGCCAGTATTCCCAGGGTGACAAAGGAGAATTGTCCTGTGGCAAGTCTTGCGATTTCATATCGGCATCCCAGTTATGCTGCGCCGCACAATAACAAGCCGTCCGGGTCAGGGCAAGTATTGACGATTTCCCCTATCGGCAAAGCAGGCTAGGCACGCAGCATGACTAAGATCAAACACGGCAAAGTCCTGGTTTTTGATTCCGGAATGGGCGGCCTGACAGTGGCGCGAGAGATCCAGGCTTTGGCGCCTGATCTTGCCGTAGACTATGCCGCCGATAGCGGCTTCTTCCCGTATGGTGACAAATCCGATGCTGATTTGCGGGCGCGCCTGCCCGAGATTGCGGCCCGTCTGGCAGAAGCCGCCCAGCCCGACGTTTTCGTGATTGCCTGCAACACGGCCAGCACGCTCGCCCTCGACGAGGTGCGGGCCGTCCTCGACATTCCCGTGGTCGGAACCGTGCCCGCAATCAAGCCGGCGGCGGCGCTGACACGCACCGGCACGATTGGCCTGCTCGCGACCCCCGGCACAGTGCGGCGCGCCTATACCGCTAAACTGATCGAAGACTTCGCTCAGGATGTCCGAGTAATCCTGCACGGGTCGGTCGATCTGGTGCGTATGGCGGAAGAGACCGCTTCCGGCGGCGCCGTGGCCCTGGATGCATTCCGTGCGGCCCAGGCCCCCTTGTTTGAGGCGGATGGCGGCGACGAGATCGACACGATTGTTCTGGCCTGTACGCATTTCCCGCTGATCCGCGGCGAACTCGCCGCTACGGTGCCGCACGCGGTTACCTTTATTGATAGCGGTGAGGCCATCGCGCGGCAGACCTTCCGCGTCCTGCCGGAAAACCTGCCGACGGAGCGCACCGGCGGCAAGGTCTGGCTGTCGAGCGATCCCAGCGATCAGGCCCGGCTGGTCGAAGTCAGTCGACGGTTCGGCTTCATGGACGTGCATGCCTTAAGCGCATAAAAAGACAGCGCGCTCATCGGACTGTCACAAAACGCGCGTAAGAGCGGCCGCTTCACCTGCCCAAGGAGACGCAAATTGCGTATCGCCGTCAGCCTCATCGCAAGTCTCGCTCTTGCTGCGTGCGGCGATCCTGTGAAGCTGTCCGAGATTCCTGAACAGGTAGATGCGCCGCCAGTTTTTAGCATTGGCGAAGCAGAGAAGATCCGGATCGTTGGATCTTCCACCGTGGCGCCGTTTTCAACTACGGCAGCAGAGCAGTTCGGCGCGATTTCGCCCCACCCGGCTCCGATTGTCGAAACGACCGGAACCGGCGGCGGCTTCAAGGCTTTTTGCCGCGCCATCGGCCCGGCTGAACCGTCCATCGTCAACGCCTCGCGCCAGATGAAAGACAGCGAGCGGGCGCAATGCGCAGAGGCCGGGATCATCGACCCGGTTCGGATCAAGATCGGATATGATGGGATCGTGCTCGCCAATCGAAAGGCCGGACCGGTCCTGAACCTGACCAAGTCCCAGATCTTTCGGGCGCTGGCGGCAAATCTGCCAGACCAGAATGGCGGCTGGACCGCTAATCCCTATCGCCTGTGGAGCGATGTCGATCCAGCATTGCCGGAAATCCGCATCCTCGTATCTGGCCCGCCACCAACTTCAGGCACGCGCGATGCTTTTGTCGAGATCGCCATGGAAGGCGGTGCCCGGACATTTGAAATCCTGGCTGCGCTTGAGCAATCTGATCCCGACTCCTTTCGTGCCCGCGCACACGAGATCCGCAATGATGGCGCCTGGATTGATAGCGGCGAAAATGACAGCACCATCATCAACACTTTGCTGCGCAATGATGATTCCATTGGTGTACTCGGCTACTCATTCCTCGAGCAGAACCTGGACCGGATCAAAGCTGCCACAGTCGGCGACACGCAGCCTACATTCGAGAATATTATCAGCGGCGAGTATGAAGTCTCACGCAGTATGTATTTCTATGTGAAACGCGAACACTTGCCGTTGGTGCCGGGTCTGGCGGAGTTTGTCGAAGAGTTCACGCAGGAAGACGCCTGGGGGCCGGATGGTTACCTTGCCGACAAGGGACTGATCCCGCTTCTGCCGGAAGAGCGGGCGAGCGTGCGCGAAACGGTCCTCGCGGCGCTTACAGATCCGAAAAATCCACCACCGTCAGAGAATGTCCCGTCGCCTCCACAAAGTGATGCAGTCCCTCCCGGCTGATCGCCGTGGTTGCGGTGTTGACCAGGGGGTGAAAATTAACCGTGTCGAAGCCCATCAATGCGGCGTCTGCGATGAATTTCACGCGCAGGTCTTTATCATTCATCAGCGCGAAGGCCGTGACTGATCCTGGTTCCACGCCCAGGCACTCCACCATCAGCTCAGCGCTGGCAAAGGACAGACGGCGGGTACCGATTTTCTTGTGTAGCTGATTGAGGCGCAGCTGACTGTCGGCCCAAGCCGAGATCAGCACGATCACCCCATCCTTGTCCTTCATGAACAGGTTCTTGGTGTGGCCACCCGGCATGGAAGCTTTCAAGTGCCGGCCTTCTTCGACCGTGAACGTCGCCGGATGTTCGACCGTCTTATGGTCGATGCCGAGATCGTCGAGATAAGCGAACAGGTCAGATGGGCTTGCAGGCATGACGGCCTTGGGGCAGGAATCCGGCTCTCGGTCAAGACTGTGTTGAAGGAAGTCTCATGCAGCTGGAATGCTACAAGATCTATGATGTCGCCCCGGAGATTGTTCCTGGCCGCAGCAATCGCGACTGGATGGATGCATTTCCCGATCGCCAGCCTTATCGCTGCCTGCCGCTGTCCATGGCCAATTCAACCGGATGGGAAATCCTTTGTCCGATGGATCTGAAAATCATCTGGAATGGCGGCCCCGGAAAAGACGATCTCAGCTTCAAGACGCGCGGTGATCCGCGCGCCATTCCGTCCTTCGCCGACAGTCATTTCCAGCGCGGGATCGTGACCTTCCATACGGGCCACCTGTTCCGCACGCCGCCCGGCTGGGGCCTGATGACCATGGGCGCGCCGAACTTCTTCAAGGACGGCATCGCGCCACTTACAGGACTGGTTGAGACCGACTGGCTGCCTTTCCCGTTCACCATGAACTGGCAGATGACCCGGCCCGGTGAGGTGATCTTCAAGAAAGGCGAACCGTTCTGCTTCATCGTTCCGATCCAGCACGGCAAGCTGGAAGAGATTGAACCCGAGCGCAAACTGCTCAGCACCAATCCGCAGCTCGAAAAAGAATTTCATGGCTGGGCCGAAAGCCGCGGCAACTTTAATAAGAAGCTGGTCTCAGGCGACGAAGAGGCCGTCAAAGCCGGCTGGCAGCGCCATTACATGCGCGGCGAAAAACAGACCGGCGACAAGATTGATAGTCACGTCACCAAGCGCCGCCTCAAACCTCCAAAGGATGTTTAGGGCCGCTTCGCCTTGATTCTTGTCCCGATTTCACCCTGATTAATCCGCAAGGTCTCAGGGTGATGGAGGGATAATATGCCTGTACGTTCGATTTTGTTTGGAGCCAGTCTTCTTGGTCTCGCGGCCTGCGGTGGCGGCGGTGGCGATTATGAGCGCTCCATGGCACCGCCCTCGCCAGCGCCGGTCATGGCCGAAGACGCGATCGAGTTTGACGGCAGCGCGCAGATGAAATCTGTCGCAGGCCTGCAAAGCGCAGCCGATGAATCCGCGCCGCAACCGAGCGCCGGCGAGCCCGCCGCTGAACAATATATTGCTTATCGCCACAGCCTCGGCCTCACCCTGCCAAAAGGCGAAGTCGACCCCATGATGGCGGCCCATAGCGAAGCTTGCCGCGCAGCGGGAACCTCGACCTGCATTGTCATCAACTCGAATGTCTACAGCCAGGATGAGGATTACGCCTCCGGCAATCTCTCCATCCGCGCGACACCGGCCTGGATCGAAACCTTTATGGGCGGGGTTGAGAGCGATGCCGAAAAATCCGGCGGCGAGGTTACTCAGCGCTCAACCAGCGCCGAGGATCTGACTCGCCAAATCATCGATACGGGCGCCCGTCTTGAAGCGCAGAAAACCCTGCAAACCCGCCTGCTCAACCTGCTCGAACGCCGGGATGGCGAACTTGGCGAACTGCTTCAGATTGAACGCGAGCTCGCCCGCGTCACCGGCCAGATCGAGAGCATTGAAGCACAGCTCAAAACCTTGCGTTTGCGGGTGTCCATGTCGTCGCTCGACATCAATTACCAGACCAAGGTGCCAGCCTTTAGCGGTTCGCGCGAGAACCCGCTCGGACAGGCCTTTGGCGATTTCTTCTACAATCTGTCCGGCGCCATTGCAGCCGTCATCACCGCATTCGCGATTGGACTGCCATGGATCATGTTGATCGGATTGTTCTTGTGGATCTGGCTGAAGCTGATCTGGCCGCGCCTGCGTGGACGCAAGAAGAAACCGGGCGCGGCGTCTTAGGCCGACTGAACATTGATCAGGGCGTGCCCGATCACGGCTTTCAGATATTCCGGATCAAACGGCTTAGTGATCAGGTAAGACGGTCCCTCATTCGTGGTTGAGAGATATTTCTCCGGATAGGCCGTGACATAGACAACCGGGACATTGTCCGGCAGCTGCATTTGCGCGATCGCATCTGTGCCTTGCGATCCGTCGGCCAGATTGATGTCACTCAGAACCAGATCGGGTTGTTGTCCCTGGCACAGGGTCACAGCCTCGTCCGCCGTAATCGCGATCCCGATCACCTGATGGCCGAGGCTTTCAGCGAGGCGTTTCAGTTGAGACGAGATTAGCGGCTCGTCCTCAATGATCAGAAGCCGGGTTGCGGTGAATGAGGTCAGATCCGCTTCGGCGATGACCAGCATTTTCTCAAGCTCTTGTTCGCTGACACCAAAAATGCGGCGCACCATGGCTTGCGGCAAATTCTCAACCGCGATTAGCAGCAGCGCCCGGCGCGATTTCGCCGCTTGCGAGCTTGAGAGCTTGTCGAGTTCCTGATCGAGCATTTTGAACAAGCGCTCGCGATCGAAGTCGGTTTCCTCGAAGCTCGCCTCCAGGGACAAATCAATCACAGTCTGCAAAACACGCTCAACGCAGGCGTCGCCGGTAGCGGTGTCGCCGGTCGCCGCGCGGGCATAGCGACGCAGATAGGGTACGAGTTTTTCTATGCGTTCGGCCGTCCACATTCTATTTTTCCCCGAACAAATCCAACTGCTTAAATGTCATTGACGAGACCGCACATATCCGACTTTTGTCCCGGCTGGGCGATGAGCCTCGAAAGCGGGGAAAGCTTTTGTCACCACGGGACCCAAAATCAAGCCAGCCTGAGCAGGAGGGACTGCCAAAAGTCGGCGAGGACCGGCTGGTGGAAATTGGTGATGCGCTGCGCAAAAAATATGCGGATATCCAAAACGAACCGGTTCCCGATCGCTTGCAGAAAATGATCGACGCCCTGAAAGAGGCGGAAAAGCGCGCCCGCTCCGGCGATTAATCTTCCTCAAACGCCACCTCCCCGGACTCGACGCTGATGCTCACCGGCACGCGGAAGCTCAGTTTCAGTCCATCCGGCTCGAACCGGTGCTGAACATTCATATTGGGCATCATGCCGAACAGTTGAAACCCGAAACCGGTTTCTTCTGGCGGGACGAGATTCTTCATGCCCGTCTCATGCCACTCAGCCCGCAACATGTCGTCTTCGATCCACCATTTCGCGTGCAATCGCCCTGTATCGCAGGACAGAAATCCGTATTTGGACGCATTGGTCACCATTTCATGCACGAACATGGACGTGGTTTTACTGGCTCGGACGGTGAGCTTTATGGGCTCGCCCTCGAATGTGATGCGATCCATGGCTGGTCCCGCATATGGCTCCAATTCCGTCAGCATCACCGTCTCGAAATCCAGGCCCGTCCAGTGGGCTTCCGTCAGCGCCACGAAGTTCCGGCTCATGGCGGCGAGGCGGCCATTGAAGCTCTTCAGGAAACTCTCCGTGTCACTGGTCGTCTGCGCGGTGTGATCCGCGATCGATTGAACCACGGCCAGCGTATTCCGAACGCGGTGGTGCAGCTCAGCGGTGACCAGGTCCCGCTGCTTTCGCAATTCTTCGCGCTCCGTCACATCCTCGGCCCGCTGGACCATGAACTCGACCTTGCCCTTGTCGCAGCGAATAGGAAATTGAGCGATCTGCCAGATCCTGTCCTCGACCGTCCCGTCGGGATTTTCCATTTTGTAAGGCTGTGCCTCCATCAGCGTCGCCTCACCCGCCAGGGTTCTCTCGAAAACCTGTTTGACCGCGGCAACCCGCTCCGGAGTATCTGGGAAGACATCGAAAATGTAATTTCCGATCAGGTCCGACTTTTTGCGCTGAACCGATTTGCAATAGGCCTCATTGGCGTCGACATAGACCAGACTGGTATCCAGAACCATCACCGCATTCGGCATCCGGTCGAAGATTGTCTTGTGAAACGTGGCAGACATAGCTCAACCCCAGCGTGAGTTCCTCCGGTCTCGGCGTGTTCGCTGGCGACGGCAAGGGCGCGGTCTAATCCAATAGGCGACGCCTTTGAGAACAACCCAAGGTGAGGTATACTATCAGGATAACCTTTGGGTCTGGCTTCCGCTGGTCTGGCCGCGCCCCAAAGGAACAAAGCAGGATAGGCCCACATTTCCGCAGATCAGCCTGTGACAGGAGGACCTGTGATGGTTCGATTCCCTCGCCTTATCCTGACTGCGCTCGCGGCCACAACTTTGGGCTTATCCGCGTCTGCAGCTCCGATTATTCGCGACGCCGCTATGTTCGAGACCTTTGCCATTGAGGGCGTCGGCCTCGACATGGCGCCGGAAGACGCGTTCAACTTGCTGATTGCCAATGGTTATGCCGCTGGCCCAGTTACGACTTATGCCGATTGGGGCGCTGGCTCGCTGAATTTTGAACGCGGTTCTTATAGCGGTCCGGAGGGTATTTCTTCGGTCACACTCGGCCGGGCGCATGGGCGCCTTGCCTTGATCAGCCAGTCGCTGAACCGGCCCGGCATCGACTTTAATGGCGAGATGTCAAACGCGCAGTCGCATTTCACGGTCGCGGGCGACGAGACAGATTGCCGTGTGAACCGCTCGGGCACATCCGGCAGCTGCTCCATCCGGGACGCCGAAATCCCGGATGATGTCACGATGAAATACACAATGACCGCTATGCCAACGATGATTATGCGGTCGATTTCCCGGCCGAAAGACCTTCTGGAAACGATGAATTAGGTCGATTGGGTGTGTCCGGGACGGCTGTCCCTTGAGCGACTGAATCCCGGCGAAATTCCGCGATTGCCCGCCGCAGTTGCGGCAATGTCGTTAACGCCGCCAATCATCCGGTTTTTGGCACGCTCCCTGCGTGGGTCCTGGCAACGGTTACTCATGGAGGGACGACCATGCCATTTCCGAGAGCTCTTTTTCGTGCCCACAAGGCGCTTAGCCCGGCAACGGACACGATTCCTGTCCTGCGCTCGGTCAGCGAGATTGAACAGGAACGAAACAGCGAACGTGACCCAAAATGGTGCGTTTGTGTCGTCACATCTGTCGAAGAAACGACCGAACAACGCCAATCGGTTCGCGAAGGGATTATCCTTGATGCGGGCAGCGCCGGTGCGCGTGTCCGTTTTCGCAGCAAAAGCCGCCTGCCAGGCGAGGTCACCATCAAAGCGTCACGCATCGGTCTGGAGCGCGTCGCGCGGGTGATCTGGCAGGATGAATTCGACGCCGGGCTGGCTTATATCGATAAGGTCTAAGGCGCCCGCGTCTTGAGCGCGAGGGCGTGCAGCTCGCCGCCCATATTACCTTTCAGAGCGGCATACACCATCTGATGCTGGGCCACGCGGGTCTTGCCGCGAAACTGCTCGGAGACGATTTCCGCCTGCCAGTGATCATTGTCACCCGCAAGATCCGTCAGGATGATCTCAGCCTCCGGAAAGGCCTCCGTCAGGAAGCCTTCCAGGGTTTCTCTGGTCATAGCCATGATTATGCAGGCTCCGGCTCGCCGCCAAAGTCTGAGCCTTTGTCCTTGCGGCGTTTGCCGATGACCGGCACAGCCGCGTTCGGACGCGGTGGCTCGTCTGGCTCATCCGGGCGCTCTGGCAAAGTGCCGTCATTGATCAGCGCGCGGATTTCGTCGCCGGTTAGAGTCTCATACTCGAGCAGGGCTTCGGCCAGCGCCGACCATTGATCCTTGAACTTGGTCATGATCTCGCGGGCATCATCCATGCCTTTCTGGATCAGCTTGCGCACTTCTTCCTCGATCTTCTTGGAAGTTTCTTCAGAGACAGAAGACGATTGCACCAGCTGCTGGCCAAGGAAGACCTGGCCCTGATCCTCACCATAGTCGACCGGACCGATCTCATCAGAAAGACCCCAGCGGGTGACCATGGCGCGGGCGAGACGGGTCGCCTGCTGAATGTCAGAGGCAGCACCAGCCGTAACGGCCTCATCACCGAATTTCTCTTCCTCAGCGACACGGCCGCCCATGATGATGGCAAGGCGCGAGGTCATTTCAATCCGGCTCATGGACAGTTTGTCGTCTTCTGGCAACTGCATGACCATGCCGAGCGCGCGGCCGCGCGGGATGATGGTCGCCTTGTGAACCGGGTCCGCCTTGGGCACTTTCAGCGCCACGATGGCGTGGCCGGCTTCGTGCCAGGCGGTGAGTTCTTTTTCGTCCTGGCTCATCACCATGGAGCGACGCTCTGGCCCCATCAGGACCTTGTCCTTGGCGTCTTCAAACTCCTGCATCGCAACAACACGCTTGCCGCGGCGGGCTGCCAGCAAGGCCGCCTCATTGACCAGATTGGCGAGGTCAGCGCCCGAGAAGCCAGGCGTTCCGCGGGCAATGATCTTCGGCTCAACGTTCTTCGCCAGAGGCACGTTGCGCATATGCACTTTCAGGATCTTCTCGCGGCCAATCACGTCAGGATTGCCAACCGTGACCTGCCGGTCAAAGCGGCCAGGACGGAGCAAGGCAGGGTCGAGCACGTCAGGGCGGTTAGTCGCCGCGACGATGATAATTCCGTCATTGGCTTCAAATCCATCCATCTCGACAAGAAGCTGGTTCAGCGTCTGCTCACGCTCATCATTGCCGCCACCAAGACCGGCGCCCCGCGAGCGACCGACCGCATCAATCTCGTCAATGAAGATGATGCATGGCGCATTGCGCTTGGCTTGCTCGAACATGTCGCGGACACGGCTGGCGCCGACGCCAACGAACATCTCAACGAAGTCTGAGCCTGAAATTGTGAAGAAGGGGACACCCGCCTCGCCAGCAATGGCGCGCGCTAGCAGCGTCTTACCGGTTCCGGGCGGGCCCACCAGCAGCGCGCCTTTGGGGATCTTGCCGCCGAGACGCTGGAACTTGGCCGGGTCTTTCAGGAAGTCGACCACTTCTTCCAGCTCTTCCTTGGCTTCATCGACCCCGGCCACATCGTCAAAGGTGACGCGGCCTTGCTTCTCGGTCAGCAGGCGGGCGCGGGATTTACCGAAGCTCATGGCGCCGCGGCCGCCGCCGCCAGACTGCATCTGGCGCATGAAGAAGAACAGGATTGCGACAATGAATATGATCGGCAGCAGGCCAACGATCAGATCGCCAAGATTGAACCCTGTGTCCGGATCATCGACCACAGATGGAACGTCGAGCTCGATCATCCGCTCCCGCAATGCGCCGAGGTCCTGGCTCTTCTGAGCATAGATACGTTCATTGCTGGTGGTCACCGCGGTGACCTTGGTCGGGGTGATCACAACTTCGGAAAGTTGTTTGCCTTCCGCCAGCGCATACACCTCAGAGATGTCGACCTTCTTAGCTCCGGCTTGTGCCGGGTTGCTTTGCATGACGGCCAAGAGACCAAGCAGGAGAACCGCGATCAGGCCCCAGACCGCGAGATTACGCATATTCATCGATCATTCCAGACGTTAGAGATGTCACTTTCCTATAATATAGGTGAAGGATTTCATGAAAACGACTCAAATCATGTCAATCTGTGACATAAGCTTCACCTATGGCTATGAATTGCCCGAATCGGGTCGCCGTTTTGAGGGATAATTGATGAAAGACGCGTTGAAAGTTTATGGTCCACTCGCGGCCGTCATTCTGATCCTGTTGATCATTACAATGCGCTTCGTGGCCCCGCCGCCACCTATGGAGTTGCGCTTCGCTGCGGGCGGCGCGGATGGTCAATATTATGCCCTCGCCCAGCGCTATGCCTACGATCTCGCCCGGCATGGCATTGATGTCGAAGTGCTTGAAACCAAAGGCACGATTGAGAATTATGAATTGCTCAAATCCGGTGAAGCCGATGTGGCGCTCCTGCAAGGCGGCCTCGCCGATGACGACTCGCTTGAAGCCCTGAGATCTCTGGGCGGCATGTTTGCTGAACCGTTCTGGATTTTCTCCCGGTCGGATCAATTGTCGCGTCTGTCATCAGACTTCGGCGACCTGGAACAAGTACGCATCGCTGGCGGACCGGTCGGGTCAGGAACACGGGCAATGACCGAACGCTTGCAAGCCGAATGGGGCGGTGAGTGGCTGAACATTGTGCCTCTGTCCGGC
This sequence comes from Henriciella sp., assembly GCA_013214545.1. Lineage (GTDB taxonomy): Bacteria > Pseudomonadota > Alphaproteobacteria > Caulobacterales > Hyphomonadaceae > Henriciella. Next base: position 31,988 of record JABSQB010000012.1, read on the forward strand.
ACCGATGCCGTTGATGCGCTTCTGGCTGAACAGGTTGAAGCGGCGGTGTTTACCGCAAGCGTTGACGCCGGCTATGTCCAGGAACTTCTCAAGACGCCAACGGTTCGACTGATCGGCATGCGCCGCGCCAAGGGGCTGTCCATGCGCGATGATGCACTCGCGCCGCTGACGCTGTATGACGGCGTCGTCGATATGGACCGGGATATCCCCGCCGGGGACGTTGAACTGATCTCGGCCATTGCTCAGCTCGGCGTCGACAAGGATCTGCACCCGGCGCTGCAATCGGTTTTGCTGGAAGCGGCAGAGAACACCCATAATGGCGGGTCGATCCTAACCCGCGCCAAGACCTTCCCGGACGAAACGCGCACAGACCTGCCGCTTTCTGATGAAGCGCGGCGCTATTATCGCAGCGGCCCGACATTCCTGCGCCGGTATTTCTCCTTTGGCTGGGCCAATTTCCTGGAGCGCGCTTGGGTGTTCCTGATCCCGATGGTGGCTTTGCTGATCCCGCTGGTACAGATGGCGCCGCCCGTGTATCGCTGGCGCATCCGGCGCAAGATCTATGTCTGGTACAATGATCTGCACGATCTGGAACGGCGTGGCTTCGAAGCCAAATCAGATGACGACCGCAGCAAAGTGCTGTCCGAGATTCAGGCGCTACAACATGAAGTTGGTCAGGTGGACGTCCCGGTCTCCTATAATGACGAGCTTTATCACCTGCGCAGCCATATCAATTTCGTCGAAGCCCTTATCGCACGCCAAGCAGCGCTTGGGTAACTGTTCGAGCACTTTTCGTACGCGCTGGAGCGGTGGCTCAGTCATCGTTCATCCGTGTTTGATTTGCAGGCATTGTTTAGTTTTTCAACACGGCAATTCGATCGATCCTGCATTGACGAGGGCCCATCAGTCAGACCATAGTTCCAAAAAAGAACCTACGGAGGGTTGAAGATGAAACCGGTTTGTCTGGTCATAGGTGCGGGCGCTGGAATTGGCGGCACCGTCGGAACGAAATTTGCCAGCGAAGGCTATCACGCCGTGCTCTGCCGACGCAGCGATAAGGAAGGCCTCGACAAATTGGTCGACGGCATCAAGTCCGCCGGCGGCGAGGCTACAGGTCTTCTGCTCAACGCGATTGAAGACGACGTCATCGAAGAGACCGTCCTCCACGTTGAGAAGAATATCGGCCCGATCGAAGTGGTGATCTATAATCTCGGCGCGCAGATCGGGAACGTACCGCTAGAGCAGACCAGCTATAAGCAATTCGAAATGGGCTGGCGCCTTGGCACATTCGGCCTGTTCCGACTGGCCAAGACGGTTTGCCCGCTGATGGCTGAACGCGGCAGCGGCGCCCTCATGGTCACCTCCGCGACGGCTGCCGTGCGCGGCAATAAAGGCCAGCACTCGCATGCCGCGGCCATGGGCGGCCGCCGAATGCTGTGCCAGTCGTTGAACGCGCAATACGCCCCGCTCGGCATTCACGTTGCGCATATTCTCGTGGACAGCATGGTCGATGCGCCCGATACTCTGGGCAAACTGGTCGGACCGGAAGTATTCCAGCAATTGCGCGATACCCGCGGCGCTGAAGATGGCATGATGCTGCCAGCCAAGATGGCCGAAACCTATTATCATCTGGCGACGCAGCACCGCTCCGCCTGGACGCATGAGCTCGATTTGCGGGTCTTCTCGGATGTCGCCTGGTGGAATCACGCCTAAAACAAAACCCCGGCTCGGTGGAGCCGGGGTCTGACTTGCACAGGCGTGTGCTTGTCTATTTGTTCGGTTGCGGCGTCGTGCGCAGATAAGGCCGGACTTCCTTATAGCCTTTTGGGAAAAGCTCGTCGGCTTCCTCATTGGTGACGCTCGGCACGATGATCACATCGTCGCCATCCTGCCAGTTCACCGGCGTTGCCACTTTGTGATTGTCGGTCAGCTGCAGACTGTCGATCAGGCGCAGGATTTCATCAAAGTTCCGGCCCGCAGAGGGCGGATAGATGATCGAGGCGCGGATCTTCTTATTATTGTCGATGACGTAGACGGCCCGGACCGTGACTTTCGCATCGGCGTTCGGGTGGATCATATTGTACAGCGTCGCGACTTTCTTTTCCGGGTCGCCAATGATCGGGAAATTGACCTGAGCGTTTTGGGTGTCCTCAATGTCAGCGATCCACTTTTTGTGCTGCTCGACCGTGTCAACGGAAATGACCAAAGCCTTAGCGCCGCGCGCTGCCAGCTTGTCTTTCAGCTTGGCCGTGTAGCCGAGCTCAGTGGTGCAAACCGGGGTAAAGTCTGCAGGATGCGAGAAGAACACAACCCAGTCATCTCCGATCCAGTCATGGAACCGGATTCGGCCTTCTGTAGTCTCAACTTCAAAATCGGGGGCGGTGTCACCGAGCAGCAGGCTCATCTGACCTCTCCTTGTAAATTGGCTTGATTTCTGCAGCGAAAGTGGGGCCTATGCGGTAGGGTTCCAACGGCCCAAGTCTGACTCGCAGGTTTAGTTTTCCTGCACAGTGTCGAAGGATAACGAATGAAGCGCCTAATTCTCATGCGCCATGCGAAAACCGAGCCCTGGAGCGAGGGGATCGACGATCATGCGCGGGCTCTCACGCCGGTTGGACATGAGGCAGCGGAGATCATGGCCAAGGCTTTGAAAGGCGAGGACTGGTCACCTGAAAAAGCCATTCTTTCGACCGCGCGACGGACGCGCGAAACTTGGAGCCACTTGTCTGAAGTTTTTGGCGGCTGCGACATGCTTTTGGAGGATGATCTCTACCTTGCTGGAGAACGCGGCATTGCCGACATCATTACCGAACATGACGGTGCTCGGACGCTGATCATCATCGGGCATAATCCGGGACTACATGATCTCGCGGTCAGCCTTTTGCGTGAGGCAGGGAGTGTCGACCATCAGGCCGCCATTCGGATCTCATCCAAGCTTCCAACTGGCGGCGTTGTGATGTTTGAAGCAGAAGAAGACGGCGCATTTGTACCGGCGCATTTCCGGCTTCAGAATTTCATGAAACCCAAAGACTTCATCGAGACCTAACCAAAGTCAGCACGGCAAAGCGCCCCGTGGGAGAGGGACACGGGGCGCTCCTTCAAAGCCGAGCCATGAGGTTTAGCGAGCGCTGCGGCGCCCACCACGACGGCGGCGACGCACGAGCAAATGATCGCGGCCGGCCTCACTGGCGGCTTTTTTCAGAGCAGGCAGTATGAATGCACCTGCATCATCCTCATAAGAGGAAGGGGTGATGACTGGAGCAGCATCAAAGCTGGATGGGGTGACTTGGGAGGGAGTCGCTTGCATTGGTTTTGTCCTTTTTATTATTGGCCCGGTTCAACCCGGGGCCAGACGACCCTTTTGAGTTCTGTCTGACGAGGATGAACTTAGCACCGCGATTATCGTTTTTCAATATGTGAATATCGTTTTTCGGTAATTTTTTTCGCGAAACTCAGTCTTACAGGCAGAGTAAGAGCCTTCATGCAGCCCCGCGAGAGCCCAATCAGACCGATGTTATTACTGGGTTTTCTGCTGTCTCAAACACACCCAGACCGCGACTGACTAAAGATCGAGGGACAACTGACCACCGAGTCCAGAGCGACTCACAACCCCCTTATGCCGCGCCGGAATCAGTCGTGCGCGCCAGACATCAGGTAAGTGCCGAATAAGCTCTGTGATTCGCGCCGCACGGATCTCCTGCCCTGCAGCCAGATACTGGTTCCGCGCTGTCACCGCCGCCTGCCAGGTCTCGCGCACTGAGATCAAACCCAGCGCCAGATAAGACGAAAGCTGCTCGATATATGAAACTTCGGAGGTCGCCGCCGCGCCAATCCGGCTGAGATCGGAAACCGGGCCGAGCACAGCTCTCAAGGTCTCGATTGCTGCCTTGCGGCCGCCTGCTGCGGTTTGGCTGGCGGGGGGCAATGATGGTGGCTGACCAATCCCAATCTGCCCGGCTGGCAAGTCACCGGGCGCTTCGTGCCGCGGCGCAGCCATGAACGCGTCCCAGGCGGCGGCAGAGCTGGTCTCGTCAGACACATGCGCTGGCCCAAATTGCGGGAAGGTTCGCCAGGCCACACCGGCCCGCATGCACCAGGCTTCAACCTCCGCGTCGCTGGGCTGCGCGGTGGCCGTTTCATGCGTGTAGAGGCTCAGCAGATTATGCTGGCGATGCAGCTCTGACAGAACCGTCACCGGATCACCCTGGCGATAATGCAGGGCGCCGCCGCGCTGCTCCAGAGCGGCATCAAGCTCCTTTAAGCTCTCGACCAGAAACGGGGCCGGCGCCTCCCCCGCGCCAAAAACAAATAGCGGCACAACGACGCCGCCATCGCGCGTGGCGGCCAGGCACGCCGCCTTGAGCGCTGCATGATCATGCACGCGCAAGTCTTGCCGGAACCAGAGGATATGTACGCCACTCATGGAACATATATAGAACATTCGGTGCGGTTTGTCCAGATTCTATCTCTGAGTGTGCATTCTCTATCTCTGGTTTCTTGTTTTAAATATACCGCCATTTTTGAAATGTATTGTGAGCAAGTATATTTATGATTCATTTTCTATAGATGAGTTTCTGGAAAATATAAGTCCAGATTTTAGCAAAATAGACACTTCAAATCCAAGTACTATCAAGGTACGGAAAACCAACGAGCAAATCGTCCCGGCACCGCTTGAAGCCTATTCTTATCGCAGCCGTGTCTCGCCCGGTCAGAGAACACTGCTCACTTTTTTCCTGGCTGCGCTCGGGATCGCAGCGCTATTGTCACCAGGAGCCTCAGCACGGTGGTTTCAACCGTCTTGCTGCTCGTTTTCAGTTCATTGATCCTTCTCAGGAGCATCCTGATCATTGCCGGGTTTACCGGCCGGTTCTTGCTGCCACGCGACCACATTTCATTTAAGAAAGCCGAGACCCATCCGACATTTTCAGTCTTGATTGCAGCCTATCGTGAAGCCGAGATGATGGAGCAATTGGCGCAGGCACTGAGCAAACTGTCCTGGCCCGCCGATAAAATTGAGTACTTTCTTCTGCTAGAGGTCGACGACCCGGAGACGCACAAAGCGGCAAAGGCGGCAAGTTTTCCCCCGAACACCAGTTTGATCAGGGTTCCGTCCGGCGGCCCAAAAACAAAACCGAATGCACTGAACTTCGGCCTGTCGTTGTCGCGTGGAGACATCGTGACGGTTTACGACGCCGAAGACCAACCGCACCCCGCCCAACTTCGTACGGTGCACAACGCGCTTCGTCATGCCCCCGACAGGACGGTCTGCGTGCAGGCGCCACTGGTTGCGCGAAACGTCGACCAAAACTGGATCTCCGCTCAATGGGCGCTTGAATATGCTGTTCACTTCGGTCTTCTGGTCCCTGGCTCCTCAAGCTATCGCATGCCAATTCCGCTCGGTGGAACCAGCAACCACATTCGTCGCGATGCTCTGTTAGCCTTGGGCGGATGGGATGCGTGGAACGTGATCGAGGACGCCGACCTAGGCATGCGCATGGCACGCGCTGGACTACTGACGACGACAATACGCACACCGACATTCGAGACCGCGCCAAGCTGTTTCAATATCTGGTGCTTGCAGCGTCGGCGGTGGCTCAAAGGGTTCCTACAAACGTGGTTGGTGTTGATGCGCAATCCTGTGCAAACGCTTCGTCAGATGGGCCTGACTCAGTTCCTGTTTGTGCAGATTGTGCTGGGCGGTACGATCTTAACATCATTGGCTTATGCGCCCGTCGCTGTGCTGGTCATCGCTGCATGTTTCTCGAACCAGCTAGAGATTGGAGCAGTTGGGATCACAATGCTTTTCTCCGGTCTCACCCTCGGCCTTATGGGCGATTTGCTCGCGCCGGGGCGATGGTCCTGGATGCGGGTGTTGGCAACCGTCACGCGGCCCTTTTACTGGCCGCTCCACAGCATCGCTGCCTATAGCGCAGTTTGGGAGCTTGCGACCCGGCCGTTTTTCTGGGCAAAGACACCGCATCAACCTAGTGATGCGGAGCCTCAAGCATTTTAATCGACTGGATCATAAGCCTGAGCCTGGCCGCCGGCTGCATAGCCCTCGGCCTGTTCGCGCATAGCAAGCTCGGCACGGTGCGCAAGAAAGACCAGCGCCCGCACCAAGTGCCCTGGGGCTTGGTGATGATTGGCTGCGTGTTCGGGATATTTCTGGTTGTCGTTCACCTGATGAACCTGATCGGTGTCGAAACCGGCCCGGAGAACAGTATGTTTGGGCGGTTCTAGACACAAAACGGTAACTTGACTCATCATCTCTTGTTCGCTTTATGTTCTCTTTCGCAAGAAGGAGGACGGACAATGCCGACACCACAAGAACTGATGCAACTGGGCGAGACACTGGTGGAGCTTTGCTCCAATCGGAAAGAAGGCGAATTGCAGGACAAGTATTATGCGACCGATGCCGTGTCGGTGGAGGCTGTGGCGATGCCAACCGGTAGCGCAGAATCCGCCGGGCTCGAAGCGATCAAGGCCAAGAATGAATGGTGGTACAGCGCGCATGAGCTGCATTCCAGCGAGGTTGAGGGCCCATTCGTGCATGGCACCGACCGGTTCAGCGTGATCTTCAACATAGACGTGACGCAGAAAGAAAGCGGAGAGCGTATGCAAATGCGAGAGATCGCGACGTATCATGTCAATGAGGATGGCAAGATCACACGCGAAGAGTTTGCTTACGCCGTTTAGGCGCTCTGACCCGGCGTCAGACATGGCCATTGCCGGACCCGGTGGTTATGCTGCTGCATCTGCGAACAAAAGCAGGTGCAGCAGCACCCATACGGGAGAATGAAGATGGCCTTTGATGCCCCTGAAGATCTCGACGAATTCCGCACAAGCGTGCGGGACTGGCTCGAGGAAAATTGCCCCCCAAGCATGCGCACCCCAATGAAGGATGATGAAATCGTCTGGGGCGGCAAGCGCGAAAAATTCAAGAACCCAGAGTCCAAGCTCTGGCTTGAGCGCATGGGCGACCAAGGTTGGACCGCGCCGGAATGGCCCGCCGAATATGGCGGCGGCGGCCTCAACAAAGCGCAGGCGCGCGTTCTGCAACAAGAGATGCGCCGCATTCGTGCGCGTCCCCCACTCTTCTCGTTTGGGCTCTGGATGTTTGGTCCGGCCCTGCTCGAGTTCGGCAATGAAGAACAAAAGAAGCGCTTCATCCCGGACATTGTCAAAGGCAAGACGCGCTGGTGTCAGGGCTATTCAGAGCCAGGCGCCGGATCGGACCTCGCCGGGCTTCAGACCAAATGCGAGGACAAAGGCGATCACTGGCTGATCAATGGCCAGAAAGTCTGGACCTCTTATGCTGATCAGGCGGACTGGATTTTCTGCCTCGTGCGGACCGACAAGACCGTGAAGCATGAGGGCATCAGCTTCCTCGTATTCGATATGGAAACCGAAGGCGTTGAAGCGCGGCCGATCAAGCTGATCTCCGGGTCGTCGCCATTCTGCGAGACCTTCTTCACGGATGTGAAAGTCCCCAAGGATCAACTCGTCGGTCAGCTCAATGCGGGCTGGACGATTGCCAAGCGCTTGCTGCAGTTTGAGCGCTCGTCAATCTCGGCTGGCGGCTTCGGTGGTACCGGTGGATCCGGCATTCTGCCTCCGCAGGAATATGCCAAGCAGCATGTCGGCGTTGACGAAACTGGCCGCGTGGCGGATGGCGATCTGCGCGCCCGCATCACCGATCATTTGATGTATGCCAAGGCGTTCGGCCTGACGGTTCAGCGCTCCACAGAGGAAGCCAAAGCCGGTCAGGAAGTTGGCCACACCGCTTCCATCATGAAATACGCCGCCGCCAAGATGAACCAGGACAAGTGCGAACTGCTGGTTGAGGCGCTCGGCACGGATGGTCTCGGCTGGGACGGTGATGGCTTTGCTGAAGATGCTAAGAAAGCCACCCGCGGCTGGCTCCGCTCGAAAGGCAACTCGATCGAAGGCGGCACCAGTGAAATCAATCTCAACGTGGTCGCCAAGCGCGTCCTCGGTCTGCGGGAGCACCAATAATGAGTTTCGTACTTTCTGAAGACCAACAAATGTTGCGCGACACAGCGATGGCGTTTGCGCGCGATGAAATGCCGGTGACGCATCTGCGTGAGCTGCGCGATGGCGGCGCCAATGGCGTTGATGCCGAGATGCGCGGCAAGCTGGCCGAGCTCGGTTTCTTTGGCGTGCTCGTGCCGGAAGAGCATGATGGCGTCGGCCTTGGCATGGTTGCCATGGGTCAGATCATGGAGGCGCAAGGCCGGACCATTGCGGCGACACCATTGCTGCAAACCGCGGTCATCGGCGCCAGCGTTCTGATCCTTGGTGGCTCAGAGGCGCAAAAGGCTGAATGGCTGCCCAAGATTGCCAGTGGTGAAGTCACTGTGGCAGTCGCTGTCGATGAAGGCACGCACCACGCGCCGCTGAACATCGCCACTGAAGCCGAACGCAACGGTCAGGGCTACACGCTGAATGGCGCCAAGCGCTATGTCACCGATGGCCATCACGCCGATGTCTTCATCATCGCCGCCCGGACCTTTGGTGAAGCGGGTCAGGCGCATGGCATCAGTCTGTTCCTGGTTCCGAATGATGCGACTGGGCTTAGCGTCCAGGCCCTCAACACGGTCGACTCACACGGCGCGGCGCATTTGTCTCTGGACGATGTAGCGGTCAGCGAGGACCATGTTGTCGGCGCCGTCGATGCCGGTTGGGAAGTACTGGAGCCCGCGCTCGATCGCGGCCGAATTGCCCTTGCCGCCGAAGCCTTTGGCAGCGCGCAAGCCGCCTTCGATATGACGCTCGAATACATGCAGACCCGCAAACAGTTCGGGCAGCTGATTGGCTCCTTCCAGAGCTTGCAGCACCGCGCGGCAAAAATGTTCACAGAGCTTGAACTTACCCGCTCCTGTATCGCAGCCGCTCTGTCTGGCGTTGACGAGAACCGCAATGACGTGGCCGAGCTTGCAAGCCTCGCCAAGGCCCGGGCTTCGGATCTGATCCATCTCGTATCGAACGAGACGGTGCAGTTCCATGGCGGCATCGGTATGACGGATGCGCATGATAGCGGCCTCTATATGAAGCGCGCGCGGGTGCAGGAAGCCCTGCTCGGCGGCGCGTCTTATCACCGCGATCGATACGCCAAACTGAACGGGTTTTGATCGTCAGCGATTGACCCGGAAAGATAGACCCGACTAGGCTCCCTTCAATCCAATTGAAGGGGGCCTTTTTGGTTCGGTTTATTCCTTTTCTGATCGTGCTCGCGCTACTGGCCTTGAGCCTTTGGGGTGCGACTGGCTTTGCCTGGTTATGGGTCGCCGTGGCCATTTTCGGAGCGCTGACCCTGGTCGGTCTCAGTGATCTCATTCAGACCCGGCACACGCTGTGGCGCAACTTTCCGCTGCTTGGTCGAATGCGCGGCGTGGCCGAGAAGATCCGCCCCTTTTTCCGCTCATACGCCGTCGAAAGCCAGACCGAAGGCCGTCCGTTCAATCATGAGGAACGCGCCATGGTTTATGCGCGCGCACAGAATGTTTCCTCGGTTGAACCATTCGGCAGCCATCTCGACATCGAACATCCGCCGCACGAATGGGTGTCACACTCCATCGCCGCCGTGCATCCGGAGGAGACTAACCCACGGATTCAGATTGGAGCCCCCGGCACAGCGCAGCCCTATTCTGCCAGCATTCTCAATATCTCCGCGATGAGTTTCGGCTCCCTCGGCGCCCATGCGATTGAAGCGCTCAATCGCGGCGCTGCAAAAGGCGGCTTCTTTCATGATAGTGGCGAAGGCGGCGTGTCGCGTTATCACAAGGCGGGCGGCGGGGACCTGGTCTGGGAACTTGGCTCTGGCTATTTTGGCTGCCGGGGGCGCGATGGCAGCTTCGACCCTGAGCAGTTCGAAGAGACCGCCAAACTCGATCAGGTGAAGATGATCGAGGTCAAGCTCAGCCAGGGCGCCAAACCGGGGCATGGCGGTGTTCTGCCCGGCGCAAAAGTCACGCCGGAAATTGCAGAGGCGCGGGGCATCCCGATTGGCGAGACCTGTTTCTCGCCTCCGCACCACACTGCCTTTGACAATCCTAAAGGCCTACTCGATTTCCTGGCTCAGCTGCGCGAGCTATCCGGCGGTAAGCCCGTCGGTTTCAAACTCTGCATTGGCAATCGCTGGGAATTCCTCGCCATTTGCAAAGCCATGGTCGAGACGGGCCAGAGGGCGGATTTCATCGTCATTGACGGCGCCGAAGGCGGCACGGGGGCCGCGCCAGCGGAATTCCTTGACCATGTTGGTGCACCGCTGCGCCAGGGCCTGGTCTTTGCCCGCAACGCACTTGTTGGATGCGGCCTGAAGGATGACATCAAACTCGGCGCCAGCGGCAAGCAAGTCTCAGCCTACAATATGGCCGCGTCTCTGGCGCTCGGCGCGGACTGGATCAATACGGCGCGCGGCTTCATGTTTGCCCTCGGCTGCGTGCAGTCGCTGCATTGCCACAATAATACCTGCCCAACGGGTATTGCGACCTCAGACCCGGGCCGACAGCGCGGCCTCGTGGTCTCCGACAAGGCCGACCGGGTTTTCCATTTTCACAAGAACACGGTCGCAGCTCTGATGGAGGTTGTCGGCGCGGCTGGGTGCGAGCATCCGGATGAGCTCGCCCCACATCATATTATGCATCGCACGGCAGCTGAGGAGTCGGTACCCGCCGATCACCTCTACCAATTGCTGGCGAGAAACGCCTTGCTTGAGGATGGTTACACGACCCACCTCGCTCAGGAATGGGCCATGGCACAGAGTGGGAGCTTTGACCCCGTGCTCAGCTAGGCCTCGTGCGGACTTATTTTGCCGGCGTCTTCCTGTTTTCGGATCATGTAAGAGACAACGAACGCGCCAATCATCTTGCCGATAATGAAGACGACCCAATTGGCAATGTGCAGCGTATTGCCATCGGCGATCGGAAAACCTGCCGCGCTGAAGGCGAGCTGTTGTCCCGCATTGATCTGCTTAGCGAGGTCAGCCCCGTAAAGGAAAACCGACGTATCAATCGGTGCGGCAACAGCGGACGAGAGAAGGATACGGGTCGACAGCCGGTACTTGGTAAAAGTGAAGAGCAGCCAGTCAAAGAATTCAGAGATCGCAAAAGCCAGTCCGGATGCGAGCGCGATGACGGGCCAAGCGTAGAAGAATGACCAGCCGATGGCCAGCGCCATGCAGATCAGGACCATCTGCTTCATCTCGCGCTGCACAAAATCGCGCACGACAAAAACCAGGCCGGTTACCACGGTCATTGGATGCAAAGACAGGCCCTTAGAAAAGGTCTCGTTCGGGGCAACGATGGCAAATTCCGGGATGATCCCAAACGACCAGTTCAGAAATGGGATCAGGGCAACATAGATGTAGGCCCATAGGCGCCCGCCGAGGCGGTGAATGATGTAATAGGTCGCCGCCAACCCGAGAATGACAATCAGCAAATATTGCGGTTGCCCGTTCGTCAGCGCGCCAACCAAGCCATTATAGAAGTCGAGAAACATGTACCAGCCTCACATCCGTTCTTGTCATGTCCCCACGAACGCGCCTAAACGCAACAGATTGATATGGGGTCAACAAATACGGAGCGCGCGCAGCATGTCCAGCATCAAACTCTGTTTGATCGTCGCCCGCGCCCGCAACGGGGCGATTGGTAAGGATGGCGATCTGCCCTGGCGCCTCTCGGATGACTTGATCCACTTCAAACAAACCACGCGCGGCTGCCCAGTCATCATGGGGCGCAAGACCTGGGAGAGCCTGCCCGTGCAGCCCTTGCCGGGACGCGATAATATCGTGTTGAGCCGTGATGGGCAGTACGCCGCCCCGCAGGCACGCGTATACACATCGTCCCCCGCCGCCATCGCGGCCGGACGGGCGCTGGCCGCGGCGGCCTCCAAGCCAGAATTCTTCGTGGTTGGCGGCGAGGCCATTTACGCGGCTGCCCTGCCCTTTGCCGATCGACTCTATGTGACTGAAGTCGATACTGAGATTGAAGGCGATGCCTTTTTTCCCGACTTCGACACCGCTGCGTTCGCCGAAACTGATAGCCGCCACGTTGAGGCAAACGAGAAAAACCAGTTCAGTTTCACTATCAGGACGCTGGATCGCCTCGCGTAAATCTTGCGGGATGCGAAACCGGACGCCACACTCATAAAGACAGTGAGGAGTATGGCTGATGGATTTTGAACTGGTCGCGGAAGGGCTCGCGTTTCCTGAAGGTCCGGTCTGGATGGAAGATGGATCGATCATCCTGGTCGAAATTGCCAAAGGCTGCATTACGCGGGTCTGGGGCGACGGCAAAACGGAAGTAATCGCGACGCCAGGCGGCGGCCCAAACGGCGCCGCGATTGGACCTGATGGCGCGCTTTGGATCTGTAATAATGGCGGCTTCAAATATCATCAGCGTGACGGCTTGCTTATTCCCGGCCATTGCCCCGACGACTATTCTGGCGGACGGATTGAGCGTGTCGATCTTTCCACCGGCAAAGTCGAGCGCGTGCTCGACACTGTTGCAGGGTATCCGCTGAAAGGTCCGAATGATCTGGTCTTTGACGGTGCGGGCAATCTCTATTTCACCGATCACGGCAAAACCTATCCACGGCATCGCGACTTCGGAGGCCTTTTCTTCCTCGCCAATGGCGCCAGTGAAGCGGTCGAGCTTGACCATCATCACACATCCCCAAACGGGGTGGGCCTCTCTCCGGATGAAAAGACGGTCTATATGGCCGATACGATGACGGCACGACTGTGGGCGTTTGACCTGTCTGCGCCGGGTGAAATCTCAAGGGCCAGCCCGTTCAATCAGGGCCGGGTCGTCGCGACCATGCCGGATCTCCAGTATTTTGACAGTCTGGCCGTGGCAGCGTCGGGAAACATCTGCGTGGCGACGATTTTGAATGGCGGCATTACTACGATTACGCCGGAAGGGTCGCACAGCCACATCGCGTTCCCGGACCCGTTCGTCACCAATATCTGTTTTGGAGATACCGGATTGAATGAAGCCTGGGTCACCCTGTCAGGCACCGGAAAACTGGCCAGATGCACCTGGCCAGAACCGGGTTTGAAATTGAACTATTACGCCTGACCCGTCGGCTAGTTCAGGACAGCGCTAAAGCTGACGGACCCTGCCGCAGATGGCGCGATCGGCTCCGCAAAGGTCCATTTGATGTGGGTAATTTCATCCGAGGTCGCTGGGCGCAGCTGATCGCCAGCTGTCATCATCAGGGCAGCCCGCGGCGCAAAGGTCGTACCGCCATCAGCAGAAAACGTCAGCGCTTTTCCGGCCGCCGCAGCGGACGTCTCGATATAGGTGACTTCGCTCGGCACAGGCATCACCAGGCTGACGGCTTCAGCCGCCGTATCGCCGCTATTGGTGTAAGTCAGGCTGTAGCGCACCTCATCGCCCGGAGCGGCCTCTTCAGCGATCGCATAGGTCCGGACTTCATTGCCGTTCGCATCGATCGAAACCGTCGCGCGCTCAACGGTCTGCTCCGCCGTCAATCCATTCGCAAAGGCTGTCAGTGAACTCGTGCTGGCAACAGCCAGCGTCAACAGTGTTGCTCGCAACATTGCTTAGTCTCCAATATATCCCGTCGCTATAATGCCACTGGTTCGATTAAACGGAGCTTAATGCGGATCGTGTATAGACGGCTCATCCGTGTTAAAAGCGGAACAGTGTAGCGAAGGGGACAGATCGCAGAGGGTGGATGCCACGGTGGGTCATCTGGGGATTTGTCATTCTATGTTCAGCCTGCAGCCAGGCTTCTCCATTTCCAGACATGCAACCGGGTGAGACCGGACGCGTCGTCAATGTCATCGACGGCGATATGCTGGTGCTCGATACCGGTCAGGGTGTGCGCCTGGTCTCGATCGAGTCCCCAGCACTGTATCCGCGTGATCGCGAAGCTGATCCGTTTGCCGCCGAAGGCGCGCGTATCCTCGAGGATCTGACGCTCGGTCGCCGCGTACAACTCTACTATCCCGGCATCACCCGCGATCGCTACGACCGTGCGCTGGCCCATGTCTTGACCATTGACGGCGCAGGACCGGAGACCTGGTTGAACGCCGAAATGCTGAAACGCGGCGGCGCCTGGGTCCGCCTCTATCCGGACACTGCCGCGCGCGGCGATGAACTGCTCGACCTGGAAAAACAGGCGCGCGCGTCCGGGCGCGGCTTGTGGTCGACTGTGACCTATCGTGTGCAGACAGCAGAATCGGTCGCGCAAGATGAGAGAGGGTTTCGGCTGGTCGAGGCTGAGCTTGCCGAAGCTGCGGCGATTGATCCCGACGAACAATATCCACCTGCTTGTCTGAGGTCGCTGCGCGGCGCTTCACTGCGCCTAAGCATTCGCCGCGATGCGCGTAGCGCTTGTCAGTTACCCGTCGGCACCAAAGTCCTGGTCCGCGGTTATGTCTCTGACGGTGAACTGGACCTGACCTATCCCCGACATCTGCAGGAACTTACCGACAGCTAACCGGCAATGTATTGCGCGCCGTTCACGGTCATTGTTGCGCCGGTGATGAAGGCGGCATCGTCGCTCGCAAGGTAGGTGCACATGGAGGCAATCTCCTCCGCCTTTCCGAGCCGGCCAACAGGAACGGTTGCGATGATGCTCTCGAGGACTTTCTCGGGGACGGCGCGCACCATCTCAGTATCGATATAGCCAGGGCAGACAACATTCACGGTGATGCCCTTTTTGGCCCCTTCCTGAGCGAGCGCTTTGGTGAACCCAATGAGGCCCGCTTTCGCAGCAGAATAATTGACCTGACCGAACTGGCCTTTCTGGCCATTGATCGAAGAGATGTTGATCACACGTCCGAAGCCGCGTTCGCGCATGCCCTCCCAAACGTGACGAGTGACGTTGAAGGCTGAATCGAGATCGACCGCGATGACCTTCTGCCATTGTTCCAGGCTCATCTTGTGGAACGGACCGTCCCAGGTAATCCCGGCATTGTTGACGACAATATCAACCGGACCGAGATCGCTTTCAATCTGCGCCAGCCCTGCGCCAACGGCGTCGAAATCTGAGACATCAAACTTGTAGCACTTTACGCCAGTTGCTTGCTCGCAGGCTTTGGCGGCTTCTTCATTGCCACCATAATTGGCGGCGACCTTGTAGCCTGCATCTTTCAGGCCCTTGCTGATCGCCAGTCCTATGCCGCGCGTGCCCCCCGTTACTAGCGCTGTTCTGGACATGATATTCTCTCCGTATATGCTGCGCAGCATAAAATTTGCTGCAACCGCTAAATCGGATGTAAGCACGTATGTGCCATCGAGGGCAATCGTACTTTCGTCGACCCGTCGGTGATATTGAAACGGACATGCCGGGCAGCAAGCAAAGAGGCGATTGCCTTAAGAAAGGGCAGGACATGGCGAAATCGAATGGTGCAAGCGATACCGTGATCATCAAGAAGTACGCCAATCGGCGTCTGTATGACACGTCCACCTCATCTTATGTAACGCTCGACCACTTGTCGGAACTGGTCCGGCGAGAGGTTGATTTTGAAGTCGTCGATGCCAAGTCCGGGGAAGACCTCACACGTCAGGTCCTGACTCAAATCATCTTTGAAAAAGAGAATAAGGGCGAAGGCGCCTTGCCGGTAAACTTCCTTCGCAAGCTGATCGGCTTTTATGGCGGCGGCTCACAAAGCCTGCTGCCAGCCTGGCTTGAAATGAGCATGAACAGTTTCGCGGAAAGTCAGGAGCGCTGGACCAAAGCCATGGGCAGCGCCAATCCGTTTGCAATGGTGGAGAAGCAAACGCGCGCGAATATGGAAATGTTCGAGAACGCAGTGCGCATGTTCACGCCGGGCCTCAGCCCTCGCAAATCGAAACGCGGACAGAAAGGCGGTTCAACCTCACCAAGCGATGAAGCGGTCGAACTGCTGAGAGCGCAGATGGAAGCGATGCAAGAACAGCTCAACGCGCTGTCTCGCAAACACTAAGTGACGGTCACTTAGTTGAGCGCAAGGACGGCGATGACTTCGCCGACATCCTGTTCGTGTAACAACACGGCGCAATTGCTTTTACAGGTTACCGGAAAGCCAGTCTCCTCACCCATCCAAAGACCGAGCGAGTCTGCCTTGGTGACAGGATTGACCATGCCGGTCTTGTTGGCATCGCCGGAGAGATATTCAACCATGGTCAGCTCAAGCGCTTCCGCTGACTCACCCAGCACCCGCACGGCGTCCCCGTCCCAGGTCAGGCTTGGCAAGCTTTCATCGCGGATCTTGAGTCGCGCATTGATGTTGCGGCGAATGTCTTTCTTGCGCGTGCCTGGGCATTCCTTGGCCCCATCATAAAACGATTGGGGTGTGTAGGGCGCGCGCAAGCTTAGACGGTCTGTGTAAGACATCTGACGCTCTTTCGCGACCGGCAGCGCCATCGGATCCGGCTCGCCAAGATAATCCCAATAGTTGACGGTCCAGGTCAGCACGAAAATATCATCGCGCTCTTCGCTCATCTGCCGCATGGTTCGGTGAGCTTTTGGACATGCTGGACAATTCTGATTGGCAAACAACTCAACCAGAACCGGGCGGTCAGCCTCAGCCATGGCAGTTCCCAGCGAGGAAGCGGCAAGTACAAAAAGGGCGAAGAAACGCATCATGAGAGCCTCATAACCGTTTCTTCGCCCAAGGATCAATTCACTTGGCTGTGAGGTGGGTGTTATGCCGCCTCATTCGCCAGGTTGCGCAGTACATAGTGTAGGATGCCGCCATTGCGGTAATAGTCGAGTTCATTGTCCGTATCGATCCGAACCGTCGTGCTGGCGACGACTTTCGAACCATCCGCCTTGGTGATTTGAACCTCAACCTGCTGGCGCGGCTTGATGTCATTGATGCCTTCAATGGTCACTTGCTCGTCGCCTTTCAGGCCGAGCGATTCCCAGGTCACGCCATCATTAAACTCGAGCGGCAGGACGCCCATGCCGATCAGGTTGGAGCGGTGGATACGCTCAAATGATCCGGCAACAACTGCCTTCACGCCGAGCAGGACGGTGCCTTTGGCGGCCCAGTCGCGCGAAGAACCATTGCCGTAGAGATTACCGGCAAAGACGACCAGCGGCACATTGTCTTCCATATAGCGCATGGCAGCATCATAGATGGCCATCCGGTCACCGCTTGGGTGGTGCACCGTGACGCCGCCTTCGACACCGGGGACCATCTGGTTCTTGATCCGGATATTGGCGAACGTGCCGCGCATCATCACCTCATGGTTGCCGCGCCGCGAACCATAAGAGTTGAAATCCAGGACGCTGACCTGATTGCCTTGCAGGTACTCACCCGCGGGGCTGGATGCCTTGATCGAACCGGCCGGAGAAATGTGGTCAGTGGTGATCGAGTCGCCGAACAGAGCGAGGACGCGCGCATTGTGCACGTCATTTGGCGCTTCGACGTCGCCGGTCATGCCTTCAAAGTAAGGCGGGTTCTGAACATAGGTTGATCCGAGAGGCCAGCCATAAGTCTGACCACCTGTGACCTCGATGTCCTGCCACTGCTTGTCGCCTTTGAAGACATCTGAATAACGCTCAGCGAACATTTGCGGCGTCACGCATTCAGCCATGATCTCTGCAATCTCGTGTGAAGTTGGCCAGATGTCTTTCAGGTAGACATCATTGCCGTCCTTATCCTGGCCGAGTGGCTCTGTGGTGATGTTGATTTTGAGCGAGCCAGCAATTGCATAGGCCACGACCAGTGGCGGTGAGGCGAGGTAGTTCGCTTTGATGTCCGGACCAATCCGGCCTTCAAAGTTGCGGTTACCGGACAGCACTGAGCAAGACACCAGGTTGCCATCCGCGATGGCTTTGGCGATCTCAGGCTGCAATGGGCCGGAGTTACCGATACAGGTGGTGCAACCATAACCCACAAGGTTGAACCCGAGCGCGTCGAGATCCTTGGTCAGGTCCGCCTTGTCGAGATAATCCGTCACGACCTGTGACCCAGGCGCGAGCGAAGTTTTCACCCAAGGCTTGCGATCAAGACCAAGAGCCGCCGCCTTGCGGGCCACCAGACCCGCGGCGATCAAAACGCTTGGATTAGATGTGTTGGTGCAGGAGGTAATCGCGGCAATGAAAACATCGCCATGAGTCACGGAGAAATCTTCGCCTTCGACCTGAACGGTCGTCGCATCGTCAGCCGCAGTTCCAAACTCGTTGACCATAGCTTCGGCGAACTTGGTGTCGGCTTCGGAAAGCAGAACCTGATCCTGCGGACGCTTCGGTCCGGAAATGCTTGGCACGACGGTTGAGAGATCAAGTTCGATCGTGTCGGTAAAGACCGGATCAGCCATGTCCGGGCGCCAGTAGCCCTGGGCCTTGGCATAGGCTTCCACCAGCGCGATGCGATCGGCGTCGCGGCCGGTATTGGTCAGATACTTGATCGTGTCGTGATCAACCGGGAAGAACGCACAGGTCGAACCGAATTCCGGAGACATGTTCGACAGTGTCGCCTGATCTTCCAGGGTCAGGTTTGACAGGCCCGGGCCGAAGAATTCAGTGAACTTCGCGACCACGCCATAATCACGCATCATCTTTGTGACGGTCAGAACGAGGTCGGTCGCGGTGGCGCCTTCTGGCAGTTTGCCGGTCAGTTTGAAGCCGATGACTTCGGGGATCAGCATCGAAACCGGCTGGCCGAGCATCGCCGCTTCAGCTTCGATCCCGCCGACACCCCAGCCGAGGACAGACAGGCCGTTGATCATTGTGGTATGCGAGTCGGTGCCGACGCAAGTGTCAGGATAAGCGACAGTCTCGCCATCGACATCTTTGGTCCAGACGGTCTGACCGAGATATTCCAGGTTCACCTGGTGGCAGATGCCAGTGCCTGGAGGCACAACGCGGAAGTTTTCAAATGCCGTGGAGCCCCAGCGCAGGAACTCATAGCGTTCCTGATTGCGCTCATATTCGACATCCACGTTCTTCTTGAAGCTGTCCGGGCCAGCAAAATTGTCGACCATGACCGAGTGATCGATGACAAGGTCCACTGGCACTTGCGGATTGATCGCCTCAGCGCTGGCGCCAAGATTCTGCGCCGCATCACGCATCGCTGCCAGATCAACCACGGCTGGAACCCCGGTAAAGTCCTGCATCAGCACACGGGCCGGGCGATAAGCGATTTCGTGCGTGACCTTGCCGCCATTGTCGATCCAGGTCTTGAACGCGGTGATATCGTCCTCGGTCACCGTCGTGCCATCCTCATTGCGAAGCATGTTTTCGAGCAGGACTTTCAAGGAAGCCGGGAGTTTGGAAACATCCCCAAGGCCGTTTTCAGCTGCGGCATCGAGGGAGTAGTAAGTGTAATCCTTACCGTTTACGGTAAGTGTCTGGCGGGCCTTGAAACTGTCGAGGGAAGGCATGGGCGATCGGACCTCTCTTTTATGCATGAATTCAGGCGCATACGCATGGCGTCGCGCGTCTCGCCCGCTTCCTATACCGGCTGTGGAAAAGACGCAATCGGCTGAGGATGCGGCTTTTGGACTAGATGCCGCGACGGGAGATCACGTTTGAGCGACCGGAGACTGATTGAAGGCCGCGGATTGGGCGCGGTACGCGGCGAACGCGTGCTGTTTCGGGACGTCTCGATCAGCGCCGTTGCGGGCGAGTTGATCTTGCTGCGCGGCGCCAATGGCTCCGGAAAGACTACGCTATTGCGCCAACTGGCGGGCCTGTCAGAACCCCAAGCAGGCGACGTTAAACGCATCAGCGCCCATCACTGGATCGGCCATACGAATGGCCTGAAGGCTCATGAAACTCCGCGAACGCATTTACAGCACTGGGCAAGGGTCTGGGGCAGCGACGCGGAGGTTGGAGCGGTTTTAGAGCGGTTGGGCATGACCCGCCCCGCAAATGTGCCCTGCCGGATGCTCTCAGCTGGTCAGAAACGCCGGACGGCGCTGGCGCGGCTACTCCTGCAGCCAAGAGACCTCTGGCTGCTGGACGAACCGTTCAATGCGCTCGACACAGAGGGTCAGTCCAAACTGGCCGAGATGATTGAATCCCATCGCGCAGAGGGCGGGGCCGTGATCGCTGCACTGCACGGCGCTGCACCTGTAAAAGCCAGCCGGGAGGTGGAGCTTTGACCGCCTCTCCACTTTTCTCCGCTTTCCGATCTTCGCTTTCTGAAGCCTGGGCCTCTGGCGCAGGTCTCTTGCTCCCCTTGGGCTTCTTTGCCGGAACCGCCGCGTTGGTGCCGTTTACGCTCGGATCGGATGCCGAACTGCTCAGCCGGGTCGGACCCGGAATCCTGTGGCTCGCGCTGGCACTCTCCTCGATGGTCACGCTGGAGCGCGTGTTTCAGGCAGACTTGCAAGACGGCGCCCTCGATCTCTGGCTCCAGGATACCGGATCAATCTCACTAGTCGCGGCGATCAAAACACTGACCCACTGGCTCGTTTCCGGGTTTCCTTTGGTTCTGCTGACACCGCTGATTGGCTTCATGCTCGGTGTTTCACCCGACAAGATGGTCCCGGCTATGCTCAGCTATGCCTTGGGCGGGCTCGTCTTCTTCCTTTGGGGCGGGGTCGCTGCGGCGCTGTCTGCCAGCGTCGCACGAGCCGGTTTGTTGATCGCCCTGATTGCGCTGCCGCTATATGTGCCGGCTTTGATTTTCGGCGTGCAGGTCGTGGATGCAGGTCTGGAGAGCCCGAGTTTCCTTTTCCTTTGCGCCTGTACTCTGTTCGCACTTGGTGTCGCACCTGCTGCAATGGGCGCGGCTTTGCGGTTGGCGGCGGAGTAGAGGAAGGTTATCTGTCCACCATGCTGTCCTATCTCGCCAATCCGTTACGCTTCATGCGGTTTTCGCGCCTCGCTGTGCCGATCTGCTTTGCACTTGGCGCGATCATGATTGGCTGGAGCCTGTATAACGGACTCTTGGTCGTTCCCCCGGACGAGAAACAAGGCGGCGATCTGATGCGCGCCATGTTTACGCATGTCCCATCAGCCTGGCTCTGCATGGGGCTTTATGCGGCGCTCGCGGGCGCAAGTTTCGTTTGGTACATCTGGCGCCATGAGCTTGCCGATGTCGCCGCGCGCGCGATTGCGCCGATCGGCGCGGGATATACAGCGCTTTGCTTTATCACTGGTTCGATCTGGGGGCAGAAAGGTTGGGGCGCTGGCTGGCACAATCTGATCCTTGGCGACAGCCGTCTGATGTCAGTCCTGGTCCTGTTCTTTCTATTCCTCGGCTATATCGCGCTGCGCGCCGCCCTCGAGACCCGTCAGAAGGCCGCGCGTGCCGCGGCTATTCTGGCCATGGTCGGCATCGTCAATGTTCCGATCATCAAAGTGTCGGTCGATATGTGGCAGACAACGACCATTCATCAGCCCTCAAGTGTGCTCAGCATCGGTAACTCAGAGCCTCGCGCCGAAGACGAAGGGATGAACCCGGTTTACTTGCAACAACTCTTGTGGGGCTTTGGCGGCCATACGCTGCTGGCGTCCGCGATGATCCTGATGTTGATGAGGTCTGAGGTATATACTCAGCAAGCCGATCGCCAGCTGGCGCTTAAATTGGAGGCCAGCTAAGCATGCCTGATTTTGGAGATGATGCCATCTATGTCTGGTCGATCACGCTGATCGGCCTGATCTTGCCGATCCTGATGGCGGGGCTGAGCTTATTGCGCGTGCATTTGTCGAAGGCG
This sequence comes from Henriciella sp., assembly GCA_013214545.1. Lineage (GTDB taxonomy): Bacteria > Pseudomonadota > Alphaproteobacteria > Caulobacterales > Hyphomonadaceae > Henriciella. The sequence continues at coordinate 53,641 of JABSQB010000012.1, forward strand.
CGCCTGGAGCGTCTGAAACAAGAAGACGCCGTTTGAGCGTCTATTTCTTTTTCTTTTTCTTCTTCTTTTTCTTCTTCTTGGATTTGCGCGGCTCTTCCTCTTCGTCCTCATAGTCGCCTGAGATCACGGACAGAGACAGAAGCAGGCTTTCGCGGCGCGATTTGCGAAGCTCCTCAGTCAGAACCTCATCGGCCGCCATGACATCAGGAGCTGCCCCCTTAAAGGCGGCGCGGCCAGCATCGGTCAGAGAAACCGCCTTGGCGCGGGCATCTTCCTTTGATTTCACCCGCTGGACGAGACCGGTCTTCTCCATCCGCGAAACCATGTCAGCGAGGGTAGAGCGGTCGATACCGGTCACATCAACGAGGCTGGACTGGCTTTGGCCATCATCATCATTCAGCGCTGCGAGGACGGCGAACTGCCGGATGGTGAGTCCCTTATCGGCGAGCGCGGCGGCTGATTCATTCACCGCCGCCTGCTGCGCACGGTGCAACAAGTGGGTCACAGACCGGGCGAGCGTAAATTCGTCACTCATCTCTTGCTTGCTCATCACCGCCGCCTTAGTTCCTGTTTCAGCCCCTACTGCACTGTAAAAGCAAACTTACCGTGTGCAGATCAATCGAATTCTCCCATAAAGCGAGAGGCTGACAGAAAAATGACAGTCAAAGCCGCCCCCGAATTTGCCCTCGAAATCCCGCCAGGAGACGATAAAGAGCGGCGGGTCTGTCAGCGCTGTGATTTCATCGACTATCAAAACCCGAAAATTGTTGCTGGTGCCGTGGTCCTGAAAGACGACAAGATATTGCTCTGTAAACGTGCAATTGAGCCGCGAAAAGGGTTCTGGACCTTGCCGGCCGGATTCATGGAACTCGGCGAGTCAGTGGAAGAAGCCGCCAAACGCGAAGCGCAGGAAGAGGCGCTGGCTGATATTGAGATTGATCGCTTGCTGGCCGTCTATTCCGTTCCGCGCATTGGACAGGTGCAGGTCATGTTTCGTGCGCACTTGAAGGGAGATTTCGGAGTTGGACCAGAGAGCGAGGAAGTGAAGCTTGTCGACTGGAAGGACATTCCGTGGTCGGAGCTATCCTTCCCGACCGTCGTCTGGGCCCTCACGCATTATGCTGAGACCCGCGATCAGGCGAACTTCGCCCCTTTTGCCAATCCGCCTGGAACTGACGGGCTGACCCGCTAAGCAGTCTTAGGCTCGCGCAGGTGCTTCAGCGTGTACGGCACGTTCGCGGCACCAAAGATGAAGGTGATGACCATATTGCCGAGCTTCCAATTCGCCCAGACATCCTCGGCATCGCGGGATCCGAAGGTCAGGCCGAGAAACTCATAGCTTCCGGCCGGCGCGATCGTTGCGCCCAGCACTCTCAGAGGCTCCTCGAAGCCCGGGGCGAAATAGCGCCACAGGAACTCGTTCCAGATCGCCATAGCGACAAAGAACAGACCCCAGCGAATGGCTAGCGTACGCCAGGCAAAATCGGGGAGGTCGAACACTTTGTCGAACATCACCTTCCAGATATTGTGCCCCATGGCGAGACTGCCGAAGATGATGCCGGCCAGGAACAATTGCTGGATCGTCGGTTTGATGAACAGGAAGGATTTTTCCTGCAGCACAATGCCGAGCAATCCAAAGCCACCCACGATCGTCGCCGTAAACACCAGGAAGAGTGGGACGTCTTCGCCGCGCCGCAGATAATTGCTAACCGCCCATAGCGTGGCAACGATCAGGACCCCTGTCGCCCAGTAAAGCGCCGTATCCGGACTGGCCCAGGTGTCATTTATCGTGACGTTGCGCATCACATTATAGACGAGGATAAATCCAATCACAGGGACAAGGTCGCCCCAGATCTGATTGGCCTTGTCGGCGGCCGTGCCAAGATCATTGTTCTGTTCGGTCATGTGTGAGTCTACGCTGCAGCGCGCCCTTTGGATGCCTGTCTGGTGCTCACAAAGCCGTGTGCGGGCTTAGCGTCAAGCGCTAAGGCGCAAACTCCAGCATCATCAGACCGACAGCGAGCACGGACGCAGCTGCAACGCGCCGCGGCCCGAACGCTTCTTTCAGGAAAACCGCTCCAAAGATCGCCCCGAACACAACCGAGGTTTCCCGGATCGCCGTGACGTTCGCGGCATCTGATAGCGTGAACGCCCACAGGGCTGCGCCGTAAGATACCGTTCCGAGCAGGCCGCCAATCGTTCCATCACGGATCTGCGGCGCGATATTCGCCCAGACCTGGCCGCGCCGGATCCAGAACATCGCTGCGGTGATGCCAATCCAGTCGAGTAGGAACAGCCAGACGACGAATGTGAACACTGTCTCGGCGTCCGCCGCGAGGCGCGTACCATTGGCATCGGCGACGGAATAGAAGGCGATGCCGAGCGCCGTGACCACAGCCCAGAAAAGCGCTGCCTGTTTGATCGGCGGATGTTTTGCGCCTTTCTGTTCTGGCATCGCGAAAACGATCAGTGCAGCGGTCGCCATCAGCAGGCCGACCCATCCGAGCGCGCTCGGGCTCTCATTCAGCGCAAAGGTGGCCGTAACCGCCGTCAACAAAGGCGCCAGCCCGCGCATCACTGGGAAGACCAGAGATAAGTCGCCGCGATGCAGCGCCCGGATCATTGCGAACTGATAGAACCAGTGAACCACGACTGAAATGCCCAGCGCGCCCCAAACCGTCGCGGTCGGCATCGGGACAAACGGGATGAATGGCACGACGCTCAAGGCCATGGCGATCGAGACGATCATTCGCGTCGAGAGCACATCACCGCCGCGCTTCACGAACAGGTTCGTCGCCGCCACCGTGATCGCGGACAGAAGGCACAGGAATATCGGGAACGCGCTGGAACTCATTCCGCCGCCTCGCGCATCGGAGGCGGGGAAGTCAAGTTATAGCGGCTATGCTAAAGCGCGGCCTCGACCGCGGTGACCTCCGGAACATAGGCTTTGAGCATGTTCTCAATGCCTTGTTTCAGCGTGAAGGTAGAGGATGGGCAACCGGCGCAGGCGCCGCGCATCGACAAATGGACAATGCCGGATTCAGGCTCAAACCGGTGGAAGACAATATCACCACCATCCTGAGCCACAGCCGGGCGGACCCGGGTCTCGATCAGCTCGATGATCTCGCCGACAATTTCGGCCGCGTCGCCTTCATAGTCGTCGGCAGAGCCGCCAGTTTCGCTTTCGGCTTGAGATGAGGCATCCGTGCTCATAACTGGCAAACCAGCCACAAAATGATCCATGATCGCGGCGAGCGCCATCGGGCGGACATGTTTCCAATCGAAGTCTGCGTCCTTGGTCAGAGAGATGAAATCGCTGCCGAGGAAGACCCGAACGACACCTTGCACGCCGAACAGGTTTTGCGCCAGCGGGCTCGTTCCTGCCTCTTCAATCGCGGCGAAATCATAAGGCCCGGTATCGCCAGTGACGGGCTGGCCTGGCAGGAATTTCAGTGTGTCTGGATTTGGTGTCGGTTCGGTTTGAATAAACATGGGGCCTCGCAGGCCTTTCATTCAGCTTTGATCAGCCTCTTAAATGAGCGACATAGCCCGAATTTCAAGGTTGCAGACTGACTGCTCTATTCGGACGCATCAGCGACAGCGAGCGTCTCCGCTTCCTGCGCTTGCAGGACAGTGATGAAATCAGCCGTCGCAGTTTCGATCTCGGTCAGATAGTACATCATCGCAGCCGGATGGTCAGCCAGGATGGAGCCGGTTCCAGCCTGGCTTGAGACGAACATCGGGTTGAACGTCGCCGCCCGGCGCCAGGCAAACAGCGCGCGGTCGCGGGCCTCAGCTGCAGCGCGGGTGCGCACAAGCTCAGGCTCCTGGATCAAGGATGACATCATCAATTGAGAGGCCACTTGGGCATAAGCCCGCGTATTGTAGACCGCTTCAATATCCGCGCGGGAGGCTGGCCAGGCTTCAGCGCGATCGACATGCGTGCGTAGGCGCGCTTTGGAATCAGCGGCCCAGCTTTTGTAGAGGTTAAGCTCATCGACCATGATGCCGAGCCCTTTAGGCTGCGCAGCCAGTCCGCGCGACAGACGGCCTTCATAGCTCTGTAGAGCCTCCGCGGCGGCGTTCAGGCGCGGCACAGCTTCAGCTTCCTGAGATGGCACCAGCAGGCGCGCTGCAGCGAGCAGATCGGAATCTGGCACGCCTTGTTCACGCGATGCGTGTTCGGAGGCCAGGAGCGTGAATTCAGAGAGCGCGCCGGTCACGCCTTCCTGCCAGGCAGGCAGGGCTGTGAGACGTGCCTGAGGGTGCCACCAGGACCGATCGGCAGCCCACCCAGCGACGGTCAGTTCACGACCGAGCAGTGTCATCGCGGTGCCTGTATCGTTCGAATACCATGGCGCCGCCGAAGACAGAATGACAGCGCTCGAATCGACCTTGTGTCCGAGAACCGTCATCGCCGGGTAGCCGCCAACAAGGATCAGAACGAGGCCGAGTTTTGCTGTGCCAATGATGCGCCGCCAGAAGCGACCAATCGCAGCCGCAAGCGGACTTGGCTCTGCGTCATCAAGATAAGCTTCGGAAATGTCGGCTCCCAAAAGAGTGACAACGGGCTTACCGTCATCATTGTGGGCTTCAATATATTCTACGGGGAGCTTCTCAGCCGCTTTCATAGGTACTTCACTCGCAACATGTGTTGATTGAGCCACATGACGCAATAAATGCGCCGTTTACAAGTGATTAAGACTTAAAGTTTGGCAAGAGTAAGTCCGTGCGCTGAATTTATGCAGGAATCCGCTGCAGAAATTACAGTTAACGCCTATTCGACCAAGCGACTTGGATCAACGATTACCGGAGCGCTCGCCACTTCAACTGTGTCATCTTCAACCAGTTTGCCCACGCCGCCTTCTCGCCGTTCGTAAGCGGCAACAAGAGACATGTAAGGCGGCACGTGGATGATGCCCTCACCCTCAACAGGAGCCTTGATCTCGAAGTGAAGGTGGTAGGTGGTTGGCGTCCCTCCAAAGTCGTTTGAGACAAGACCGATCACATCCCCGGCCTTAACTGTATCCATGGCGGAAACGCGTAGGCGACGCATGTTCAAGTGGATGTATGTGTAGATGTTGCCAGTCTCAGTGCCTTTCAGCTGCAGTGAATAGGATCCGATATATTGAATTATACCATCCTCAACAGCGACTACTTCGTGTAATCCGCGGTCACGAATCGCTTGCGAACGCATGACTAAACACTCTTCTGCAGTTCCCGTGCGCAAGTCTTGCCCTTGGTGAACTTTATTGGTCGAACAGAGCGGCGTGTTCCGGTTGGATGTTCGCGTCTCACAAAAATTGTCGCGCCAGGGCATGCTGTAGTTTTCAGGATTGCACTGATCTCCACCAATCGCACCGCCGAACCGATAAACTTGGGAATTGAGATATGTCGGCGCAGACTTAATGGGGAAGACCATGTCTGGGACATAAATCGTATAGTCGTCGCGACCGAATCCGGTACCCGGAATCAAATCGCCTGGTGCGTAATACTCGAATTTGACTGGTAAAGGCGGCGGAGGAGGTGGCGGTGAAACAACCGGATCATCTTCGACATCAGTCTCTACATCCGACTCGGTTTCTGTGTCGGAATCCGTATCGGTCTCTGTTGGCGGTTCTTCATCGGTTACTGGGTCATCCACCGGTGATTCAGGCACCTCGACTAGATCATCAGCAGTAAGGTCTTCGACCTCGGTTTCGTCGACCGGTGATTCAGCGTCGGTGTTTTCCTCGTTCCAGGGATCATCAACGGGCTCTGTAGGCGGTGGTGGTCCAGGCGCACCGTCCGGTATGACGGGCCTTGGCTCTTCTTCATACCCAGGCAAGCGAACAACGTCGCAAGCAGACAAGGCGATCGCCGAGACTGCAATTAGTGCCCATTTTCTGGTCATTATCTCGTCCCCGCAATTAGTAGTTTCTCTACATCAACCAGCGCTTCTTCCTCCGTCACACAGCTGCCCTTTGCAGGTGTTTCCGGATCCTTACACATAAACTCGACCAGATAGGAGGCACCATAGCGACTAAACGACACCTGTGCGCCGGTCAGCGTTTCCTCAAACTTGAGTTCTGAGTCTCTAACTGTACCAACCTCGCCGGGCCGCACCACCAGTCGGTCCGTGCCATTGATGATCATGTCATAGATCTCGCCTTTGCGGACCGCAAAATAGCCATCGGCCGTTGGGCGGAAATCGAGGCTGCTTTCACCGGTCGAGGCGATAGTCACCGGCTCGTCCGGCAACAGGACCGGCACCGCGGGGGAGCCAACGCTAGCGACCTGAACCATGCCATTGTCATCCGAATCGCGTGACGCAAAATCCTGGCGCGCCTGGGTCCAGTCAATCGTCGCGGTTTTCGTCTCAGCCGTGTTTCCGGCTGAGGAGACTTGTACCAGCTCTGTCGATGGCGGCGTCGATTCGGCTTGCTCGATGATCTCTGCTTCGGCTGGCGGCGGAGAATCGTTTTCTGCCGAAGGCACGCGGACCAGGGGTCCGCAGGATGCGAGCGCGAAGCCGCAAATGGCTGGCAAAATCAATACACGCATGTCTTATTTCCCCTCATAGGTCGACGCGACGGAGTCGACTTCAGCATAAGCAAGATTGTCCATAGTTTCGAGCGCCGCAATCACATCCGACACTGAACGACGCGCCGGATCGTCTTGAGGCAAGGCCAGGATCAATTCACCGGAATAGCTCGCGCGGACCAATTGCAAGCCCTGCAATTGAGGATGCGATGTTGCCCATCTCTGGAACGTCGCCCGCGTGCCTGCCTCATCGCGGCGGAAGTTCCGATAGACCGGAGTGAGCGCCGGCTCATCGTTAAAGCGGACAATGAAGGTTGCAGCGGGCGCCAGCACAGGTGTGGCCTGCGCCTTCACTATTTGCGCCGCCTCGATCTGGCTATTGGTCCATTGCGGGAAAAAGGTGAGAGACTCTGCTTTCTGCGTGAACGCCATACAGCCCGTCAGACTGAGCATGCATAAAAGTGCGGTTAGACCCATTTGACCGCCATAATGCGGCAGGTGTTGCGTTCTCTGCATCAGATTACCCTCTTCTCCCATCAATCCCCCAGTGTGACATCGGCCAGATTAAGCAGACCTGAACCGCATGGCCGTAGGCACATATCCGGATCATCCAGCGTCGGGACCGCGCCCGGGAACTGCGCACACAGCCCTGTGCACTGGTTCTCAGGGATAGACCGGGTGCCGGCGAGCAGCGTCGAAACGAGCTGGTCAGATGTCATGTCTGGTCGCTTCGACTTGATCAGGGCAAGCGCCGCCGCCACGTGCGGGCTGGCCATGCTGGTGCCTTGCTCATAGGCGTAATAACAGGTTGAAACGGCTTCTCCGGTGAGCGGGTCGGCGCAGTTTTCAGCGGTCTTGGTCGACAGTACGCCATCCGGATTACCGTCGCCATCATCATCCCGCGTCAGGTCGCCGCCGGGTGCCAGCACATCGACAGCCGAACCGTAATTTGAATAGGGCGCGAGAAATCCGCGGGCATCTCCGCCAGCGACCGTCACAACATTCTGGCAGCCCGCTGGGGCAAAGAACTCTGTTGGTACGCTCTTATTGCCGGCCGCGACAACCACAACAACGCCCTGCGATGTGACGGAGTTGATCGCGTCCTGCATCGAGGCTGGGCAGGTTTTGAACAGACCAAGCGACAGATTGATGATGTCGGCGGGGTTTTCGTTCCAGACTTCTTCGCCAAGCTCATTGAATTCCGGGATTGTGCCCGCAGCCCAGCGGATCGCGTCATTGATATCAGACAGCTTGCCGCCGCATTTGCCGAGCGCGCGGACCGGCACGACTTTGACGTTCCAGGCCCCGCCAGCGACACCATCTGCATTATTGGTCGCCGCGGCGCCGATAATGCCAGCGACATGCGTGCCGTGATAGGTGTTCGACAATACTCCGGCCTCAGGACAGATATCGCCTGGATCATTCGGGTCAGCGTCACGGCCATTGCCATCATTGGCGACATCCAGATCGCTCACCATATCCCAGCCCGCGACAACATTGACGGAGCTTTGAATATCCGGGTGGTCCATTTGCAGGCCGGTATCGACCACCGCGACCACAACATCAGACGAGCCCTGACTTTCCTGTTCATTCCAGAAATCGACAAAGCCTGCGCCGCCTGCAGATTCACCGTCGCCAGTACCCTGGCTCTTATAGTGCCATTGCAGATCAAACAGCGGATCATTTGGGGTGATCAGAGACGGGGTTTCTTCGCCGCCTGGCAGGCGGATCATCTGATGCTCGTAGAGCCAGTCTTTCTCGACATACTCAAACTCACCCGAGGCTTTCAGGTCCTGGATCACGCATTCCATGGCAACCAGCGGATTGGTATTAGAGCGCTGGGCGGCAACCTCATCGCACTGCACCCCGTTTTCAAGCGCAATGCGGCCTTGCTGGAGGACCGCCTCACTAAAACTGGTGGGGTTGAGCGCGTCGGAGCCAATCTCGATGACCATCTGACCAGAGCGGGAGCGCTGAATGCTGGCCGCCACCTTGAACTTCGTTGCGGCCTGGATCATGCGCTCTTCGGCAACCAATTGCCTTTGCAGCGCGGCATTCGGTTGGATCAGGGCCCGTTGAGCCACCTTTGGATCAAGTTTCGGCAGCTGCGCCATGCGCTCTTCTGGCGTAGCAGGCAGCTGAATCGCCAGAGACCGTGAACGGACGACCGGCTCGCGGGTGATGCCGCGCTCATAGCGCTTCTGATCGACGGTTTCCTTTAGAGGCGCGCGGGTGAGGGCTTTTTCCTGGGTCCCGACTACGCCTGACCGCGTGCGGCTTTCCGGGTCGACAACCGTAATCGATCGTTTCTTCGATTGCGGCAGCTCGATGCGGCGGATGACCTCCGGGTCGACGACGGCGCGCTCCAGCGTTTGCTCATCCGGCACGATAATCTTGGCCTCGGCCTGATCATCGACCACAACATCGAGGGCCATTTCCGGCTGCGCCATAACCGCAGAGAGTTCCACCGATTCCGGCAGTGCCGCTGGCTTGGCGACGATGGAACCAATGACAAAGCGCGCGCGCTCATCGCCTCTCACAGTCGTGGTGGTGCGGTCGAGAATGGTGCCCGCAAAGGCGCGCGCCTCGACCGGCACGGCGGCGTACCGCGCTGAATCTGAATTGGTCACATCTTCGCCGCCAAGCTGACCGAGCACGGCCTCACCAAGGCCGCCCGCGCGGTCAATACGCTCTTGCTGGCGATCACATGCGCCCAGTCCGAGCAGTGTTAATGCGGTGGCTGTGAAGGCTGCGTGTTTCGCCCATTTTGCTGTTCTGGCCATGGAACTCGTCCCCTAATCTACACAGTGGATCGGGCATATCTTAACCATATGTCAATCTCATGGCGAGCGAAATCAGTCGAGCGCGCCGAGCGCTTTCCCGACCACTTGGCCTGCTTCTTCAATCGCCTTGCGGGCCGGTTTGGACACCGCCGTCATGTTCATAAAGCCATGCACCATGCCTGGATGTTCCTTGGTCGTCACAGGAACTCCATGCGCGGCGAGCTTGGCGGCATAGGCCTTGCCTTCGTCCTTCAGCGGATCCCAGCCGCACAAGACCATGTGGGTCGGCGACAGTCCCGCAAAGTCCTCATCCGGGGCGAGAAGCGGTGAAACACGCGGGTCCATGCGGTCCGTCTCTTTGGCGACATAGGCATCGCGAAAATAGTCGAACAGGTTTGGCGAAATGAAAAACCCGCCTTCTTGAAACGTCATCTTCTTGGCGCGGATATCGACAAACTGCACCAGCGGATAAAGCAATAATTGGAAGGCAGGCATCAGCGCCCCCGTGCGCGCGGTTTCCTGTGCGATGAAGGCCGAGAGATTGCCGCCTGCACTATCGCCCGCAACCGCGATCCGGTCCGGATCAAAGCCGAGAATATTGTTGCGATCCGTCGCCCAGTTCCACGCGGCCATGGCATCGTCATGTGCAGTCGGAAATCTATGTTCTGGCGCCAGTCGATAATCCACGGACAGAACGCGGCAACGCGAACTCGCGGCGAGCCGGCGACACATCACATCGTGCGTGTCGAGATCGCCCAGAACAAACCCGCCGCCATGAAAGAAAATGATCGCAGGCGCGGGCGTGATGCCGGCGGCGAGCGGGACGTACAATCGAGCTTTCAAGGGCCCGTCGGCTCCATCAACCACAAGGTTCGACATCTCCGCCAAATCCGGCAAATCGCGTTCGACCGAGCGACTGGCACGATAGAATGCGTTGCGCAGGCCCTCTGTCGAGCCTTTCCAGTCCATGCCGGAAAAGTCCGGCATTTTGAACTTGTCCATGAAGGATTTCAGGGTGTCATCAATCGCCATGGCGCGACCATAAGGCGGAAGACATGGCGACATAAGGGCCTAATTCGATCCGCGGCGAAAAACCTATCCGATGAAGAAATAATCGTTCACGCGATAGATCACATAGGGCGTATTGCCGATCATGATCTCTGGCATCAGATCCGCCCAGATGCGACCTCGAACCTCTTCTGGCAAACGTTCCGAAACGGTCTCGACGGCGATTGCGAGTTCGCACACATCCATACTGCCAATGACTTCCTGCATCTTCGCATAGGACGTGCCTTCGGAGTTTGCGAAAGCCGCAATCTGCAAGCCAAGCGCCCATTGTTCAGACCCAAGCGCCAGGCTTTCCTGCTGCAGCATGGCTTCATCGCGAAAGCCCGGCCGCGCATAGCGCACAGGCTGGATCCGGCCACGCTGCGCCGCACGCAGAACTGTCGTCATCCACCCCATCGCCCAGTCATATTGCGGGCTGGCATAAGGAAATTCGGCCAGCAATGTTGGCACCAGATCGCTTTCATTCTGGGCCAGAAAGTCCGCAATGCTCGCACCGTCGCACCAGGCACTGTCATTTGCTTCAAGTTGCCTGAACCCGTTCGCCAGACCGGCCATCACACTCTGATACTGGCTGCTGCCTGCGCCCTTTATGGCGCCAGCCTGCGCCTGAAATTGCGCGAAGAGCGCTTCTAGGACGAGTTCTGAAACGGCCTGCGTATCGGCGCCTTCTGAAATCGCTCTTTCAGTCAACGCGTCGAGCTCGGAATATGTCGCCGGAGAGACGTCTTTCAGCGCCGCCAAGGCATCGCGTGTGGGCGCATCCGTCAGGACCTGAAGCAGGTCCGTATTTGGTTCGCTCGATGGGTCAACAGACTTAGGCACTTGCGATGGGCCAAAGACGAACACGCCAATAAAGCTCAATGCAACACAGGCCAGCACGATGAAACCGAGTTTCAATCCGGGTCTGCTGCGCGGCGATGCTGCCATTCTTAGCCTCTAGAGCTGCACGACATTTGGCGGCGGCGACTCGACAAACAGACTGGCGACCAGATCGGCGCGGCAATCCTGTGTCTGGCGCTGGTTCACGTAGCCTTTGTCGGTGATTTCACCCTTATCGATGCTCGGCGGTTCGGTCATCACTAGGAAGCGTTTGATACGGCGCGAAGAGCCTGGCTCTGCTGCGTTGAAAGCAGCGACCTTTGCTGCGAGGTCTTTGTTGAGCTGCATGAAGGCCGCCATCTGATCACCGCCAGCGATTTTGACATATTCCTCGAAGGCCGCCGGAGAGGGCCAGAACATCGCGCCGATGAAATTCTTGTCCTGGCCGCAAATCACCGCATCGAACACGAGCGGCGAGCAGGCTGCGACCAGATCAGGGCGCAAGACACCCACACTGACCCAGGTCCCAGACGAAAGCTTGAAGTCCTCACCGACCCGGCCATCAAAGATGATGCCCTTGTTTGGATCGTCTTCATCCACGAACTTGGCCGCGTCGCCGAGGCAATAATACCCTTCCTCATCGAAGACTTCGGCATTCTTTTCCGGCAGGTTCAGATAGCCCGGCATGACGGTTTCGCCTTTGACCCGGACTTCCAATTTGCCCATGGTCGGCACCAGTCTCAGCGTCAGGCCCGGTAGCGGCAGACCGATCAGACCGACGCGCTCAACCTCCCAATGGACGACTGTGATGCCTTGCGTTTCAGTCGCGCCATACATGGTAATGATGGGGATACGCCGCCCGGTGGCTTTGATCGCCAGCGCCTGAATGCGGTCATACAGGTCGTCTGACAGCGTCGCGCCGCCATAGCCGATGGATCGCATATTGGCGAAGAAGGCTTCAAGCAGGGCCTCATTCTCTTCCATCGCTTCGGCCAGCATCGCGAGCGCAATGGGCGCTGTGCCGAACGTCGATGGTTTGCAATCAAGCACATTGCGGATCGTCTCACCGAACAAGGCCGGGGTCGGCTTGCCATCATCGATCCAGAATGTCGCGCCATTCCACAGCGCACCATTGAAGTTTACGTTCGACCCGGAAATGTGGTTCCACGGCAGCCAGTCGAGCACATTGTCGACTTGCTCCGGGTCATAGTCCGGGTCGCGGGCATCATCGCGCAACCCTTCGACCCCCGCGATCATGGAACACATCGCGCCTTGCGTCGTCGGGACGGGCTTAGGCATTCCGGTCGACCCGGAAGTGAAGAGATACTTGCCGATGGAGTCGTCGTTAAGCGTGTCCAGCGCCGCATCAACAGCGGGCGTCACTTCAGTATCGAGCAAACCATGGAACGAGACCGCGCCATTTGCGCCGTCGGCCGTAATCACTGTGCAGCCATGATCGCCAAGCGCATTAATCGCCGGCTCGAAAGGTGGCAGCTGCGCCGCGAAAATGACTTTTGGCTGGACCGCGCCAAAGCAGTGTTTGAGCTTGGCAAAGTCAGTCGACATCAAGGAATAGGGAACAGAAATCGGGGCTGCCGGCGCGCCGATCGTCATCGCGGCCATCATCACCAAAGCCGTCTCGATCGAATTGCCGGACAAGATCATGACCGGCGAATCGGGCCCGGCGCCCATGTCGAGAAACGCCTGAGCCAAGGCCCGCGTCCGCTTCAGACCCTCGCCATAAGTGATCGCTTCCCAGGCATCAGTCTCTGGATTGCGCTGCTTCAGCCAGTCGCGATCCGGATGCATCTCGGCACGCATGGCGAGCGCGTGCGGGATCGAGCGGGGCCGATCGCCCGGCGCATGGCGCTGTTTCAGATAGACGGTCCCGTCAGGTTTACGGATGCATTCAATGTCCGGCTGTTTCTGCGCGAGTAGGCGAAAGGGCGGCAGGCTGGCGGCGTCTGGCAAGGTCGTTTCCCCAATGTCTGATTATGTTTCTCCTCAATCTAGCAGCCGGGTCGCATCAGCCAAGGGGGACGCGAGGGAATCAGGATCCTTGACACTTTGAGATCTTATGTTACTTTGTATTTCAAAGTTATTGGAGTTGAAAATGAACCAATCCTCTCTGAGTGAAGATCTTGCCTATGTGCGTGACCTTGCAGAAGCTGGCGAAAAAGCCCCCTTGCTAGGCGGCCGTTTTCTGACCTTTTGGGGAGCCTTGGCGAGCGCGGCATATCTGCTCCACTACGCTACCACTGCTGGTCTGTTTGGTTGGCCGGATACAGCCTATGGTGTGATCTGGGGCAGCTTTTTGGTCCTTGGCATCGCTGGGCAAGCCATCCTGGTTCGCACAATTCGAAACAAGCCGGGCGGCAACTCTGTCGGCAATCGCTCTGAAGCGACGGTCTGGATGGCAGGCGGCTTTGCCCTGTTTGCCTATTTCTTTTCGCTGATCGTGAAGTCCTTTCAGACAGGCGCCGCGGCCCCTGGTTTCGAAAGCTCACTGCCAATCGTGTTTGCGATTTACGGGGTCGGGCTGATCACCACAGGCATCATGGGCAAGACCAAGGTCCAGACTTATGCTGGCTTTGGCGCACTCGCCATGATCGTCCTGGCCGTGTGGTTTGAAGGGTCCGCAGAAATCTGGGCAGTTGCCGGCCTGGGCGCGTTTCTGACCGTGCTTGTCCCTGGTCTGCTGATGATGCGCCGCGAACCAAAAAGCGTGATCTGAGAAAGGCGAACCGATGACGGACGAGACCAACCCTTTCGACCATTCACAGATCGATGATGTGATTCACGGTCGCTTGCGGCTCGGCATCATGGCCTATCTGTCTACGGCAAGCCCGGCGATTTTTGGCGAACTCAAAGAGAAAGTCGGGGCGACCGATGGCAACCTCTCTACCCATCTGCGCAAATTGGAAGAGGCCGGATATGTGCGCCAGGAGAAACGCTTTGTCGGGCGCCGTCCTCAAACCCGGGTGCACTTGACCAAGAATGGCCGCAAGGCCTGGTTGCTCTGGATCAGTCAGATGCAAGGCCTGATGAAGGCGGCGGAATAGTCTGAACGCAAACTGAAAGCGCTCCTCTCAGCGCGTTCAGATTGCCCGCTCTAGGGTCCTCTCAACAGTTGAAAGGACCCTCTTATGTCTCGAGCTTTGAAAGCCCTGGCCCTCGCAGCCACCGTAACGACCGCCGCCGCTCTGCCGGCTGCCGCCAATTATGGCGACCGCGCCCGCGGCGGTGAGGCCGTAATTTTTGTTCATCCAGAATTTCGCGGCGCCGCGCTCGCCATTGATGGCCCGGTCTACAACCTGCATGAGCTTGGATTTAATGACACGGTGTCATCAATCGATGTGAGCGGCGCATGGGAAGTCTGCGAGCATCCCGATTTTCGCGGGCGCTGCGCCGTGATTGATGGACCAACCCCGCATCTCACGCGGCTACATATGAATGATAATATCAGTTCCATGCGCCCGCTTGATCGACGTGCCCGCCGCGCCGCTCACCGCCGCGATCGCGACCATGGATATGGCAATCGCGGGCACGGGGACTATCGCGCCCACAATCAAGGCATTGATGGACGCCATACCGTCTTCTTCCCGCGCCCGCGCGATGCCTATGGTGAACGGGTGCCTGTCGGACGCGGCAATGCCAACCAGTTCTGCCGCGAGATGGGCCTTGGCCGCGCGGTCTATGCCGATCGGGGACGTCGTAATCTCACAGATGTGCTTTGCGCAAAATAAGCGACGCCCTCACACCAGGCTGAGCCTTCCTTAGGCCCGTAATCCTCCCGAACCCTCAAACGGGTCGTGCTCAGCCACCAAATGCCCTGGAGCGATTTCGATCAGCTTCGGGGCATATTGCTGTGCGTCGGCATCGTCGACGATGACGGATTTCAGGAAGCGCAGCGGTGCCCGGCTGTCGAGCGGGCTAGGCAGATCGCCCTGCAGTTTCACCCGGTCGCGGGCGCGTTCCATTTTCGGGTCCGGGTTCGGCACCGCTGAGATCAGCGCTTGCGTATAAGGGTGGCGCGCATCCTCATAGATCTCTTCGCGGCCCGCCAGTTCCACCACTTTGCCAAGATACAGAACCATCACGCGGTGAGAGATCTCGCGCACAACAGACAGGTCGTGACTGATGAAAATCATCGCCAATCCGAACTCTTTTTGCAGCTCGATCAGCAAGTCGACCACTTGCGCCTGAACCGAGACATCGAGCGCCGAGACGGCCTCGTCGCAGACCACCAGCTTTGGCCCCAGAATCATGGCCCGGGCGATGCCTACGCGTTGATTCTGACCACCAGACAGCCCATGCGGATAGCGATTGATCAGCGCCGGATCGAGCCCGACTTTGGGCATGATTTCCTGCACTTTCTTTTCGCGCGCCGCCTTGTCGAGCTCTGGCGCGTGAACCGTCAGGGGCTCACCAATGGAATTGCCGATGGTCATACGCGGATCGAGGCTGGCCATCGGATCCTGGAAGACGATTTGAAGATCATCGCGCAGGGCGTTCATCGTCTTGCGGTCGGCGCCAGAAATATCGCGTCCCATCCAGGCCACAGTGCCTGCTGTTTGCGGCACCAGTTTCAGCACCGCGCGCGCGAGCGTGGACTTACCGCAGCCGCTCTCCCCAACCACGCCGAGCGTCTCGCCAGGCTTTAGGTCAAAGCTCACGCCATCAACGGCTTTCAGGGGTTTGATCTTACCGAACAAACCGCCACCGACATTGATCGGGAAGTGAACCTTCAGCTCATCGGCGCGTAGAATTGGCTCGACCTCTTCACTCGGCGCCGGGCCGAGCGTTGGGCGTCCTGGCCGGTTTGGCTGATCAATTCGCGGCACCGCATCGAGCAGCATTTTAGTGTACTCGTGCTGCGGATTGTAAAAGATATCGTCGATCGTTCCGGTCTCGACAATCTCGCCATGGCGCATGACGACGACGCGATCACACATCCGCGCGACGACGCCCATATCGTGCGTGATCAGCGCGATACCGGTACCGGTTTCGCGCTTTAGCTCATCCATCAGATCCAGTACCTGCGCCTGTACCGTGACATCAAGTGCGGTGGTCGGCTCGTCCGCGAGCAAAAGCTGCGGTCCGCAAAGCATCGCAATCGCCACCATCACACGCTGGCGCATTCCGCCCGATAATTCATGCGGGAACTGATCCATACGCCGCCGCGCTTCCGGGATGCGAACATGTTCCAGCCAGTCGACGCAGACCTTATTGGCATCTTCACCCGTAAGGCCTTTGTGCAGCTTGAGCACTTCGCGCATTTGCGCGCCGACGGTCATATGCGGGGTGAGGCTCGTCAGCGGGTTTTGGAAGATCATCGACATGCGGTCACCACGAATGTCGCGCAGGGTCTTGGCGTCGGCGGTCAGCATCTCGGTGCCGTTAAACATAACCGAGCCCGTAGCCGTTCCATTATCGGCGAGCAGGCCCATCGCCGCGAGAATGGTCTGGCTCTTGCCCGACCCGGATTCACCAACAATGCCGAGACACTCGCCCGCAGAGACGTCGAAACTGATCCCTTTCACCGCATTCACCACGCCATCTGGCGTATCAAATTCAACTTTCAGGTCTTTGACCGACAGAATGGGAGATGTCACAGGCAGGCCTCTACTGAGAATACTCTCGGCAAAGGGCGATACGCGCGGGCAATTGTCAAGCGAGCAGGTGAGTCCTCTTGAAATCGCAACTACCTACTACTAGGTAGGTAATTATGAATACACGCACCGCTCTCCTCGATTCCGCCGAACGCGCCGCACGACAGCGAGGCTATGATGGCTTTTCTTATGCTGATCTCGCCAGTGATATCGGCATCCGCAAAGCCAGCATTCATCATCATTTTCCAAAAAAAGCCGATCTCGCACGGGAACTGATCGACCGCTATGCGACGCGCTTTGCCGATCAGCTGTCTGAAATCGCTGCGGCCGAGCCGAATGCTGCCGCAAAGCTGCGCGCATACCACGGCCTCTATCGCGACGCGCTGGGCGCCGGAACCCAGCTCTGCCTGTGCGTGGCCTTCAGCGCGGGACGTGACAGCCTGACCGAGCCCGTCCTTGATCAGCTCAACACGTTCCACGCTCGGAGTACCGCCTGGCTGTCGCTCGTATTTGAGGAAGGCGCCGTAGACGGAAGCGTGGCAAACCTGACCGACGCCGCGGACGACGCGCGCGCCACACTTGCGCTTATGGAAGGCGCCCAGCTGCTCGCCCGCGCCGCGGTCGACCTTTCCCTTTTTGATCAGGCAACAGCCGCTTTTCTCTGCCGCCTGTCGCCGTCACAGATGCATTAGGAGTTTCCGATGAGACTGAACGCAGATTTCAATGAACGCGTCGTGCTACGCCCCGAGGATCGCGATTGGGTGGCATCACCCATGGCGGGCGTCGATCGGCAAATGCTGGACCGCATTGGTGAAGAGGTCGCCCGCGCCACGTCTATCGTGCGCTAT
This sequence comes from Henriciella sp., assembly GCA_013214545.1. Classification (GTDB taxonomy): domain Bacteria; phylum Pseudomonadota; class Alphaproteobacteria; order Caulobacterales; family Hyphomonadaceae; genus Henriciella. Next base: position 71,293 of record JABSQB010000012.1, read on the forward strand.
GCGGCAGATTCCTATTTCAGCGAGCACACGCATGGCGGCGGCGAAGAGTTCTTCGTCCTTGAGGGCGTGTTCTCTGATGAGCATGGCGATTACCCGGCTGGAACGTATGTGCGCAATCCGATTGGCTCAAAGCACACGCCGCACTCAAAGGATGGCTGCACGATCTTTGTAAAACTGCATCAGTTCGACGAGGCCGACACCGAACAAAAGGTCATCGACACGGCTGGCGCCGATTTCCTGCCCGGCCAAGTGCCTGGCCTCAGCGTCCTGCCGCTGCATAGCCATGGCACGGAAAGCGCAGCTCTGGTGCGCTGGGGCCCAGGGACAAAATTCAATCCGCATCAGCATTGGGGCGGCGAAGAGATCCTGGTTCTGGAAGGCACCTTTCAGGACGAACATGGCGACTACCCAGCCGGAACATGGCTGCGCAGTCCACATGGGTCAATGCATCATCCATGGTCGGATGAAGGTTGCCTGATCTATGTCAAAACTGGCCACCTCGCGGCGCTGACAGACGCCGCCTAGCGCTTGGCTATACACTCAATCTCGACGCGTGCGCCAAGCGCAAGACCACTTGCGCCGAGCGCGCTACGCGCAGGGTATTCGCCGTCAAAATAGGTCTTGTAGACTTCGTTGAAGGCGGGCCATTCGGCTATGTCAGCGAGAAAGACGCTGCATTTGACGACGCGGTCCCAGCCAAGCCCGGCTGACTCCAAGGTCGCCTCTATATTGTCCATGGTCTGGCGCGTTTCCGGTTCAATCCCGCCTTCGATCAACTGACCTTCTGGGGTTATCCCAAGCGCGCCTGACAGGAACACCCAACCATCCGCTTCAACTGCGGGTGAGAACGGGAAGCCCGTTGCGCCATTGGTTAAGAAACGAATGTCGCTTTCATCTGCAGAAGCCGGTGGCGGCGTCTGGCAAGCGGTCGCGGCGAGAAACATGGCGGGAAGAATGGCAAAGCGCATGGGCAAGGTCCTTGTTGCAGCTTGCCTGCTTCTACCGCGATACCTCCGCTTCCAAAAGCTCGGGTTTCGATGCTTCAGATTTCGGGCGCCATTCCGGCGTTCCGAACAGGTACATGAAGCCTTCACCGAAACTCTTTGCCTTGCCGAGATCGGAGAACAGGCCCGGCCATTCTGAAATCCAGACCGAGAACGGATTGACGCTGTCATAGTCCCGCTTCAGGCCATAGCGCGGCGTTTCTTCCTCGCGCTGATAGGTCCCGAACATGCGGTCCCAGATGATCAGGATGCCGCCATAATTCTTGTCGATATATTTGTCATCGCAGCCATGATGGACGCGGTGATTGGCCGGCGTGTTGAGGACGCCTTCCAAAGGCCCGAGCTTGCCGATCAGCTCGGTGTGAATCCAGGTCTGATAGCCGAGCGCGATAACAATTCCGGCGAGAACCAAAGGTGGCGGGAACCCAATCAGGACCAGCGGGAAATGCATGATGACACTCAGAAAACCCTCCAAAGGGCCGAACCGGATCGCGACGACCACATTCATTTCTCGTGAAGAGTGATGCACAGCGTGCTGTGTCCAGAGAAGGCGCACGCGATGCGCGATGCGGTGTTCCCAATAGTAAGTGAAATCGCAGGCAATCAGGGCCAGTGCGAAGGTCCACACCGTGACCGGCATCTGCCAGCTGATGAATGCATCAGCGAACATGACGACACCAACATAAAGGAATGAGACCAGGAATATTTCGACCAGCAAAGTCGGAATCTGGGTCGAGACGCTGGCAATCATGTCGAGGACAGCGCGCCCTCTGAACGCGCCGGTAAACAGCGCCTTGAGGAGCTCAATCGCCAATACCGCGGCGCCAATCAGGAAGAAGGCATCATCAAAATCGGTGGCAAACTGCGAGATGGGGTCAATTGTCATTTTCTGGGTGTCCCGAGTCCAGTTGTTAGAGTGCGCCACGCAAGATCAGCGGCTTGCTCCGGCGTGGTTTCGCCCGCTTTCACACTCTCCCATCCGGCGTAAAGGAGATGGTCATAGGCCTGCACGACCCAGCTGGTCGGTACGGCGGGGTCAATCAGACCTTCGCCTTTCGCGGCCTCAGCCATTTCTTCGGTTTCACGCTTCTGGCGGTCATAGGCTGATTTGAGGTCAGGGTCATCCTCGAGCGGCTCCAGTTCGAGAAACCCAAACCGGTCCCCAAGCGGGATCAGAGCCTGCAACGACAGACGCGCCGCTTCTGAGTAAGACGCAACGTCGGCGCACGCGGCCTCAACCGCCTGATCCATTTCCTCATTGGCGATTTTCGCAAGCTGCCGGATCAACTCTTCTCGGCTGGCAAAATGGCGATGCAAAGTCGCACGCCCCACGCCCGCCAAGGTCGCGACTTCAGACAAAGCCGCACTTGGGTCTTTGCTGAACACCGCAAACGCCGCATCAATGATGGCGTCACGGGTTGTAGGGCGAATCGAATTTATCATGAGACAATAATGTCTCATTTGAGATGATTGTGTCAACCCTAGATGTTCAGGTATCTCAGATTTCGCAGCCCTGCTTCCGCGTAAATATCGTCCAGCGCCGTTTGCTGGCGCAGAATGATCTCACCTTCTGTGGGCAATGGATGACCGGTCTCCAATGCCTTGGCAACCGCCGCCAGCTGATAGGCATAAGTCGTGGTCGTACTGATATCGGCCTCTCTCACTTTGCCGGTGCCGTCTTCCAGAACGAGGCGCGCACCCATATGCGGCGCCAGAGGATTGACGAACTGGATTTGACCCTTTGTCCCGTGCAGGGTGAGGCTCGCTTCAAATTTTTTGTCCAAGGCCATACTGGCATTCAGATGGGCTTCGGCTCCGGTTGAGAAGCGCAGCCGTGCCTGCATGTGCTCATCCACGCCAACCTCTGTCAGGCTCGCATTGGCTGAGATCTGCTCTGGCGCTTCGCCCATGATCGTCATCGCCCAATGCAATGGGTAACAGCCCAGATCCATCATCGCGCCGCCGCCCGTCTCGACGCGGTGGCGGATCTCGCTGCCATTGTCCTTGATCGCCACATTAAACGTCGCGCGCAGCTCTCGGACCTCACCAATTTCACCGGCCTGGATCCAATCGAGGCATGTCTGGAACGCTGGATGATAGCGATAATGGAACGCCTCGATGAGCCGCTTGCCGCTCTTTTCAGCGGCCGTCAGCATGGCGCGTGCCTCGTCCAAATTCATCGCGAAGGGTTTCTCACACAGCACATGTTTGCCGGCTTCCAGCGCCTTGATCGTCCACTCGGCATGCAGGTTGATCGGCAGCGGATTGTAAATGAGATCGACGTCTTCGCAGGCGATCACCGCTGCATAGTCATCGAATACCTGCTCAACCTGATGTCGCTTCGCGTAGGTTTCCGCCCGGCTACGCTCCCGCGCCGCAATCGCTGAAAGGCGAACGTCTGGCAACGTTTTGGCGGGATCCACCAGGGCCTTTTCCGTGATCCGCGCAGCGCCGAGAATACCAATGCCGAGTTTCGCCATGCTTCATCCTCCAAGTCATGATGCCGCAAGGGGAGTGATTGCCCTGCGGCCTCGTCTGGGCTTTCTAAGCGGCGACACAAAAATAACCAGACCGGAGACGCGCCATGCCTGTCATCAATTTTCTGACCACGACCATTTTCGACCATGGCGCGATTGCGCAACTCGGCCCGACGCTCACGGGGTTCGGCGTCTCACGCCCGATGGTAATCACCGATCCTGGCATCAAGGCGGTGGGGCTTCTGGATACAGTGCTTGAAAATCTCGGCATGGAGCCGGCTGCGGTATTCACTGATACCGTCGCTAACCCAACCGAAGATCAAGCGATCGCGGTTGCAGATCAGTACAAGGCGGCGAACGCAGACGGACTGGTGGCGCTTGGCGGCGGCTCGGCCATGGACTTGACCAAGGCGGTCGGTCTGCTCGCCGCTCATGGTGGTCCGCTGGAGAAATACGCAGCGATTACCGGCGGCGCCCGGCATATCGGCAAGTTGCCGCCACTGATCGCTGTGCCGACCACCGCGGGTACCGGTTCAGAAGTCTCGGTCGGCATGATCACGACGATGAATAATGGGCGCAAGGAAACGTTTGCTTCGCCCAACCTGATCCCGGCCACGGCGATTTGTGATCCGGATCTCACGCTCGGCCTTCCGCCTCTACTGACGGCGGCGACCGGCATGGACGCCGTCACGCATTGTATCGAGGCGGTTCTCACTCCGGCGGTCAACCCACCAGCGGAAGGGATTGGCTATGACGGCCTCAACCGCGCGATCAAGACGGGCGCGCTGAAGCGCGCAGTCGCTGACGGTAGCGACAAGGATGCGCGCTGGAACATGATGATGGCGAGCTATGAGGGCGCGCTGGCCTTCACCAAGGGACTTGGGTCCGTACACGCACTCAGCCATGCCGCAGGCCGCTTGAAGGAAAAGAAGCTGCATCACGGCACGCTGAACGCGATCTTCCTGCCCCATCTGCTGCGTTTCAATGACGGCGCAGCGCCGGAAAAGTATGAGCGCCTGCGCTTTGCCATGGGCCTTGGCGCCAATGCAGACCTTGCTGACGCGATTACCAAGCTGAACGAAGATCTCGGCATCCCGTCCGCGCTCTCAGCTATTGGCGTAGAGTCATCGGACGGTCCGGGCATCGTTGAGTATGCCCTCGCCGATCTTGCTCACCGCGGCAATGCCCGCCCAGCCGAGCAAGGCGACTATGAGCGGATCTTCGAGCAGGCGCTCTAGCGTCCGCCAATACAAAACCAAATCAGGAGGAGGCCGCCATGGCGATCGATTTTGTAATTCCAGATGATGCAAAAGAGGTCCGTGCGCGGGTCCGGCAATGGGTGCAGGATGAGTGCATCCCGGCTGAGAAACGCCTGGCGGATGGCGAAGCGCTCGACAAGGTGATCGCAGACCTGCGGAAGAAGGCGCGAGCGCAAGGCCTCTGGTTGCCCTTTATTCCAACCGAGCATGGCGGTATGGGGCTCGGGCCGCTGGCCAATGCGCTCGTCCAAATGGAACTTGGGCAAAGCCATCTCGGCGCGCTGTCCATGAACAGCCAAGGCCCGGATGACGCAACCATGCTGACTCTGCTGGCGCACGGTACAGACTATCAGAAAGAGAAATTTCTCGGTCCGCTGTTCAATGGTGAGAAGCGGATCTGTTACTCTATGACCGAGAAGGCAGCCGGCGCAGATGCCACTGGTATGCAGACCAGCGCGGTCAAGGATGGCAAAGGCAATTATGTCCTGAACGGCGAAAAGTGGTTCTCCTCTTCCGCCAATGTCGCCGACATCGCCGTGGTCATGGCCAAGACCAATCCGGAAGCGCCGCGGCATCAACAGTTCTCGACCTTTATCGTCGAGCTGCCCAATCCCGGATACAAGATCCTGCGCAACATCCCAACCATGGCCGTTCATAGCGAAGTGGCCGAACAAATGGGCGCGGCGCATTGCGAAATCTCAATCGACAATCTGGTTGTGCCTGAAGAGAATCTGCTCGGCGGCGAGGGTCAGGGCTTTGCCATGGGTTAGCACCGGCTCGCTTACGGTCGCCTGCGTCACGGCATGCACAATGTCGCCATGGCGCAGCGCGCGCTCGATCTTGCCACCGCGCATGTCACCGAGCGCACCACCTTCGGCAAAGGCTTGGAAGACCGCCAGGGCGTTCAATTCATGCTGGCGGAATGCGCGAGCCAACTCTACATCGCGCGTCTGATGCTGATGCACATCGCCTACAAGGCCGAGAACGGGCTCGACATTCGTCAGGAGAATGGCATCGCCAAAGTCTTCCTCGCCAATATGGTCCACAAAGTTGTCGACACGGCGATCCAGCTGCACGGCGCACTCGGTTATTCCACCGATACGCCGCTGGCCGCCTGGTACACGCATATCCGCTCGCAACGCCTGGTCGACGGACCCGATGAAGTGCATAAATGGATCACCGGCAAAAACGTGATCCGCGCCTTCAAGAAAGACGGAACAACGGCCGCCGCGGCTGGCGGCGATTTACTCTAGGAGTCATTCAAATGAATCCAGACGCCATCATCTTCGACAGCGATGGCGTATTGGTCGACTCCGAGAAAATTCATATCGCTGTCGAACGCGAACTCTTGTCCGAACTTGGACTCGATTATGAGCGCGCGGAGTATGCATCTCGGTTCGTTGGTTTGAACCTTTCCGACTTTCACGCCGCGCTCGAGCGCGACTTCAGAGCAAAGTTCAACCAACCATTTCCGACAGATTTCGGCGCGCGTTTGTACCAGCGAGTCTGGCCCAGAATTCAAGCCGAACTCGAACCTGTTCCCGATGTAACGGCGATTTTGGAAGTGCATGCCGGGCCATCCGCGGTTGCTTCATCAGCGCCAAAGGATCGGTTGCGCGAGAAGCTCGCGATTACCGACCTACTCGGTCACTTTGATCCGCACATTTACTCAGCCGACCTCGTCAATAACGGGAAACCTGCGCCAGACCTGTTCTTGTTTGCGGCGCAAAAGCTGGGTGTGGCGCCCTCAGCCTGCCTGGTCATCGAAGACAGTCTGCATGGCATAGCTGCGGCCCGCGCCGCCGGCATGTCAGCTATCGGATTTGCAGGAGGAGGCCACGCCGATCATGGCCTGGCCACGCGCCTCAAAGCCGCTGGTGCACACTATGTGGCGACCAACCACCTTGAAATCGCGCAATTGCTTCAGCTCGATTAGCTCTCTGCCGCTGCCTGGATCTTGTCCATTGTCTTGGTTTCGAAATCGCTGGCATCGTGGCGCTCAGGCAGCTGGCGTTCCAGCTCACCCCAGACTCGGTTGACCATCTGGCCAAGCTTTACCGTTTCGCGCTGCATCAGCTGATCAGTCCAGCGATTGACGTTCTTGTACTCGTGCACCGCCAGGAATTCCGCGGCTTCATACAGGATCCCTTTGGCCATCGAGCCGTACCAAGGCATGATCGCCATATCGGCAATCGAATACTCCGTCCCTGCCATGTATTCATTGTCAGCGAGGTGGCGGTCAAGGACATCCATCTGGCGCTTCACCTCCATGGCGAAACGGTTGATCGGATACTCCATCTTGGACGGCGCGTAGGCGTAGAAATGACCGAAGCCGCCGCCAAGGTATGGCGCAGATCCCATCTGCCAGAACAGCCAGTTCATCGCTTCCGTACGGCCTTTGTGGTCTTGCGGCAGGAAGGCGCCGTCAAACTTGTTCGATAGATAGACAAGGATTGATCCGCTTTCGAAAACGCGGGTCACCGGGTCCGTCGTATGGTCAGCCAGAACCGGGATTTTAGAATTCGGATTGATGTCGACATAGCCGGACCCGAACTGGTCACCGTTTTGAATATTGATCAACCACGCATCATACTCTGCGCCTGTATGGCCAGCCGCCAGGAGCTCCTCGAGCATGATTGTGACTTTCACACCGTTCGGCGTCGCGAGCGAGTAAAGCTGAAGCGGGTGCTCGCCGACACTCAGCTCTTTGTCATGGGTCGGTCCCGCAATCGGACGATTGATATTGGCGAAGCGTCCGCCGCTTTCTTGATCCCAGGTCCAGACTTTTGGCGGTGTGTATTCAGTATCAGCCACGTGGCGCTCTCCTTTTTCGGTCTCTGCGCGGTTTTATTCAGCCATACATAAGAGCCTGCCCTCGCGAAAGCCTAGGCTCAGAATTGGAATAGGGTCTATGCGAACCCTGGGTGAGGCATGCATGTAGAAATGCAAACAGACGCCGCGGGAGAATGAGATGAGCACACTGGTAACTCGACAGGATGAAGACGGCCTGGCCTGGCTGACGCTGAACCGGCCAGACAAGCTGAACTCGCTCACCGTCGGCATGTTCAAGGAACTGCGACAGCACGCGATCGATCTGAAGAAAGATGACTCCATTGGCTGCGTGATCCTGCGCGGGGCCGGCAAGTGTTTCTCAGCGGGGCACGATCTCGGCGATATTGCCGAGGGCGAGAAAGTCCCCTCCCCGGGCTGGCATTCAGAGACGCTGCGCATGTTGGAGAAGCTGCCCAAGCCGGTCATCGCGGCTGTTCATGGGCACTGCTATACCGGCGCGCTTGAAGTGGCACTGGCAGCCGATTTCATTCTCGCAGCCCAATCTGCAAAATTCGCTGACACGCATGCCAAATGGGCGCTGACGCCCATCTGGGGTATGAGCCAGCGCTTGCCACGACGGGTTGGGATCGCGACGGCCAAGCGACTGATGTTCACCGCCGAAACCGTACGCGCCGATGCCGCGCTCAGCATGGGGCTTTGCGAAGCGGTGTTTGAAGACGAAGATTTCGAGGAGGAGCTGCGCGCATTTGCTAAACAAGTGCTTGTCAATTCAGCCTTTTCTCACGCGGCCAATAAGCGCCTGCTGGAAGCCACTGACGCTGACCCTCTGGATGCTGGTCTGCAATGGGAGGTCAGCGAGAATGAAGGCGTCGGTCCTGACATGCGAGAGCGGATTGCGGCATTCATGAAAAAATAGGAGGCGTGGCACATGGCTTGCTCGTTTCAGATCCGAAATAGCCTGGAGCCGTGCCGTGTTGAAACGCCTCACCGCTTGCCTCATCCTGACAGCCTCGCCGCTCAGCGCGCAGGCGAGCACCGAGCTTGCCCGCCAATGGGGTCAGGAAGCGAGCCGGTTGTCAGTTGAAACCGCTCAGTTGATACATGCTGTCGATCTGGGGCAACGGCTTGAAATTTCTGAGACTTATACGCTCGATGTCTATCGGTTCGGGCGCACTTCGGCCGATCTCGCACGATGGATCGATGGCGCGCGCGGGCCCGGCGACCTTGGCTGTCTGTTACGCAGCATGGCCGCGGAATCCGAAGACCAGTTGATTGCCCTGGAAGACCCGGCAGGCGCTCAGCGCGATAGCCTCAGCCGACTGGCCGTTCTGTTCTCGAATGCAGAACGAGTCGCCAGCGTCGCCCAAAAGCCGCTGAAAGATGCGCAGACACCGCAACGCGTTGCCAATTGCAGCGCGCAGTAGCTCCGCCGCTACCAGACCATCGCTTCGCGTAGTTTCGCCCGCAGATTGGCCGGCATCTCGATCGTGCCTGACCCCTGTTTGAGATCGGCGGGCGCATCTTCAGGCTTCAGATAGCGCCAGCCCTGGAAGGCGCGCTTTGGCGTCGGCTCAACCGCAATCAGCTCCGGATCGAACACCAGCTCGCACGCCTTGCGGCCGCCACGGTCTGTGACCTCGCGTACATCCATAATGCGTTGCCGCACCAGAATGATTCCGCGGGTCACCCAGTAGATCGAGCCACCATCGCTGAGCTCTCCCGCGCGCTTGGGAACCATGCGGGTATGGTGATAGGGCAGCGGTGATGATTTCATCAGGCGTTGCTGCCAACGCTCA
>JABSQB010000120.1 GCA_013214545.1 Henriciella sp.
TCCCCTCACAACCAGACCTGACGGTAGTCGCGAAGCGCGGCGACCGCAATACCGGGTGCTGGAGCTGAAGTTTTGGCGAGTGAAGCGTGTCTCTCTCGCCCGTTGGAGCGGTCGATGAGCGGGACAGCGTGCGCATTGACAGAGTTCCTGCAAAACGCGGCAGAAAATGTCGGTTCCTTCGTTGACCTCAGCGCGGTTTTACCGCTATACGCCGCGTTCCATTTTCGTGCCCAGATGGCGGAATTGGTAGACGCGCTACGTTCAGGTCGTAGTGTCCTTATGGACGTGGAGGTTCGAGTCCTCTTCTGGGCACCAAACTCACTCACCTTCAGGCTGTTAGAACGCGCATTCGGTCGCTGGATCCATGGATTCTCTGACGATCGTGTCCAGTCGCAGCGTAAAGGCGGCGTCCGCTTCGATTTTCAGATCATTGGCGAGGTCCGGCAGGCAGTCCTGCGTTATGACCATCTCGCGCCAGCCTTTTCCAGCCGCAACAGAGACACCTAGAGTTGCGTCATAAGTGCTCTCTCCAGAGCCAATGAAGACTTCGCCCGCGGGGCGCTCCGGAACTTCGTAGACGATTCTAAAGGCTTCGCCTTCGCCCGGGCCTGAGATCTCGATCGCGCCGCCCGCTTCGAATTGTATCTCGCGTGCATCTTCCTGAGCATCGCGGTCAAAGCCTGTGAGGCTGACCAGTGCCGTGGACCCTCGCATTTGAGGCACATCGATGCTGCCTGCGCGAACGGTCACGCCTTCGCCCAAACGGCCAGAAGAGAACCAGTCCTGCCCAGCGTCGAATGCCAAGCCGGTGCATGTTTCGTCATACGTGGTGGGTCGCGACACCTCGCCTTGGGATAAACCATACCCGATTGGGAAGAGTGCGCCTTCTGGGCCATTCAATGGAGCGCCCTCGCAGCTCGCTGGCCACGAAAACGAGAGTCGTCCGGTGGCCGGGTGCGCGCCAAACAAAATGTCAGCGACACCAGCCCCTTCGCCGCCAGGCAGCCATGCTGCCACGAAGGCATCTGAAGCATTCAGCTCTCGATTGACCCAGAGCGGACGACCGGAAAGGAAAACGGCGACCGATGGAATACCGTCTGCCTTAAACTGGCTAAGCAGCTCCAGCCCCTCTGTGTCGCGGAATATGAGATCGCGCTTGTCGCCCGCAAATTCTGCGTAAGGCTGCTCGCCAAACACGACGATGGCGGCATCTGGAGCTTCGCTATAGCTGCCATCTTCGGACAGGGTTGCGACGCCGCCAGCGGCTTCTGCGGCATCTGCAATCCCGCGATAGATAGAAGTCGCGCCTGGGAAATAGTCGTTCGTAAGTTCTTTGCCCCCTTGCCAAGTCAGCGTCCATCCCCCAGCGGCCTGAGCGATGCTGTCAGCAGCGGTGCCCGCGACCAGAACGCGAGATCCGGCATCGAGCGGCAATACCGCGTCATTCTTGAGCACGGTCTGTGATTTGCGAACGGCTTCGCGCGCGATTGCCCTGTGCTCGGCAGAGCCCAGCAAGCTGTCATCGCCGGCGCCTGGACGCGCAGCTGGCGACAGTGCGTTCTCTCCAAGCAGGCCTGCTCGCATTTTCAGGCGCAGGACGCGCCCGACGGCATCGTCGAGCCGCTCCATCGGGATGACCCCGCTTTCGACTTGCGCGATGAGAGACTCATGCAAAGCCTGCCAATCATCAGGCACCATGTAGATGTCCAGGCCCGCCAATAAAGACTGTGGGCAGTCTGAGACTGTGCAGCCTGCGACCTGGCCGTGACCGTTCCAGTCGCCGACGACAAGTCCGTCGAAGCCAAGCTCACTGCGAAGCACGCCTGTGAGCAGCGCTTCATTGCCATGCATTTTGCGCCCGTTGATCGAGTTGAAGCTCGCCATCACGGTTTCCACGCCAGCCTCGATGGCGCTGACATAAGGAGAGACGTGTACCGGCTTTAAGTCTTCAAGCGCTCCATTCACGTCGCCTTGATCAACCCCTTGCTCCGTGCCGCCGTCGCCGAAGAAGTGCTTCGCGGTGGAGATCACGCGGCCTTGGCCGAGCCTGTCTTCATCGCCGATACGTCCCTGCAATCCTTCGACCAACGCGGCGCCGAGCTTCGCGACCAGAGCCGGGTCTTCGGAATAGCTTTCATATGTTCGTCCCCAACGGTCGTCCTGTGCGACGGCGATGGTCGGTGAGAAATTCCAGTCAATGCCTGTCACCTCGATCTCGACCGCTGTGGCGTGACCGATGCGGCGGATCAGGTCAGGATCGCGTGTCGCGCCGAGACCGATATTGTGAGGGAATATGGTCGCGCCAATAATATTGGTATGGCCATGGACCGCATCCGTCCCCCACATGGTTGGAATCACCGGCTCGTCACCGGGCAGGGGCTCTGTCGATGCGACCCACATTTCTTCGGCAAGCGCGAGCCATTCACTGGCGGGCGCAAACTCCTCGCCATAGGGG
>JABSQB010000121.1 GCA_013214545.1 Henriciella sp.
TAGCGCCCATACCCCGGACCTCAGCGTCGGGAGACTGCCCGATGCTACGGACGGGAGCGCCAAAGGAAGGCAATTTGTTAGCCTCTGGGATTCCCTCATCGCTGTCCAGGACGCGGAAGATGAGGTCGTCTTCGTCAAGTATCTCGCCAATGATGCTGTTGCCCTGATCGTCTTCGAAGACGCGAGGTAGCGCGTTGAGCTGTTGTGCTCCTGCAGAGCCTCGGGCATCGGCTTGGTGAGCCCGGTAAACGGCGGAGGTGCGCTGAGTGAAACGCTGGGCGGCACTGTGGGAGATTAGTTCTCCAGCACCAGACAAAATACCGGTTAGGCCAGCAGACGCCGCTGTGGCAATCGCAGCGTCTTGGTAGGACACCAACGGATCAATCGACGCGTTAGCAAACTCAACGGAACCATCTGCGATACCAGCAATGGCCATGTTGCGACCAACGCGCCCTGCGGTGGTGGTTGCTTTGACGCCTTTTGCTAGGCTCCCGACACCGCCCCCAGCGATGAGAAAGGCAGGGTCGAACATTCCAACGCCTAGGCGGGTCGCGAAGCCGGATAGGCCGTCAAAGCGCGTATCGACGTAGAGGCGGTTCTTTCGGCGGTCTCCGAGGACCTCGGCGCGAAGCTCTAGTTCCTCTGGGGCACGGGCATAGGCTAACTGAGCGTAGTCGTCAGCCGCGAGGCCATACTTCTCAGCGGCTTGCAGCAGCTCGGTCTCACTAGGCGACCAGCGAGAGCCTGCCCATGCAGGGTCACCCGCGGGGTTACCATACTCTCTGGAGTAGGCTGCGGTGAACTCTGCGGGGAGGACAAAGGTGAAATCGCTGCGGGCGATCGCTGCGAGGTTGTCTATGAAGTGATCTTCTCCGTCGTCTAGCGGACCTGTAAGGCCCTTGAGCGGAGAGAAGACTTGTGTCGGGTTAGTGACGGGCTCACCTTCCCCCTCGGGTAAGAAATCAGCGAAAGGGTCTTCAGCGGGAGCCTCATAGCTCATCGGAGCGAGGTCGGACGCCTCCATGCCTAGCGCTAGGAGTTCTTGGGGTGTCTTGGGCGTGAATGACTTCTTGCCCTCGGCTGGGATGGCCATGGGAGTATCCTTGGTGAATTGAATTGTTGGGGGTGATGAATGGGTGAATTAGAACCGAGCGTGGCTCTCAGGGATGACCTCAGGTGCACTTAAGGTAACACTTAGAGTTGGGGACTTAGAGATATCTGACCGGGCCTCGGTTCCGGTTACGGTGGGTTTTGATTTCGCGCCTTGTAGCGCTCCAGAACGTCCTCAAGTTTGGACGGATCGGGGAGCTTGTGGCGGTCGTCGATCAGGGTGTCATTGAGTGCTGCGTCGAGTAGAATTGCGCAGCCAGACATGATGTGGATTGACCGGGAACCCGAATCTGGGTGTTTTTCACTACAATAGAACTCTTGCGCGTTGCGGGGTCTATTTGCGCAGCCCTCACTGGTTGCAAAGCTTGGCACGTCCGACAGCTAGCATCCTCCGGATGAAAACCAGCGCGGTGCCATGGGTCAAAGGGCGTCGAAACGGCGCTTACTTGTCACCAAGTTGTTAGTGTTTCTGAGATTCTGAGGATTACCCTCAGATAATGTCCCGTTCACGGGGCAAGGAGCAGGCGATGGAACTTCTGTCCAGCTTGCTCGTTTCGCTTGCGAGTAATCTGCTCGCGATCTTCTGGGGCCTACCACGGGCCCAGCAGTCAAATCCGAATAAAGGCAAGATCACGCGGCGCGTCTCGTCAGAGACGAACGTGCTTTGGGGTGCCTATCGTTCGAAGAAGACAGTCAGCGAAACGAGTGAGTGGGATGGGCGCTCAGACGACTAAGCGTCCGCTGCACAGTACTTCAAAAAAGTTCATCGACCGTGCGCGCTATTGTTCGCCTGAAATTCAACTTGTCATAAAGTTACACTATGCAGAATGACCTAATGTGCGCTTGAGGCGAAACTTAAAGCGGCCTGGCGGCGGAAGACCTCAATACGCATTAGGAGTTCTTGAGCGTGTTCTCAGGATAAGGTGATCATCGAATATCACCTCACTAAGAGTTTACTCAGGATCAACCTAAGGACCACTTTGAGATTGCTCTTAGAGCAACGCTAAGAGGGGCACTCAAAGTACACCTTAGGTGGGCTTAGAGGTTTCACCTATAAGGGTAGGAATCCCGATAGGGATACCGTTGCTTAGAGGGGGAACTCAGAGGCAACACGCCTCGCCCCCCTCCAGGCCTTTATGCTCGTTCCAGCGTCTCATCTGGAGGTCTTTGCACAAGGACTGAGGGGTGTCGCTATCAAGGCGATCTGGCGAGGGGTTGAGGTCTGAAATCCTGG
>JABSQB010000122.1 GCA_013214545.1 Henriciella sp.
TAGTCGGCCTGCTCATTCGACAGTGCGGTCAGTTCGACGCCCAGTTTCTCAAGGTGCAGGCGTGCAACCTTTTCGTCGAGATGCTTTGGCAAGGTGTAAACCTCGTTGCCGTACTCACCCTTGTTTTCATGCAAGGCGATCTGGGCCAGCGTCTGGTTGGTGAATGAGGCTGACATCACAAAGCTTGGGTGACCCGTCGCATTACCGAGATTCACCAGACGACCTTCGGACAAGAGAATGATGCGCTTGCCATCCGGGAAAGTGATCATGTCGACTTGCGGCTTGATGTTCGTCCACTTGAAATTTCGCAGGCCTTCAACCTGAATTTCATTATCGAAGTGACCAATATTACAAACGATCGCCATATCTTTCATGGCGCGCATATGATCGACCGTCAGGATATCCTTATTGCCCGTCGCGGTGACGAAGATGTCGGCTTTCGGTGCCATCGTGTCGATAGTCTGGACGTCATATCCATCCATCGCAGCCTGAAGCGCACAGATGGGGTCGACTTCTGAAACGGTGACGCGCGCGCCAGAACCAGACAGAGACGCGGCCGAGCCTTTACCAACATCGCCATAGCCAGCAACAAAGGCAGTCTTGCCAGCCATCATCACATCTGTGCCGCGGCGGATCGCATCGACGAGCGATTCCTTACAGCCATATTTGTTGTCAAACTTCGACTTGGTGACAGAGTCGTTCACGTTGATGGCCGGGAATGGCAGCTCATTCTTCGAGGCCAGTTGATAGAGGCGGTTCACACCGGTTGTGGTCTCTTCCGAAACGCCGCGAATGCCCGCTTTGATCCGCGCGAACCAGCCAGGGGTCTCGTTCATACGCTTGCGGATCTGACGGAACAGGGCCTCTTCTTCTTCAGAACCGGGATTGTCGAGAATGGATGGGTCAGCTTCGGCTTTTTCGCCGAGGATCAGGTACATGGTAGCGTCGCCGCCATCGTCGAGGATCAGGTTAACGGTCTCGCCATTTGGCCATTCGAAAATCCGGTCGGCAAACTGCCAATATTCGTCCAGGGTCTCACCCTTGTGCGCGAAGACAGGCGTTCCGGCATCGGCAATCGCCGCGGCAGCGTGATCCTGCGTGGAGTAGATGTTGCAGCTCGCCCAGCGAACTTCGGCGCCGAGGGCTTCAAGCGTTTGGATCAGAACGGCGGTCTGGATCGTCATGTGAAGCGATCCGGCAATCCGCGCGCCTTTCAAAGGCTGGCTTTCGCCATACTCAGCGCGAGCCGCCATCAGGCCCGGCATTTCGGTTTCTGCAATCTCGATTTCCATGCGGCCAAAATCCGCCTGGCTGATGTCAGCGACAGCAAAGTCCTGAGACATATCAACAATCCTTTATATGATTTTCCCGGCCTATAACACGCATGGCCTTTTTGTACAGCCAGCAATTGCAAATCACCCTTCAAAGATCGTGCCGCACGTGCGAGCTCTGGCTGGCCAAACCGACGCCGAGTCTCTAAGAGCAGCGCGAATGAGTAGCGGAGATCGGAAATGAGCGTAGTGACCCTCGCATCCCTGGATTGGAAAATCGGCACCGGTCAGCCCCTCGCCGTTATTGCAGGGTTGAACGTTCTTGAAGATGTCGACCTCGCGATCACCGTCGGCCGCGAGCTGAAAGCCATCTGCGCAGATCTGGGCCTGCCTTACATTTTCAAAGCCAGCTTCGATAAAGCTAACCGCTCGTCGATCACCTCTTATCGCGGACCGGGGTTCGAGAAGGGTCTGCCCATGCTCGCTGAGATCAAGCAAGAGCTTGGCGTTGGCATTTGTACCGATCTGCACGAGCCTTATCAGGCCAAGGCCGTCGCCAAAGTAGCTGATATTGTGCAAATCCCTGCCTTCCTCTGTCGCCAAACAGATCTGGTAGTCGCAACCGCCAAAGCAGCTGGCGACACCGGCAGCGCCATTCAGGTCAAGAAAGCGCAATTTCTGGCCCCTTGGGACACCAAGAATATCGTCTCCAAGATTGGCGAAGTCCTTCCTGGCGATCGCGTCATCTTGTGTGAGCGCGGGTCTAGCTTTGGCTACAACAATCTCGTCGTTGATATGCTTGGGATTCAGCAGATGCAGGCGCTTGGATGCCCGGTCACGATTGATGCCACGCATGCCGTGCAGCTGCCCGGGGCTGATCCGCGCACAGCGGGTGCTTCGACCGGTGGACGCCGAGAAGGCGTGGGCACCATCGCCAAGTCAGCGATCGCGGCGGGCGCCGACGGGGTCTTCCTGGAATTCCACACCGATCCGG
>JABSQB010000123.1 GCA_013214545.1 Henriciella sp.
CCAAAGCCTCGTCCCAGAACCGCCGCACAAGATCACCGGATGAACAATGTGGCTCATGCAAAACCTTACTTACTCAGGTCACAGACACGCCATCTGTGGGAGGAAAAGTCGCGTGTTACGCGACTCGTTTCCCTATACTAAACCACGCCAATCGCAAGGCAGTCATGTACATGTAAAAGGCCGACCGGGGCGTGCTCTGTATTGACGATGAACAGGGCCATGATTTTGTGCTCGCTGAGCATGGAAAGCGCTTCGGCAGCGAGGCCGTCTTCCTGAATCGTGCGGGGATTTCGGGTCATCAGGGTCTCGGCTGTTTGACCCGCGGCGTCACTGGCCAGCGCGCGGCGAATATCGCCATCAGTAATAATGCCGATCAGGCGCTCGCCTTGCAGCACGCCGCAACAACCGAAGCCGCCATCGGTGATCGTGGTGACGACCGTTGAGAACGGTGTGTCCGGGCTGCAAAGCGGCATTTTCTTGTGATGCATCAGGTCCGTGACGCGTTTGAGTCCAGCGCCGAGCTTGCCGCCCGGATGGAAGGTGTGGAAATCACGTTCACTGAAGCCCTTCTTGCGAAGCAATGCCACAGACAGTGCGTCGCCCAAGGCGAGCATTTGTGTGGTCGACGTCGTCGGCGCCTTGGTGATGCCGCAGGCTTCCGGAGATTTCGGCACGATCAGGCGAATGTTTGCTGCCTCCGCCAGCGTCGACCCAGCCCCGGAGGTCATTCCGATGAGCGGAATATCAAAGCGTCCACAATAACCGATAATGTCGCCGAGCTCGGGTGTCTCGCCTGAGTTTGATAAGGCGATGACGACATCATCGTCTTCGATCATGCCCAGGTCGCCATGGCTGGCCTCGCCGGGGTGAACGTAGAGCGCGGATGTGCCGGTCGAGGCGAGTGTGGCGGCAATCTTGCGCGCGATATGCCCGGACTTGCCCATGCCGGTGACAATGGTGCGGCCCTTGGCGTCGAATATGGTCTGAACAGCTTCAGTCACTGCGCCTGCCAGAGGGGCGTCATCACTTGCGAGCGCTTGGATCAGCGCATCCAGCCCAGCCTTTTCGGTTTCCAGAACTTCGACCGAAATCAGTCTGGCGTCGGACATGTCTTGCTTCCCTGGTTTAGGCGCAGACGGCGTCCGGGATCAGCAATATTGCTCCCAACGGGGCCGGAACCAGTCCGCGAACTGTTCAAGGCCCTCCTTTAATCCGATCTTGGGGGCAAAATCCAGCTCTGCACGTGCACGATCTATGTCGGCCCAGGTCTTCTCCAGATCTCCGGGCTGCATCGGTTTGTAAATCTTCTCGGCTTCGCGCCCGATACCCTGTTCCGTGTAGCGGATGAGATCCATCAATTGCTCAGGGTGATCATTGCCGAGATTGTATATGCGATGCGGGACAGGAAGATCGAGGCTGCTTGCCGGACGGTCGAGCGCTGCTACCGTTCCAGCGACAATATCGTCAATGTAAGTGAAGTCCCGGCTCATTTTCCCGTGATTGAAGACCTGGATTGGTTCGCCCTTGAGAATCTTTTCAGCGAAGATCCAATAGGCCATGTCCGGGCGGCCCCACGGGCCGTAGACGGTGAAGAAACGCAGGCCTGTCAAAGAAAGCCCATGCAAACGTGCATAGGATTGGGCCATCAACTCATCTGACTTCTTGGTCGCGCCATAGAAAGAGACCGGATCGTCCGTCTGATCGGTTTCGGCGAACGGGATCTTGGTATTGCCGCCATAGATGGAGGAAGACGAGGCGTAGACCGTGTTTTCCACTTCTAGCTGGCGCGCAAGCTCGAGCAGAGCAAAATGGCCTTGCAGATTGGCGTTAACATACGCAGCTGGGTTCTCAATCGAGTATCGTACGCCAGCCTGCGCCGCGAGGTGTACGATTCGGGTTGGTTTGCGATCGCCTAGCGCGGCTTGCATCGTTTCCAGCGAGGAAACGTCGACCTCATGGAACTCAAATGCTCTGTGACCGCTCAGCCGATCCAACCGATCGCGCTTCAGTTTTGGCGTATAATAGGCGTTGAGGTTGTCGAACCCGATCACATCCTCGCCGCGTGCCAGAAGCGCTTCGGCGACATGAGCGCCGATAAAGCCTGCAACGCCGGTCAAAAGGATGGTCATCGAATACCCCGGTGTGAACGCGCTATGACGCCTTCACGTTGATCTGTTATTCCGCTCTCATTGGCATAGTGTGCCTGAGAATTGGTGA
>JABSQB010000124.1 GCA_013214545.1 Henriciella sp.
TCACGCTTGGCTTAAAGATGCCGAGATTCAAAAGAACGGTGTTGTTAAATACTTTGTTGATGAGCAGAAAGAAGTTGATGAGGAAAGATTTACCGGTGTTGATTTCGATGAACTATCGACTATTGTTGAAAGCCTTAACGATCCAGATGTTACTAAGTCAGAAATTATCGAGCAAGAAGAAACTTCTCCAGGCGTTTGGGATTTAAAGTTTAAAGTAACCCGAGAAACTAAAAAGATATGTATTCTTAATATTCCACCTGAATCATTTTTAATATCACGTAACGCAACAAGCATTGATGATGCTGAGTTAGTTGGTGATAGAGTTAGAAAGACTCGCGGTGAGTTATTAGCTGAAGGGTTTCCTAGAGAGCTTATTGATTCTTTATCAACTGTTGACGAAGAAGATAACCGCAATTCAAATATTAAAGCAGTACGTGACCGCGACCAAGGTGGTAACAATCCAGATGGAACAATTAACAACTGGGCTAGTCAGCATGTGGAAATATCAGACCTATACGTCAAGGTTGATTTTGATGGTGATGGTATTGCAGAACGCAGACACGTAATGATTTCAGGTAACAAGGTATTGGTAAACGAATACTTTAATCATGTTCCTTATGCTTCACTATCTGCAATCTTAATGCCTCACAAAGCTATCGGTCGTAGTCGTGCTGAGATTACATACTCAACACAATTACAAAAAACTGCTTTAGTACGTGGCATGAATGACAACATTAGAATTTCTCAACGTCCTCGTAACGTTGTTCATCCTGATATTGACTTAGATGATATGTTGACGTATCGGGATAATGGTATAATTAGAATGGAGGAAGATACTAAAATTCTACCTCAGAACGCTGTTATGCCTTTAACTATTCCTTATACTGGTGATAAGACATTACAAGTTATTCAGTATGTTGATCAAGCAAGAGCGCAAACAACTGGCGCGTTATTAGCTAATCAAGGTTTAGATGCTGACAAGATAATGAGTGAAACAGCTACACGATTCAACGGTATCAAAGACTCATCAGATGCTAAGGTCGAATTGATAGCACGTAACTATGCTGAAACAGGCTTTCGTAAATTGTATGAAGGTATCGCATGGTTAGCGTCAAGGTTCCAAGATACTCAAACAGAAATTAGAGTGCTAGGTAAGCAGTTAACAGTTAACCCTACATCATGGAAGTATAAGCATCATATTCAATCTAACGTTGGCTTAGGTGCTGGCAATAATGAAAAGTCAGTTGAAAGCTTACAAGGTTTGTATGCTATTCAGCAACAGTTAAAAGCTAACGGCTCAACACTTACTGATGATGTGGATATTTACAATACATTGAAACGCATTACTGATGGTTTAGGGTTTCCTCGCGTTGATGAGTTCTTTAATAACCCTGAAGAACCAGAAGAAACACTTAAAGCTGAAAACGAATTACTAAATAATATGGTTATGCAGTTGCAGCAACAAGTACAACAGATGCAGAATCCATTGGCTGAAGCTGAAACAATCAAAGCACAATCAAAGGCTGAAACTGACAACAAGAATGCAGCGCTGAAGATCGCACAGTTACAAGAACAAATTAGACAGTTTGATGTTGAAACAGTTCAAGCGTCTAACAAACAGCAATCAGATACAGCGCTTGCCATTACTAAAATGGAATTAGATAACAATACTGACTTACCAGGTGGATTAGATGCGTAGTGAAACAGATTTAAAGAACCAAGTACAAAAAGCTCAACGTGCAGACCAGTTACTTAATGACCCACTAATACAGGAATTTATTATTTCCTTACGTGGTGACTTACTAAACAAGTTTGAAAGCACAGAGTTGAGTAATGAAAAAGAACGCGCATCAGCATGGCATCAATCACAAGTATTAAATGGATTCTTGGATAAGTTTACTAAGGCCATTAAAGAAGGTAAGAACGCAAAGTTAACATTAATAGAACGAGCAAACATTAAACTACACAACGTTATTTAACCGTCAACAACCGGAAGGACTGACAACATGCAAACAGCAGAACAAGATTTTGTAAACAGAATTAAATTAAGCCGAGGTAATGCGGAGCCTTTAACAGAAGCGCCAACCGAAAACACCGAAGCTGTTAACGTGTCGGAAGATGCACCAATTGAAGAAGTAGTTGAACCAGAGGCAATAGCTAATGA
>JABSQB010000125.1 GCA_013214545.1 Henriciella sp.
GCTCTCGCCTATCGGTCGATAGTAAAGCGTCGATCGGCTGATATTCAGAACGCGGCACTGCGCGCTGAGGCTCAACTTTGGGTGATCGGACTGGATCATTTCTCTTCGCGCGCCAGGGCTCATAGCTTGAGCCCTTTGGCTAAAAAATCATTCTCCACTGCAAGCCTCCCGATCTTGGCATGCAGTTCCTTGACCTCGGCCTCCCGGTCGTCGTTGCCACCGCCCTTGGCAAACACGTCAGCCATCCCTTCGACAGCCTTCTTCTTCCAGGCGCTGACCTGTGTCGGCAGCACATTATGCCTCGCCGCAATCTCTTGGATCGTACGATCTCCGCGCAACGCCTCAAGCGCCACCTGTGCCTTGAAATTATCGGTGAACTTACGTCTCTTTCGTCCCATATCGGATATCCTATTCTCGTTCAGGATATACCTTAGCTGACTGTCCAGTTTTCTGGGACCACCTTAAACAGAAAACGGGCACAGCGGTTCAATTCGAAGTTACCAAACAAACTCGTGATGCCGTTGAGGCCTGGATTGAACTGAAAGGCCTGAGACCACACGATTGGCTGTTTCCAAGCAGAAAGGACACGATGCGTCATCTCTCAACACGGCAATACGCACGCATCGTTGAGGGCTGGGTTCGTTCAATTGGTCTTCCGAGATCATCTTACGCGACACACTCGATGCGACGAACCAAAGCAACGTTGATCTATCGTAAGACGAGTAACCTCAGAGCAGTTCAGCTTCTGCTGGGACATAGCAAGATCGACAGCACGGTCTTGTATCTTGGAGTAGAGGTTGAAGATGCCCTTAGTTTGGCCGAGAGCATCGAGCTTTAAGTGAAGCAAGCAGGGCGATTGGTGTAATACTTGGCGAGAGTGATACACCAACCCCAGTTCTTTTTGTCCACCGTTGGTTTTTGTAGTTCAAACTGCACTCGGCTTTCGGAACAATTGTATTGCGAAGATGGCCATTACGATGAAGCCGATGATGCCGAATGGACCGCCAATCATGAAACTGCTCAATAGTCCAAAGTGCAGAAGCAGAAAGACTAAGCCGGCGATGGCGTTCGCGATCACTCCCAATACGAAAAGCCAGGTGGGCAAGATCCGGTCAGGCACCGAGACTTCCAAAAACAGCACCATTGCGAATCCGAACATCATCAGACCTTGTCCAACGTAAAAAACAACTGACGCGATGCCTCGAAGTACCGCGAACATCTGAACGTCTATTTCAGGGCCATTCAAGGCGGCGGTGTACCCGCCCAGCATGACTGGATACATAAGCATAGTCACCATTGCGCCGACCGCAGCTAACGCCCAGCCTGCGCGGCTTTTGCGCTCCATGAAGATCAAGCCAGCTGTTGCTATGAACGCAATTGCAAGCGATTCAAAGAGCCACCCGCGAGCCGCCGCTGGAAGGATGCCTTTGGCATATTCAGCGCGAAGCGCTATGTCCGCGTCAGGACCACCCTCGAAGCCTGACATGATCCGAATATAATCGATGATGATAATGGGTAGTGCCACGCAGGCGAACAACAGTAGTCCCGCTCCAATACGATTTGTCATATGTACTTTCTCCGAGTGCTTGGTCTGAGGATTGCTGCTGGTGTATGCGGTCGCTAGAGGAACATTGGCGGTGTTTGGAAGCCGCCGATTCCCTGGCGAGCGAGCGCCTCTGCAAAGGCGATTGATGTGGCATCTTCATAGTGCGGTCCGAGGATCTGCACCCCGACCGGTAACCCATTGGACCCAACCCCCGCCGGAGCGGTCGTCGCTGGCAATCCCGTGACCGTGGCCGCGGCAAACCAAAGATGAGCGGCGAACGCCTCTTCATCTGAAAGACCGCCATGTTCGCGCGCCGTACGCGTCTGTACGGGCATTAAAAAGACATCAAACTCCGAGAAATAATCCTGCCACGCCTGTCGAAGTTGCAGGCGTTCGATTTCCTTTGCCACGAAGTCTGATCGGCGATCCGAGAAGCCCTGATTATAGGCTCCGTAATAGTCGCCCACTACCCAAGCAGGACCATCTTTTTCAGACTGCTCAAT
>JABSQB010000126.1 GCA_013214545.1 Henriciella sp.
TCATCGCGATTGAGATCCTCAACCGGAATGGCGCCAAGATAGTCGGCATATTCCGACAGGAATGGCAGCCCCTGCGCATGGGCAATGTCATAGGCGATGAGTGTCCGACCGTTCTCCGGCACGGACAGCGCAGAGATGATTTCGACATAGGGCTGTGTATCGACCACGAGCCTGCTTTCAGCGTCATAGGCGCTGAACTGCGAGGGTGTTTCGGTCTGCGCGATGGTCGGCAATGTTGATCCCAGCGCGGATACAGCAAGCGCGGCAAGCAGCCTTTGCGGCT
Organism: Henriciella sp.; assembly: GCA_013214545.1. Taxonomy (GTDB): domain Bacteria; phylum Pseudomonadota; class Alphaproteobacteria; order Caulobacterales; family Hyphomonadaceae; genus Henriciella. The sequence goes on from JABSQB010000126.1 coordinate 284, forward strand.
GACGAATGAGGGGCATGATTGGTCCAGTCCTGCTTGTGCTTTGATGACGAAGAGCAACCCAGAGGTTCCTCTAAGCTCGCATCTTGGCGCTGGCTGGCTTCACTTGAAATTCAAGCTGGGTCACGAAGTGGTGACGAATACCCTCTGCGGCCTGCGGCGACGCACTAGGCAGTCGCCGCAGGGCAGTAACGACTGATGAACTCGCCATGCCCCGGCAGGCGCTGGACCAGATAGCGGATCGACTGCTCCATCCCATCAATTTCGGGCTTCAGCTCGACCGAGTTCAAGGCATTCGCGATCGGACTCGAGCCTTCCATCTCGATCCCCTGCCCCAGCATCACGGCGGCCCAGCTGGTTTCCGTGAATAACTCGTCTTCTTCGCGGAATATCTGACCATTGGCGCGGAACAATTCGATCTTTTCCGTGAGGGTTTCAGGAACCTCCATCGTTCGGCAATAGTTCCAGAACTCGGAATCATTTCGCTCTGTGGCATTGTAATGCAAGATCAGGAAATCGCGGATGCGTGCATATTCCTTGCCCGTCAGACGGTTATAGGAGTTTTCCTGAATTGGCGTGATGCCGTCGAGCGAGAGCACAGCGAGGAGCTTATTGATCCCGGTATTAATAAGGTGAATGGACGTCGATTCCAATGGCTCCATGAATCCGGCGGAAAGCCCGATCGCGACGACATTCTTGTTCCAGAATTTCTTTCGACGCCCGGTCACGAAGCGCAGAAAGTTCGGCTCAGCTTGCGGCTTGCCGGCCATGTTCTGGACCAGGATGTCGAGCGCCTCATCATCGTCCATGTATTCACTGCAATAGACATGTCCGTTGCCGTTGCGATGTTGCAACGGTACTTGCCACTGCCAGCCCGCGCGATGCGCTGTGGCTTTGGTGAAAGGCGGCGGAGGGCTGCCATCATCGCGCAGACACGGTAGAGCGACCGCTCGGTCGCAGGGCAGATAGTTCCGCCAATCTTCATAGCCAGTCTTCAGCGCTTGTTCGATCAGCAATCCCCGAAAACCGGAACAGTCGATAAAGAGGTCGCCTGAGATGACCTCTCCGTCATCCATGGTGACCGCGCTGACATAACCCGTCTCTGGATCAAGCGTGACATCCGTGACCTTGCCTTCGCGCCGCACCACGCCGCGCTGTTCAGCATCAGCTCTCAGGAACCCAGCGTAGGCTGTGGCATTGATGTGATAGGCATAATTCATCGGCGGCAGGTCTTCGCGCGCATAATCTGCCGTTCGCGCAAACTTGCCGAAGTAGGCCGCCATGGTTTCGAGATTGAACGCCTGGATCGGACGCTTGTCGCCTTCCTGACGAAGTTTTTTCCAGACCTGGTGGAACGCGATCCCACCCATCTGGTACCCGTAATTTCCGAACGGGTGGATGTAACTGTCGCCAATTTTGCCCCAGTTTTCGAACTGGATTCCAACTTTGAACGTGCCCTGCACGGCGGCTAACAAGGTCGGCTCATCTATGCCGAGCAGCTGGTTGAATTCCACAAAAGGCGGGATCGTCGCCTCGCCCACTCCAACCGTGCCAATCCGTTCTGATTCAATCAGTTGTATCTCGATGGGCGTGCCGGATTTCAGACGAACGAGCGCCGCCGCGGACATCCAGCCAGCGGTTCCGCCGCCCACAATTACGATTTTTCTGA
>JABSQB010000127.1 GCA_013214545.1 Henriciella sp.
GTTGATGAAACCCCGCTTAGTCGCATACGTACCCGCCCACGTGCATGCCAAAGTCGTTGCCCTGTCAAAGAAGCAAGGCATGACGCAATCGTCAGTTATCGAAGATGCGCTGAATGCATACTTTTCAATCTCCATTCAGCATGAACGAGACGCAGCCCTCATCAAAAGGCAAGATGAGATGATCCGGAGTTTGGCTCGAATTGAACGCGAGCAAAATGCCGTCATCGAGATGGTTGATATGCAGGTCTGGTATCAACATGCATTTGCGCCGCCCATGACGGGGGAGCAAAAACAGGCAGCCAAAGCGCGGGCGTCCTCCGCAGTCGAAGGGTTTAGGGCGCACATTGCGGACAGGCTGAACTCTGGGCGAAAGCTACTTGGTGAAGCGCTCGCAGATGCAGTGTTTAAAGAAGATGATTTTCTGCAGATCGACCAACACCCAGTGGCTGCGGAGTAACATCGATGTTGGAGCCCCCGGAGCTAACGAAATTTCATCACCGAATGGCAGAGGCTCAAGGGCTGGATCTGTATGGCAAGTATTCTGAAAAGGAGGCTGCGAAAGCTCTGGATCTTTCTGTCGTGTCTCTCAGGAGGCTCCGATCCAGCGGTGAAATCGAGTTTGTCCGCGTTTCGCCCAGAAAGATTTGCTTTTTTGGATTTCAGTTGATTCAATGCCTGCTTAACGCAGTGGAGAGCGCACCATGCCCAGATACAACTCTGACAAACCGTTCCAAATCGGAGAGTTCTGGCTTTCGAAGCGCCCCAAGAGTGAAGCGTGGTACCGAACGTGGTTTGACAGCGAAGCTCGACAAACACGCCGCATTAGCCTCGGCACATCGGATTTTGACGAGGCCAAGCAAGCACTAACAGATTGGTTTGTGCTTTTTCATACCAAAACTGAAGAGCAACCAGAAGACGCCACACTAGCTGAACTATTTGCTCGCTACTACGAACAATACGGGTCCAAACTTCGCAGCCATGACAATGTTCAAAGGTATCTGAGATATTGGTTGGACTTTCATAAGACTGCTACGGTCAAGGAGGCATGTGTCCCCGCCCGCCAACACGGGTTTCGGACTTACCTCGAGCAAGAATTGGGGTTGAGCAAAAACAGCGTTCGACAAATCCTCACGATCGGCAAAGCCGCGCTGAACTGGGCTTGGAAGCGGGGAGAGATCACTTCTGTACCGTACATCGAGTTGGTGAAAGTGCCTACGCCACCACCGAAGGGTCGACCCATGGAGGTCGAGGAAGTTGCGACACTGATCGACAATGCGGAATATCATCTGAAAGCGTTCATCGTTCTGATGCTGTCTGCGACCGCGAGAAACCGAGCGATCTTAGATCTGAAATTCAGCCAAATCGACTTTCGGAACGAACTTATCGACCTGAATCCCAAAGGACGAGAGCAAACGCTCAAGTTTCGGCCGCAAGTAAAGATCCCCCAAACGTTGAAACCCTGGCTTCTTAAGCAGCAAGAATTGTCCCGAACCGGTCACGTGATCGAATTCAAAGGTGGGCCCGTTAAGAGCATTCGAACGGCATGGCGCACTTTGCGGAAGGCAACTGATTTAGATGATGCCGTTCAACCTTATGGGCTTCGACACACAATGGCTCGTTGGCTCAGAAAGAGCAGTGTTCCAGCGTGGGAGGTCGCTGCACAACTTGGTCATAAATCTCCAGACGTGAGCACGACCGAGATCTACGCACCGTTTGATCCATCCTACCTTTTCAAATCGACAGCAGCGATCGATGCGTTCCTCACGGAGGTTGCGTTACAATTGCGTTACAGCTCAATATCCGAGCTGATGCTTGCTGAGGTAAAAAATATTGAAAATCAAGGGGATAAATGGTGGTTCGGGGGAGACTTGAACTCCCGACCTCACGATTATGAGTCGTGCGCTCTAACCAGCTGAGCTACCGAACCAT
>JABSQB010000128.1 GCA_013214545.1 Henriciella sp.
CAGATACAGGCCACCCAGGAACGTCGGATCAGGAAGTGGATGAGATCAGCGGCGACTTTTTCAACAGAATTGCCCTAAACCGGACTCTCGTGATATAGGCTTTGGATTATCAGGAGAGATAAGGACCGTGTCCTAGCTTGGCGCAAATGTGGGACGGAGCTACTTTGCGGTTTCCGCCCCGCATCCACATCAATGCTGCGTAGCAATCCAGTCCAGCACCACGTCCTCACCTCGCTGATAGCTGTCAAAGGTCTGGCTAATCTCAGCCTGCGTCGCCAGAGAGCCAGCCGGAACCTCATGCTTCACGTTCATTGTATAACAATACTTATCGCCCTTACAGCCGGATTCCCAGTTATGATAGCCGGTCGCATAATTGATTGAGTAGCCAGAGTTGGGCAGAGAAAACCGCGATCCACGCTCAGCCCAAAACTGCTCGCGATCGCCCATCTGTTCGCCAATCACCATGGCCCGCTCGCCGGAATAATATTTCAGCATGGCTACCGTCACGATCCCGGCAGAGAATGTGTTCGGCCCGGTGATGATATAGACTTTCCCATCCGGTTTCACTGACTGGGGCGCGCTCTTCGCAAAGGCCATGGACTTAGTGTAATCGCCGCCATCATGCAGGCGAAAGTCGACCACCAGATAGTCGAGGCTCCCGACCTCATACTCCGCCAGCATGCCCTTATAGGCCTGCTGGATCGACTGATCCCCGGCCTTAAACCCTGGCAGCGCGCGGATATAAAGCCCATTTCCTTCCAATGCGTAGGACAAAGGCTCTGAAGGTTTGACCAGATAACGCGGGAGCTGCTCGCTATCGACATGGCCAAAAACATGGCGCCAGCTTTTGAAGCCCTTTGTCGCTCCGGTCGGTACCAAACTCTGCCAGGCGCTGCGCCAATCCATATCATTCGGATTCTCTGGCGATATGCCCTCGAACCGGACCGTCTCCAGTATGCCCGCTTTGCTTTCAAGCGTCAGCTCCAGCACATCCGGTGACTTCCCATGCCCAGAAGCAGCAAATAATTCTGGTGACTCAATAATGTAAAGGCTGTGTAGCTCGCGCCAGGCCTCATTCCCGCCTCGATATCTCCCGAGATCACTTATCAGCGCCTCGATGGGCGTGCCGTCAATCGCGATGACTCGCCGTCCGAGATAAGGCACCTTATCCGGCGCGGCACTTACGATGTGAACACCATCACGAAAGCGATATAGCCGTGCGCCAATCGTCCTGAATTCCGTATGCTGCGGATAGATGCTAACATTGGTGTGGCCATTATCAGCAAACGCTACGGCCTCAGCGATACTGAGATAAAACTCCGCGGCAGAGAGATCATCTGCCGCCGCCTCAATCTCGGCAATGCGAGTTTCAAACGACTGCCTGGCGCTATCACTAAATGCTCGATCGTATTTGGTTAAGGTCGAAAGAAAATTTGCGTCTTGGCGCCGCGCCTCGGCCTCGCTTGATGGCGTTTCATAATTCCCCGCCGCCACACTCGGCATAAATACCCACCACATCCGCGCATAAGGCCAGTAAAGAGGGGCGGTAACAATGCTCAGCAATAGCCAGCCGATGAACGCGTATTTGATAAACTTCCCCATAATGTGAATGTTACACGGAAAACGAGTAAACTCAATTTTTTTCACAATCTAAGCGCGATTGACGGTATTTGGTGCGATCAGCGCTTGCCCTAAAAGCGGGCCAGGCCAGAACGTCTTAGATAGAGCGTTCAAAGTCACTTGGCGTTCGTCCCCTCCGACGCAAGAACCGGACATTAGATGAGCGACCTAAACTCGCTCGATACTGTTGAAAAACTCGGAGTCAAAACGACCGAATTCTGATTCACTGATTTTCGAGCAGATCGAGGAGATGCGC
>JABSQB010000129.1 GCA_013214545.1 Henriciella sp.
CGCCGGTCCACAAACAGCAATCGCAAATCCTGGTTCCGATGGACACACCCGGCGTAGAGATCCTCGGTGCTATGGAAGTAATGGGCGAAGATCACGCGCCTTATGGCCACATGCACCTGCGCTTCACCGATGTCCGGGTCCCGAAGGAAAACATCCTGCTCGGTGAAGGGCGCGGGTTCGAAATCTCCCAAGTTCGCTTGGGACCAGGTCGCATCCACCATTGCATGAGATCAATCGGCAAGGCTGAGAAGGCGCTTGAAATGATGGTCCAGCGCGCCGGAACCCGCACCGCTTTCGGCCAGAAGATTGCCAAGCTTGGCAAGAACCTGGAAGTCATCTCGCGCGCGCGGATCGAGATCAATGCCATGCGTCTCGCCGTGCTTCAGGCGGCCAAAGCGATGGACGTGCTCGGCAATAAGGAAGCTCGGGTCTATGTCAGCGCTGTGAAGGCTATGGTGCCTGAAAAAGTCTGCACCATCATCGACCAGGCCATGCAGATGCACGGCGCTGCAGGCATGTCGCAATGGTTCCCGCTGGCCAGCATGTATGCCGATATGCGCCACCTTCGCTACGCCGACGGCCCGGACGAAGTACACCATATGGTGGTTGGCCGCGCCGAGATGCAAAAGCACGAGCTTTGGTAAGGCGCAGTCACTGGCTTTTCTCCCGCAGCAAGCTCTGACAGAGTGTCTTTGAGGAGGCGCGCATATGAGACTTGCTGCAGGATTGATCGGATTGGCCATGCTTGGGGCATGCGCGACAACACCGGAGCCATGCACACCGGAATGGGTGGAGTGGAAAAGCGAAAAAATTCTGAGCCAATTTGCGCTCGCCAATTACAGCGAAGTCAAACGCCTGCGCGATTTTTCAGAGACACTCGAAGGCGACAATATCGGCCCGCTCATCGCCCTTCAAATTCCAGGAATGATTGAAGATTTCAAGGTCTTAGCAAGCGAATTCGAAGCAGACGTTTTGCCGGCATTAAATGACGCCGTAGACGAGTGCGGCAGCATACAGGCCCTGGCACCGGCGCTCACGCAATTCCTGCGCGACGAAGGGGTCGGCGAAGATGTGCTAGAATGGGTTGAGTTGCTCACCGTCATCGCCGTCGAAACCTGAGGAGCAGGGACTGGTGTTTTCAAAACATTGCCGCTAAACGAACGGCATGACAGCGCTAGACAATTCTGCCCCGACCGTTCCTGCCGCCAAAGACCGTCTTCGTGAGCATGCTTCGCGCATCGCGATCGATCCTCGCACCAATTCGGTGTTCGCCTATGCTCAGGAACTCTTTCAGCAATTAGAGGCCGGTGACATTGGTCTGCCTGAACTGAACGAAACTGCGCTAGCTGTATATGGCGATCGGATTCTCGCGCGGGCCGAGCGCTTTCGACTTCAGCATACAAATGCGCCAGACGTCACAGCCCGTTTGGAAGCGCTGGCGAACGAGGGTTGGGAGACGTTTAAGACCACCGTGGAAACGCCGCTAGGCGGAGTTGTCTTTACCGCTCACCCGACTTTTGCGCTCTCGCGTGACACACGTGCTGCGTTCGCCGCTCATGTTATCCAGGATGACAGCGCCAGCGCACGAGCGCTGAAGAAGAGCATCCTCGAAGATGGACGTGCCTGGTCCGCTTCAATCTCACTCCCGGGCGAGCATGATGTAGGCCTCGAGGTTGTTCCAGAAGGTGTACCGCAGATTTACGAGGGGACCCAGGTCGGCGTCAACGTCCCGGCTGTGGGCGGGCATGCCGGCGACTTTTTCAAACCCCGCCTTGCGGAAGGTCTTCAGTGCGCGTCGCAGATGATATTCGGACGTGACCAGCATCACCGAAGGATGATCGCCCTCGGCGGTGAGACGGGCATAGAGGTTCG
>JABSQB010000013.1:0-29301 GCA_013214545.1 Henriciella sp.
CCGTCTTCGTTGAGTAACCAAGACGCGTCCTGCTCCATGCCGAAAGGGGCCCAGATCTTGTCTGAGAGGTATTCAGACAGTGTCTTGCCGGTGGCTTCGATGACGAGGACGCCGATCAGATTGGTTTCGCCAGTTGAGTAGTTGAACACCTCGCCGGCAGGATGTGCTCGAGGCAGGGTTTTCATATAACTGACCAGATTTGACGAGCCGTCCTCAGCGACATGATCATTGAAAACGGCCACGTCCGAGTTGGGGTCTTCATAGTCCTCAATCCAGCGCACACCGGACGACATGGTCAGGAGCTGCTCGACAGTGACGTCGTCATAAGCCGAACCGACAAGGCCGGGAACGTATTTCGAAACTGGATCATTGAGGCTTTCAATATAGCCATCGACGACCGCTGCGCCGACGAGAGTAGAGGTTAGCGATTTGGCGACTGAGAAGCTGGTCCAGCGACCGTTCTCATTAAAATCCAATCCATAGGTTTCGAGTCGGATCTTGCCATTGTGGAGCACCACGATCGCCGCGTGCCGATTGTCCTTCACATAGGCGTCGAGATCGAGGTCGAGCCCCAGAGGCGCGCCTCTAGGCAGATCTTTCACGGCGTCCGAAGCGGGAATCTCGCGCGCATCGACCAGAACAGACACCCGATCCAGCATACGAAACCCGGCATCGCGCTGGCTCTGCGTCCAGAACAGAACATTGGCATCTGAGGGCGCGGCGAGGATGAGACGGCGCCAATCCGCGCCAATTATCCACCAGATCGCGGCCAGCATCGCGACCAGGATCCCAAGGCCAATACCTGCCCGTTTCATTTCAATTCTCCTGTCGCCGCGCGCTCGTAACGCCGGTCCGATGTTTTCATGGCATTGCTAATGATCTCACCTGCGCTGACAAGCAGGTCCTCGCGACAGGCCGGGTTTCAGATCAAGTCTTCGGCTTGAACGCTTCGTTCTTGAGATTCCAGATCGGTGTTCTCAGCGCCATCCAGAGGATCAGCACGGTCATTCCGGCGGCGGGGACGATGGCGATTTTGTATGGCCCGAATGCGTCGACGAGCCAGCCCATGATCGCGGCGCCGAACGGCGCGCCGGCCATGAAGCCAAGCTGATAGATGGAGAGCACACGTGCCAACTGATCTTTCGGAGCGGCATCCTGAACGATGGCACGGCTCATCGCGATGGAGACGCCAGCCGATAGCCCCCAGACGAAGACGATGAACAGGAACGCTTCATGAGGAATGCGCGTCATCATGGGTAGGATGGCCAGTGAGCCGATCAATTGTGCGACCAGGAGCAGGCGGCCCTGGCGTTTGATATTCTTGAACAAGGACAAAGCGACGGAGGAGACAAACGCGCCCAGCCAGAAGGTGACGAACATGTCCCGAATACCGTCGCCAGACAGGCCATAAACGTCGCGATTGATGATCGGCAGCACAACCAGAAACGCGCCGATCACAAAGATGCCGACCCCGAACATCAGCACCGTCATGGCCCATAACTTTGGCACGGCCGCGACAACTTTGAAGCCTTCGCCGATATCTCCAAACGCTGCGCCCAGGCCGGAGCGGCCGGTTTTGACCTTGCGCCCCTTGGCAAGGAAGAACGCGAGGACGGCGCCCATCGCAACTACCGCGCCTTGCAAGGCCATCAGGAACCAGCTGTCGATGGGGCCGACACCAAAACCGCCGAGCCAATCCGGCATCTTGGTCATCTTGTCGGCATATCCGCCGAGAATGAGGCCGGTAATCTGCGCTGCAAACTGGGCGAGCGTAGCGAACGCGACACCCTGTTGCAGGGTCACGCCTGAGCCAACGCGGCCGCGGCGTTCAACCACTTCGTTCAGGATCGAGTCTCGCGCCGGCATCATGAACGCCCCGACCGTGCCGAGCGCCAGGCCATAGGCGATCATGTAAGGATAGGTCAGATTGTCTGTCGCCAGCGCGAAGGCGAGGCCGAAGGCTGGCAGAGCGGCGCATAGGTGCAGGATCATCAGCAATGGTTTGCCCGAAGCCCGCTCCGCCACCACGCCGCCGATCAACAGGAAGATCACCGAGGGTCCGGAAAGGGCGAGATTTGCAAAGCCAAGCTCCGTCCCGCCCAGTCCGAGCTTGTTGGTGATGAGATAGGGAAACAGCACCATTTGCAGACCGAAAGCCACAAACCAGGTTGCCTGGACGGACAAATAGGCCGGTAGCTCGACCTTGACGCCGCGGCGGGCCTTTCGCGCCATCATGGATTGGGCGGTTTCGAGCAGCGACGCCCCGGCGCTCATGGCAGAGCCCATACCGCTCAGCGGTGAGCGGGCCTCTTCCAGGATGTCCGGATCTTCCATGTTTTCGGCCGATTCCGGCGCTTCGCTCATAACTCGTCTGCCCTTCATCCCAGCTGCGCAACCTGTCCCGGGATTGGCGATCGTGCAACAGGAAATAACTGCAAGCTGAACCGCGGCGTCTTGGAGCTGCCACATCGCCATGCTAGTCGTTTGATCTATAGGCTTAGGGAGACTCAAAATGCAGGCCATGCGTCATCTGGGGAGTTGGGGGCTGGCACTGTTTCTAATTTTCATGTTCGTGCAGGCGACGATCCATCCGTTGCCAAATCCGCCTGAAGGCTCTGTCAAACTGTTTGACTCGCCCGGGCAAAACATTGTTTTCGCCACGCTCGCGACCAATACCGGGATCGCGTTGTTTGAGCCGACGGGACGGGTTGCGGTTGCACTGGCTGAGTTACTGGCCGCATTTCTGCTGCTGATACCCAAAACACGTCGCAGTGGGGCAGGCTTGTCCTTCCTCATTTTGGCGGGCGCAGTGGCGCTGCATTTGATGCCGGACATGCTGGGGCGTGAAGTGCCGCTATCACTGGCGCCGGGCGCTGAAACCGATGGCGGACAATTGTTCGCTCTGGCCATTGCTATGCTGGCGGCGAGCATGCTGTTGTACGTCGTGCATCCGCGGCGGCGCTGACTCAATTCTCATTAGAAAATTAACGGTTTTCAGCCAGTTTCGCAGAATAAAACTGCGTGAGAGCTCATGAGCGACCCAATTGCATTCGAAAACCACGCGGCCGAAGGCGGCCAGGCGCGGCGCACGTTGCTGCGTCGACTGATAGATTTTATTGCGATGTCAGCGTCGCAGGTCGCACCGCAGGACCGGTCCATGGGCGGTGATATTCTGCTCGACATGCTGTTCCATGCCACAGATTCTGACCGGCTTTTGTGTTCACGGCGGATCGCTGCTCTGAGCGATGCTCCGCGTCGGTTGCTGCGCTATCTGGCGCAATGCAATATCGACATCGCCAGGCCATTGCTTGAGGAAAGCGAGTCCTTTGACAGCTCCGATCTGCTCGAAGTCATCGATCAAGTGACACCTGAGCATCGTTTGCTGATCGCACAACGCAAAAGAGTGCCGTCCGCGGTCGCCGACCATCTTGCCCGCCGCGGCGAGCTTAGAGCCGTTAAAGCGATGATCCAGAACAAGGGCACTGAATTGTCGGAAACGGCGATCGATATTCTGGTTGAACGGTCGCGCAAGGAAGACGAACTGACCAATCTCCTGATTACCCGGCTCGAACTGAAGCCCGCGCAGGCCATGGCCATGTTCTGGTGGTCGGATCGCGATACCCGCCGGACGATCCTGCAGCGTCACGCCGCCGATCGCTCAGAAATGGTCAATATGTGCGCAGACGTGTTCGCGATTGCGGCCCAGGAAGGCTGGTCTGACCCGGTCGCGCGCAAGACCCTGCAACTGATTGAACGTCGTCAGCGCAACCGTCAGGCGATAGAGCGCAGCGAGTTCGATAGCCTGGAAGCCGCCATCGAAACTGCAGCCGCCATGGGCATGAGCCCGGAGCTGGTTGAAGAGATCGGCTATCTGGCGGGCATCAAGCCCGTCACAAGCGCGAAAATCCTGAGCGATACAGGCGGCGAGGGCATTGCGGTGCTGTGCAAAGCGACGGGCCTAAAAAAGCCATCGCTTAAAAACCTTTGGATTGCACTGAAACGTCCATTGGAGGCCGATGATGGGTCGCCGCACGCGCTGTATGAGCTGCTTCTGGAGACCTATGACTTGCTCAGCGTGGCCAAGGCGCAGACAACGCTGCGCTACTGGAACTGGTCGCTATCTTCCTCATATTCACCAAGCCAGCCGCAGCCAGCCAACCTCGATGATGACGCTGCCAATGATGAATCCGCATTCTCAGCGGCGCGGCGCACAGCCAGCCTCGTTTTCGGCAACTAGCTGAATTTTTTAGCACCCGATCCGTCGGTTTAGGCTGGCCAAATCCCGATTCCAGTTCTAATTCCCGGTTTCAGCAAGAAGTTCGAGATCGGAGCGACTGGGCGCGTGGGCTATTTTCTGGGATTGATCACCGTTCTGATCGCGCTGTGGCTCGGACTCTCCTGGGACTATTCCTTGAAGCCGGTCATTGCTTCGCTTGGCGCCGTTTCGATCGTCCTGTCAGCCGTCCTCGCTTACCGATTTGATATTCTCGATCGCGAAGGCTCGCCTTATGGACGCCTGATCCAGCTCATGGGTTATTGGCTTTGGCTGATTGTTGAAATCTTCAAAGCCAATTGGGTCGTCATCAAAGCCTGCCTACGCTCGACGCTCGACATCAATCCGGCCCTGGTCAAGGTCAAAACCGGCTGTGAGAGCGACCTCGCCCGCACGGTATTTGCTAATTCGATCACACTGACGCCCGGCACAGTGAGCGTGGAGATTGAAGGCGACAAGATCCTCGTCCATGCGCTGTATGAAGAGGCCGCAGGGCCTGGCGCCTTTGATGAAATGGATCGCCGGTCGCGCGAAGCCTCAGACGGGAGGCGGAAGTCATGATTGGTGTTGCAGCGCTCGCGCTTATCATCGCGATTGCCTTGATGCTCGTCCGCGCGCTCAGCGGGCCGACGCTGTACGATCGCGTGCTCGCCGTGAACTCTCTGGGTACCAAGATCATCCTCTTGCTCGGGGTCATCGGATTTCTCACGGGACGGCCAGACTTCCTTGATATTTCTATCCTTTATGCGCTGATCAATTTCGTCGCGACGATCGCGATCCTGAAATTCTTCCGCTACCGGTCGTTCCAGGTATCACTGACTCGCCGGGACCGGGGAGGCTCGCAATGACGGAAGTGATGGAGTTCTGGAACGCCTTCCGACCGGCACTTGGCTCAGCGCTGGTGCTGGTTGGCGCTGTGCTGGCGGTGATCGGGACAGTTGGCGTTTTGCGTTTCCCCGATTTCTACACAAGACTGCATGCCGCAAGTGTGACCGACACAGCTGCCGCGACCTTGGCAATCGTGGGTATGGCGCTGCTCGCGCCGAGCCTCGCGATTGTGGTGAAGCTAGCGGTCGTCTGGCTGTTCCTGTTCCTGACTGGACCGACTTCATCGCATGCTCTTGCCAATGCCGCGCATACCGCAGGACTGCAACCGATGATCGGCCGATTGGGCGAAGATGATGGAGGCAGCCAGTGACCGGATTTGAAGGCGCGACGCTCGCCATTGACCTGCTGAATATCACGCTGCTGACCATCCTGTTCGTGGTTGCGATTGCGATTGCGCGCCTGCGCAGCCTGTTCGCGATTGTTATGCTGTCGGGCATTTACTCGCTCGTCTCGGCAACTTGGTTTGTAGCCCTCGATGCGGTCGATGTGGCCTTTACCGAAGCTGCCGTGGGCGCGGGTATCTCCACTGCGCTGTTCCTCGGCGCCATGGTGCTGACGTCACGCACGGCGAAAGCAGAGAAGGGCGCTACCAAGATTGTGCCGCTTCTGGTCGTGATCGCGACCGGGGCGATGCTGATCTATGCGACAATCGATCTGCCAGGCTTCGGCGATCCCAATTCGCCCGCCAATACAGGCGTTGGCGTCGATTTCCTGGAGCGTACTTATCCAGAAATCGCTATTCCGAACGTGGTGACTGCCGTTCTCGCCAGCTATCGGGGTTTTGATACGCTGGGCGAGGTTGGTGTGGTCTTCGCCGCGGGTCTTGCCGTAACCTTGCTGCTCGGCTTCGGCGAGCGTTCACTCGGCGCCACCGTGCGACGCGAGGATCGCGAATCCACCCCAAACAAAGATGAGACGGAGTCATGAAGGGCGACCATCACGTCATACTCCGCGTCGTTGCCAAGGTGCTGATCCCGGTCATCGCTTTGTACGGCTTTTATGTTCACTTCCACGGCGAATACAGCCCGGGCGGCGGCTTCCAGGCCGGCGTCATTTTGGCCGTGACCGTAATCCTTTACTCGCTGATTTTCGGCATTGCCCCGGCGATGCGGGCGATCACGCCAGGCTTTGCGCGGTTCATCGCCGGGCTTGGCTTCATCATCTATGTCGGGGTTGGGATCTGGGCGCTCGCCACGGGCGGCAACTTCCTCGACTATGACGCACTGTTCCGTGAGGAGCCCGGCGGTCACAATGGTCAGCATGTCGGCATCATTGTGATTGAGATCGGCGTTTTGTTTGCGGTTGCCGGGTCGATGGTATCGATCTTTTACGCCTTTGCTGGCCGCGTCACAGAAATCCGGGATGAGGACTGGTAAGTATGCTGGAATTCATTCTCGAGCGCGGCAATTACTGGGCGATCATCGGATTGATGATGATCGGTCTGTATATTTCATTCGCCGCAACCAATCTGATCAAACGCCTCATCGGGCTTGGCCTGTTTCAGACATCGATCATCCTATTCTACGTATCCTTGTCTCGCATCGATGGCGGCACCGCGCCGATCCTGTTTGGTAAGGATTACGGCAAAAACAAAAGTCACGACAAAGCGGGCGAGTACGGCGCCGAAGCGGCAGCCTCTGGCGAAGAAGCAGCTCACGGTGCCTATGACGCAGCAGACAGCGGCTACGACGCGGCGCATGGCTATGCCGAGGCAGGCCTGGAGAATATCTACTCCAACCCGCTGCCACATGTTCTGATGCTCACGGCGATTGTGGTCGGGGTTGCGACGCTTGCTGTTGGACTGGCCATCATCGTGCGTATTCGCGAAGCCTATGGCACGGTCGAGACAGACGAAATTCGCGCCATGGACCTTGAGGTTGCGATCTCGGAAGCGGCCGCTGAAGCCGAAGAAAGCAAGGCAGGCGCCGCATGATAGAGCTGATCTCTTCCCTCGTGCCTGCAGATATTGCGGCACACGCCCCCGCGCTGCTCGTCGTCGCGCCGATGTTCCTGGCGCCGATTGCCGCCTTCATGCCGAATGGTCGTCTGGCCTGGCTGCTGAGCATTATTGCGACTGGCGTTTCGCTGATCATGGCGATTGTCTTGCTGGCGCAAGTGCGTTCGATCGAGGGCGGCGCGGTGTTGTCCTATGCGATGGGCGGCTGGGCGCCGGATGCCGGAATCGAGTTCCGAATTGATGCGCTGAATTCTATGGTCCTGCTGCTGGTCAGCGTGATCGGATTCCTCGCTGCCATATTCAGTTGGCCAAGCGTCGTCGCAGAGGTGCGCGATGCCAAGCGCGCCATGTTCTACGCCGCCTATCTGGTCTGTTTCACCGGCCTGTGCGGCGTTGCTTCGACGGGTGACGCGTTCAATCTCTTCGTCTTCCTGGAGATCAGTTCTATCGCGACATATGTGCTGGTCGCGCTCGGTGCGAGCCGAGATCGCCGGGCCCTGCCGGCGGCCGCCAATTACCTGTTGATGGGTACCATCGGCGCGTCCTTCTTCGTTGTCGGTGTGGGCTTCCTCTACGCTGCGACGGGCACGCTCAACATGGCCGAACTGGCCGTGCGCTTGCAGGACATGCAGGGCAACAAAGCGGTGCTTGCGGGCTATGCGTTCATCTTTGTCGGGCTTGGCATCAAGGCCGCTATGTTCCCGCTGCACCAATGGTTGCCGAACGCCTATGCTTACAGCCCAAGCTTCGTCACCATGTTCCTCGCGGCGACCGCGACCAAGGTGGCGATCTATGCCCTGGTCCGCTTCTTGTTCACCGTGTTCGGTCTCGAGTTTGCGTTTGAAGGTTCAACCCTGATCTGGATCCTGATGCCGATGGGCATTGCAGCGATGATTGCCTGTTCGTTCCAGGCGGTGTTCCAGACAGATGTCCGCCGCACCCTGGCTTATTCGTCGGTGGCGCAAGTTGGCTACATGCTGCTCGGCATCTCGATCGCCACCACGGCGGGCGTCTCAGCTGGCATGTTCCATCTGGTCAATCACGCACTGATCAAAGGCGCTTTGTTTATGGCACTCGCTGGCATGGTGCTGTCTTATCAAGGCACCAGTCTGAATGATCTTAAGGGCCTCGGACGGTCTGCACCGTGGACGATGACGGCCTTTGCCATCGGTGCTGTGTCGTTGATCGGCGTGCCGCTCACCGCCGGGTTCCAATCCAAGTTTGCGCTGGTCAATGCCCTATTTGAGCATGGCTGGTGGTGGGCCGTTGCGGTGGTAATGTTCTCAAGCCTGCTAGCGGTGGTCTATATGGGCCGTATCCTGGAAGCGGTATTCTTCCGGGCGCCAAGCAACCCAAACAAGCGTCGTAAGGAAGCCCCGTTGCTGATCCTAATACCACTTTGGATCCTGGCGATTGCGAATATCTGGGTCGGTGTCCAAGGCGGCTTTGTCGCTGGTCTGGCTGAAGATGCAGCGATGTCCCTGTTCATCGGAGATGTGTCATGAGTGGTGAAATGGCCATCGCAGCCGCCCTGTTGCTGCCACTTCTGATTTGCGCGGGCATCTGGCTCGCCGGACGTGTGCCGGATCTGCGCGAGGGAGTGACCCTGCTTGGCGCTGGCGCATTGTTTGTCATTGCGATCATCATTGCCGGGCATGTGTCTGCCGGAACCCCGGCAGAGCTGAGCCTTGGCGAAGCTGTGCCTGGACTGGAGTTCGCGTTCAAGGCCGAACCTCTTGGCGCTCTGTTCGCGCTGGTTGCGAGCGGTCTGTGGATTGTCAACAGCTTCTATTCGATCGGCTATATGCGCGGTAATCGCGAGCGCAATCAGACGCGGTTCTATATGTGTTTTGCGATTGCGCTGTTCGGGGCCATGGGCGTGGCGCTGTCTGCCAACCTGTTCACGCTGTTCGTATTCTACGAGATCCTGACTCTCTCGACCTATCCGCTGGTGGCACACAAAGGCGACGCCAATGCCCAGCGCGGCGCGCGCATCTATCTGATGACGCTGCTCGGGACATCAATTGGTTTCCTTCTGGTCGCCGTGATCTGGACCGGTGCTTTGGCTGGCAGCCTCGACTTCGTACCCGGCGGTCTGTTGCAACAGGCTGAAGGCTTGACCCCAGTCGTGGCAAGCGCGTTGCTTCTGCTGTTCGCGTTCGGGGTTGGTAAAGCGGCACTGATGCCGTTCCATTTCTGGCTGCCCAATGCGATGGTGGCGCCGACGCCCGTGTCAGCGCTCCTGCATGCCGTGGCGGTTGTTAAAGCCGGTGTATTCACCATCCTGAAAGTCGCCATTTATGTATTTGGCGAAGAGATCCTGAACGCGACTGCCTCGCGAGAGTTCATCCTGGCGGTGGCCTGTTTCACCATCATCGTCGCCTCGCTCATCGCGATGACCAAGGACAATCTGAAAGCGCGACTGGCCTATTCGACGGTCGCCCAGCTTGCCTATGTTACCTGCGGCGCAATGCTGGCTGATCCAGCTGGATTCATGGGTGGATCCTTGCAGATTGCCGCGCACGCGGTCGGCAAGATCACACTCTTCATGTGTGCGGGCGCGATTTATGTCGCGACCGGGCTGACCAATATTTCCGATATGCGCGGGTTGGGCAAACGAATGCCGTTGGTCTTCATCGCATTTTTCATCGCTTCGCTGTCAATTATCGGGATCCCACCTTTGGCAGGGGATTGGCCGAAATATGAGCTGATGCAGGGCGCGGCTGACGCCGATCTCGACTATGTGCCGATTGTCTTGATCGTGTCCTCGCTGCTGAACATTGCTTATCTGCTGCCGATCCCGATCCTGGCGCTGATGCCGCCACCCGGATCGCCGGAGCCAGCGCCTTACAAGCGTCCTGGCGGAGCGCCGCTTCTGACGGTCGCGGCGCCGTGCTTTACCGCAGCGCTCTGTTTCATCATGTTCTTCACTGTCGGGCCTATTTCGGAATTCCTGGAACCGGCGACAGGGGAACGTATTCCATCGGCCTACATGACGACCGGAGGTGCGCCATGACCCTTCCTCCAGAACGCGACTCCAGCGGCCGCTTCGTGAAGCCGGAACAAGAAGCCCCGAAGCCATCAGACGAGCACACGCATCCAATGGCAAAGCTGCTGTTCGGGTGGGTCGAGTCGCCACGCACACCGCTTCTTTTGTTGCTGTTGGTCGCCCTGATTGCGGCCAGCCTCATTGTGGTCGACCTGTTCATCGATCGCCACGAGTACAAATACACCGCTTTCGCTGAATCCACCGGCTTCTACGCCTTCTGGGGCTTTTCCGCCTTTGCCATAGCTGTCCTGTCCGGCTGGCCGCTTGGGAAATTGCTGCGCCGGGATGAAGACTATTATGGCGAGGCCGATACCAAACCAGATGACGTGGAGTCTGACTCATGAGCGGGCTTCTCGGACAAATCAATCCTGGCCTGTTGCTGATCCTTGTCGGCTTCGCGGGCTGCCTGATCCCGATCCAGCGGGTGCGTCAGGCGCTGATGGTCGGTACGCCGGTTGTGGCGATCTTCATGCTGGCGATGGCGGATCGCGGAACCGATCTCGCGACCGCGTCGGTCCTTGGATTGGACCTCGTCCTTTATCGTGTCGATAGCCTGTCTTTCATATTTGGCCTGGCTTTCCTGATCGCCTCGTTCCTGAACGCAATCTACGCCCTGCACACGGACGACCGGCTGCAGGATGGTATGGCGCTCGCCTATGCGGGCGCAGCGGTAGCGGCGACATTTGCCGGCGACCTGATGACCCTGTTTGTGTTCTGGGAGATCACAGCGGTCAGCTCTGTGTTCCTGATCCTGCGCGCGGGCACCAAAGCGGCGTATCAGGCAGCGATGCGCTATCTCGGTGTGCAAATCCTGTCAGGCGTATTGCTGCTGGATGGCTTGGCTTATGTCTACAAATCGACCGGCAGTCTCTCGCTGGATGCGTTTACGAGCTTTGATCAACCGGGCGCGAAATTTATCTTCATCGCCTTCGCGATCAAGGCAGCGTTCCCGTTCCTGCACAATTGGCTTCAGGATGCATATCCAAAAGCCACCGTGGTTGGCGCGGTGGTGCTTTCGGCCTTCACAACAAAGCTGGCGGTTTACGCGTTTGCCCGCATGTTCCCGGGCTTTGAAATCCTGATCTGGATCGGCGCTGTGATGACCGTGTTCCCGGTCTTCTTCGCGGTCATCGAAAACGACCTACGCAAGGTCCTGTCTTACTCGCTCAACAACCAGCTTGGCTTTATGATTTGTGCCATCGGTATCGGTACGCCGCTGGCACTGAACGGCGCTGCCGCGCACGCCTTCGCGCATATCATCTATAAGGGCCTGCTGTTCATGAGCATGGGCGCGGTGCTTTATCGGGTCGGTACGGCGAAGGCGAGCGAGCTTGGCGGGCTTTATAAATCGATGCCGTGGACAACGATTTTCTGTATCATCGGCGCTGTCTCGATCTCGGCCTTCCCGTTATTCTCAGGCTTCGTGGCAAAAGCCATGACGATGAGTGCTGTTGCCACGGAAGGTTACGTCATCGTTTGGCTGATGCTTTTGTTCGCTTCGGCCGGTGTGCTCGAGCATTCAGGCATCAAGATCCCGTACTTCACCTTCTTCAGCCACGATAGCGGCATTCGCGTGAAGGAAGCCCCGTTCAATATGCTGCTCGCTATGGGCATGGCAGCCTTTATCTGTATCGCGATTGGCCTGCCGGCCATTGGCGGCTTCGGCTATGGTTGGCTGTACGGCATGCTGCCATGCACGGTGACGGCGCCGGCTGATGTGTGCATGCTTTCAGGGGCCGAGATCAAACCGTACAAGCCCTATACGGTCGATCATGTTCTGACCCAGATGCAGCTTCTGATGCTGGCGGTACTGGCCTTCATGCTGCTGAAGCGGTTTGGCCTCTACCCGCCGGAAAAACCGGGCACAATCCTGGATACCGATTGGGTGCTGCGCAAACCCGGCTACGGTCTGTTCAAATGGGCGGGCACGGTCTGGGGCAAGGCCGGTCCGGCTATGACCGCATTTGCCGGTCGCATCGGATCGCGAACGTTCGATCAGATCGAGGCAACGTTCAGCCCGCGCGGCGCGCTGGCGCGGGGCGGATTGACCAATTCAATGGCGATGTGGTCGGCGGTTTTGCTTGGCGTGGTGATGCTGATTGTGCTGCTTGCCAGCTAAATCCTCGGTTCAACATCAACAGTATACGTCGGTCTGTCACCACTAATTTTTGAGGCTGCTTAAGTGCAGAGCATAGCATCCAAGGCGCGAACTCAAACAGTCGTGATGATTCTTCTGTAATTTTTTATTTACTCGAATCCAAACACCGCCATATACCTGAGCTTGTACTAAGGGGAACTAGTATGAGTGAAGAAATCGAACAGGGGACAGACGCTTCTGGCGAAATTCTGGAATTCGCTTCAGATATTGTCTCGGCTTACGTCAGCAACAATTCAATTCAAAGCGGCGAACTGCCTGGACTGATCCGGGATGTGCACGCGACGCTTGCCGCTTTGGATAGCGGACCAGCCGACGCCGTGGCCAAAAAGCCAGCGGTGCCGATCAAGAATTCTATCACGGATGAGTTCCTGATTTGCCTTGAGGATGGCAAGAAGTTCAAGTCTCTCAAACGCCACTTGCGCTCCAAATATGGTCTCAGCCCTGAAGAGTATCGTGAGAAGTGGGGCCTGCCTTATGACTATCCCATGGTTGCCCCAAGCTATGCCCGTAAGCGATCGGCGCTGGCCAAAGAAATGGGCTTGGGAAAGATCGAGAAATAGTTCTGGCTTCGAAACAAATAGGATTGTTTCGAAAAAGAAACGAAAGAAATCAGTAATATAGGTTAATGAATTACTGATTTTCCTCTTGCGCGGCGATTCGAACTGATTCACTACTGGTGAATCGAATCACCGCGGGGGTGGCTATGGTTTCGTTGTCAACAGAATTCAGCGGCTTCACGCCGTCGCAGGAAGACCTATTGCATCACTGGCATTCGCTTCGCCAGGGCCTGTGTCTCCCACATCGCGAAGACTTGGATCCAGGTGCGATCCGCGTTCACTTGTCCGCGATCTCGATCGTCGAAGTTGATCCACTCGGTGATGTTCGATTCCGACTGGCTGGCTCGGCGCTGCGTGACATCCTTGGCCGCGAGATGCGTGGGCGTCGGATCAGTGAACTCGACAAGACGATCAGCGAAATGTGGTCGCTGGGGCTGTCCAGCGCGCTTGATCAGTTGCGCCCGGTCGGCGGCTTGATCGAACGCGATACAGACTGCCATGCCTGGCTGCGTCTGCCGCTTCATTCAGCTTCCGGTTCCGCGCTGGTTTTATGTCACGACGCGCTGCTTCCAAAAGAACGTTTTCGACAAGACCGGCGCAGTGAGTCCCACAATCAGTTAGGCGCCAGCCATACACTAGCGGCTTGATTCCATTGTATTCACTATGACTACAATAGGAAAATAATCCTACACTATTTGCACCGTGATAGAGTTTCTTTCCCTGGTTTGGGAAGGAGATTTCATAGTGGGAAATCAGCAAAGGATAGATCGCAACAATGCTTATCTGGCCGCCAGTCTGGTTGGGTTTGCGCTTGAGCTGAAAGCCGAAAACATCCTCATGCCGGTACGCGGTCCGAGGGATATGGTCCAGGCTCGACAAGTCGCCATGTATCTCTCCCATGTTGGTTTGGAAATGAGCCTTTCACGTGTTGCGAACGCCTTTGAGCGCGATCGGTCCACAGTCGCGCATGCCTGCCACAAGATCGAAGAGATGCGCGATTCAGCCGAGTTTGATATCTGGCTTGAGACGCTCGAGAAAGGGCTCGTCATCGTTGCGCCACTGATCGATACGAACGTATGAGCGAGCGCCTGATCCGAGCTTTGCAAAAGGGTGGCATGGCCGCGCAGATTGGAACAGACCGCTGGGGAATCTGGCGCAGCAGAGATCGCCGAACCCGCCAGATTGGGGTCATGACCGGCGCCGAAATTGACATTCTTCGCATCCGCGGCTGGGTCCAGCCACTGGGGGATGAGGCGCCGCCTGTTCTTGTTTGCGGTCCATCTTTACTTGAAAAACCGTTGGCGGCGCCGAGCGCCAAGCGTCTCAAACAGGACCAACGCGCGCAGAGCGAACCGTTGATTGAACGTATGCTAGAGCGTTGCCCGGACCGCGCCTTACGGCAATTGATTTGCGAGACAGCTCAGCATTATCGCGCTGACGTGACATGTGCTTCGCGCCTGGGCACCGTTGCCGGCATGAACTGGGACGGGTTGGCTCTTGGAGGACGGATTGACGGTGGTCATGGCCGCAAATCCCCAAACGGCTCAATCGCCGCTTCCCTGGCGCAATCGCGCCTCACCATCATTCATTCTGAACTTGGCAGTGAACGGATCTGTTTTCTCGATCGATTGATTCTTGGTGAGGAAACGCAATCTAGCCTCGCGCGCCGATTTGGCGTCCGGTCGTCACTGGTGGAGGGGCAGGCCCTCGCGGCCATTCGCGCGCTTCATCAGGTCTATAAGACCAGAGTGAAGCTTCCAGGCTAAGACGCTGCGGCGGTCTGCTTGATCCGTGTCAGCATTGAGGCGAGCCCGTTCGAGCGCTGCGCACTTAGGGCGCCTGTCACACCAATCTTGTCCAAAAACGCGTTGGCATCAAAGTCGGTAATCTCTGCGCGTTGCGCGCCGGAGAACAGACGTACCAGCAAGGCGATCAGGCCGGAAACAATCATCGCGTCGCTTTCAGCGCGGATCTCCAGACGCTCTTCATCCTGCGGCGTGATCACCATCCACACTTGAGACGCGCAGCCGCGTACTTTTGTGTCTTCCGTACGCTCTGCGGGTTCGAGTGCCGGATTGGATTTTCCTAGGTCGATGATGTGCGCGTAGCGGTCTTCCCAGTCATCCAAGAAGGCAAACTCGTCTTCGATTTCGGCGGCGCGTTCTGTAATCGTCATGAGGCGCATTTGGGTGATAATCGTGCAAAAGAAAACCCCTGGAACTGTGGCCAGGGGTTTTGCGTGAGTGGAGATGGTTTCCTAGTTGGTGACTTTACCAATGCATTTGCCGACATCTGACAGCGCATGCTCGCCGATGCAGAAGGGCACTTCATAATGCTTGTGCGCCGCTGCGACACATTGCTGAAGATTGAGATTGGCCATGTTGAGACAGCCTTGTGTTTCACGCTCGCTCATAGCCTGGCGCATTGAGCCGGCTTTCACCGGATCGGCGCTGAGAATACGATAGGCAGCCAGCGTCGTGATGCGGTCTGCGATTGGTTCCTTGCCGCGGGCGATACGGTTGGACTGACCCAGGCTCGATACCACAGACGGCACGCGAATGGTGCTCGCAGCGCCGCTGACGCTTTCCCAAACAGATGGCGCACCAGACTGACCAGCTTGCTGGAAGACAGTGTTGATCTCTGGCGAGTGCATGGCCTGAACCATGGCATTGCGCGCCGGGATACCGGTCTGAGTAGACGCAAACAGGTTGGACGCCTTAGCACCTGAGTTGCCGACGCGGCCCTTGGCCCATCCTGAAGCTTGCAGGCTGTAGGCTTGTTCCTTGACGAAGGCGGCTGCGCCGATGAGGCGATCGCTGTCTGCGTTGACGGCTGTCAGGGCTTGGTTCACCGCAGCGTTGCCGCCGCTCAGCGTACGGGCATAGCGAATGTCATTTTGCATGCCGGTCATCAGCATATCGCGGCCATAATAGCCTTCAATATCCAGCACAGCAGCCCGGAATTCAGGGTTCTGTGCGGCCACCAGAGCCGAGTAGGCCATCCAGCCTTGCGTCAGCTGCTCTGGATTGTGTCCGCCGAGATTGTTGAGAGAATTTTCGATATCGCGCGCTGACGTAAAACCGTTTGTCTTCACGTCAGTGACGTCGCCTTGATAGGTCGCATAGAGCGCAGCTGCACGCGCCAGTGGATCCGTGTCCGCTGTCGTCGCTGAAACCTGCTGGGGAGCCGGCGTGACAATTTGCGCTGTCGCCTGAAGAGTCAGGCCAGCAATGGCTGCTATGGCAGTCATTATCGTTCGTTTGGTCATGAATAGCTCCTCACTCTACGACCGAGACACTGGCCTATCTTTTGCGTCCCGCAAAGGCTAGCATCTGCTGAATTTTGGATTCTGCCGCATATTTAATGAATCCGCGATAAGGAAAATGCCTAACAGACCTGACCAATCCGTTAAGATGAGCCGCTTAGATCGCGGCAAGCCGGTTAAGAACTACCGGCTTTTGAGCGGGATTTTGTTCGCTGGAATTGGTGCGCTCGCTGTAACGCTTACAGGCGGACAAGCAGGCGTTTTGTTCGGCGCGTTTGTTTTTACCATACTGATCGGTTTGCAAATTTTTTCGCTCCTCAATAACGCACCTCAGAGGCCGAAGACGGTGAAACCGCTGTCTCAAACTGGGGCGAAAGATATGGAGCCGATTGCCCCGGAACGGGATCAGATTCTGATCCTGAACATTTCCGATCTCGGTCGGGTGCGGTCGATATGGGGAAAACGCGATTATCTGGGCGATGTGCGCATCGGTGCGGTTGCCGAAAAACTCGTGCCGCCTGACAAGACCGAGATCCTTGCCAAGACGGACGGCAAAGACGTCGAACTCAGTGTCCTGAGGTTCAAAACCGCAAAGGGCGGGCTCATCATTCTCGCTCCAATCGTGAGCGAGATCGCCAATGCCTCAGACGCGGTGCGCGAGCGAACGAGTTTCTTCGCCAGCCTCGGCCATGATTTGAAAAGCCCGCTCAACGCGGTGATCGGTTTCGCCGATGTTATGGACGCGGAAATTCGCGGCCCGATGCCTGACGCTTACAAGGACTATCCAGGCCTGATCCGCGAAAGCGGCGAAACGCTGTTGCGCCTGGTTGAAGACATGCTCGGATACGCCCGGTCCGAGACCGGGGCCTACGAACTTGACCTGGCGCCGATGGATATCGCGGCCAGCGGGGAAAGTGTCATGCGCCAGTCGCAAGCCGTGGCAGAAAAGGCGGGCATTGGCCTGCGTATGATCTGCGACCGCGAAGTGCTCGCCTTGGCAGACGCAGGCGCGGTGCGCCGGATCTGGGACAACCTCGTCTCCAATGCCATCAAGTACTCCGCCGCGGGCGACACGGTCACGCTGGTGTCTGATGTAAAGAATAATCAGGCGATCATTCAGGTTCGCGATACCGGCGCAGGCATGGACGCCGATGATTTGGCGCGCATCGCCTCGCCCTTCGCGCAAGGACGAAATGCCAAAGGCCGCGCCGGCACGGGATTGGGTCTCGCTCTGGTTCATCGCCTCGCTGAGATGCAGGGCGGTGCGGTCAAGATCGAAACAGCGCCCGGCGCCGGCACCACGGTCACAGTGACCATTCCCGCTTTGAGCGAAAGCCAAAAGCGCGCCGCTGAATGACGGTCATGATGTATCTCTATGTTTGACGAGCGATTACCGACACAGGTCTGGGTCGAGGCCCTGATGCGCCGAGCCCAAGTGGCGGGCGCCTCGGCCTTTGTGTTGCAGCGCGGGGAAGCGTCGCGCGGCGATGTTTTGATCAAAGTTGCGCACCTGAACGGCGAGGCCCATGCCTTTGTGCCACGCACGTCGATGGAGGGCGAACGGATTTTTGTTGACCTGACGGCGCAAGGCGTCGGACCGGAAGAGGCTGATGTCGATGCCTATGTCGCCCGCGCCCGGGACCGCGATAGGGACTTATGGATCGTAGAAATCGAGGACCGCGAGGGACGTCATTTTCTGACCGAACCGACGGAATAGGCTATTCAATCACGCGTTGTAACGGTTCGTTAACCGCAAATCATCGACATGGGCGTTGAACGAGGGGTGTTCCATGTTGTTTTTGCTGAATGACACGGTCATAGAGATCGAAACGCCGGAAGCGCGGGTGCTGGGCCGCTGGCGCGAAATGGGTTGCGGTGATCCCCGCAAGCTTCGCGCATCCGACGCTGTCGACTTCGTAAAGCAGGCGCTGCGACCCTGGGTCGGGCAGACGGCCGCGGCGGATGATGAATTGCTCAAAGATCTCGCCGCGTTGATCATCTCCAAGACCGGCGCCAATAGTTTGATCCTGATACCAACCCCGGGTGGACAGTTCGAAGCGCGCCTGAAAGATGTGCCACCACTGGTGCTCGAGACCTTCCAGGCAGGCGCGGCCAATGATGTCGGCCTGCGCCAGCGCGCGTGACCGCAAGAGATCGCAGAACTGTCGATTGAAGCAGCTCACATTTTCGGCTAACCGCACGGCCTGACTTTTATCGAGAATTCAAATGTCCCTGACAGAAGAGGCGGGCCGCCGCCGCACCTTTGCGATCATCTCTCACCCTGATGCGGGGAAGACCACGCTGACAGAGAATCTGTTGCTGGCGGGCGGAGCCATTCGGGCTGCGGGCGAGGTTGCGGCGCGCGGGGAACGCCGCCGCACGACTTCTGACTGGATGAAGATTGAACGCGATCGCGGCATCTCGGTCAGCGCCTCGGTGATGACGTTTGAGCATCGCGGCAATGTCTACAATCTGCTCGACACGCCGGGCCACGAAGACTTTTCCGAAGACACGTATCGCACGCTGACGGCAGCCGATTGCGCGATCATGGTGCTGGACGCCGCGAAGGGGATTGAGCCGCAGACGTTGAAACTGTTCGAAGTCTGCCGTCTGCGCGACATTCCGATCGTCACTTTCATCAACAAAATGGACCGCGAAGCGCTCGACCCGCTTGAGCTGCTGGATCAGATCCAGGACCAGCTGCAGCTTGATTGCGCGCCGCTCTATTGGCCCGCCGCCTCCGGGCAACGCTTTGGTGGCATGACTGATTTGCGTACCGGTGAATTCCTGCACTACTCCAAAAAGACAGCCGATGAAGGTCTGACGCCTGGCGAGTCGCCGCGCGTTGCTCTGGATACGGTTCGTGACCAGGTCGACCCAAGCGCGCTCGAGGAGCTGGAAGAAGGCGCCGAAATGGCGACTGAAATGCTCCCAAGCATCGACAAGCAGGCTTTTTTGGAAGGGCACATGACGCCGGTCGTATTCGGAACAGCTTTGCGTCATTTCGGCGTCGGTGAGCTGCTGGCGGTTCTGGAAGAGTTCGCCCCCGCGCCGCGTCCTCAGGCGTGTCATCGCAAGGACGCCGAGCATGAGCTGAACCGGGACGACAAGGGCGTTGCGGGGTTCGTCTTCAAGATCCAGGCAAATATGGACCCCAATCACCGAGACCGGGTCGCTTTCCTGCGACTCTGCTCCGGCGAGTTCAAGCGCGGCATGCGGCTGAAAACTGCCGAGGGCAAGCAGATCAACATCCACAATCCGCTGATGTTTCTGGCTCAGGATCGTGAGATCGCTGAGACCGCCTATGCTGGCGATGTGATCGGCGTGCCAAACCATGGCCAGCTCCGCGTTGGCGATAGCTTGTCCGAAGCGGGTGATATCCAGTTTGCCGGTATTCCAAACTTCGCGCCTGAAATTCTTCGCCGTGCACGCACCACCGATCCGATGAAAGCCAAGCACTTGCGCAAAGCGCTTGAAGGTCTCGCCGAAGAGGGCGTCACGCAATTGTTCAAACCTTCCATCGGTTCAGATATGATTGTCGGAGCGGTTGGTGCTCTCCAGATCGATGTGATGGCTGAGCGCATGGTCAATGAATACGGCCTCGATGTCGTTTTTGAGGAAGCACCGTACAATGTCGCGCGCTGGATCCATTGCGATGATGACGCGGTGCTCGCGGCGTTTCTGGACAAGAACAAGTCAGCGTCCGGCACCGATCTTGACGATGCGCCGGTCTATCTCGCCAAGAATGCGTGGGATGTCGGATATGCTCAGGAAAAGAACCCAGATATCCGCTTCACGGCGACGAAAGAGCGGGCGGTTTGACGACCTGGGCTGAACCCGTCTGCCAGATGAACAAAGGCGTCTCAAAAGGGACGGGTTTTTAACCAAGAAATATGTGATACCTTCTTCACGTGATCGGGGAGATAATCACGCCATGTTCCGCTTCTTTTTTCTGCTGTTGATCCTCATTGGCCTCGGCGCCCTCGCTTTCGGCGGGTATCAATATATGCAAACCCAGGAAGAACCTGCGGTGACCGCAGCGCCGCCGCCCGGTAGCATCGGGTTTGAGTCTGGGGCCGCGTCAGAGCCGATCATCTCGCGCAGTTCCAATTCGCGCAGCATGACCATGCCATCAGCAGCCGCCGACGACGACTTTTTCGGCGTCGCCTCCGTCGACAACAGCGTGATGAGCGCGCTTCGTACTGTGCCAATCGCGCACGAAACGCCATCCACAGCACAATTTGGGCGCGAGTTCACCGTAACCCTTGCGGTTGATGCTACTGGCGATGATACAGCCATCGATGCGCTTTCCGGACGCGGTAATGTGGTGGAGGGCGAAGCGCAGATTTCATCCTCGGTGACCGCTCTCGTATCAGGTGACACATTCGAAGTGAGATCCATCACTCCGGAAACACAGCTGATTTCGCCGGTGACAGAGAATGTCTGGCGCTGGAAAGTTACGCCCACGGCGGTCGGTAGCCAGGAGCTGGTGATCGAACTGTTCGCGAACCTGGATGGTCAGGCTTTGCCGCTTCGTACGTTCCGCGACGAGGTCGATGTCGATGTTTCTCGCATCGGTCAGGCCATTGCCATCGCCAAGTCGGTCAGTCCGATCACGGTTGTTGCGGGCGGGATCGGTTCCTTGCTTGCAGGATTGTTCGGATTTGTCGGGTTTTTCCGCCGCCGCTGATCATGCGGGTGTGACAGGTGTGACCTAGGCAAAACCGGTTTTGTCTGAAACATACTTACTTGCAAACATAACCATTTTCGCCAGGAGAGCCTTCATGCGCTTAAACCGCCTTTTTGCTGGAACTGCGATTGCCTTCGCACTTGCCTTGTCTGCTTGTGGAGGCGGCGGTGGCGGCGACGATACACTGACCCTTCGCCGCGGTATTTCTGCCAAAGTTGATACGCTGGATCCCCACCGCTCTTCTGCAGCATGGGAGAACATCATTATCGGCGACATGTTCCACGGCCTGATGCAGCACGCGCCAGACGGAGAAGTTATCCCGGCCATGGCGGAAAGCTGGGAGACCAGTGAAGATGGCCTCGTCTGGACGTTTACATTGCGAGAAACAACCTGGTCGGACGGCGTTCCGGTCACCGCAGATGATTTCGTCTATGCCCTGCGTCGAATTCAGGACCCGGCCATCGCCTCGCAATATTCCTCGTTGTTGTACATCATCAAGAATGCGCAGCCATTGAACGAGGGCCGCATCGCCCCCGAAGAGCTTGGCGTCCGCGCGATTGATGAGCGCACGCTCGAGATTACGCTTGAGGAGCCAGCCCCGTACTTCCTCGGCCTGCTGACGCATTACACCACCTTCCCGGTCCCGCAGCACATTGTCGAGCAATATGGCGAGGCCTGGGTTCAGCCAGAGAATATCGAGGTGAACGGTCCGTATAAGCTGGTCTACTGGGTTACGGGCGACCAGCTGGTGGCGGATAAGAATCCGCTGTTCTACGAAGCCGATACACTTTGCTTTGGTCGCGTCAGCTATTTTGAGATTGAAGATCTCGCCGCGGTCGAACGCCGGATCGAAGCTGGCGATCTCGACATCAACAATGATTTCGATGGCGGCCGAAAAGCCGAGCTGGATCGTCGCTTCCCGGGTTGGGCTAGAACCTCGCCAGGCTTGCTGACGACATATTGGAGCTTCAATTCCAGCGAAGCGCCTTTCGATGACGTTCGCGTGCGCAAAGCGCTCGCCATGGCGGTTGATCGCGAATTTCTGGTCAATGATGTTCTGACACCGGGTTTCATTCCGGCTTACAATTTCGTTCCGCCGGGGATCGCGAATTACGAAACGGATCGTCCTGAAGTCTATTGGAAGTCAATGAGTCGCCCTGAGCGCTTGGCCGAAGCCCGGCGCTCGCTGGAAGAGGCAGGTTATGGCCCGGACAATCCATTCCAGTTTGAGTATAAACACCGTTCAACCGGCGACAATCCGAAAGCCGCACCTGTGGCGCAGGCCAATTGGAACGAGATTGCGCCGTGGGTGAATGCACAAATTCTGCGTCAGGATACCAAGGTTCTCTACGCCGACCTGCGCCAGAGCAATTTCGAAGTGGCGGACGGTGGCTGGCTTGCCGACTATAATGATCCGCTGAATTATCTCTACTTGCTCGACACCGATGCCGGGCAGCAGAATTACGGCAACTATTCCAATCCGGAGTTCGACAATCTGCTTGAACTTGCGAGCCAGGAACGTGACCTGGTGGCACGTGCGGCGATTTTCGCCCAAGCTGAGCAAATCATGCTGGAAGACTATCCGATTACGCCAATGTGGTTCCAGGTCACCAAGAATCTTGTCGATCCGAACCTTGATGGCTGGGCCGAAAATGCAGAGGATAATCACCGCTCGCGTTGGCTCTGTCCAAAAGCGGATGTGACCGAGGCGACGAGCGCTGAATAGGACTGAACTCGGGGGAGGATGATGTCCGTAGAACTCGAAATCGCGGGCGCGGCTTCTGCTGGCGCGCTCTCAACCCGTCAGTCGGCTGACCTCAGCGGCGAGCCGTGCCGGAATTGCGGCACCATGGTCGAAGGCAAGTACTGTCCTAAATGCGGTCAGTTGGCGGCGAGCTTTCACCGTCCGGTCTGGTCGCTGATTGGGGAGACGATCTCCGACACGTTCACGCTGGATGGGCGACTGGCGCGCACGCTGCCGGTCCTGCTGTTTCGCCCGGGCCGACTTACCAAGGATTATACCGAAGGCAAGCGGGCGCGCTACGTGCCGCCATTCCGCCTGTTCCTACTGGCCAGTTTATTGTTCTATCTGATGCTGTTCACGCTGGTGACGCCGGGCCAGTGGATTAATAGCATCGACGACGACACGCGCGCCGAGATTGAACAAAGCCTCACCGAAGTTCCGGAGATGCCAGAACTCGATGAAGCGACTCTCGCGCAATTGGAGGCGGCCAATATTGACGTGAACGCGCCGGAAGAAATCCGTGGCGATATCGAACAGCAGGTCGTCACTGTGCTCAACCGTCCGGATCAGTTTGCGGCAGAGATTGAGCGGTGGCTGCCGCGGCTCAGCATCATTCTAGTTCCGTTGACGATGATTGCGCTGGCACTGCTGCACATCTGGCGACGCGACCTCTATGTCTATGATCACGCCATTCACGCCTTGCATCTGCACTCGTGGATCTATCTGACAGGCGCGTTTCTGATGTTTGCCGGCCCGCATTTGCCGGGCATTGTGTTCGCGCTCTACGGGATCGCGTTTTTTGCGTATCTCTGGCGTAGCCTGATGGTGGCAGGTTCAGCCGGTATTATCATGTCCGGATTGCGCATGTTCATGATGTTTGTGTTCTGGATCGTCGTGATCACCATCATCATGGTTGCCACTTTGCTGATCAGTGGCCTCTCGGTTCGGGCGTGAGTCGAAATAGGCCCATCCCGAACATTGCCGACGACAAGAAAGCCTTCGTTCGCGGCCTGGTCCTTTATGAGGACGAGTTTTTGATTGCGTTCAATAAGCCCTCGGGCCTGGCGGTGCAGACGCGTGGCAATCGCGGCACTTCCCTCGATCACCTGCTATGGACCTTTGCGCGCTCGAACGGTAAGCGGCCGCAACTGGTGCATCGGATTGATGCCGGGACGTCGGGCTTGATTCTGGCGGGTAGGACCAAGCCAGCCATCGCCGCGCTGTCGGCCGAGTTTGCGGGTCGCCGCGTCGCCAAACGATACCTTGCTTTGGTCTCAGGGAGCGTGCCTGAGGCTGAACGCGGTATCTGCGAGATACCATTGCTCAAAGTTGGCCGAAGCGTTGTTCCAGGAACTCTGGAAGACGGCGCAGATGCGGCGCGAACGCAATGGATGGTGCGCTCTCGAACCGGCACACACGCATTTGTGGAGGCTCGCCCCGAAACGGGCCGGATGCACCAGATCCGCGCGCATCTGGCGGCAATGGGCTGCCCCATACTTGGCGATCATATTTACGGTCAAAAGGATGAACAGACTGAGCGTCTGATGCTTCACGCCGTAGGACTCACACTTACTCTACCGAACAAAAAGAAACTGGCGCTCGAGGCGCCAGTTCCGGATGCGTTTGATTTGAAGCGCCAGGCCCTCAGGCTCTAGCTTGCGCCCGGGATCGGGATCTGCGCCGGAGCGCCGGGCCCAAGATCCAGCCCAAGGAAGATCCAGATCATCATCAGGATGACGCCGGAAATCAGCAACCAGATCGAGTATGGGATCATCATTGCTGTCAGGCTGCCAAGCCCGAAATCCTTCTTCCAGCGCTGGGCGAAGACCAGAATGAGCGGGAAATAGACCATGAGCGGCGTGATGATATTCGTCGCGCCATCCCCCACGCGGTAGGCCGCTGTTGCGCCGTCCGGACTGATCCCGAGCAGCATAAGCATCGGCACCAGAACCGGCGCCATGAGCGCCCACTTGGCGCTGGCTGATCCGACGAACAGGTTCAGGAGAGCGGAAAACAGAACGATCATGCCGAGCACGATCGGCAGCGGCAGACCGCTCGATTGGATCGCGTCGGCTCCGTGC
The DNA here is from genome assembly GCA_013214545.1 of Henriciella sp. GTDB lineage: Bacteria > Pseudomonadota > Alphaproteobacteria > Caulobacterales > Hyphomonadaceae > Henriciella. Next base: position 24,663 of record JABSQB010000013.1, read on the forward strand.
ACGGCCGTGATTAGACCGAGATTTGACCACCCGAACATGGCGACGAAGTGCGCTGCAGCGAAGGCCAGGACGAGATAGTATCCCATATCCTTCATCGCTTCGGACATCATGTTCACGAGATCCTTGTGATTGTTGATCGTGTTCGCCGCGGCGCCGTAGGCCCAACCTGCGGCCAGGAACAGAACCAGGAACCCGCCGACCAGGGATTGGAAGAAGGGGCCATAATTCGAAATCGGGCTACAAGTGCCGTTTGCGAGTGCTTCGCCTGAACAGGCACCCTCATTGATCAGCGGCGTGCCAGGTCCGAATGTCATGAACGCCCAAAGCGCGCAGACCCCAAGGACTGCAATACCGGCCCAGGCGAGACCCTTCTTTTGCTCTGAGGTCAGCGGCTTGTTTTCATCCCCATAGCTTTGCGCATCTGCGCCTTCGTCCGGCACCCATTTGCCAAGCCGTGGTTCAATGATGCGGTCGGTTACGAACCAGATGATCGGCATATAGATGAACAAGAGCGCCATGATGAAATAGGTGTTACCGGCAATATTCATCGTCCATCCGGCATCAATCGAGCTTGCATCATAAGCTGTCTCGGTAATGCCATAGAGCAGAGCGTCCAATTGCCCAGGCGCGATGTTTGCGGAGAAGCCTCCGGACACGCCAGCAAAGGCAGCAGCGATACCGGCCAGCGGGTGCCGACCAGCTGAAGCAAAGATAATCGCCGCCAGCGGGATCATCACCACGTAGCCTGCATCAGCCGCGTGATTGGAAAGCATCGCAATCAGCGCCACCAGCGGCGTCAGAAGGGCCTTCGGCGCATTGCGCACGGCGCCGCGAATGGCGCTGGCAAACAGTCCCGATCGTTCGGCCACACCAGCGCCCAGCATCACGACAAGAACGTATCCCAATGGATGGAAGTGTGTGAACGTTTTCGGCATATCGACCCAGAGACGCTGAATGTTCTCAGGCGATAACAGGCTGACCGCCTCTTCGATGCGCGGTGTCCCGTCGGCGTTCAATTGCGTTGGGTGCTCAGCTGAAACGCTCAGCAGCGCCGCCACAATCGAAATACCGATCAGCAGGATGATCAAGTAAAAGAAAATGAAGACCGGGTCAGGCAATTTATTGCCTGTTTTTTCGACCCAGCCGAGAAAGCCTTTTGTCTCTGCCTGTGCGGCGGCCTCTGCCATGCCCATCTCTCCCAGTTATTAAGACAATCTATTCGCTCTAGACTGCGCTCAGGGAGCTGGCAATTGAAAGAATGCAAGACCAGGCCCTTGGATCAAACCAAGAGGACTCTTCACAATTCAGATGAATGCCGTAAGCCTGACTTGGCGCAAGACGGAAGGGGGCTTGGATAATGACAGCAATCTATGTGGGTCTCGGCATTCTGGTCGTCTTGCTGGCCGGTGTGATCATTCTATTCAATCAGCTGGTTGGCAAGCGCAACATGGTCAATAATGGCTGGGCTGATATCGATGTGCAGCTGAAGCGCCGCGCCGATCTTATTCCGCAACTCGTAACCACGGTTCAGGCCTATGCCAGCCACGAACGGCAACTGTTTGAAGACGTCATCATGAAGCGCAACGCAGCGCTGCAGACGGGTGACAATCCTGGAGCCCGCGGCTCCAAGGAAAGCGCCCTCGCCGCCCCGGTCGGGAAACTCATGGCGCTGGCTGAGGACTATCCTGACCTGAAAGCGAACGAGAATTTCAAAGAGCTGCAGACAGAACTCTCAGAGACTGAGAACAAGATCGAGATGGCGCGCCGCTTCTATAATGGTGCGGTGAGGGAGCTGAATGTTGCCGTTGAGAGCTTCCCTGGAAACCTCGTCGCAGGGTTATTTGGCTTTGCCCGCCGCCATTTCTTCGAGATTGAAATCGGAGACCGCGCTTTGCCGGAGATTGATCTCGGAGGATCGAATTGATGCAAAGCCTGATCCGGTATGCGATCAGTCTCGCTGCCTTTTGTTGCCTGGGTCTGATCGCTTTTGCGCAAGAGGAAATCCGCAGCTTTGACGTCCTTATCGAGGTTGAAAAAGACGGCGATATCGTCGTCACTGAAACACTGCAGGTCAATGTTGAAGGCCGCGATATCCGGCGCGGTATTTTCCGCGATCTGCCCGCCAACTACCGGGACGAAGACGGACCAGGCACGCTGCCGTATCGCTATGACATTCTCAGCGTCCGCAAGGATGGGGAACGGGAACCTTATACTCGTGAATTGAACGGAAACGCCGTCCAGATCCGGATTGGTGATCCGGATGTTTACCTGGATTATCGCGTTCACCGCTATGAAATCCGCTATCGGGTCAAAAACATGATCCGGTATAATGACAGCTTCGACGAGCTGTACTGGAACGCCACTGGCAGCTACTGGCTGTTCCCGATCAACCAGGCGAGCGCGGAGATCCGGTTTCCGGAAGGCGCGAGCTTGATTGAGCAGAATGGCTATACCGGTCCGCTTGGGTCGCAAGCGCGCGACTATGCCTATGAGCGCCGAGGGGCATCGCACATTTTTCGCACCACGCAGCCGCTGGGCATTCGCGAAGGCCTTTCAGTGTCCGTGAAGATTGAAAAAGGGCTGATCGATCCACCGTCCTTGTCCGATCGTGGTTGGCTCTGGTGGGCGCGTAATGGCGCGCTTACCGCGCTCATTGCGTCGTTTCTGGGACTGCTCGGCTTTTACTATCGAAGTTTTGAGCGCGTAGGTCGTGATCCGGTGAAAGGTCCCGTATTCCCACAATATGAACCGCCCAAAGGTTACTCTCCGGCCGCTGCTCACCATATCTATTATCGCGGCTTGCGCGGACATGACGGCCTGATTGCGAGCCTGATGTATCTCGCCTCCAAGGGGCATATGCGGATTGATGTCGACCGTGAGGATAAGAAGAAAACGACACTCGCTAAAGAAGTGGCGCTGTCAGATGGCGGGCTCACGGCTGAATTGAAGAGCTTGTACAACGACCTGTTCGCTGACAGCGGAACAGTGAAACTGGGCGAGAAATACGACGCCGATTTCACCAAGGCCTATACGAGTTTTCGCAAGAAGATCACGCGCAAGTATGGCGCCTCATATTTCAAATGGAATCTCGGCTACCTGGTCCTCGGCGGCATCTTGACCCTCGGGACCATCATCTTCGCGATCGCGCAGGCCTCCTATTGGTCGAGCTGGCATACTTTGCTGGTGATCGGTCTGGTCGCATTGAATGGGCTCTTCATGTATTTAATGCCCGCGCCGACCCGGAAAGGGCAGGATGTGCGCACCCATTTGCAGGGCTTTCGTCTGTACATGGAAAAAGCAGAGAAGCTGCAGCTCAACGCAGTCGAAGTCGGCGGAGATGCGCCGCCGCCCATGACGGTGAAGCGGTATGAGACCTTCCTGCCATTCGCCGTTGCGCTTGGGGTTGAGAAACCATGGACCAAGCATTTCGAGCGTCTGATCCCGGAAGAGGCGAAAACCTATGATCCAACCTGGACGAATATGAACGCGCACACATTCGGATCGATTGGCGGTATGACCGATAACATGGTGTCGGGCATGAATTCCGGGGTCTCCAGCGCGATGCCGCAAAGCTCCAGTTCGTCAGGCGGCGGTGGCGGCGGTTTTTCGGGCGGCGGCGGAGGCGGCGGCGGCGGTGGCGGCTGGTAATCCCAGGCGACGCATCATCAATTTTATTGATACGCTCGCAGATCTTGTTATAAATCAGATGCGCGAAAAGTTGGTCTATACAATATTTTTGAAACGATCGCTGGCCTCAATTATATAAATCTGAAAACGAACAAGTATTTCAGCTTGTTTATTAGACATCTTCCAAGACATATTTGTACCCATGGCAGATGACTAACTCTGCGAATGATTCTGTTTCAAATCTAGATTTACTCACGCAAGCATCTGATATTGTCGCTGCTTACGTGAGCAACAATGCCATCAGCCCCGCTGACCTGCCTGGACTCCTAAAAGTGGTGCATGCCAAGCTCGGAGAGCTGGCGGACGAAGGGACCCAGACGGTGCGCCCTGAACCAGCGGTTCCGATCAAAAAATCCGTCACCGATCACCATATCATCTGTCTGGAAGACGGCGCGAAGCTGAAAATGCTGAAGCGCTACTTGCGCACGCATTTTGATATGTCTCCGGATGAGTATCGGGCGCGTTGGGGGCTACCTGCCGATTATCCAATGGTTGCGCCTGAATATGCGCGCCGACGGTCGGATTTTGCCAAGAAGATCGGCCTCGGTAAAAAGGGTCGCTAGGCTAGTTTACTTGAAATAACGATCGAGAACGGGCTCGTGGCTCGGCGAGCGCAGGCGCTCGCCTGCGTCAAGCGCCAGGTCGAGGAAGATCTCGACTTCTTCAAACTCAGTCACCTCGAAATTCGCTTCTTCGAGGTGGCTCTGCAGCAATCGCATGGTTGCCAATACGCGGTCCAATTGCTCGGACTCGCTCACCCGCTTTCTCATTACTCCACCTACTTATCTGATCGCGCGTATTTGCCAGACAGCAGTATGAAAAGGTTTAATGGGAAACAGCGAATTTTGTCTGTTCGGCTCAAAATGCAGTTTAGGTCTGGATTAAACCTGATCTCTACGCGAAACTTCGGTTAACAAGAATAATATTGGGGGAAGATCGTGTTATCCGAGCG
>JABSQB010000013.1:29311-79383 GCA_013214545.1 Henriciella sp.
CCGTCTGGTCGCCGAAGCTCATAGCATGACGGCCGCCGCCCGAACCCTGGGCGAATCCACCCCCACTGTCAGTCGCCGGATAAACGATCTTGAGCGCGAGCTTGGGACCAAGCTGTTTCAACGTTCGAAACGCGGGGTCGAGTTAACCGCATCAGGAAAACGTCTGCTTGATCTCGTGCAAAAGATGCAAGGCCTGATCGACACCGTCGGCGATCAAGTCGCCGAGAGTGACACGAGCATTTCGGGCGCCGTGAAAATCATCGCAGGCGATGGATTGGGCCCCTTTTGGGTTGCGCGGCATTTGCCTGAGTTTCACAAATCGGTCCCGAACGTTCAGATCGACCTGGAGATCGGCCTTGCCGAGGAAGAAGTCGTTCACCGCGAGGCCGACGTTGCCATCGTTTTCCAAAAACCGACCCACCCGGATATTATCGCACAGCGCCTGGGGACGCTGCATTATCTCTGCTTCGCGTCCCGGGACTACATTGAAAAGAAGGGGCATCCGCAGTCGATTTTCGACATTCAAGACCACCAATTGCTGATGCACACGGCCTATGTTCACCAGGTTGAACGATGGTCGAAGAATATCAAAGAGCTGAAGGATTTTGTCGACTATTCGGTGATCACAAATTCCGGGACCGCCTTGATCACCTTGGCTGCGAATGCCGGTGGCATCGCCGTTTTGCCGAGCTATATCGCCGACGTTGAACCAGACCTCGTGCCTCTGCACCTGCCGGCGCTTGCCCCGATTCAGTTCTGGCTAACTTATACTGAACGCGTGCGCCGAAATCCGGCTGGAATGGCCGCGATTGAGTGGCTTCTCTCCATTTTCAACAATCAGGAACACAAGTGGTTCCAGTCTGATTTTCTCCACCCCGACAAGATCAAAGCCGCGGGCAAAGGGCTGGACACGGAAGAATTGTTTGGATTGTCGTCCAGCATCCAGATCTGAAGCAGAGGGGCGTTTCCAGCGCGCTTAGATGAGCGATCGCCAAATTAATTGATCGTGTTGGAAATCATCCGGATCAGCGCTTCCGGCGTTGCGGGTTTTTCCAGGACTTCGGCAAAGCCAGCAGAACGCGCGCGATCGAGCAGCGAGTCTGAGTAATAGCCGGTAATCATGATGGCGGGCGTCGTGTCATTCCCAGCCCGCAAGCGCCGCATGACCTCAAGCCCGTCAAGGCGGGGCATCTTGTAGTCGATCAGCAGGCAATCGCCGCCATGTCGCCCTTGCAGGGTGAGGAATTCAGTCCCACTGCGATAGGCGTCTATCTGGAACCCCCGCGCCCTCAGCAGCATCGTCATTGAGCGACGCACGTTTTCATCGTCTTCGATCAGAACCAATCTGGAAGACTGTGCGTGCAGATCGCGGGCGGAAAGGGCGGAATTGGCCTGCATGGCTTACGGGTACAATAGAGTGGGTGACACGTCTCTAGGTAGTGTTCCGCAGCCTATTCCGAACCCAGGCCGGCAACGAAAGCCAGGCGCAAGGCAGAGGACAGACTGTCGGCATCTAGTTTTTCCATCATATGCGCGCGATGGATTTCCACGGTGCGCGGCGAGATCGAAAGTGCCTGCGCGATGCCTTTATTGGTCAGGCCGTCGACTAGGCATTCAAGAACTTCTTTTTCGCGCGGGGTAAGCGCGGTCAGTTTGGCTTGCGCATCCTTGCTCCGGCGATCATCTGCAGATTGCGTTTCGAGCTGCTCGAAAGCGTTCTCGATCGCCGAGACGAGCGTTTGTTTTTCATAGGGCTTTTCAAGGAACTCGATGGCGCCGCGCTTCATCGCCTCGACCGCGACCGGGACGTCACCATGCCCGGTCAGGACAATCACAGGCATCTTCACACCGCGCTGATTGAGGGCATTTTGAACAGCAAGGCCGTCCATGCCTGGCATACGCACGTCGAGCAGAATGCAGCCCTCATTGTCCGCGCTTACCTGTTCGAGGAACGTCATGCCATCAGGAAACGTTTTTACCAGGAATCCGGCATGCCGCAGCATGAAACTGGCGGAGTGCCGGATCGCCTCGTCATCATCGACGAGAAAGATCGTGCGATTGCTCATGTCATTCCTCTCCCTGTGCCAGGCGAAGGGTGAATTTAAAGGCGGCGCCGCCTTTTTCCGATGGCTCATATTCGATGTCGGTGCCGTGCGCATCGAGAATGGTCTGGCAAATCGACAGGCCGAGTCCCATGCCGCCGACTTTGGAACTGTTAAAGGCATCAAATGGCGACGTGTCGCCTTGCCCCTGATAGCCAGGACCATTGTCTTCGACTGTGATCAAGGCGAGACAATCCTCCAATTCCGCGCGGATCCAGACCTGCGGGTTCGCTGTGTCTGAAAGGGCTTCAATGGCATTGCGGACCAGGTTCACAATCACCTGACGCAATTGCAGCCGGTCTGCCAGCAGGGCTGGGAAATCCTCCGGCACGCGCGAAATGACCCGTGCCAGCTGACTCTCAATGCCGACCTTGGCCAGCGAGATGGCATCATCAACAACATCCTGAAGGTGAACTGATCTCAGATCGAGCTCGCCGCGAGACACATAATCGCGCAATCTTCGCACAATCTGGCCGGCGCGAATCGATTGAGTCGCGGCGGCGTCCAGAGCTTCCTGGATAAAGGCGAGGGTTTCCGGGTCGGCCTGATCGAGCAAGTCGCGCGCCGCTTCCAGATAGTTGGCCACAGCCGTGAGCGGTTGGTTTAGCTCGTGCGCCATGGCAGAAGCCATCGTACCAACCGCGCTGAGACGAGAGAAATTGGCGAGCTCCACCTGCATTTCATTGAGACGCAAGGCGTTCGCTTGTTGCTCCGACATATCGCGGACATAGCCTGTAAACAGGCGCCTCCCGCGAACATTCGCCTCGCCGATCTTGAGCTCGACCGGGATTTTACTGCCATCGGCAAGCCGAGCTTCGACGATCCGGCCAATACCGATAATCTGCTTTTCGCCAGTCGCGAGATAATTGGTGATGTATTGATCGTGATGTGCGTGATCCGCGCCTGCCATCAGGACCGAGACATTCTGACCGGCAATCTCATTGGCTTTGTAACCGAACAGTCTTTCGGCCGCTGCGCTGAAGGCGAGGATTTGTCCCGTCTCATCGATCACGATCATCGCGTCCGGAACAGATGCGAGAATGGACTGCATCAGCAGTTCCAGAGACTCCTTGTCTCCATAACTAACGGATGAATCCTGAAGGATCGGGGAATCGGGCTCTGACATCAGCCAACCTTTGTAGCGGGCGTCAGGCATGGATCAATCCAATCAGGAAGCGACAGAGCGCCGCTTCGCAACCTGATCAAAAGCTGCAAGCGCGACGATGATCAGACCGGCGGCGAGCATGTAGCAGCCCCAGCAATGAGCGCGCTCCAACCAGCTGGCATTGCCGAGCGCGATATTGATCGTCTCACCGTTGCAAGTGGGCAGCGACAAGAGTGGGATTGAGCCCATATGCAGCCAGGTTTTGATGCCGCCGATTACGATCATCGCTGCGCCGATAATGGCTTGCCAGAAGGTCGTCATGTCACGTGTCCGCTCGTTTTCATTGGCTTCCGTATTTACCCGGTGCGGCCCGGACGCACATAGGGGATATCCCTTATTCAGGCCAACCACGGCCAAAGTTATGCATCGCTCGAAGCTGAAACCGCTCCTTTTGGGGCCGTGACGGAGGTGTAATTCGGCGATGACTGAAACTATTGGGGCCACACGGCGCAGTAACAATACCAGCATATTGGGGGTCGGAGCACTGACGAGTGTGTTCCTGTTCCTGGCCTTGCTGATGGCAACCTATTCCAAGGATGCCGGCATGGAATATCAGGCGCTGACCTTCCTGCTGCTCGCGGGCGTCTTCGTGATCGGCATGGCGCTTTGGGTAGGCGGTCTGGTTGACCGCGATCCGTTCGATGAAAGCGAGTATGAAAACACGCTGATCAAGTTCGGGGTTGCTGCCTCCATGTTTTGGGGGATTGCCGGACTGCTGGTTGGCGTGGTCATCGCTTTGCAGCTGACCTGGCCAACGATTTTCTATTTCCCTGAACTCGGCTGGACCAATTTCGGACGCCTTCGCCCGCTGCATACCAGCGCGGTGATCTTTGCGTTTGGCGGGAACGTATTGCTGGCAACCAGTTTCTACGTCGTACAGCGTACGTGTCGGACGCGCCTTGCTGGCGGGATGTGGCCCTGGTTCGTTTTCTGGGGCTATCAGATCTTCATCGTGCTGGCCGCAACCGGCTATTTAATGGGGGTCACTCAATCCAAGGAATACGCTGAGCCAGAATGGTATGTCGACCTGTGGCTGACCCTGGTCTGGGTCGTCTATTTGCTCGTCTTCCTGGGCACTCTGTGGAAGCGCAAAGAGCCGCATATCTACGTTGCCAACTGGTTCTTCCTGTCCTTCATCGTCACCATCGCGATGCTGCACATCGTCAATAACCTGTCCATTCCGGTCAGCCTGACGGGCTCTAAATCGGTGCAGGTCTTTGCCGGGGTGCAGGATGCGATGACGCAGTGGTGGTACGGCCACAACGCCGTGGGCTTCTTCCTGACCACAGGATTCCTAGCGATCATGTACTATTTTATTCCGAAGCGTGTGAACCGGCCGGTCTTCTCTTACCGCCTGTCGATCGTGCACTTCTGGTCGCTCATCTTCATCTATATCTGGGCGGGTCCGCACCACCTGCACTATACAGCGCTGCCGCAATGGGCGCAGACGCTTGGCATGACTTTCTCAGTGATGCTGTGGATGCCGAGCTGGGGCGGCATGATCAACGGCGTGATGACGCTCTCAGGTGCGTGGGACAAGCTGCGCACAGACCCAGTGGTCCGGATGATGGTCGTCTCGCTCGCCTTCTATGGCATGTCGACCTTTGAAGGCCCGCTCATGTCTGTCCGCGCAGTGAACTCGCTCAGCCACTATACTGAATGGGGCATTGGCCACGTGCATTCCGGTGCGCTCGGCTGGGTCGGCTATATCAGCTTCGGCGCGCTCTACTGCCTGGTGCCCTGGCTGTATAAGAAGAAGGGCCTGTTCTCCAAATCGCTGGTTGAATGGCACTTCTGGATCTCCACGATCGGCATCATTTTCTACATGGTTTCCATGTGGTTCGCCGGGATCATGGAAGGCCTGATGTGGCGCGCCTATAACGAGTATGGCTTCCTCGAATACAGCTTTGTGGAAACTGTTGAGGCCAAGCATATCAGCTACATGATCCGCGCTCTTGGAGGTCTGCTCTATTTCAGTGGCGCAGCGATCATGGCCTATAACCTGATCCGCACCGCGCTTGGGCACGGCGAAGCCGAAAACCTCGAGACAACCAACGATCCTTACGCACAACCAGAGCCACGCGCCGCTGCGCTGGCGCCTGCTGAATAGGAGGCCCGGAGTATCATGGGACTGATGAACAATCACGGCGTTCTGGAACGCCACTCTTTGCTCCTCACCATCGGCATTCTGGTCGTGGTCTCGATTGGCGGGATCATCCAAATGGCTCCGCTGATGTACATGGACAACACAATCGAGAAAGTGGACGGCATGCGGCCGTACACGCCACTCGAACTGAAAGGCCGGGACATTTACATCCGCGAAGGGTGCTATGTCTGCCACAGCCAAATGGTCCGTCCGCTGCGCGACGAAGTCGAACGCTACGGTCATTACTCTCTGGCGGCTGAGTCCATGTATGATCACCCCTTCCAGTGGGGATCGAAGCGAACCGGTCCTGACCTCGCCCGGGTTGGCGGCAAGTATTCTGCAGAATGGCAGGTGGATCACCTGATCGATCCACGCGCTCTGGTGCCAGAAAGCATCATGCCGCCTTACGCCTTCCTGATGGACAAGAAGCTGAGATATGACGGCATCGAAGACCGCTTGCGCACTGAGCGTCTCGTCGGCGTGCCTTACTCAGATGAGATGATCGAGAACGCTAAGGGTCATATTCTGGCCCAGGCTGATCCGAACGATAAAGGCTTCGATTATTATGACAGCCTGATGGGGCTGTACGAAGCTGAAGCGGGACGCGAAGGCACGGTCGAAGCCCGCGACTGGGACGGCAATCCGGATGAAATCACCGAGATGGATGCGCTCGTCGCATACCTTCAGATGACTGGCACTCTGGTCGACTTCTCGACCTATGAGGCCGACGATCTTGGCAACCGGCGATAGGGGAGGGCGATAATGTACGAGATACTCGCAAGCTTCGCGCAAACAGGAGGGCTAGTCTATTTCGTCCTCATGTTTGCTGGTGCCCTGGCTTATGCCCTGTGGCCGCGAAATCAGGAAAAATTCGATGCCGCTGCGCGGCTGCCTTTAGATGACGATGGAGGTCCGACCAATGGCCGATGAAATCAAAGACATTGACGATCATAGCGGCATTGAAACCACCGGTCATAGCTGGGACGGAATCAAGGAGCTGAACAATCCATTGCCGCGTTGGTGGCTGTATGTCTGGTACGGTACGATCATCTGGGCCGTGGTCTATATGGTGTTCATGCCAGCCATTCCGGCGCTGCCAGGAATGGGCACCAATACGACGGGTCTGCGCAATCACTCTGACCGCGATCTGGTCGCGGCGGCTGTGGCGGATCTCAAAGCGGCCCGGGTGGAGCAATCTGCAACACTGCTCGAAGCCTCTCTGGAGGAGATTGAAACGGATCGCGGGCTGCAGCAATTCGCGCTGGCAATGGGCGAAAGCCTGTTCGGTGACAATTGCGCCACCTGTCACGGCGCTGGCGGCCGCGGCGCGATTGGGTATCCGACCCTGGCTGATGATGTCTGGCTCTGGGACGGAACGCTGGATGGGATCGAGTATACGCTGCGCCACGGCATTCGTCATGAAGGCGATCTCGATACGCGCTTCTCGCTGATGCCGTCCTTCGGGCGTGATAATCTCCTGTCGACCGATGAGATTGATGATCTCACAGATTATGTTCTGCGCGTCTCTGGCCAGGAGCATGATGGCGAAGCAGCAGACCGCGTTGCCGACCTGTATCAACAACAATGTGCTTCTTGTCATGGCGTGAACGGACAAGGCGATCGCTTGCAAGGCGCGCCGAACCTGACCGACCAGGAATGGCTGTTTGGTGGCTCGCGTGACGCGATCTACAACACGATCTACAATGCCCGGAATTCGCATATGCCGGCCTGGCAGGATCGTCTGGACGATGCGTCGATCAAGGCTCTGGCTGTCTATGTCCACACATTGGGCGGGGGCGAGTAAGGCGCACTGTCATGGGACAGACCACGCTGAATATCCATCCGAGTGCGGGCTCGGGCGGCCCAACGCCGCCCCCGCATAAGGACCTCTATGCCAAGCGCGAGCAGATTTATCCAAAGCTCGCGCATGGCAAGTTTCGGCTGGTCAAATGGGTCGTTATGGCCGTCACGCTTGGCGTCTATTACCTGCTGCCCTGGGTCCGCTGGGACCGCGGCGAGGGTATCCCGGATCAGGCTGTTCTGGCTGATTTCCAAAGCGAGAAATTCTATTTCTTCTTCATCGAGATCTGGCCGCAGGATATTCACTTCCTGGCCGGTCTGCTCATTCTGGCTGCACTGGGTCTGTTCCTGGTGACCTCCCTCCTGGGACGGGTCTGGTGCGGCTATACCTGTCCGCAAACGGTGTGGACCGATTTGTACATCTGGGTTGAACGCGCCTTTGAGGGCGACCGTGCGGCGCGGATGCGGCTCGACAAAGGAAAATGGACGTTCAACAAGGCCTGGCGCAAACTTGGCAAGCACACGATCTGGCTGATCATCGCATTCTGGACCGGCGGCGCCTTTATACTCTACTGGCACGATGCGCCTATGGTCGCGCAAGGCTGGTTCACGGGCGAGGCTCCACTGTCTGCTTATTGGTTTGCCGGTCTCCTGACGCTGACCACTTATTTCCTCGCCGGATGGATGCGCGAACAGGTCTGCACGTATATGTGTCCGTGGCCACGTATTCAGGCGGCGCTGACTGATGAGCACGCCCTCAACGTCACTTATCGCTATGATCGCGGAGAACCACGCGGTCCCAAGCGCAAGTCAGAAAGCTGGGACGAGCGCGGCGATTGTATCGATTGCGATCAATGCGTTCAGGTCTGTCCCGTCGGGATTGATATCCGCAATGGGTCTCAGCTGGAGTGCATTCATTGCGCGCTCTGTATTGATGCCTGCGATCAGATGATGACCAAAATCGGTCGGCCAACTGGTCTGATTGCTTATGACACCGACGTCGCCGTTGCCGCGCGCGCAGCGCATCAAACGCCGCCTCGATATCGCATCTTGCGCTCTCGCACCGTACTCTATACAGTCCTCATCAGCGCTATCGGCGTGCTGATGATTTGGGGACTTGCCACCAAGGCCACAATCGAGGCCAATGTATTGAAAGACCGCTCCCCACCATTCGTGCAGCTGTCTGACGGTAACATTCAGAACGGATATACCCTGAAGCTCGTCAACAAGATCTCTGAGCCGCGAACCATGCAGGTCAGCATTACCGGGATCGAGGGGCTCTCTTACAGCGTCATCGGCATGGAACATGAGGGCGCTGAACCCATCGAACTCCCGGTTGAAGCCCATGGCGTGGACCGCTACCGAATTCTGATCAGCGCGCCTGCTGGCGCCGGTCAGCGCCAGGTCACGATCACAGTGAAAGACACTGAAACTGGCGAAACAGACACCAATCGTGCATCCTTCAGAGGACCAAACTGATGATTGAAGCTCAAGCCACATCCGCCCCCGCTGTTTCGGGTAAAGAACTCAAAGGCTGGCATGTCCTTTTGATTATGCTCGGCTTTTTCGGTGTCATGTTCGCTGTGAACGGGGTCTTTCTGTATCACGCGATCACCAGTTTTCCGGGCGAGGATATCAAGAAGTCCTACGTTCAGGGCCTAAACTATAATGATACGCTGGCGCAGAGGGCGTCGCAGGCCGAGCTTGGCTGGACCGCGGAAGCTGGGGTGCAATCAGGTGAGCTGATCTTCCGTCTACGCGATGCCGAAGGTGCGCCGCTGTCCAACTATGCGGTCATCGGTGAGATCCGCCGTTCAGCCACGCAAAGTGCAGATCAGGCAATCATCTATCAAGCGCGCGCCAATGGTGAATATGTTGCTGACGCTGGCGACCTTGCACCTGGCCAATGGCTGCTGCGCATCAATGTTATGGAGCCGGCGGCAGAGACGGTTTTGTTCAACGTCCATAAAACCATCCTGGTGTCATGACAGAGGCCGCGCTTTCTGGTTCGGCTGGCTGCCCATCTGGCTTGGAGCCACCCTCCCAATCGGTTGGGGGAGACTATAGCCCGTTTGTCCAGAACAAAGGCGCGTTGAAGAGTTTGACGCTCTCAGTGCGCGGCGCGAAATGCGGCGGCTGCCTCTCCAAGATTGAAAATGCTGTGGGCGGAGTTCCCGGCGTCGAGCATGTCCGGATGAATCTCTCAAACGGCAAACTGAACGTCGCCTGGCAGGGCGCAACTTCAGCCAATACGATCGTCGATCGGGTAACCAGCCTGGGCTATGGCGTATCGGCCTATTCCGAAGATGGCTCTGAAGCCTCCGCCAAACGCGAAGAACGTGCATTGCTCATCTCAATGGGGGTCGCAGCGTTTGCGCTTGCCAATATCATGTTGCTTTCTGTCTCTGTGTGGGGCGGACATGGCGAGATGGGCAGCGATACGCGCATGGCGCTTTACGCCATTTCCGGTCTGATTGCCTTGCCTGTTCTGGTGTTTAGCGGGCGCCACTTTTTCCAATCGGCCTGGTCAGCGCTGAAGCATGGCCATGCGAACATGGACGTACCGATCTCGCTCGCCCTAACGCTGGCTTTCGGGGTCAGCGTTTGGGAGACTCTGGCGGCTGGTGATCATGCCTATTTCGATGCCAGCGTGATGCTGCTCTTCTTCCTGTTGATTGGGCGGTTTCTCGATGCGCGGCTGCGACGGCAAGCCCATGCCGCAGCACATGATCTGGCAGCCTTGCAGAACCGGTCGGTCAACCGGCTGGCAAGTGACGACAGTGTCGAGAGCGTGCGTGCAGATGAGGTTCGCCGCGGCGATACGATCCTGCTCGCTGCGGGTGAGCGCGCTGTGATTGACATCAAGATCGCCGCTGGCACCAGCACAGTCGATGAGAGCCTGGTAACCGGCGAAAGCCTGCCGCGCCTGATCCAGACCGGCGAAACCCTCTATGCCGGGACCGTCAATCTCGACCAGCCCATCACGGGTGAAGCGCTGGGCAGCACCTCGGATTCCTTGCTCGCCGATATCGCGCAGATGCTGGAGGCCGGGGAGCAGAAGCGCGCGCGTTATCGCCAGATCGCTGACAAGGCCGTAGCGCTCTACGTTCCGTTTGTTAACACGACTGCAGCTATTACGTTGATCGCCTGGCTTCTGCTGGGGGCGGGTGTACGCGATGCGATTATGGTCGCGGTGGCTACGCTGATCATCACTTGCCCATGCGCGCTGGCCCTGGCCGCGCCAGTGGCTCAGGTTGTTGCCTCAGGCCGACTGTTCCGCAAAGGAATTTATCTGAGGTCCGGCGACGCGCTGGAGCGGTTCGCAGAAATTGATCATTTGGTTTTTGATAAAACCGGCACGCTCACGCTGGGCATTCCGACGCTGGTCTCAAGCCATGGCGCGGAGCTGGAGAAAGCCGCGAGCCTCGCGCGCGCCAGCCGTCATCCGCTGTCGCGAGCTTTGGTCGAAACCGTAGGCGCGGGACCGGTCGCGAGCGAGATCAAAGAGATGCCGGGGCTCGGCGTCGAGGGTGTAATTGACGGCAAGGCCTATCGTCTGGGGTCTGCCGAATGGGTCGGCGTCTCGGCGGTACAGGCCTCCGACGGGCCAACGCTTTGGTTCGCGGGCGACGATCAAGAGGCGATACAGTTTCGCTTCCGCGACCAGTTGCAATCGGATGCTGCAGACGTATTTGCCGATCTGAAACAAGATGGCCTTGGTCTGGAAATCCTGTCTGGCGATACAGAGCAGGCTGTCAAAGCCGTGGCGGATCAGATCGGTGTCTCCACCTGGCACGCGCAGGTGTCGCCGCAGGACAAGGTCGATCGTTTGCGAGACCTCGCAGCGGCGGACAAGAAGGTGCTGATGGTCGGTGACGGGCTGAATGATGCGGGCGCGCTCGCAATGGCGCATGCGTCTTTAGCGCCCGGCGGCGCAATGGACGTCTCGCAATCGGCCTCTGATGCGGTCTATGCGGGTGGGCTCTCCTCGATCGTCACTGTGTTGAACACGGCCAGGCGGACCAAGCGGGTCATGTTGCAGAATTTCGGACTCGCGGCCGCGTACAACATGATTGCCGTGCCGATCGCCGTGACCGGGAATGTCACGCCCCTGATTGCCGCGATCGCTATGTCCGCTTCCTCATTGATCGTGACGCTGAACGCTTTGCGGATGAATTGGGGGCGCAGCTGAATGGAGATTATTGTCTATCTCATTCCAGTCGCGCTTGGTCTCGGCGCGCTTGGGCTTGCGGGTTTTTTGTGGTCGGTGAATTCGGATCAATATGATGATCTGGACGGCGCCGCTCATCGCATCCTGGACGACGAAGACAAGCCGCTTTAGGCGACGCGTCCGCTTTGGCGTAGCGGTAAGACTTTACGCGGTCAGACAAATCCGCATTGTGGTCAGGTGTATTTTATCCAGCTCAATGGAGCCTTGATCATGACTGAGTCTGCTATCTATACCGTCCCTTCTGCGTTTGCGTTGCAGGCGAATCTGAGCCCGGAAAAGTATCGGGAGATGTATGCGGCCTCGATTGCGGATCCTGACGCCTTCTGGGCCGAGCAGGGCCAGCGACTGGCCTGGTCGAAGCCTTATACCAAGGTCAAGGACGTCTCCTGGGACAAGTCCGACCTGCATGTGAAATGGTTCTCCGATGGCGAGCTCAATGTTTCGGTCAATTGCATTGATCGGCATTTGGCGACGCGCGGCGACAAGGTGGCGCTGATCTGGGAAGGCGATGACCCTGGCGATGATGCGACCGTGACCTATAAGCAGCTGCACAGCGCGGTCTGCCGGTTTGCCAATGTCCTGAAAGACATGGGCGTCAAGAAAGGCGACCGGGTGACGATCTATATGCCAATGATCCTGGAGGCGGCCTATGCGATGCTCGCCTGCGCCCGGATCGGCGCGGTCCACTCGATTGTGTTCGGGGGCTTCAGCCCTGAAGCCCTGGCTGGCCGGATCACTGATTGCGACAGCCAGTTCATGATCACTGCCGATGAAGGGATCAGAGGCGGCCGGATTGTCCCCCTTAAAGTCAATGCCGACAAAGCCTGCGCCCTTGCTGGAGACATGGTCGAGAAGGTGCTGGTGGTGAGACGCACTGGTAATCCGGTCGATATGCAGGAAGGCCGCGATCTCTGGTTGCATGAGGCTGGCGCAAATGTCAGCAGCGACTGCCCGCCAGAGCCGATGAATGCTGAAGACCCGCTCTTCATCCTCTATACGTCCGGTTCAACCGGCAAGCCCAAGGGCGTGCTGCACACGACCGGCGGCTATCTCGTCTGGGCCTCGATGACGCATGAATATGTCTTCGACCTGAAGGAAGACGATGTCTATTGGTGCACCGCCGATGTCGGCTGGGTCACCGGCCACTCCTATATTGTCTATGGGCCGCTGGCCAATGGCGCGACGAGCATGATGTTTGAGGGCGTGCCGACTTATCCCGATGCCAGCCGCTTCTGGCAGGCCTGCGACAAGCATGGCGTGACCATTTTCTACACTGCCCCGACCGCCATCCGCGCCCTGATGCGGGAAGGCGAAGGGCCGGTCAAATCAACCTCCCGCAGCACCATCCGCCTGCTCGGCTCAGTCGGCGAGCCGATCAATCCGGAAGCCTGGGAATGGTACTATAAGACGGTCGGCGAAGAACGCTGCCCGATCGTCGACACCTATTGGCAGACAGAGACCGGCGCCTGCATGATGGTGCCGCTGCCGGGCGCCACCGATCAGAAACCCGGCGCGGCCAGCCATCCTTTCTTCGGGATCGAGCCGAAACTGGTTGATGCAGAAGGCGGCGAACTCACCGGGGCGACTGAAGGCAATCTGATCATCACGACAAGCTGGCCGGGCCAGATGCGCACCGTCTATGGTGACCATCAGCGCTTTATCGACACCTATTTCTCGACTTATCCCGGCAATTATTTCACCGGCGATGGCTGCCGCCGGGATGAGGACGGGTTCTACTGGATCACCGGCCGGGTCGATGATGTGATCAATGTCTCTGGCCACCGCATGGGCACGGCAGAAGTTGAGTCCTCCCTGGTCGCGCATGACGCGGTCGCTGAGGCCGCCGTGGTCGGCTATCCGCACGACATCAAGGGTCAGGGCATCTATGCCTATGTCACGCCGGTGGCGGGCATTGAGGGCAATGATGAGCTGAAAAAGGCGCTCGTCCAACATGTCCGCGCCGAGATCGGGCCGATCGCGAGCCCCGACCTGATCCAGTTCGCCACCGGCCTGCCCAAGACACGGTCTGGCAAGATCATGCGCCGCATCCTGCGCAAGATCGCTGAAAACAGCTTCGACAATCTCGGCGACACCTCAACCCTCGCCGAACCCGAAGTCGTCGACGACCTGATCGAGAATAGGCAAAACAGGTAGGCGATCACTCGCCAAAATAAGCCATCCTTCACGGGCACTGCGCCTCAGGAGATCTCCCTCAAGATCCCCTGAGGCGCTTTCACATTTGCGTTGAATAAAACACGCGCGCGCGCCTCAGTTGAAATCCTAAAATCTCGCATAAACCCGGCCCCTTTCAGCAATTTAGAGACGCTACGAGAGGGAGGCTGAGACCCTCCGATAATGACTGACTCCGGCCTCTTGGGCCAGTTTCGCACCAAACACGTCCGCGCACGAACGCGGGCTTTTGAATAATGGAGTCGCGGTCAATGGCCGCGCAAGCAAACGGGCGCGAACATGAAGCGGATAAGTCGTGTATTGAGCACGGCCCTACGGGGCCTTTTTGGAGCAGATCTCGGCGCGCGCTTGCGACTGCTTCTCCTGGTCATGATCGCGGCGGTCATCACCGCCCCGGCCCAGGCATTTGAGTGTACGCTACCGAGTGATACGTCTCCTAGTCTGTGGCGGATAAGCGTCGACGTCGACCCCGCCGTTGGATCACCAACTTGCACAGTCGATCCATGGCTGAACACACCGTCCGGCAATCGCGATATTGATGTCGCGCTATATGAAAACAGCATCCAATTGTCGAATTTCCACACGGCTGGTGGACAACCATCGCCAGACGGCATCACCATTCTCAGCGTTACGCCGCAATCCAATTACGGCCCATCTGGTACAGTTGTGGCAATCCAGACAACAGCCCCGACATTCAGATTTGAATCTGAACATGTGATCAACAATGTCACCTATACCCTGATTGTCGAACGGTTTTACTTCACAAACGATTCAACTGGTGTGCTCACCAGCTATGTCGTTTCCGCCCGCGTCTTCGGGGGCAGTTTTGGATTGGATAGTTCTACACCCGATACCATCTCGCCAACCTTGTCATTTTTGGATGTGCCAACCGTGATAGGCAGTACAAGCGAGCGTGAGCTGACCGTGGTTTTTGACGAACCTATTTACGGATTTGCGGCAAATCAGGGCGACGTGGTGGTTACGAATGGTACAGCTTCTGGCCCGGCAACCCCCGTATCTGAGACGGAGTACAGAGTGCCGTTCACGCCCGATGGTATGGGCGATGTGACAATCGAATTACCGAACAATGTCGTACAAGACAATGCCGGGAATGGAAATGTCGGGAACAGCGTGACCATCACGTTCGACCCGACCGCGGAACCTGATATTCGGGTAACGACGAACGCGGGGAACCTGATCTCGAATGGCACGGGCGTGCTGGATGTCGGCACAGTGGAGTTCGACCAGGAAAGCGTGGTTCGATTCACGGTTCATAATGACGGAACCGGCGACCTCGAAGTCGAGCGGCCAACTGTCTCTACGCCAACAAATGCTCGCGACGTCGCTGAAACAACAACCAATTCTTCATTCCTGATCCCACCGGGGTCCAGCCGTTCACTCGACATCGCGTTCACACCCGAAGCGACGGGACCGTTCAGCTTTGATGTTCTTGTAGAGAGTGACGACCCCAACGATGCGTACTATACGTTTCACGTCTCGGGCGACGCGGCCGCGAGTGCGCTCGTCCCAATGGTTACGGTCACCGCAAATGACGATGCATTGGGCATTGGCGAAACGACCACACTTCTGTTCGACCTTAATGTGGAGTCGAATGATTTTGATCTCGGCGACATCACCTATAATATAGGCAATATCACGGATTTTGCGCAGGTCCCCGGCACCAATCAGTATCAAGCGATCTACACGCCGCCGACTGATTTTGAGTCTCCGACCGCAACCCCCGCGAGAATTGTCGTGCAAGCAGGTACATTTTCCAATCTGGTTGGCGTCTTAAACCAAAATGGCGGTGGCGGGCAGAACGCAGTCACGATCGAGGTCGATACAATCGCACCGATGGCGGATGCGAAGAATGATGGTCCGAAGATGAGCGGTGAGACCGTCACGCTGGACGGCACAGGCTCGAGCGATGGGAATGGGATTGATATCTATTCCTGGGAGCAGGTCGACGCCATCGGGAGCTTAGACCTTCTTGCGACGCCAGATGAGCTTCAGGTATTGATTGTCGACGACGACACATCGCAAGCCACCTTCACCGCCCCTGATGTCACGGTCGCGACTGATCTCTATTTTGCGCTCGAGGTCCTTGATCCATTCGGCAACGCTGAAACCGCCTGGACCACCGTGAAGATCAATCCTCCGGCCACGACCGCGCCGGACATTCAGATTGTGACGAATGGCGGCGGCGAGATCCCGAGCGACGGCACGGGCGTGCACGATCTGGGCACGGTTTATGTGGATGCCACGCAGGTGGTTGTTTACGCGATAAAAAACAATGGAGACACCGACCTTCAAGTCACGGCAATGAATGCGTCCAATGAAAGCAATATTGACGGACAGGTCGCGTTCTTTCTGGACGATGTGGCCTACTCCTCCCCAAGTACATTCACGATCGCTCCAAACGGGCAACAACTCATCGCTACAGTCTTCCAACCCGACACTGCTGGTTCCTTTAGCTTTGACGTGACGTTGCGCAATGATGATGCGGATAAGGACCCCTATACATTCCAGATCAAGGGCGAGGCGTCAGCTGAAATGCAAAGACCGACAATCAGCCTGACCTCGACGGATGATGAGCTGAGTATTGGCGAAACGACTGAAATCCAGTTCACGCTCAGCGCCGCGTCAAACGATTTTGACGCGGGTGACGTGAATGTGACTGGCGGGGCACTTTCAGATTTTGAACAAGTGGGCACCACTTCCGCATACCGCGCGACCTTCACGCCCGAGAATGACTATGAAGGTAATGCGGTGATCAACGTGCGGTCGGCGGCATTTGCAAACACCCAGGGCATACAAAACCAAGACGGTGATGATGCCGACAATACGGTCACGATCGCGGTCGACACAGTCGCACCGATGGCGGCTGCGACCAATAGCGGTGACGCAACGAGCGGTGAGACCGTCACGCTGGACGGCACAGGCTCGAGCGATGGGAATGGGATTGATTCTTACCAATGGTTTCAGGTCGATGCTGAAGACAGCACGTCAGCGCCGCAGGATGGCACACCTTACCTGTTGAACAATGCCGGGACCGCTGAAACGTCATTTTCAGCACCCGATGTCTTGGTCGCCACCGATTTCCATTTCCTCCTCGTCGTTGTTGATCCGTTCGGCAATGAGGCCAATGCCTGGACCACGGTGAGGATTAATCCTCCTGGCCCGGGGATCCGGGTATTGAATGCAGCAGGTACAGAGTTTTTGGATGACGGGACCGATAAGGTCGGCACAGCCAATGCAGGTGTGCCGAAAACCATCACCTATATCGTCGAGAATACCGGCCTCTCCGTCCTCACGATCCGTGACATCACCGTCGATGATCAGACCACGACCAATATTGATGGCGCGGTCACGATCTCACCCACGACCTTCACGCTCGGCGTTGGATCAACCCGGTCTTTTGCCGCAACCTTCACGCCAGAGACGGTCGGATCCGCGTTCAGCTTCGATCTCGACATCGAGAGCAATGACGCAACCACCAGCACGTTCGACCTGACGGTCGAAGGCACCGCGGTCGCCGACGAAGACGGACCGCAAGCGACGAAGGTGGACTTCCACTCGAGTCATTCGACCCACCGACACCTGGTACACGCGCGCCAGACGATTTGGCTTTTCTTCCAAACGGATGAAGATCACACCGTCACCGCGCCAAAAGTCACCTTTTACGATTCAGCGGACAATGTCCTTTCCATGGGCAACGCGAATGCGTCCATCGATGTTGCGAAGGAATGGGAGTATTACTACGACGTTCTGGATACCGATCCCGATGGCCCCGTCCGGTTCGTTATCGACCTGACCGATGATGACGGGCTCACAAAGCAGATCACCGGGCTGTTGTTTGACGAAGACGGCCTTGGCGTCACCATCGACAACACGCCGCCCACCATCGCGCTGAGCAGCGATACCAATGATCTCGAGGCAGGCGGCACGGCGCTGATCACATTCGAACTGAGTGAGCCATCGCCGAATTTCACCAAGGACAGTGTCGTCGTGCCGATTGGCGAGATCACCGACCCGGTCTATGACGCCGCCACTGGCACCTATACGGCCACATTCACGGCGGAAGATGGATATCTTGGCGACGCCCTGATCACCGTCGCTTCGGACGCCTTCACCGATATGGTCGGACACGCCAACCACGATGGCGAGGATGAGGACAACTCGCTGACCATCAAGATTGTTCCGGCGAAACCGGTTCTGGCCGAAGTCACACCTGTGGCGACCCTAGGGAACAATCCGACGCCGTCTTATACCTTCTCCTCAACCCAGTCAGGTACGATCGCCTATAGCGGCACCTGCGTGAGCAGCACGCACACATCAGCTGTGGCGGGCGACAATGAAGTGATCTTCGACAGCCTCGATGATGGTACTTATGACGCGTGTTCGATTGCCGTCACCGACGCCTACGGAACGGTGTCCCTGCCCCTCAGCATCACCGCCTTCACGATTGATGCGACTGCGCCAACTGTGGACTCCATCGAGTGGGAAGCGATCGAAGGCTCAAACGAGATCGCTGTGACTGTTGTGTTTAGCGAGCCTGTCGCAGGCTTTGATGCCGAAGCCGGTCTCGACGTTGCGAACGCGACGGTTTCGCAGCCCGAACAAATCACGGAAGGGGATGGCACGACTTATACGCTGATCCTGACCCCTTCAGAAGACTCAGACGGGACGCTGCAGCTGCAAGTCATGGCAGATGCCGTGACTGACGCGGCCGGCAATGGCAATGTCGAGTCCGAAACGATTGAGATCATCTTCGACACGCTCCCGCCGACTGTGACGCTGAGCGCCGACAAGACCGATCTCAACATGAATGAGAAGGCGGCCATTCTCTTCACCCTGAGCGAAGCGTCGACCACCTTTGGCCTGGATGATGTCACCGTCTCTGGTGGCACGCTGACCGAGTTTGCCGGCAGCGGCGCAGCCTACACCGCCATTTTCACCCCATCCTTTGGTGAAGTGTCTGCAGGCGGCGTCGGCACGATCTATGTCGCCGCGGGCGGCTTCGAAGATGCGTATGGCAATGCCAACCTCGCCTCGGATGTTCTGGAGATTGATTTCAGCGGCGCGATTGTCGAACGCACGAGCAATATCATCCAGAACTTCATCAGCCGCCGCGCCGACCAGATCACCGCCAGTGAGCCGGATCTCAGCACACGCCTCAATCGCGGTGGTGCCGGTGACCAGACCGCAGGCAACTGGACTGGCGACGGGAATGGCGGCACTCAGAACCGGATGTCGTTCAATACCAGCCTTGCGCAAGTCCGCGCCTGGCAGCAGCGCGACAAGCGGGCACCAAACATGGAAGATGCTGATGCCTTTGGCTTTGGCGCTCGACCCTTCGCTCAGACGCATGGCGAAACGAGCGGCGATATCTGGCTGTCGGGCAGCATTGCCCGGACCGATAATGAGTTCACCACCAGTGCTCTTGGTTTGCTGCATGGCGGCTTCGACTTCGCGCTGAATGACGACTTTGTGCTCGGCCTTATGGGCCAGCTGGATTGGATCGAGGAAGAGAATGACACCGATGATTATTCCGCGTCCGGCCTCGGTTGGATGGCTGGGCCATACCTGGTCGCGCGACTCGACAATCAGCTGGTTGTGGATGCCCGGATTGCCTGGGGTCAGTCGGACAATGATGTCTCCCCGTTTGACACGTATGAAGATGAGTTCGAGACGGAGCGGCTTCTGTTCTCCGGCAAGGTCACGGGCAGCGCCCAATTCTCGAAAGCGAGCCTCCGCCCGCAGATCGGCCTGATCTATTTCGAGGAGACACAGCTTGCCTATGATGACAGCAACGGGATCTATATCGCGAGCCAGGACATCTCGCTCGGTCGTCTGACCTTTAGCCCGAACCTGTCGCAAAGCTGGGCACAGCCGGATGGAACCAGCTTCTCAATGAACTGGAACCTGAAAGGGATCTGGGATTTCGATACGGCCGACCTGGTCGACGTTGATACCGGTCTCCTGGCACGCAGCGATGCTGAGCTACGCGGCCCGGGCTGAGGCGGCTTTTCATCTCAATCTCGCCAATGGCGTTCGGGTGCAAACCAGCAGCTTCTATGATGGCATCGGGGTCCGGGACTACCAGTCTTATGGCGGCAATATTACGGTGATCATTCCGTTCAATTGGTAGTCACCGCACTATCATTCGATCACCGGAAGCGGTTCGTGCCGTTGTATCGCTGCTGATCAATTCTTGTGCACGGCAGCCACAGCCCCCCCTGAGTCGCGCGAATACCTCCCCAACCCGCTTGAGCCGGGCGTTTATCTGAGTTCATACTGTCACCATCGCAAATGCTGGTGGCTTCAGGAATGGATGATTCCCAACCGACGATCGCGTCACTCCTCGTCGATTGGATCGAGGTTCAGATCAAGCTGCATCCCGGGATTCCCGTTCTGTTTGTTTCGGGCGCGCAGGGCATTGGAAAGTCGACCGCGCTCCACGCCGTGGCGGAGCGGTTTGCAGGCCGCGTCGCAGCGCTCAGCATCGATGATTTCTATCAACCGCAATCGGATCGCAAAGCGCTCGCCTCTAAGATTTCACCCCTGTTCGAAGTTCGCGGACCGCCAGGCACGCATGACCTTGCGCTTCTCAAGCTGACGATTGACGCGCTGCTGGTAGCCGGGGACGCAGATGAGACCTCCATTCCCGTGTTCGACAAAACCGTTGACGACCGGGTAGATGAGGCTGACTGGGCGGTCTTCCAGGGGCGGCCAAAGGCCATCCTGCTCGAAGGCTGGTGTGTCGGCGCGCTACCGGATCCGGCAGCTCCACAAGCCCCTGCATTGAACACGATTGAATCACGCGATGCATCCGGGGCCTGGCGCGCTTATCAGGAGCAACACCTCGCGGGTCCGTACGCCGATTTGTGGGACCGCGCCGACGCGTTTCTGCATCTGAGCGCACCTGGCTTTGAGCAAGTTCTGGCCTGGCGCACACAGCAAGAAGAGACAACGCTCGGTCTGGACCGCGGTCAGCTTCCGAGCGAGCGGCGCGCTTGGGTTGCAGACTTCATCCAGCACTATGAACGCATCACACACCGACTTCTGGATGGCGGACAGCGGCGCGGTTACCAAATCAAGGTGAACGCGGACCGATCGGTTCGAAACCCTCCCAAGCCCGCGCCTCCCCTGCTGGTTTTTTCCGATCTGGATGGCACCTTGCTCGACCATCACACCTACTCATTCGACGCGGCCAGCGAGGCTCTGAACGCGCTGCGCGAATTGGGTGCTGTTTTAGTCCTGTCCAGCTCCAAGACCGCTGCCGAGATATCTCCTCTGCGCGCTGAACTCGGATTTGAGCATTGCCCCGCCATTGTCGAGAATGGTGGCGGGATCCTGGAACCGCGTGAGCGCGTTGAGCCCCAGGGCGCAGCTCCGCATGTTGAAATCAGAGCTGCATTGGCCGCCGCGCCCGCCGATCTTCAGGAGCATTTCGCCGGGTTTTCGGATTGGTCCGTCGCTGAAGTGGCCGCAAGAACGGGCCTGTCGCACAAGGCGGCAGCGCGCGCAAAACAGCGCCAGTTTTCCGAGCCAGGTCTATGGACCGGCCCCTCAGAAATGCTGACGCGTTTTAAGGCCCATCTCGCCCGCTCTGGCATCTTCGCCCAGCGGGGTGGGCGTTTTCTGACGCTGTCCCACGGCATGACCAAAGCGGACCAGATGTTTGAAATTGCATCGCGCTATGCCCCTGCCCCAATGATCGCGCTCGGAGACGCGCCAAACGATCTGGAGATGATTTCATCGGCGCATCGCGGTGTGATCATCAAGAATGCAAACGGGCCAAAAATTGAACGCACAGCGGGCGAAGCAACAGGTAAAACGGTGAGAAGCGTTGAAATCGGCCCGGCTGGCTGGAATCGCGCGATCCTCGAATTTATAGCCCAGCTTGAATAATAAGGGCGCAGGAAAGGAAACGGATCGGTGGCTGATTTTCATCAGAACGGACAAGTTGCGACCCTGCACAATTTGCGCACGACCAATACGGAAGAGTTAGAAGCGCAGCTCAAGAGCTTCAGCGAGAAAAAGAAAATCTGGCTCATCCTGCCCTCCCTGTTCTCTGAACTGGAAGGTGAAGCGCTACCGCAAATTATCGATCAGATCAGCCAGGCGGCTTATATCGATCATGTCGTGATCGGGCTCGATCAGGCGACAGAAAAGCAATACCGGTTCGCCAAAGAATTCTTCTCAAAACTAACGCAGGACCATTCCATTCTCTGGAATGACGGCCCGCGCTTGAAAGCCGTGGATGAGCAATTGTCCGCCGCAACACTGGCGCCGCGAGAGCTGGGGAAAGGCCGCAATGTCTGGTACTGTTTCGGCTATACCATCGCGCGCGGTCAGAGCGATGTAGTCGCCCTGCATGATTGCGATATTCTCACCTATAGCCGCGATATGCTGGCGCGACTTTTGTATCCGGTTTGCCACCCGAATTTCTCCTATCAGTTCAGCAAGGGGTTTTATCCCCGGGTTGCGGGCGGAACGCTGAACGGCCGGGTCAATCGGCTTTTGGTGACGCCGCTTCTCAATGCACTCTGCGATCTTTTCGGCGAGCTTGAATATTTGAGCTATCTGAAATCGTTCCGTTACGCGCTATCCGGCGAGTTCGCGATGCATACCAGTTTGCTCAAGGACATACGCGTGCCGTCCGACTGGGGTCTGGAAATCGGCGTCCTGTCCGAGGCGTTCCGCAATTTGAACTCACGCAAGATCTGTCAGGTCGAACTGGCTGACAATTACGATCACAAGCATCAGCCGCTGTCCGAAAGTGACGCCAATGCTGGCCTGTCGCGCATGTCTCGCGACATCAGCAAGGCCCTGTTTCGCAAACTCGCAATCCACGGCGTGGTTTTCCACAAATCAACGTTCCGGACGTTGAGAGCGACCTATTACAGAACCGCGCTCGACCTGATCGAGGCTTATGATGCAGTCGCCACGATGAATGGATTGACGCTCGACCGGCATAAGGAAGAACGGGCCGTGGAACTGTTTGCGTCGAACATTGTCGAAGCAGGCACGCAGTTTCTCGAAACACCCATGGAGACGCCCCTCATCCCGAACTGGACCCGGATCGAGGCCGCCGACTCCGGCATTCTGAGCAAGATTTCAGATGCCGTTGCCGGCGATATGGAAGAGTTCAGCTAGTCACGCGCGGCCTGCGCATCAGCGACCGGCAGCCGATTGGTGATCCAGCGGCATTGGTAAGGCGCAAAACCGATCATGTTATTGTGCGGCTCAATCGCCTCACCCGTGAGCAGATCGATCCAGGTTTCACCCTCAATCAGGTTGAGCGACCTTGCTGGCAAGGTCACCGCTTCAGCAGTCACATTGTGGACCGCAAAGATCGACTGATCGCGATGCAGGCTCTGACGCCAGAAGCCGAAGAAGCCGTCACCAAGTTGCATGGTGAACTGCGTCGCATTCGGATGGAATGCAGGTTGTGCCCGGCGAATGCGCGCGCGGCGATTAATCTCTGTGAGCGATTTCGCGTGCACGCTGTCTTCTGAATCAAGGTGTTCGCGCAGGGCTGGATAGTTCCATCGATGCCGATTGATGGCGCGGTTTACGCCAGACTTTCGTACCCCTTCATGATCGTTCTCCGTCGCCAATAGTGCGTGAATGTAGATCGCGGGAATGCCTTCCAGCGCGAGCACAATGGTCTGCGAGCAAATGAAGCGATCAAACTGGAACGCATCTTCGCCGTTCTTTGTGCCCTTCATAAACTCATAGAAGGTGATGTTCAGCTCATAGGGCTTTTCGCCGCCATCGGGCGTTGAGCGCATACTGATTCGCCCGCCGAACGCTTCTGCGCGCTCCAGCATGAGCTGAATGTCAGTCTCTGGCAGCAAGCCTTCTGCGGGCCGCATACCAATGCCGTCATGACTGGCGCTGAAGTTCAGATACGCGCAGCCAAGCGGCGCGGGTGGCATCGCCATCTGCCACTGGTTCAGATAGCGCGATGTGCCGGTCAGCATGGCATGCACGAGCAGCGGCGGCAGTGAGAAATTGTACACGCTGTGCGCTTCGTTTCGGACGCCGAAATAGGATAGGTTCTCCTGACTCGGCACATTGGTTTCGGTGAGCAGCACCACCGACGCTTCGCTTTGGTCGAGCAAGGCGCGCATCAGCTGAATGATCGCATGGGTCTCCGGCAAGTGAATGCAATTGGTGCCCACCCGTTTCCAAAGAAAGGCGACCGCATCCAGACGGATGATCCGCACGCCATTGTCGATATGCAGGCGCATGATCCGCAGAAATTCGAGCAAGACCTCAGGATTGGCGAAATTGAGATCGACCTGATCATGACTGAACGTACACCAGACATGGCGGGTTCCGTTGGCGGTTTCGACTTCGCGCAAAAGCGGGCTCGTCCGCGGCCGCACCACTGCGCTCAGATCTTCACTGGGGTCTGCTTCGACAAAATAGGCATCATATGGCGCCTGGCCTTGCAAATAGGCGCTGAACCAAGGCCCCTGAGAAGACATGTGGTTCAGGACAAGATCCGACATCAGCAAGAATTTATCGGCTATACGATTGATGTCCGGCCAGTCGCCGAGCACCGGATTGACCGCTGTGTAGTCGGTAACCGAGAACCCCTCATCCGATGTGAAGGGAAAGAAGGGCAAGATGTGCACGCCGGTGAAACTGCCTTCAAGGTATCGGACCAGAAAGTCCTGCAACAGGTCCAGCGGCTTGTGATGGCCATCAATGATCGAATTGCCATAGGTGATCAGGATGACATCGTCTTCCGTCCACTGGCCCTGAATATCAGGAGCGCGCGGCGTTTTCCGGATCTGCGCAGGCTCAGGAAAAAACGCCTCAACAACGCGCGCTGCGAGGCTTGCCGGGTCTTCGTCCGGATAGATAAAGCGCAATAGATCTTCGAGTTTATCCTGAAGCATATCAACCTCGCTAAGACCTCTGCCCATAACGAGATTTCGCATGACCACCAATGTGAAGATCTGCAAGGAATCGAAAATTGTATCGCGCCGCCCAATTTTCGGTCGCTAGAGGTCTCGAACATCGCCGAGCGGCGCTCGCGACAGGATCAAGTGATTTCGCTTGCTGCAGGCGTGATTTCTGCCCACACAGCTGGCATCGTTCTTGAATCGGAATGAAAACAGGGAGCATCGCTTGCGCGGCGCAGGCATCCTCCTTATTGAGTTTGGGGTAGATTTTTGTTCGAACAAGCAAGGCGTTAAGATGGTTGAGCGACAAGAGCGCGCTTCTCAAATGCTTGTTTTGCGCTCCTTTTTTCGGGGCGCAACCCAGCCGAACTTTGCCTCAGCAGTGATCATGCTGGGCGTCCTGTTGTTCGGTGTTCTGGTCTATATCGCAGTCGTCAATGACAAGCTCCTGGCCGGCGATTCATATCGCTATTTCATGGACCACAACCTGGACACACAAACTTACGCGACCCATCAAATTCTCGGTGTTGAGGCAGGCGAAGAGCCGTCCGTGTTGATTTTCGGCAGCTCAGTCATGATTCGATGCATCAAAGACCGGGACACGGTGGCTGATCTTGTTACAACAAAATCCGATCAATCCGTCGTCGCTTATGACCTGTTGACGGATGCCCAAACCATGTGGGAATTCGAAGCCATGGTCGACCGCATTCCAGATGGCGGGAGCGGCGTTCTGGTGCTTGGCGCATCTTTCGGGATGTGGACCTATACGCTGGAAGATCTGGAAGAGCTGATAGATGCCCCGAAGCTCGGGCTTCCAACACCCACCATAGACGCCGCGGCGCGAGAAGCCGGGATAGATATTCCCTTCCGAACCCACATCTACGGCCTGGATGCTTCCAGCTTCTTCCTGGCCCGTCGGCGAACGTTTCTGAAAAATCTTCTATCGGGCGGCATTTCTTACGGCGATCCGCTAACCGCATGGTGGATGAAAAACGTCAACGACCCTGAGTTTTGGGAAGAAGAAAAAGCGCGGCTACCGGAACAGGTCGCTGAGGTCGAAGAGAACCTTGACCGGCATCTGGCGACAGTGGCCCGCGCGATCGAAGATCTGAGATCAAAAGGCGATTATGAGGTTATCCTGTTCGAGGCGCCGATCAATCCGGATTGGTTCGAACTCGACACAGGGCGCAGCTTTTTCACGGGGTTGCGACAGGACATGATGAGCTTCGCAGAGGCGGAAAACATTCAGTTCGCTTCTGCCCTGGACCTCGTCGATCTGACAGCAGACGATTTTGTGGATTTTGAAGGACACATCTCAAATGATGAAGCGCGCATGGCCTGCACCGAAGCGGTGTCAGATCTCGTTGTGGAGGCTCTAGAGCGATGAATGAGAAAGACCCAGATCAGGTCAAATGGGCCTATCGGCTCGGTGTCCTCGCCCAAGGTCTAATCCTTGGCGGATTGCTGGCCCTCGCCCTGATGAACTTGATGGTGGAAATCGGCGATGTCCGAATTTTCCGATACCAGAACTTTTAAGGACTGGCGGGGGGAACGCTCATGATCCAATCACCAGTCTTCTGGCTCGTCCTGCTCGGCTCTGTCCTTGTGTTTTGGCAGTTGCCGCAGCGCTTTCGTTTTGGGTTTCTGGCGCTGGTTTCCTACGCTTATCTGGTTTCGCTGGAGCCTGTGACCGTTACCATCCTGATCGGCTGGGTGCTCATCTTCTTCTACATAGCACCGCACGCGGCGGGCAAACACGGGCGTTCAGGCCTGGTCTTACCCGGACTAATCGGTCTTTCGCTGAGCTATCTGATCTATGAGAAATACCTGCCCGGTCTGCTCAGCACATTGAGCGACGGGGTTCAGGATCACAAGATTCTGGTACCGCTCGGCATCAGCTATTTCACGTTCAAGCTCATCCACTATGCGGTTGAGGTTTCGCGCGGAAACATCACGGACCGATCGCTGTCGAAATTCTCCGCCTATATCTTCCTGTTCCCGATCTTCACTGCGGGGCCGATTGAACGCTTCGATCACTTCCTCGCCAATCTGCAGACGCGATGGCAGCGCGATACAATGGTGGAAGGCGTGATGAAGATCGCCTATGGCATGATCAAGATCTTCGTGCTGGCGAAATTTGTGCTCGCCGACCTCTACGGAATTGCCAATCCGACCCACGGAGACAATCTCGCCTCAATGTCGAGCCTGCACGTTTGGGGCTTTGTGATCCTGGCCTATTTGTATGCCTATCTCGATTTCAGCGCCTATACCGATATCGCGATTGGCGCGAGCCGCCTGTTCGGCATCAAGATCATGGAAAACTTCCGGTTCCCGATCATCGCGCGGAACATTTCGGACTTCTGGAACCGCTGGCATATGACACTCGCGCGCTGGTGCCAGAGTTATGTCTACATGCCGGTCATCGCCTATACCCGAAATCCATATGCCGCCGTCTACAGCACGTTTCTGGTCATGGGCCTGTGGCATGGCGCGACGGCGCCATGGGTAATGTGGGGCCTGTATCACGCCACCGGTGTTGCGGTGTTCACGACCCTCAGTCGGTATAAGCGGCGGATCGGCCCGGACCACATGATCTATCGGTTCTCAAGCCCGATCGGTATTCCGCTGACCTTCTTGTTCGTTAGCGGCAGCTATGCATTCTCGACCAGCGATAGTGGCTGGCTCTCGATCCGCATTTTGCTGAAACTGGTTGGACTCAACGTGGACTTTTAGGAGCGTCAACATGGCATCAAAATTGACCACGGCTTGGCTCGGCGCTGGATTCTGCACTTCGGTGGAGCGCTTCCCCGATCGTCCGGCGATTGAGGTTGGCGGGGAAAGCGTCAGCTATCGCGATCTCTACGACAAAGCGGTTGCGGTGGCCGACTTGTTGACGCGTGTGCGCCCATCAACGCCAACACCGCTGACAGCTGTTTATGCCGCGCGCTCTCATTCCGCCTTCATTGGCATTCTCGGCGCCTTGTTTCGTGGCCATGGTTATGTCCCGCTCAACCCGAAATTCCCAGCCGACCGGACGCGTCACATGCTTGAGGCGTCAAAGTGTCAGGCCCTGATCATCGACCACAATGCCGAGCCCCTGTTAACGGAGGTCCTGAACGACCGATCCGGCTTGGCCCTGATCTTCCCCGAACACGATAACAAGGACGAGCTGAAAGCGCGCTATCCGTCGCATGACGTCTTCACCGCGTCCGATCTCGTCACGCCAGAGGCCTGGGAGATGCCCTCCCCGCTACCCGAAGATATCGCATATTTGCTGTTCACATCTGGCAGCACTGGCAAACCAAAGGGTGTTATGGTCTCGCACGCCAACATTGATCGCTTCCTGAGCGTGATGATGGATCGCTACGAGTTGAATGAGACCGATCGCTTCTCGCACATGTTTGACCTGGTCTTTGACCTGTCCCTGTTCGACCTGTTCATGGCCTGGAAAGCGGGTGGATGCGTTTGCTGCCCGAACGCGGACGAGTTGCTGCTTCCGGCCGGTTACATTGAGCGCACGCAGCTGACCGTCTGGTTCTCCGTACCGTCCGTGGCCGTCTTGTCGCTGCGATTGCGTCAGCTGGAAGACGACCGCTTTCCAAGCATCAAGTGGAGCCTGTTTTGCGGCGAAGCCCTGCCCGCGGATGCCGCAGCCGCCTGGGCCAAATCCGCCAGCTCTGGCCCACTTGAGAACTTGTACGGCCCCACAGAACTGACTTTGGCTTGCGCGCTTTATCGCTGGAAAGGTGAGGCATCGCTTGCCGAGTGTCGCAATGATGTCGTTCCGATTGGCACGGCCTATCCCGGCATGCAGATCCTGATCGCCGAAGAGGCCTTCAAGGAAGCCGCGCCCGGTGCCAGCGGCGAACTATTGATGACTGGCCCGCAAGTCGCGCTTGGATATTGGAACGATCCTGAAAAAACCGCGGCAGCCTTCCAATCCCATCCAGACAGCGGTGAGATCTATTATCGCACCGGTGACCTCGTCCGTTGGTCAGATGACGGGGAGCGCCTGGAATATATCGGCCGGGTTGACAATCAGGTGAAAATTCACGGCATGCGGGTCGAACTCGGCGAGATCGAAGCGGTTATCAAAGAGCTGACCGAAGCCCCGCGCGTCGTCGCCGTGGGTTACCCAGTCGATGCCAATGGGATCAGCGGTGTGACCTGCTTCGTGGAAGGCCCGGAAATCGAGGCGGCCCCGATCTTGCAGGCCGCAAAATCGCGGTTACCAGCCTACATGGTGCCCAAAAAACTCATCTGCGTTGCGGATTTCCCGCTAAACGCCAACGGGAAGGTAGACAGAAAGGCCTTGCTTGCGACATTGAAGCCCGCGTCCTGATGGAGTGACGCGGCTCGCAGCCTTGAATAAGAGTGATTCATGCAAATTACGTCTGATGTTCTTCTCGACTATTTTTCCAATGAACTGTTCATCGATACCAGCGATGTTGCCAATGACACGCTGCTGTTCAGCTCGGGGCTGATCGACTCGTTCAATATGATCAATCTGATCATGTTCATCGAGGAAACCTGCCAAACCAAAGTGAAGCCACCAGAAATCACTCTGGACAATCTCGATTCAATCGATCGTATTCTGTCTTTTCTGGAGAAACGCGCCGCTTGATCACGCGACGCCGCAATAGGAGTCAGATGTGGCCGCAGAGCAGGACAAACCGCAAGGCATAATCATCCTCGGGGCACCACGTTCGGGCACCACATTGCTGCGCCGAATCCTTGGTGCACACCCGAATATCGCTGCGCCGGGTGAGACCTATGCGCTCTCTGCCGGGGCACGCTTCCTGTCCAGCGATCCGTCGATTGATGGCATGCAAGTCGGGGTCGTGAACGGCCTGGGCTTTCTCGGTGTAGAAGAAGAAGAGCTCACCTTGCGCTTGCGGAACTTCATCTTTGGCTTCCTGAACGACTATGCCGCCCGCGAAGGCAAGACGCGCTGGGTCGAAAAGACCGCCATCGATGCCTTCCACATCGAAGGCATCGAACGCTTCTGCGGCGATGACGCACAATTTCTTTGCGTCACGCGTCATGGCCTGGATGTGGTTTGCAGCATGGAGGAATGGTGCCAGAAATCCGGCTCTTATCCCCGCGAGCTGCATGCCTATATCCGCCAACACTCACAGCCACTGGTCGCCTTCGCGCATGCCTGGGTCGATGCCACCAACACGCTTCTGGATTTTGCTGAGCGGCATCCGGATAATGCGATGCCGGTGCGCTACGAAGATCTGATCGCTTCGCCCGAAGACTATGTGGCCAAACTGATGAGCTTTCTCGGCGAAACGGCGCCCGAAGGCCTGCTGGAGACCGCCCTTTCAGATACCGATGCGCGAGGCTTCAGCGATTGGAAGACCTTCTCCAAGTCCAGCATCGAAAAGAGCAGCGTCAATCGCTGGCGCCGCTTGCCTCGTGCAACGCTTCAGGAGCTCGCCCAAATCGTCAACAACACCCTTGAGCGCTGCGGATATGACCCGCTGTCGATCAAGTTTGAAGACAGCGACGAAAACGCCCGCCGCCGCTATGAGACTGGCCTGAAGCTCCAATCGCTCAAGAGCTAGGATCGAGTGGTCGCCCGTTCACCAAATGTAATTTTCATCGAGAAAATGGTGCCCGGGGGCGGATTTGAACCACCGACACGCGGATTTTCAATCCGCTGCTCTACCCCTGAGCTACCCGGGCAGGCCAAACAGGGACGCGGCTTATTAGCTCCCCTTCCCGCGCTTGTCCAATGCGGAAATCGTTTTTTTGCAGATAGCTCGAACAGGCCTAGCTGTAGCGCGCCTCGACCTTCAGTTTCTCGGCATCGGCGCTGGCCTCCACGGCCCGCAAACTGGCTTCGAGATCGCTGAGATAATCGTCAATGAAATCGGCATGTTTTGGCGACAACATCAGGTGCAGGCTCGGCGGCTCCTTGGTCACTGACGTGAACCAGCCGCGGCGGTAAATCTCACCGTAAATGGCAAAGGCATGATGATCCGGATGGCGAAAGGCGATCAATCCGAGCATCGGATTGCCGAGGACCTCAAAGCCCAGGCGTTTCACCCCGTCTTCAACCCGTTCTCGCGTCGCGCAGACCTGACCTTGCAGACGCTTGTATCCGTCGATCCCCAGGTGATTCATGACGGCCCAGGCTGCGGAGATCGCGCCGCCGGGCCGGGTTCCCGCCAGCGTCGGCGTTTTCATCGGCGCGCCAGACCATTGGTTCATATCGAACGGCATATGCTGGAACAGCGCTTCGGACCGGAACAAGACGGTCGACGCACCTTTGGCAGCATAGCCGTATTTATGCAGGTCAGCACTCATTGAATGAACGGCCGGCACCTCAAAGTCAAAAGGCGGGACCGGCACGCCATGCATCCGTGCAAAGGGGGCAAAATAGCCGCCAACGCAGGCATCGACGTGTAACCAGACACCGCGCTGCGTTGCCTTTTCGCCGAGCTGTTCAATCGGATCGATGATGCCATGCGGGAAGTTAGGTGCCGATCCGACCATCATGATCGTATTCTCATCGCAGGCCGCGCCCATAGCCGCGGGATCCGCTTCATACGAGCCGTCAGTGCGC
Source organism: Henriciella sp. (assembly GCA_013214545.1). Classification (GTDB taxonomy): domain Bacteria; phylum Pseudomonadota; class Alphaproteobacteria; order Caulobacterales; family Hyphomonadaceae; genus Henriciella. Next base: position 60,445 of record JABSQB010000013.1, read on the forward strand.
AGAGGGATGCGGCGGACGTCTATGTCCATCAGGTGCGCGGCCTTGTCGAACGCAAGGTGAGCGGATTGCGGCAAGATGATATTGGCCTGATCCTGCGCGCGGCCGTTGGCGCGTGCATAATCACGTGCGGTCTTGATCGCCATCGTGATCGAATCAGTGCCGCCAGACGTCATAGCGCCGGTACTGCCTTCAGGTCCGTGCAACAGACCAAGCCCCATGGAGATGACGTCCTTTTCCATCTGCGCAAGCGACGGAAAAGCCAGAGGGCCGAGGCCATTCTCTGACATGAATGCGGCATAGGCTTCCTTCTGGATCGCCGCGATCTCATCGCCCGCATTGAAAACATAGACCGCGGTCCGGCCATCGCGCCATTTGGCATCATTCGCGCCGCGCGCATCCATGTCTGATTTGATGTCAGTCCAGGGCCGTCCCTGCTCGGGCATTCTCATTTGTCGTCTCCTCCGTCTGACCCCACGTTGCGACAGTCAGCCCAGAAAAGCGAGAGGGCGCAGCAAATTAATGCCGCGCCCTCCGAGAAAGATCAGCGTTGCTTAGGAGGATGAGTTGTCCGCTTCCATCGCTGCAGTGAGCTGCGGCACGTTCACTTTGGTAACAGCGCCGGCAATTGCTGCAGATTGGCAAGCCAGCTCCTCGGCCCGTTCACGGACAGAGCGGGTTGCATTCGAGTTTCGGCACACGCGTTTCGCTGCACGTTTGATCTTAGAAAGCACGACTTTTGCGTCATTTGCATCCGTCAGATCGAATCCTGCGACTGAGACATCGATGGTTTTGACGGTTCCGCCAGTGGTCGAGGCTGCCATGGCTGGGAGCATTGCCAGCGCGGCAACGGACGCAAAAAGTGTTGTGGCAGTTTTGGGAAGAGTCATTTTTATCCCTCCTGTTGAGGTTTGTTTCGTTGATCTCTCCCTTGAATCTCTCACTAGCAAACGCTTATCGAAAAACAATATGAATTTTTTGTTACTACAATTGTAACACAAACGGAACATCTCCCCTTCCCCCAAACGGCGGACCTCGTTAGGCAGGCAGTATGGCGAAATCACACTTTGTTTGTCAGTCCTGCGGCGCCGTCCATTCAAAATGGTCGGGGCGCTGTGACGCGTGCGGGGAATGGAACACGCTGGTCGAGGAAGCAGCCGCTGGCCCACCCGGCGGATTGAAGGCACCGAAATCCGGCAACAAACGCGGCAGGAAAGCCAAGTTCTCGGCGCTGAATGGTGATGACGCACCGCCTGAACGCATTGTTCTGGGCGTGGACGAACTCGACCGCGTGTTTGGCGGCGGGATCGTACCATCAAGTGCGACGCTGATTGGCGGTGATCCCGGTATCGGTAAGTCGACCCTGCTCTTGCAAGTCGCAGCGCGCCTCGCTCGCAATGGACTGACCTCTGTCTACGTGTCGGGCGAGGAAGCCACCGCCCAGATCCAGGATCGCGCCCGGCGCCTCAAGGTGGCTGACAGCCCGGTGCAGCTGGCGACAGAAACCGACCTGCGCAAAGTGCTCGCCGCACTGAAATCAGCGAAGCCCGACTTTGTCGTGATCGATTCCATCCAGACCATGTGGTCCGACAGTCTCGAAGCTGCGCCCGGAAGTGTCAGCCAGGTGCGGGCCTGCGGACAGGAACTCACGCGATGGGCCAAGACGTCTGGTGCGGCTTTGATCCTGGTCGGGCATGTCACCAAGGAGGGTCAGATTGCTGGTCCCCGCGTGGTCGAGCATATGGTCGATACAGTGTTCTATTTCGAAGGCGAACGCGGACACCAGTTCCGAATCCTGCGCGCCGTGAAGAACCGGTTCGGTCCAACCGATGAGATCGGCATTTTCGAAATGCACCAATATGGCCTTGCGCCCGCGCCGGAGCCGTCGGCGCTGTTCCTGTCGACAGAAGCGGACGAGACCGGCGGCACAGCGGTCTTCGCCGCCATGGAGGGGTCACGCCCGGTACTGGCCGAAGTACAGGCCCTGGTCGCGCCAAGCGCGTATGGTACGCCGCGCCGGTCAATTGTCGGCTGGGACAGCAATCGCCTAGCCATGTTGCTGGCAGTGCTCGAATCGCGTTGCGGCGTGTCGCTCGGCGGGCGCGATGTCTACTTATCCGTAGCCGGCGGCTATCGCATGTCAGAACCGGCAGGCGACCTCGCAGCAGCAGCGGCACTCCTGACTTCAGCGTCCGCCAGTCCGGGACCGCAAAAGGCGATCTATTTCGGTGAACTGGCACTGTCCGGCGCCATTCGCCCGGTGTCTCGCATGGAGCAACGGTTGAAAGAAGCCGCGCGGCTCGGATTCGAGCATGCCTTTGTGCCCGATGGCAGCCCAAAAGCTGTAGAAGGCTTGACGATTACGCCAATCAAGCGCCTATCTGAATTAGTAGAGTTGATCGCACCGGAAGCTGCCTCATGATGGAAGCCCTTACAGCCTTTGATGCCGTGGCGATCGTGATTGTGATCGTTTCGACATTGATGGCTTTGGCGCGCGGCTTCATGCGCGAACTGGCGACCCTGGGCGCATTCATTGCCGCCATCGCCGCCGCTTTCTTTGCCCGCCGCTATTTCGTCGACCAGCTGGACGCCCTGCTTCCCGCTAATTCGCCGGACTGGATGCCAGACGCGATTATTTTTGTCGTGGTGTTTCTGATCGTCTATGTCGCCGTCGCCTGGTTTGGCGCCAACCTTTCCAAGACCATTCAGGGCGTCGACGGAATCGGTTTGCTCGACCGCGTCGCCGGAGGTCTCTTCGGATTCGCCCGCGGCGGTGTCGTACTGGTTTTCTTTGTGTATTTGCTCAACCTCGCCATGGACCGGGATCAGATTCCGGAATTTGTAACGCAGGCAAGGACTTATCCGATCATTTCCGCCGGTGCAGACTATCTCAGCGACCGCGCACCGGAGCTCGCGGAGCGCACAGCACAGACATCAGACCTTGACGCGGAGACGTCCTCAGAATAATCCGCGCACGAACAGACCGCGAGGGTTAGTCTAATGTTGTTTGATCATGATGACGACAAGCCCCGCGAAGAGTGCGGCGTCGTTGGCGTCTACGGACACCCCCAAGCCGCCCTACTGGTTGCCCTAGGATTGCACGCCCTTCAGCACCGCGGCCAGGAAGCTTGCGGCATTACCAGCTTTGACGGCGAGAAATTCCACGGCGAGCGTCATATGGGCCTGGTCGGTGAAAACTTTGGCGGCGATGTCTCAGACCGCCTGCCTGGCAATTCAGGCATCGGCCACAACCGATATTCGACGCAGGGTCGGCTGACGATTCGAAACATTCAGCCGATTTATGCTGACCTCGAATCTGGTGGCTTCGCCATCGCTCATAACGGCAACCTCACCAATGCCAGGGCGTTACGAAAGAAACTGGTGCGCAAGGGATCGATCTTCCAGTCCACGATGGACACCGAGGTCATCCTTCACCTCCTCGCCCGCAGCGACCAAGACACAGTGTCAGACCGCTTCCTGGATGCCATCCGTCAAATTGAGGGTGGCTTTTCTTTTGTCGGCATGACCAACAAAAAGCTGATCGGCGCGCGGGACCCATCGGGTCTGCGTCCGCTCGTGCTCGGACAGATTGGCACCGCCTTCGTGCTGGCGTCGGAGACGTGCGCCCTTGACCTTATGGGCGCAGAATTTGTGCGCGAGATTGATCCAGGCGAAGTCGTCATCATCAACGCGGACGGAATCCGGTCATACAATCCATTCCCGTCTCAGCCTGTGCGACCTTGTCTGTTCGAATATGTCTACTTCGCCCGACCAGACAGCATTGTGCAGGGCCGCTCGGTCTATGACGTTCGTCGCAAGATGGGTCACCAACTGGCGATCGAGCACCCCGCCGACATTGATGTCGTGGTTCCGGTTCCAGACTCTGGCGTCCCGGCCGCGATCGGGTTTTCGGAGCATTCCGGCGTGCCGTTTCAACTCGGCATCATCAGAAGCCACTATGTGGGTCGCACCTTTATCCAGCCGACCCAAACAGGGCGCCAGCGCGCCGTCTCGCGCAAACACTCGCCGAACAAGGCCGTCCTCGAAGGAAAGCGCGTTCTGCTGGTCGATGACTCCATCGTCCGCGGCAACACTTCCCGGAAGATCGTTCAGATGGTCCTTGACGCCGGGGCGAAAGAAATTCACTTCCGCTCCGCCAGCCCGCCAATCACGCACCAGGATTTTTACGGCATCGATATGGCGGACCGCACCGAACTGCTGGCAGCCAATCACTCGCTGGAAGAAATGCGCGACTATCTGAAAGTTGAAAGCCTTGGCTTCCTGTCTGTGCCTGGTCTGTATCGCGCTATCGGCGTCGACTACGATGAAGAAACGCCGGCCTTTGCCGACCATTGTTTCACCGGTGACTACCCAACCCGTCTGATCGACCATGATCAGAATGAGAGCAGCAAAGAAAGACAGCTTTCGCTTCTGGACTAGTCCGTTTTGCTTGGTTAGGCCCCGCGCATGGATAAACGCATCACTCTCGTCACCGGCGCGTCACAAGGCATTGGTCGCGCGGCTTGTCTGGCGCTCGCCAAGGCCGGTCATCATGTCATCGGCCTCGCCCGCTCGAAAAAGGCTCTGGAAGAGCTCGATGATGAAATTCAGGCGCTCGGCGGATCGATGACTTTGATTCCGTTTGACCTGAAGGATGCCGGTGCATTTGAGCCATTGGGCCACGCAATCGCCGAGAAATTCGGACGGCTTGATGGTCTGCTCGGCAACGCCGGACTGCTGGGCACAATCGGGCCTCTACAGGCGGGCGGCGAACGCCAGTTCAATGAGGTGATCGATGTCAATCTCAGTGCCAATTGGCGACTGATCCGCGTGATGGACCCGCTCTTGCGACGGTCAGATACGCCGCGGGCCGTGTTCATAACATCCGGCGTCGTGCCCCGACCGCGGGCTTTTTGGGGACCGTATCAAGCGTCGAAGGCGGGACTGGAAGCGCTCGTCTATGCCTGGGCAGATGAAAACGAGCAGATGCCGCTGAATGTGAACCTGTTCGATCCCGGCGCGACGCGGACTCAAATGCGCGCGGATGCCGTCCCGGGCGAAGATCCGATGACGCTGCCTTCGGCTGAAGCGGTTGCCGCTCACTTGGTTCCAATGCTCGAGGCGAGCGAAACACGCAACAATGCGCGCATCGACGTTCGCGAGCTGCTTTAGCGCCTATCTGGCCGCGCCTGCGGCTCGTGCCGCAACTACGTAGCTTCACATATTTCAACGCCTTCTCAAGCGCCTACCCTTCCTCGATTGATAAGCGAGGACGATCGGGGAGGTCGCAATGGCAGATGAAGGTGCAATCAACGGAGCCGCTGAACTGAACGGCGACGCTTCACCGAAAGTCCAGCCCAGTATCGCGCAGCAGCGCCATGATCCCGAGCGCATTCGCGAGCTGTTTGAGAATGGCGAGTATCCGTACAAATCAAAAATGCGGCGCAAGACCTATGAGCGCCACAAGGCCGAGCTTCAGGTTGAACTTCTGAAGGTTCAGCACTGGGTCAAGGAAACCGGTCAGAAAATCGTCATTCTGTTTGAAGGCCGCGACGCGGCCGGCAAGGGCGGCACGATCAAACGCTTTACCGAACACCTCAATCCGCGAGGCGCGCGCGTGGTGGCTTTGGAGAAACCTACCGAGACCGAGCGCGGGCAATGGTATTTCCAGCGCTATATCAACCACCTGCCAACTGCGGGCGAGATCGTGCTCTTCGACCGCTCCTGGTACAATCGCGCGGGCGTGGAACGCGTCATGGGCTTTTGCGATGCCAATGAGTATCTCGAGTTCATGCGCCAGGTGCCAGAGCTTGAGCGGATGTTGACCCGGTCCGGCATCAAGCTGTTCAAATACTGGTTCTCGGTCACGCAGGACGAGCAATTCAAAAGGTTCGAATCTCGCAAGGTCGATCCTTTGAAGCAATGGAAACTGTCCCCGATCGACAGGGCCTCGCTGGAGCGCTGGGAGGATTATACCGAGGCGAAAGAAGCGATGTTCTTCTACACCGACACCGCTGATGCGCCGTGGACGATCGTCAAGTCCTCAGACAAGAAACGGGCGCGCATCAACTGCATGCAGCATTTCCTGTCCTCGCTCGATTATCCCGGCAAGGACACGCACGTGGTACGCCCGCCAGATCCGCTGATTGTCGGGCTGAGTCACCATGTCATCGGCAATAGCAATCATATTCTCGGGCGAACACTGCACCCAGAGCAGGCTTAGCGCTTGCGCCGCGCCTTGTCGGCATACGGGTTCGCGCCCTGTTTGACATGCAATCGTATCGGCACGCCCGGAAGTTCGAACGCCTCACGTAGGCCATTGACGAGATAGCGCTTGTATTGCTCCGGCATCTGGTCGCCACGTGAGGCGATCAGAACAAAGGTTGGCGGGCGCGCTTTGATTTGCGCCATGTAGCGCGGCTTGATGCGCTTGCCCTGCACGCTTGGCGGCGGGTTGCGCTCAATCATGTAGCGGAGCCAACGGTTCAGGTCTCCGGTTTTCACCCGCGCGCACCAATCATCATACGCCTTGGCGACAGCGGGCATCAGCCGTTCCACGCGCTTTCCAGTGAGGCCCGACAAAGTCACCAGAGCCGCGCCTTTGGCTTGCGGCAAATGCTCTTTGAGGCGCCGCTCAAGCTCTTTCATCGCCATGCCGTGGTTCTTGATCGTGTCCCATTTGGAGATCACGAACACCACCGCCCGGCCCTCACGTAGAGCGAGGTCGGCAATCTGCAGATCCTGCTTCTCGAAGGAGTCTTCCGGCTCCATGACGAGGGCGACAACGTCGGCATATTTCAGCGAGCGCACCGTCTCACCCGTCGACATTTTTTCGAGGCGTTCCTGAACCTTGGACTTTTTGCGCAAGCCCGCAGTGTCGACCAAGCGCACCTCGCGGCCCTCCCAGGTCCATCGCAGCGTTACTGAATCGCGCGTGATCCCGGCTTCAGGACCGGTCAGCATGCGCTCTTCACCGACCAGCTGATTGATCAGGGTCGACTTACCGGCATTCGGCCGGCCGACAATTGCGAGCCGGATGGGCCGTTCCTTCGTCGCGGCTTTGGCTTCTTCAATCGCTTCGCCTTCGGCATCATCATCGATCCCGACTTTCTCAAACGCGGCCTCAAGCTTTGCTTCGTTGAGGAACGGGTCGTCCATGTCGAGGCCTTCAAGCTGATCAAGAATGCCGTGATTGAACGTGTCTTGTTCCTCAGCCTCTTCTTCCTTCAGCGCCTCTTCAAACGCTTCTTCCCCCAGCGCTTCGCGGATCGCGCCGTAGAGATCTGACAGACCTTCTCCGTGCGCGCCAGACAGGCCAACCGGTTCGCCAAGGCCGAGATTCCAGGCTTCCAGCAGCCCCTGATCGCCCGCGTGCCCTTCCGCCTTGTTCGCAGCGAGCACGATCGGCATGTCAGCGCGGCGGAGGATTTGTGCAAACCGCTCATCCATCGCCGTGACGCCGACGCGGGCATCGATCAGGAACAGCGCCAGTTCCGCCTCTCGGATCGCGACTTCGGTCTGCTGTCGCATCCGCGCTTCGAGGGATTCATCGCTGACATCCTCAAACCCTGCTGTGTCGATCAGGATGAGCGGCAGGTCAGCCAGGCGCCCTTCGGCTTCTTTGCGGTCACGCGTGACGCCGGGCTGGTCATCAACCAGCGCCAATTGCTTCCCAGCAAGGCGATTGAACAGCGTGGACTTCCCGACATTCGGTCGTCCCACAATGGCAATTTTCAGCGGCATGGCGCGCCCCGATTCCTGTGGTTCTGCGCCTTAGAAATCCCTAGCGGATTGCAATCAGACGCGCATCGTCCGTCAGGATCACCAATTTGTCCTGAACAGCAATCGGCTCGATATAGACAGGATCGCCAAGTTTCAAGCGGTCAGTCTCATCGCCGGTCTGTGGATCAAAGGCAATCAGCTCACCTCTGGAGGAGGCAACCAGCACTCGGCCATTGGCGACGACGGGACCTGCATAGGTGATGCGGCCCTGTTGCTTCTCAGGTTTTTTGAACCGCTCCAGTTCCTGAACCCAAACGACCTGGCCGGTGCCTGCCTTGATACAGGCGAGCTCCGCGTCAACGCCGACGACAAACAAATACTCGCCCACCAGAGCTGGCGCCTGGGTGGTGCCGATCGGCTGCTGCCAAACGCGATTACCTGTGCGTCCATCAATCGCAGCAAACACACCCGACTGGCTGGCGGCAAACACCAATCCACCGCCCAGAATGGGGCGCGCACCAATGTCGTTGATTGAGGAGATCGGCGTAAACTGACCGACGCTGGCGAGCGCTTCACTCCACAAACGGCGTCCGTTTGAGGCGAGATAGGCGATCACTTCGCCAGAGGAGTATGGGGCTACCACAATGTCTTCCACCGCTGCAGGGCTCGGTGAGCCCAGGACTCGCGCAGTCTCGGCGATCGCCTGATCGCTCCACAGCACAGCGCCTGTGGCGAGATCCATGGCGAGGACTTCATTATTGTTGGAGGATACGAAAACGCGTCCATCCTTGATCGTCGGCGAGCCGGTCATCGGAGCTTCGGTCTCGGTGCGCCAAAGTTCAGCGCCAGTCGTCGCGTCCATGGCTGCGACGAACCCATAAGCGCTGGCAATGACCAGGGTATTGCCATCAAGGCCAAGGCCAGAGCCAATACCGGTGCCATCGCGACGATTTCCCGATTCGAGTTTCTCGCTCCACAGGCGGCGGCCATTGCTGGCATTGGTCGCGACAATCATTTGCCTGGAATCGATGGAGTAGATCGTATCAGCCGACGCGACAGGCGGCGTCGTGAGCGCTGACTTGCGATCAGAGCCATTGCCTACATCCGAGCGCCAGGCGACGTCCAATTCAGACGCGACATTGATGTTTCCAACAGCCTTGCTAGGTCGGCTGCCAGCTTGCGGCCATCCCTCGGTCAGCTCGCGAGCCTCGGGTAGTGTCACGACTTCGCTGACCAGGCTTGGATCAGGCTGCAAGGTTTCGTCGCCCAGCACCATGGTGATCCGGCCCTCTTTTTCGAGCGCTTCTTCGGCCGCCCGATTAGCTGCGCCAAAGTTCAACAAGGAACAAGCGGACAGGCCGATGCAGGAGACCGAGACTAAACCGATTTTGACTAGGGTTTGCGCGCTCATTCAGGCGTCTCCTCAGATTCGTTCGGGCTGGCAGCAGGGTCCGACGCGTCGGTGTTCTCTGCTGCTTCCTCTTCGATTGTGCTATCCCCAGCCTCTGGTTCGGCGTCGTCTTCAACTGGCGCGATGATGTCTGCGCTTGGCGGCGGTAGGGTTTCCAGCGCCTGTTCCGCACGTTGCATCACGCCGGGCGGAACATTCTGCGCCAGACGCAGGAAGTTAAACTCGCGGCGGGCAAACTCGATATCGCCTTCTTGCAAGGCCTTGGCGGCAATCAGCTCGGACGCTAGCGCACCAAATGGGCCGTCATCTTCAGCGAGCGGGCTCAGAAAGCCTTCCAGCTCTTCTCGGCTGAGCGTGTCGGCTTTGAGGTAAGCCGCTTTGATCAAAGCCAGCTTTTGCGTCGGCCCTTCGCCGCCTGCCGCTACGCCTTCAAGCACGCCGGCCGCCGCAATTGCGTCGCCATTCCCGTCTAGCCGAACGCCGGCAAGATAATGCGCCGCAACAGCCGATGGCGCGATCCCGTCGTCGACAATAGCGGTCAGTTGCGTAGCTGCATTCTCGTAATTGCGCGCATCAACTTCAGTCAGCGCCGCTTCTAGACGCGCGGCATTGTCTTCGGTGATCTGGATCGAACGTGCTTGCAAATATTCATTTAGGGCGACACCGCCGATCAAAAGCGCGCCGCCGAGATAAGCCAGGATGCCGTATCGTTTCCACAGGACGGAGAGACGATCCTGTCGTAAGCCTTCTTCGACTTCTTCAAAAATATCAGCCAAGTATACAGTCTCCAGACGGGTCGCTTGGAACAATCAGGCACACCCTAGCCGCGCCCGCCCGCCCCCGCAACGGACAAGGTTAGCTCTTCGCAGTTTTGCGCAGTTTGTAGGTCTGTGCGTCGCCCGGAAACGTGCGAGATTTCACTTCTGACGCATAGGTTTCGGCGGCGTTTTCAATCGCGCTTTTGAGATCGGCGTTCTTTTTCACGAACTTTGGCACCCAATCCGTCATACCTAGCATGTCATTGGTGACTAGGATTTGACCGTCACAATTGGCTGACGCTCCAATGCCGATCGTTGGACAGCTGACTCTGTTCGTAATCTCATCAGCGAGATCGGGCGCCACGCCCTCAACAACGATTGCAAAAGCGCCCGCTTCATCGGCCGCCACGGCTTCCGCGATGGCCTTGTTCCATTCGTCCTGGCTGCGCCCCTTGGCCCGAAAACCGCCATCGACATTGATGGCTTGCGGCCGCAAGCCAACGTGCCCCATGACGGGGATGCCGCGTTCCACCAAATGCCGGATCTGGGTCGCCGCATAGGCGCCACTTTCAATCTTCACAGCCTGACAGCCGGTCTCCTGCATGAGACGTGCGGCGTTCAGGAAGGCCTGATCAGAGTTGGTTTCATAGGATCCAAAAGGCATGTCGACCACGACGAATGCCTTGGAGGCGCCGCGCATGACCGCCTGGCCATGCAAAATCATCATCTCCATGGTCACGCCAACCGTGGATGGCAGGCCATGGACCACCATGCCGACGCTATCTCCAACCAGAAGGATGTCGCAGTACGGGTCCAACAATTCGGCCACGGTCGCATCATAGGCGGTCAGGCAAACCAGCGGGTCGCCGCCTTTAGCTTTGGCAATGTCTTTGACAGTCTTACGCCGGATCTGGGTCTGAGCAGACATGGCAAACCTTTTTGTAATCTACGGACGTGCTCGCTTTACCAGACCGGTGCGGCTGGACAAGCTTATAGCTGGGATCAGGAAATTGCCGGAACCCCGAACAGGACCGGGTGCAGCCAAAACGCAATCGCGGCCCAAGTGACGAGACCGCCCCCAACCGCGATCAGGTCCATTGTCGGGTTGGCCACTGCATCTGGGCCAGGACCGATATCGCCGCGACGTTTGACCATGATCCGATCAAACACCGCATAGGCGAGAAAACTGCCAAACAAGATGACGGAATTCAGTTCGCCATTGGCAAGAAGGTGTCCAAACGCCCACAGTTTCACCGCGAGCAACATCGGATGCTTGGTCGCCTTCATGATATTGCTGACCGGTAGTTGAGAAGCAATCAGCAAAACCAAGGCGGGAATCATCAGCAGCAAATTGATGTGCTGCATCCAGGTTGGCGGCACATAGAGCACGCCGAGACCGCGTGTGGCGCCAAAACCATAGATGATCAGGCCAAATCCAATCAGCGACAGTACGCTATAGCTGGACATGAACACGCCGTATCCGACGCGCTTCTTCAGATCATATTCGGCATGCCGCGATCGCATCGCAGAATAAAGATGAAGCCCGAAGAAAATTGCCAGACCGGTTAAAAACAGTGTCATGCTGCGCCCTCCAACAGATCCATACAAAACTCATTTTTTCGAGTTTGTCGAAGGAATCTAGAGGTCATCGTTTGCGTGACAAACCATTCGCACAGGTGCACGCTTGTTGGGCGCCGCAACACTTCGGTCTAACATTTTGTTTTCTTTTGAAAAACCAATTAGGTCGCGCTGACGCCTGCTTATTCTGCCGCGGCAGGGATAATCGTCACGCTCTCGCCGCAACCGCAGGCATCTGTCTGGTTCGGGTTGGAGAAAGTGAACTTCTCGTGCAGGAGCGTCGTCTCATAATCCACGGTTGAGCCGAGCAGGAACAGCACGGCCTTGGCATCGACGACGATTTTGACGCCTTTGTCCTCGACGATCTCGTCGAGTGGCTCTGCGGCTTCGACATAGTCCATGATGTATTCCATGCCGGCGCAGCCGCCATTTGTGACGCCCACGCGGAGGAATCCGGCGCCTTTCTCAGACATGATTTCAGCGACACGCGCCGCAGCGGCGTCGGTGAGGGTCACAAGCTTGGGTCTGGGTCGTCTGGCCATGGCTATAAAATAGGGTCGAAACGTTTGCAGTTCAATTAAAGCATATTCAGCGCGAGCCGGGCTTCATCGGACATGCGCGATGGATCCCAAGGCGGATCGAAGGTCAAACGCACCTCGACGTCAGAAATGCCCTCAACCGTGCGCGCTGCATTCTCGATCCAGCCGGGCATATCACCGGCCACCGGACAGCCTGGCGCGGTCAGAGTCATATCGATGTCGACTTTCCGGTCATCATCAATATCGACCTTGTAGATCAGTCCCAGCTCATAAATATCGACTGGAATTTCAGGGTCATAGACGGTTTTAAAGGCAGCGATCAGATCGTCTGTAATGCGGTTCAACTCTGCCTGCGGAATCGCAGACGGTTGCTCTTCCGCCGGTTCCGGCGAAGACACGTCGATCACATCGCGAGGGGTCATATCATCTGCCATAGCAAAGCCTATATAAGCATCCCGCGCGCTTTGTGTAGCGCTTGGATGAAAGCGTCGACCTCTTCCAACGTATTGTAGATGCCAAAACTCGCCCGCGCGGTGGCTGAAACCCCGAGATGCTCCATCAGCGGCTGCGCACAATGATGCCCGGCCCGCACCGCGACGCCATAGCGATCGAGGATCTGCGCGACATCATGCGGGTGGGCGCCATCCATGGAAAAGGACAGGACCGGCCCCTTCCCTGGCGCAGTCCCGTGCACAGTGAGCCCATTCACGCCGCGCACGGCTTCATAAGCACGGTTGTACAAAGCGTGCTCGTGTTCGAGCACTTCCGACTTGTCGAACTGACAAAGCCAGTCGAGCGCGGCGCCGAATCCAATAGCCTGCAAGATTGGCGGCGTCCCAGCCTCAAACTTGTGCGGCGCCTCATTATAGGTGACGCGGTCGCGTTCGACGATTTCGATCATCTCGCCGCCGCCCTGGAATGGCCGCAGACGGGCTAGAGATTTAGCCTTCCCGTACAAGGCGCCGATGCCGGTCGGTCCATAGATCTTATGACCGGTCAGCACGTAATAGTCGCAATCCAGCGCCTGAACATCGACCTCAAGGTGAACGCCGGACTGGCAGCCATCAAACAGCACTTCAGCGCCGGCAGCGTGGGCCAGACGAACGATCTCATCGGCTTGCGTAACGGTGCCGAGCACATTCGACATATGCGTGATCGCAACGATCTTTGTTTTCGGACTCAAGGCGGCTTCCAACGCCGCCATATCGAGCGCGCCAGAATCGTCGACATCAATCCATTTCAGCACAGCGCCATAGCGTTCGCGCAGGAAATGCCAGGCCACAATATTGGAGTGATGCTCCATCACTGACAGCACGATCTCGTCACCAGGTTCAATCTCGCCAGTAAGGCCATAAGCAACGAGGTTGATCGCTTCTGTGCCGCCTTTGGTGAAGATGATCTCGTTCACCGACCCGGCATTGATGAAGGCCCGCACCATTTCGCGCGCCGCCTCATAAGCTTCGGTCGTCTCATTGGCCAGCGTATGAATGCCGCGATGAACGTTGGCATAGGCTGTGCGGCCCTGATCCGACATCGCGTTGAGCACCGCATTCGGCTTCTGAGCGCTGGCCGCATTGTCAAAATAAATTAACGGCTTGCCATTCACTTCGCGCGAAAGGATCGGAAACTCGCTGCGAATGGCCTCGACATCAAAGGCGCGGCTCATCGCACCGTCTCCGTCAGGAAGCTGCGGGCGGCGTCGAGCATGGCCTCGCGCACGCCTTCATTTGCGCCTTCGAGCGCTTCAGCGACAAAGGCCTCAGTCAGCAGCGCGCGGGCCTGCGCCTCAGGAATACCGCGCTGGCGCATATAGAACAGCTGGTTTGGGTCTAGCGCCCCAGACGTATTCCCGTGCGCGCACTCAACATCATCGGCGTAGATTTCCAGTTCAGGCTTGGCAAACACCTCAGCCCCGTCTTCCAGCAATAGGGCCTGATGCTGCATGTCGGCATCCGTGTGCTGCCCGATCGTGCGCGGAACGAGGAACTTGCCCTGGAACACACCTGTACCGCCATCCAGCACAGCCCCTTTGGTCACCTGGCGCGTCACCGAAGATGGCGCGCCATGGAGAACATGGCTGGTGAAGTCGGCATGGAAGCCCTTGGCGCAAAGATAAGCGCCATTCAGGGTCGCATGACTCTCGCTCTCGCGATGGGTCAGACGGGTTTCCAGGCGCGCTACTTTTGCGCCAAAGGCGAGGGCCGTCTGAGTATATTCGGACTTGGCGCCAAGATTGATGATCGCCGTGAGGGCCTGTGCCTCATCACCGCTGCCGCGCTGCAAAACCGTACGGCGAACCTCTCCGCCATCCTGCATGCCGATTTCAATAAGGAAGGAAGAAAAACCAGCGCCGCCGACATGACTTTCAATCAAGTCCAGGCTTGCGCCGGGACGCACGATGACGGCCACGCGGGCAAAATTGGTTTCGTCGCGGTCGCCTTTGGTCACGATGTGCAGAGGCGCAGACGTCTCTCCGGCGACCTCGATGATCAAAGTACCGAGCCCGCCAACACGGCCGGACAAGGCCGCCGTCATGGCGCCCAAGGGCACTGTTTCAGCGCCGCCAAGGGCCTGCGCATCGGCGCGTTCATGCAGCTCGATGCCTGCAGGCAAAGTGTCCGGAAGCGAGACCTTGCTACCAGCAAACTCGATCACATGCTCTGCAGCAGGCAAGGGTGCGCACTGCGCCGCTTTCGAAGGCGCTTCAACCGCTTTGATGGCGGATTTGAAGTCGGTCCACTTCCAGGCTTCCATGCGGCGATGCGGCAGGCCTGTTTCTGCGAACGCTTCAAACGCCCGCTCGCGCTGAGCACTTTCTGGCAGCATGGCGTAGCGCGCGATCAGTTCCAGCTCCGCTGGACCAGGATTGCGAAACTTGTCTTTCAGATCAGAGACAGAAAGCGCCACTATGCCGCCTCTCCCAGCACGCCATCATAACCTTCTTTCTCAAGCCGCAGCGCCAGGTCCGGGCCGCCGGTCTTGATGATCTTGCCGCCTGCCAGCACGTGCACTCTGTCAGGCTTGATATGATCGAGCAGACGCTGATAGTGGGTGATCACCAGCATGCCGCGCTCTGGGTTGCGCAGCGCATTGACTCCGTCAGCCACGGTTCGCAAGGCATCGATATCGAGACCGGAATCGGTCTCATCCAGGATCGCGAAGCGCGGCTCCAGCATCATCATCTGGAAGATTTCCAGGCGCTTTTTCTCACCGCCGGAGAAGCCGACATTGAGCGGACGTTTCAGCATCTCAGCAGAGAGATTCAATTGCGCGCCCAATTCGCGGGATTTCTTGATGAAGTCGGGCGCTGAGATCTCTTCTTCCCCGCGCGCGGTGCGCTGGGCATTCATCGCGGTCCGAACGAAGGTCATGACCGGGACGCCCGGAATTTCAACTGGGTACTGGAAGGACAGGAACAGGCCTTTGGCTGCGCGCTCTTCGGGGTCCATGTCGAGCAAGTCGTCGCCCTCAAGGGTCGCGGTCCCGCCGGTGACCTCATATCCATCACGGCCGGTCAGGACGTAAGACAGGGTCGATTTGCCGGCGCCGTTTGGCCCCATGATCGCGTGAACCTCGCCCGCAGGCACTTCCAGAGACAAACCGTCAATGATGGTTTTAGCCTCGTCATCCTCGCCAACAGTGGCGGAAAGCTGATCCAGTTTTAACATGGGGCGCATGTAGAGCCGAATGGCCCAATTTCAAAGAGCAAAACGTCGCGCGACTGGTAAAATCGGCAGGCCAGAGCCCCGCTCCCCTGCCCTCGCGAGACGAAGGCGCGAAACCAGGCGCCGATTCTCCCCGTTCTGGGCAGCCAAATCAGCGCGAGATCCTTGAAAATACCCCAAGCAATTCTTATTGTTTATCAATAAGCAAAAAAAGGGATAAAATCGAATGTGGCTGTTTCTTTTATGGTGGTGTGTGGATGATCACCTGGCCAGCGCCATGAACGCGCCAGGCCTCGGCGAGCTGCCTATCTGGGTGCCGCTCATCCTGTCACTGGCCTTCTCGTTCACGTTCAGTGAATCTGTGAAAAAGCGGGCTTAACCCACGCTACCCTCAAGGCTGACCTTGAGCAGGCTTTGGGCTTCCACTGCGAATTCCATCGGTAGCTCCTGCAGCACTTCGCGGACAAAGCCGTTGACGAGCAGCGCCACCGCCTCTTCCTCACCAATCCCGCGCTGGCGGACATAGAAGAGTTGGTCATCGGCCAGTTTGGTCGTGGTGGCTTCGTGCTCCAGTTGCGCATCGGCGCGGCGGTTTTCGACATACGGCACCGTGTGAGCGCCGCAGCGATCACCAATCAGAAGACTGTCGCATTGGGTAAAGTTGCGCGCTTGCTCCGCCTTTTTGTGCACCGAAACGAGCCCGCGATACGTATTGTCAGACTTCCCGGCGCTGATGCCTTTGGAGATGATCCGCGAGCGTGTGCGCTTGCCCAGGTGAATCATCTTGGTGCCGGTATCGGCCATCTGACGGCCATTGGTCACCGCGATGGAGTAGAATTCCCCAACACTGTCATCGCCTTTGAGCACGCAGCTTGGGTATTTCCAGGTGACGGCTGATCCAGTCTCGACCTGGGTCCAGCTGATCTTCGAGCGATCACCGCGGCAATCGCCGCGCTTGGTCACGAAATTGTAGATCCCGCCTTTGCCATTCTCGTCGCCTGGCCACCAATTCTGGACCGTGGAGTATTTGATCTCCGCATCTTCCAGAGCGACCAGCTCTACGACTGCCGCGTGCAGCTGATTTTCATCCCGCATCGGCGCGGTGCAGCCTTCCAGATACGAGACGTATGAGCCTTTATCGGCCACAATCAGCGTGCGCTCAAACTGCCCGGTATTCTCCGCATTCATTCGAAAATAGGTCGACAGCTCCATCGGGCAGCGCACGCCGGGCGGCACATAGACAAAAGTCCCGTCTGAGAAGACCGCGCTGTTCAGCGTCGCGAAGTAATTGTCCGATTGCGGCACCACCGTGCCGAGATATTTCTTCACCAGCTCCGGATGCTCATGCACAGCTTCGGAAATCGACATGAAGATGACGCCGGCTTTTTTGAGCTCTTCGCGGAACGTGGTCGCAACCGAGACAGAGTCGAAGACCGCATCGACCGCCACTTTCGGGCGATCATTTTCTGTGCGGGCTTCAATCGCCGTGGCCGCAGCGCCTTCTACGCCAAGCAGAACTTCGGCTTCGCGAAGTGGGATGCCGAGCTTTTCGTATGTCTCGAGGATCTCCTTCGGGACATCATCGATAGACTCATACTTCGCTCCCGCCTTTGGCGCGGCGTAATAATAGATGTCCTGATAGTCGATCGGCTCATAGCGCACCATGGCCCAGTCGGGCTCTTCCATGGTCAGCCAGCGCTCATATGCCTTCATCCGCCATTCGAGCAGCCATTCCGACTCACCCTTCTTGTCGGAAATGAACTTCACGATGCCGGGGTTGAGGCCCTTCGGCGCATATTCGGTTTCGATTTCGGTCGCGAAACCGGCCGAATAATTCTCCGATTCCAGCGCCTTCGCCGCAGCGACTGTGCCTTCATCAATCCCGTCTTTGACTTTGACGTCTTCCAAGTCGACCTCGTCCATTCATCTGGCCGCGCGCTCATACACGCAGCGCTTTTCTCAACTTGCGCGTAATATGGAGCAGTTGGGGTGAATTTTCACCCCTAATCGACATCAATGGCAGCGAATGTCGCGCTTAGCCGCGATGTAGCGCGCAGAGCTTGTTACCATCGGGGTCTCGCAGATAGGCAAGATACATCTTGCCAGACGGCTGCTCGCGCCAGCCTGGAGGATCTTCAATCGAGGTTCCGCCGGCTTCCACCCCGGCCGCATGCCAGGCGTCCGCCTGTTCCGGACTGTCCATTGCGAACCCAATCGTTCCGCCATTGGCAAAGGTGGCTGGCTCACCATCAATCGGCTTACTGATCATGAAGACGCCGCCATTATAGAGATAGATCAAACGTCCCTTAGTATCGGTAATTCCCGCTCTGCCGCCAATCGCCTGAAAGGTGGCGTCATAGAAGGCTTTCGATTTATCGAGATCGTCAGATCCGACCATCATATGGCTGTACATATTCTCTCCAAGTTGCGGTTAGTCGGTGCCAGAATAGGATTCATCGCACCATGGAATAAGGTGTTCCCTTACGGTTTCTGCATTGCTTCTCAGCAGGGCTTCAACCTCATCATCAGTTTCCGCCGTCAGCATATTGTACATCGCCGACACATGGTGCGCGTGATTGCACCCTTCCACCGACAAGCGGTTCTCATGCAGCACCAGATCCCTGGCCATGACGATATAGGCAGAGGCGCCGGAATAAGCTGCCAGCATGTTGAGATCCATCGGCGTATGCTCAGGATATTCTGAAAACAGGCCAGCAATGCCGTCCATCGACTGCTTGCACACATCGATCACACTGGCAGAGTCTGCGTCGCTTGCATCCTGGGCCAACACAGCGCAGGTGGTGAAGAAGGCCTTGGCGCGTTCCGCCTTTTCAGAATCATAGTCCTGCGCCGAAGCGCTTGCGAGCATCGAGGCCGATACAAAAGCCGCGCCGATAAGGGATGTTGTTCGCTCCATTTAGTAGACCACCACCGACCGAATGCTCTTGCCTTCATGCATCAGGTCGAACGCCTTATTGATCTCTTCAAGGCCCATGACGTGAGTAATCATCGGGTCAATCTGGATTTTCTCGTTCATGTACCAGTCGACAATCTTGGGCACGTCCGTGCGCCCTTTTGCGCCCCCGAAAGCAGTGCCTTTCCAGGTTCGGCCTGTCACGAGCTGGAATGGACGCGTAGAGATTTCTTTGCCCGCCTCGGCAACGCCGATGATCACGCTCGTCCCCCAGCCGCGATGACAGCATTCCAGCGCGTCGCGCATCACGTCGGTATTGCCGGTACAGTCAAAACTGTAATCCGCGCCGCCGTCC
>JABSQB010000130.1 GCA_013214545.1 Henriciella sp.
CATTTTGGTCACAGAGCGCCTGCGAAAAAGCATGACAATTATGCGAAAGGGCTTGGCGTTTTCATAAATTTGCAATATGTTCTTCTTGTCACATGGCGGCACTGAAGCCGCGCGACTGCGTTCATGTTCAGGGAGGACACATTGAAAATTAGAATGAACAGCCATAGAGGGTGGCTGCTAAGCACGGCTGCGCTGACGCTTGCGGCTAGCATGCCTGCATTCGCCCAGGATGCGCCAGCGGAAGAAGAGGACGAGCAGGCGACGCTTGATGTCGTGACTGTCACCGGTATTCGCGGCTCTATTCAAAACTCGCTCAACGCCAAGAAGAACGCGACTTCAATCGTCGAAGCCATTTCGGCAGAGGATATCGGTAAGCTTCCGGACCTTTCTATCGCTGACTCGCTCGCGCGCTTGCCGGGTGTGACCGCGCAGCGTGTGCGCGGTCGTTCGCAGCAAATCTCCATCCGCGGCCTCGGCCCGGACTTTTCAATTGCGCTTCTGAACGGACGCGAAGTTGTGTCTGCCGGTAACAACCGTGGAATTGAGTTCGACCAGTTCCCGTCTGAACTTGTCGCGCAAGGCGTGGTTTACAAAACGCCAGACGCAACCCTTGCCGCAACTGGAATTGCCGGCGCGGTTGACCTGCGCACAGTGCGCCCACTCGATTATACAGGTCGCCAAGTCAATCTTTCGGGCAAGTACGTTTACAATGAAAACGGATCTTTGAACCCGGACTTCGACGAAGACGGCTATCGCCTCTTCGGGTCTTACATTGACCAAAGCGCAGATGGAACGGTTGGCTGGTCACTCGGTATTACCCATCAGTCAAACCCGACACAGTTCTTTTCTCGAGAGCTGAAGACGAGCGATGGACAGACCGGAATCGAACCAAATAGCGGTCTGGTGTTTCCATCGGACAACCCGCGTTCGGGTGTCGTTTCCCGTGAATTCGAGCGGACCTCGGTCGCAGGTACGCTGCAGTTTGAGCCCACCGATCGCTTCCAGACGACGATTGATGCGTTCTACACCGATACAGAAGATGCCGGTATTTTCCGCGGCGTAGAAACGCCAATCGCCATTTGGTCGGGTGTCGGCATTCCTGCCGTTACCGGAAGCAGCGGTTTCGCGGACACAGCCACCTATACTTCCGCGCCAGTTGGGTCTCCAGCCGGTACGCCGGGCGACGGTACGACCGGTATCGGCCAAATTCTCCGGACGGACACTGAAGGTAACACAGCTGAGATTTTCTCTTGGGGCATCAACTCCTCATACGAAGTCTCAGATCGTCTGACGCTAACCGGGGACCTCAGCCGCTCAGAGCTCGATCGCTCTGATATCGACTACGAGTCTTATGCTGGCACGGGACGCGGTATTCTTGGCAGCTTTGACTTCGGCGCCGGTACGTTCAATGGCGTCCGCGATGCGTCCCTGGTCGCGCCAGTGACGTTCAACTTCGATCCGGACGGTGAGTATAGCATTTCGACACCGACGGATTTCACCGATCCAAACGTGGTTCTGCTGACAGACCCAGGTGGTTGGGGCCAAGTGGGTTTCTCTCGCCAGCCTGATATCGAGGATGAGCTCACCCAGCTGCGGCTGGAAGCAGAGTACGATCTGGAAAACAGTGTCGTCTCCAGCGTTACAGCCGGTTACCTTCGGACGGACCGCGAGAAGTCGTTTACTGACAACGCCTTCTTTATCCGCCCTGGACCGAGCTTTGTGAACTCTGAGCTGGCCATTCCAACCAACTCTATCATTGGTCAGACGGACTCCGGCGGCATTGGCTTGAACATTATCGCCTATGATCCGGCCAGCCTCGTGACCGATGGGACTTACACCCTCGAGCGCACAAACGCGA
>JABSQB010000131.1 GCA_013214545.1 Henriciella sp.
AGCGAACAGGCGTTCGTGCCAGCGGCGCAGGGCGCGGTAAAAATCCCAGACCAGATCCGTGCGCTGATAGAACGGGTCTTCGCTCGTATCATTCGGTGCAGACAAGAGGTGGTCGGCGAACGCATTATAGGTTGCCTTGGCGAGCGCTTCATTGGCGAAATGGAGATACCCGTCACCGCCCTGGAAACTCACCTCATGGCGCAGCGGCACACCGCGGGCACGCGACTGTTCCCTTGTCCAGTGGCTGAGCAGGTGATCAAAGCGCTGATCAAAACTACCCGGCCACGCGCCGCGGCCCATCGACTCGCCGTGCGTGTTGAAAATGAGCAGCGATAGGCCGGCATCGGCTTCGGCCACGGCGCGACTGATCAGATTGTGAATCCGCTCGATCGCCATGTCCGCGGAGACCTGGCCAATGAAGCGACCGGCGTCTGAGAAGCCAAGCTGCACGGAAAGATACCCGCGCACTTTGAGGTACTTCATGTACTCCGGTTCTTGCAGCAACTGGGCAATGAACCGGCCACCGGTTTCGAGCGCCTCAGGTGTCTCAAACAGTGGTGAGATATCGAGCTGATGATCAACGCCATACTGGCGCGCCAGATAGAGCGCACCCATCACAGTGGCGGGGTTTTCACTCTCTGCGATCAGGAATCTAATTGTGGAGTCGGCATCAATGTGTTTGAGAAATTGCGCGCACATCATGAATTGTCGCCGCGCGGTCGACTGTTCCAGGAACAGGTCAGCGAAGTTAACGTCGAGCGGATCTTTAACAGCGGCCAGCGTCGAAAGTTGATTCAGGGCGCTGCGGCCGAGGTCACGATTTTCAGTTTCCAGGCCGAGGTCCCGGCTGATGACGGTTCGGATCTGCTCCGCATTAAGACGCAGATGGATGCGTGCTGTGCCGAGTTTCAGCGCGTCCATTTTTGCCGCGAGCACCAGGATGGCTTCTGCCAGTGCATCGTCGGTCTCTGCCCTCGCCAGTTCCTGCAATCGTGCAACAAAAGGAGAGGTCTGAACAATGCGATCCGGATCGTCCGCGGTGAGCGCATTAGCTGCTGCGACGAGATTATCCGCGTTGGTGAGGTCGGCACTGAATACGCCAGCTTCCTTGTCTGTCAGCGCAGCGGCGCGGCTGAACTGCTCTGCCAAGGCTGTTAGGCCGTCTTTCGTCTCCGCGTTGGTCTTGCCAGCCAGCGCCTCGAGGTCGGCCGTGTAGCGCGTGAGCTGCACCGCTTTTTCTTGCAAGCGAAGCGCAAATGACTGTGACCAGTGAATATCTGTCCGTCCGTCGAGATCATAACCGACCCAGCTCGCCAGTGTGGGAACGCTGAGATCAAGCGAACGCCATGCGTCGGGGAAGTGTTTTCGGGCAATCGAGAGAACAGAATGTGCATATGCGCTTAGCGCCGCCTGCGCATGTGTGATCGTGTCCTGGACTTCATCATGCTCACCAGAGAGCGAGATTGAAGCGGACCAGGCGCGTCCATCTTCGAAGATACTCTTCTTCAGCGCTCGTGCGCTGGCGTCGTCATCCTGGCTAACATGAGCGGCAAACGCAGCACGTGTGTCACGCGAGAGCGCAAAGGTCGGGTGAGCGGTAAAGACAACACCTCCTAGCGGCGTTTCCACGGTGGTTTTGTACGCCTCCCAACCTTCGTTCGCCAGTGCTTCCAAACGGGCTGTGACGTCTGGCGCATTTGTATGTTGCAGCCGAAAGCGCTCTGCTCTCGCAAGAATCCGGTCGCCATATACTGCGAGCGCGGTTTCACTCAGTTCAGGCAGACCAATGTCACCGGCCTCTAATTGCTGAAACAGTTCCTGAGCA
>JABSQB010000132.1 GCA_013214545.1 Henriciella sp.
TAAAAGGCTTCAATTCTTCGGTGATGAATCGCAAATAGGCGTCGCCTTTAAGTTCAGGCAGTTCCTCTCCGAGCCAATCGGACGAGATGTCCCCGGTCAGCCGTTCGATCGCCTTTTGCGGCGCGTATTCTTGCCAACGCTCATCCGTATTCCAGATGCCAACAATAATGGCGGGACGCACCGCGCCGGTCGCGAACAGTTTGTCAGCGGCTTCGTCCAGTTGCCATTCCGTGCCGCCATATGATGGGCCGGGCATGAACAGGTTCTGCCCGTCATGAGCATAGATGACGCGATAAGAGGTGCTGTCATCGGAACCGTAACCAGCAGGAAGATAAATCGTGATGCGGCGCGGCTGAACATATTCCGACTGGAAGTCCATAAGATCGACGAGCTCTGCAGGCGTCTGACTTGCTGAGGCCGCCTTCTCCAAGGCTTGGGCTGGAGGCGATGATGACTCCGTCGGAGCTTTTGCGTTGCAGGCAACAGGCAGAGCCGCGAGCGCGAGCAGTGATGCTGAGCGAATGATCATGCCGGGCGTCCTTATTCGACCGGGATGAAGGCTATGGCTGTACCGCCACCCGGCGCGAGGTCGAGGGTGAGCGTGTCGCCCTGTTTAGCGAGCTTAAAGTCGAGTTCGAGCGGGTAGGGATTTGTCTTCCAATCCGCGCCCGCCCCATCCTTGTAGATCTGGGCCTCGTAGGCAAAACCGTCGAGGAATTCGAGGCTGATCTCCAAAGATCGCGGCTCTTCGTCGGTGACGGCGCCTAAGTACCAGGCCTGCGAGTTGCGATCCTTGCGCGCCATGACGGCAAAGTCGCCGGGATAACCGTCCAGCATAATCGAGTCGCTCCAGTCGACCGGTACTTGCTTGATGAACTCGAATGCATCTGGCCGGGCTTCGTAATTGCGCGGCAGGTCAGCAGCCATCTGGATCGGGCTGTGCAGCAGCACATACAGAGCCAGTTGCTTGGCCAATGTGGTTTGAACACGTGGGTCTTCCTCAACCGGTTTGCCGAAATTCAGGTCGAAGATTCCGGGGGTGAAGTCCATCGGTCCGGACAGCATACGAGTGAAGGGTAGGATGGTTGTGTGGGCCGGATCATTCGGTGGTTGGCCCCAGGCATTATACTCCTGTCCGCGCGCGCCTTCGCGAGAGAACGCGTTTGGATAAGTGCGACGAAGGCCCGTGTCCTTGATTGGCTCATGCGCATTGATGGCGATTTTGTGCTTGGCCGCGAGCTTCAAGGCGCGCAGGTGATGGTCAACCGCATACTGCCCGTCATGCCATTCTTTGAAGACCTTGCCATTCGTGTCGCGACGCGTGATCTCGCCGCCATCGGCGACATAACCGGTCTTGATCGCCGGAATGCCGAGCCGCTTATAAAGGGCACAAGCAGCTTCGATCTGTTCTTCATAATTGGTGATCGCGCCAGAGGTTTCATGATGGCCGATCAGATAGACGTTCCGCTCAGCTGCATAGGCGGCGAGCGCTTCAATATCGAAGTCTGGATAGGCTTCGGTAAAGCTGAAAATCTCGCCGTTTGAAAACCAGTCGCCATCCCAGCCAAAATTCCAGCCCTCGACCAGGACGCCATCGAATCCGTGCTTAGCAGCAAAATCGATGTATGCCTCTGTTCGCTCGGTCGTGGCACCATGCTTGCTGCCTGAGCCCCATGTGCATTCATTGATGTGCATACACCACCAG
>JABSQB010000133.1 GCA_013214545.1 Henriciella sp.
TGAAGAGCCCGGGCACTGAGAGCTGGCTGACCGAGCACCGCTATTCCAACCGCCTCGTCTGCCATCTCACCGGCTGGTCGATGCCGAAGCCCGACAATTGCCCGATGTGCGGGGCCAAGGATTCGCTGATGGGTGTCGGGCCCGGCGTCGAACGCGTGGCCGAGGAAGTGCGCGTGTTGCTGCCGGACGCGAATGTCGAGATCTTCTCCTCTGACACAGCCATGGGCGGAGAGGCGACGCGCGGCATTGTCGAGCGCATGGCGGAAGGCGAAATTGACGTCCTGGTCGGCACGCAAATCGTCGCTAAGGGGCATAACTTCCCGAACCTCACGCTGGTCGGCGTGGTCGACGCAGATAGCGGTCTACAAGGCGGAGATCTGCGCGCTGGCGAGCGAACCTATCAGCTGCTCAGTCAGGTGGCGGGCCGCGCCGGACGCGCCGATCGCCCTGGGCGCGCGCTGATCCAGACTTATCAGCCAGACAATCCCGCCATGCAGGCTTTGGCCGCCGGCGACCGCGACGGTTTCCTGAAGATAGAGCGCGATGTGCGCGAGGAGCTGACCCTGCCGCCCTTCGGGCGTATGGCCGCGCTGGTCATGTCCGCACCGGATGCCGGCATGGCGAAAGAGATCGGCTTGCTGGCGGGGAAAGCTGCGCCGCATGGCGAAGGGGTGACCGTTTATGGTCCTGCCCCGGCCCCGATCAGCATCCTGCGCGGCCGCCACCGCCTGCGTTTCCTGATCACTGCGCCGCGCGATGTGGATCTGTCCGCCTATATGGCCGCCTGGCTGGGCGCACTGAAACTGCCCAGCGCCGCGCGCGTAGCAGTGGATATCGATCCTTACTCGTTCCTTTGAGGCCGGAGAGCCCGCAGGAAACGCGAGATTGATAACAATGAATAGGTCAAAGCAAACCCGCCAATCAGCGCCAGCAAAACGAAGATCGGGATTGCGAAAAAGAGCGCCAATGGGCTGTGCTCATAAACGAGATGCGCTCGCGGCGACGCAGCCAGCGCAAAAACAAAAATCGGAAAGACGCTGATAATCATTGCAACAAGGATGAAACTGAACCGCCACCATCCCGAGGCACCGCCACTCGGCGTAAATACAACGTGCCCTCGCATTTTACGCTGAACGCTTTTTATTGCCCCGCCAGAGTTTGCCCCAACGCGCCGACCGCGCTTTCGGCGGCGCAAAATAAAAGCGATGGATTTTCGTCTCTTGGCCTCTTTGTCCGGGTCCATGTCCTTCATATGGGGACAAGACCCGCCAATTTCATCTGTGCGCGGGTGACAATGGCGATTTAATTCTCTAGGGGCGATACCGGTAAAGAACAGGTCGCACCGCTCTTATGAAGTTTGAACGCCAAGCCATTCCGGACGTCATTCTGGTTACCCCTGACCGCCACGGCGATGCGCGCGGTTTCTTCTCGGAAACCTTTCGCGCCAATGTCTATGAAGAGGCGGGCATTGCCGGGCCATTCGTACAAGACAATCACGCCTACTCTGCTGAGGCGGGCGTTCTGCGCGGTTTGCATTTCCAGGCCCCGCCCAAGGCACAGGCCAAGCTGGTGCGTTGTGCCCGCGGTGCGGTGCTGGATGTGGCGGTGGATATCCGCAGGTCCTCGCCAACCTTTGGCCAACATGTCAGCGCTGAATTGTCGGAACAGA
>JABSQB010000134.1 GCA_013214545.1 Henriciella sp.
ATGGGACTTGGATATCTGATTGGCCGCATCGTCAGCCCCATTGTTCTTGGCGTGATCTTCTTCATTCTGATGACACCGATTGGTGTTGTTCAACGCCTGTTCGGTCGCGACGAATTGCGCCTCAAACCCCAAAACACAAACAGTCACTGGAAGGTGCGTGAGCCAGCTGGTCCTGAGCCTGCATCTTTCAAACAGCAATTTTAGCGGAGACAAAGATGGGTATCATCGCAGAACTCTGGGAATTCCTGAGAACACGCAAGAAACTGTGGCTCGCGCCGCTCATTTTCATCATGCTGGTTCTTGGCGGATTGCTGATCCTCGCCCAAGGCTCGGTCGTCGCACCGTTCATCTACACACTGTTCTGAGGCGAGCATGTATATTCTCGGCATTTCGGCCTATTATCACGACAGCGCAGCCTGTCTGATCAAGGATGGCGATATCGTCGCCGCGGCGCAGGAAGAACGCTTCACGCGCAAGAAACATGATGACCGCTTCCCGATCAACGCGGTTCAGTATTGCATGAACCAGGCAGGGATTGAGCCGGCCGAACTTGAAGCGGTCGTGTTCTACGAAAAGCCGTTCATGAAGTTTGAGCGTCTGCTCGAGACCTATCTCGCATTCGCCCCGCGCGGCTTCCGTAGTTTCTCTACCGCGATGCCTATCTGGATCAAGGACAAGCTGTTCCAGAAGTCAGTTCTGACCAATCAGTTGAAAGAATTGTTTGGAGATGAAGTCGACTGGCGTTCCAAACTCTTGTTCTCCGAACACCACTTGTCGCATGCGGCCAGCGCGTTTTACCCGTCTCCATTTGAAAGAGCTGCAGTGCTGACGCTTGATGCGGTGGGCGAATGGACAACCACGTCGCTGGCTCTTGGGGATGGCAAAGACCTGAAAGTGCATAAGGAAATTCACTTCCCGCACTCGCTCGGTCTGCTCTATTCGGCCTTCACCTATTATACCGGGTTCCGGGTCAATTCCGGCGAGTACAAGGTGATGGGCCTCGCCCCTTACGGCGAACCGAAATATGTCGACCTGATCAAGGACAATCTGATCGATATCAAAGAGGATGGCAGCTTCCAGCTCGACCTGTCCTATTTCGATTACTGCACCGGCCTGCGCATGACGAACAAGAAGTTCGACAAGCTGTTTGGTGGTCCGGCGCGCCAACCTGAATCAGAACTCACGCAACGTGAGATGGATCTCGCCGCTTCGGTTCAGAGAGTCACAGAAGAGATCGTGATCAAGCTGGCCAAAGGCATCGCCAAAGATACCGGCGCGCGCAATCTCTGCATGGCGGGCGGCGTAGCTTTAAACTGTGTCGCAAATGGCATTCTTTTGCGTGAAGGTGTGTTCGACAATATATGGATTCAGCCCGCTGCGGGCGACGCCGGTGGCGCGCTCGGCGCCGCGCTCGGCGCTTATCACATCTTGCATGGCAAAGAACGCAAGCTCAGCCAGTCTCGCGATTCCATGCGGGGGTCTTATCTGGGGCCAGAGTTTAGCTCTGACGAAATCGAGACGGCGCTCACACACGCGAAAGCCAAGTTCACCAAAGTATCGGATCGGGAGGTCACGGATCTCACCGCGGCGGCTCTGGCAGACGGTAAGGCTGTCGGTTGGATGCAGGGCCGTATGGAGTTTGGTCCACGGGCCCTGGGTGGACGCAG
>JABSQB010000135.1 GCA_013214545.1 Henriciella sp.
CGCGTGAAGCGAATCTCATCAGAGTGTGAAAGAGGCGACCATCTAAGACTCTGAAGGTGGGGTTGCGCAGGGGACAAGATCAGGAAGGTCAATCATGGCGAGACGCCGCCAATCAGTAACCATCAAGCATGTCGCTGCCGACGCAGAAGTATCACTTCAGACGGTTAGCCGGGTCATCAACAAAGAACCCAATGTTAGCGCTGCGATGAAGGAGCGCGTTCAGGCTTCAATCGACAAGCTTGGTTATGTGCCCTCCATCGCCGCTCAACGGATGAGCGGCTCGCGCTCTTATCTGATCCTTGCTTTGAACGATCGCGAACGCACAATCGCCCAATGGCGCGCGCGAGAGGGCAATGACTGGGTTGACCAGATGTTGCTCGGAGGAATGCTGAAATGCGCCGAGCACGGCTATCGAATGCTGATCGAACTCGTTGACACGCACGACGATCACATCGAAAGAGAGCTCACGGCTGCCATTGCCTCTCTGCAACCGGATGGGATTATCCTGACCCCGCCTCACTCTCACAATCCCAAGATCACCGCGCTGCTCGCAGCCAATAATATTCCGTTCGTGCGCGTTGGCTCGCGCAGCGAAGGCCCAGGCATTCCGGTCTCTATGGAAGACGAAGACTCCGCCCGCATGGCGACCGAACATTTGCACAAGTTCGGCCACAAACGAATTGGCTTTATCGCCGGTTCGCCGGAATACAATCTGAGCCGATGGCGCGAAGATGGTTGGCGCGCGACGATGGAAGAACTTGGTCTATCAACCAAAGGCCTCTTCGCGGAGGGGGAGTTTACGCTCGAATCCGGTATGCGGGCCACGCGGGAATTATTACAACGCCCAGACCGAGCGACCGCCATCATCGCGAGCAATGATCAAATGGCGTTCGGGGCTTTGCGGGTGGCCGAAGAACTCGGTCTGTCGGTGCCGCGAGATCTGTCATTGATCAGCTTTGATAACTCGCCAGGCGTTCGTTTCAGTTTGCCTGCCTTGACCGCGATTGACCAACCCATCGCAGAAACCGCTTCGGTTGCCGCAGAGCTGCTGATCGCGACGCAGCGCGGTCAATCACCAGACGTGGAGCGGATCTCAATCCCGGCGCAGTTGATCGAACGCGAATCTGTGGCGGCGCCGGTAGCCTAGCTTGGACCAATCATCCAGATCCACTGAACGACAGGACACGACGTTTCTGTACCTGTACGCATTGGCATGGGCGGGCGGCGCGATCGCGTATGTGCCTTTTCTGACAGTATTGCTTCCGGTCCAGGTCTCCGCGATTGCGGGCGAAGCAGCTGTCGACTGGCTGGCTTACATTGCCTTTGTGGGAGCGATCTTTGCGAGCCTCGCCCACATTGCATTCGGATGGCTTAGCGACTTTGCGCGCAATCGCCGCGTGTTTGTCGCCATCGGTCTGGTGCTCTCTTGCGCTCTGCTGATCACCGCCGGCACAGCTTCCTCTTTGAGGGAATTGCTGATCGTCATCGCGCTTTGGCAAATGGGCTTGAATATGATGCTCGCGCCCCTCGCCGCGTGGGCCGGTGACTGCGTCCCCAACCACCAAAAGGGCCAACTCGGCGGTTTATTATCCGTCGCCCCGGCCGTTGCAGCGGTTTCAGGGACCATCGTCACCCTGCCAGGGCTGGCTGATAGTCAGGAGCG
>JABSQB010000136.1 GCA_013214545.1 Henriciella sp.
CGTGACCCAGACATGGATGCGGACCCTCACAAAACCAAAATTTGGAGCTTGACCTGAATGCCCGATTAGAGAAGCGGGCATTGGCCCAATGGCTTAAAACTTCCTTTGCAGACCACTCAACTATTCACTCCCACACGGTTCGGTATTCGGGTAGCGAGAGAGAAGAGTCGCATTTGGTCTTAGTGGACTGAAGGAAGGCTCTCGGGTCCGCGAAGAACTCCGCCGCGAGCGACATGGCGCATCCATCTCCACCCCATTGTTGGGTCGAGCTATGGCTGCCGCGTCGAATGACAATGACTCGGCTTTGGGGAAGAGTTTCCGCTGCCAGTTTACCCCAAACGGGCGGCGTTAGGGGATCAAACTCTCCCGCAATGAACAGGGTTGGAACATCTGTTGTAACAGGCTCGATAAAGCTCAGGGGTTCTGTTGGAACGCCCCACGCTTCGCAAATTTTCGGATCGATTGCAGCGCTCTCATAACCTCCTAGAACTGGACCTGGGTTTTTAACCCGATACCGATTGCTGAACGGAATCGCTTCACTGCACCAAACCGAGAAACGCATTCCCCAGGCAAAGTCGGCGGCTTCAGCTGCACCAACCAGTTTTCCCAAAAGAGCTGGGTCGAGATTTGCCACTCGATCCATCGTAATCGGAGCGTTACGAATACTCGACTCAGAGGTTATCGGTACAAGAGAAACAAGATTAGGGCCTGTAACCGGTTGGTCACGCCCATCGATCGTGAGTGGCAGCGCTGCGACCCTATTTATCGTCTGAAAGAAGCGACTTTCCAGTTCTGGAAAGGCTGTGGCGCAGACTGTATCGCTGGCGCAATCTCTCGCGATCGCGCGCAAAGCTTGTTCCATGTTGAACGCGCTTTCGTCATCAAAAATAGCGTTGGGAGGAAGCGGAGAATCCAGCACCATAGACTCAAGCTTGTCGCCATAGCTTTTGGCGTAAATCAGCGCCAACCGGGTTCCGTATGATCCTGCATAGAGGCTCCAAGTGTCGAAGCCCAATACCAATCTCAGGTCTTCAAGATCGTTAGCACTTGCGGTCGTGTTATAGTTCTCAAGTCCAATTCCCGCTTGTTCCAAGCGTGCGCGACACGCTGTAACGGCAACGTTTCGATCGCCATCCTCTGAAACGGCCTCTCGATACTCCGGACACATAAGCGCCGGCTTAGCAAAATGCGTCCCGCGTTGACCAATAACGACAAAGTCTCGATCTTTGAGCCAGGGATAGGCACCAGGAAAAGCTGCCGTTTTCATCGCCGATGTGCCAGGACCACCGGAAAGATAAGCGATCGGCGATTTCTTTGATTCTGCCTCAGAGTGGATAACAGCGACCGGTAATCGAATTTCAAGAGAACCACTGTCTTGGCGATCCTCTTTGACCACGAGCCAGCCGCGCGTTGCATCGTATGATGCAGGGATCGAGACCGGAAACGCTTGTTCGTCGGTTACGATTTCAAAGCGAGGATACTCTGAATCGCTAGTAAGTTCGGTTTGGCAAGCCGCCATCAACAGAAACACAATTACTCCGGAGATCATTGACATAAAATTCATAGAGCCAGCTCCGCAGATCGTGTCTTTGAGAATCGGAGTGTAGATCGAGCAATTAAAAGTCAAGAAATTGAACAGCCGCTTTTCGTGGCA
>JABSQB010000137.1 GCA_013214545.1 Henriciella sp.
AGATCATTGGCGAGGTCCGGCAGGCAGTCCTGCGTTATGACCATCTCGCGCCAGCCTTTTCCAGCCGCAACAGAGACACCTAGAGTTGCGTCATAAGTGCTCTCTCCAGAGCCAATGAAGACTTTGCCTGCGGGTCGCTCTGGAACTTCGTAGGTGATTCTGAAGGCTTCGCCTTCGCCAGGGCCTGCGATTTCGATGCTACCGCCCGATTCAAACTGAATCTCGCGCGCATCTTCCTGAGCATCGCGATCATAGCCTGTGAGGCTCACCAGCACCGTGGACCCTCGCATTTGCGGCACGTCGATGCTGCCAGCGCGCACCGTCACGCCTTCACCCAAGCGGCCAGAAGAGAACCAGTCCTGCCCAGCGTCGAACGCCAAGCCGGCGCATGTTTCGTCATATGTGGTCGGCCGTGATACCTCGCCTTGGGATAAACCGTACCCCACCGGGAAGAGCGCGCCGTCCGGGCCGTTCAACGGAGCGCCTTCGCAGCTCGCAGGCCAGGAAAACGAGAGTGTTCCGGTGGCAGGGTGCGCACCAAACAAAATGTCAGATACACCAGCGCCTTCGCCGCCAGGCAGCCAGGCTGCCACGAAGGCATCTGAAGCATTCAGCTCTCGATTGACCCAGAGCGGACGACCGGAAAGGAAAACGGCGATTGTGGGAATACCTTCGGCCTTAAACTGGTTGAGCAGCTCCAGCCCTTCTGTGTCGCGGAATATGAGATCACGCTTGTCGCCCGCAAATTCTGCGTAGGGCTGCTCGCCGAACACGACAATGGCGGCATCCGGGGCTTCGCTATAGCTGCCATCCTCCGACAGGGTTGCCACGCCGCCAGCGGCTTCTGCGGCATCTGCAATCCCGCGATAGATAGAAGTTGCGCCTGGGAAATAGTCGTTTGTCAGTTCTTTGCCGCCTTGCCAGGTCAGCGTCCATCCACCGGCGGCTTGAGCGATGCTGTCAGCAGCGGTGCCCGCGACCAGAATGCGAAATCCGGCATCGAGCGGCAATATAGCGTCATTCTTCAGCACGGTTTGAGATTTTCGAACGGCTTCGCGCGCAATTGCCCTGTGCTCGGCAGAGCCTAGCAGGCTGTCATCGCCGGCGCCTGGACGCTCAGCTGGCGAAAGGGCGTTCTCTCCAAGCAGACCCGCTCGCATTTTCAGGCGCAGGACGCGCCCAACGGCATCGTCCAGCCGCTCCATCGGGATGACCCCGCTTTCGACTTGCGCGATGAGCGATTCATGCAAAGCCTGCCAATCATCAGGGACCATGTAGATGTCCAGGCCCGCCAATAGAGACTGTGGGCAGTCTGAGACTGTGCAGCCTGCGACCTGGCCGTGACCGTTCCAGTCGCCGACGACAAGACCATCAAAGCCAAGCTCGCCGCGAAGCACGCCTGTGAGCAGAGCTTCATTGCCATGCATTTTGCGCCCATTGATGGAATTGAAGCTTGCCATCACGGTTTCTACGCCTGCTTCGATGGCGCTGACATAAGGAGAAACGTGCACCGGCTTTAAGTCTTCAAGCGCGCCATTCACGTCGCCCTGGTCGACCCCTTGTTCGGTGCCGCCGTCGCCGAAGAAGTGTTTCGCGGTGGAGATCACACGGCCTTGGCCGAGCCTGTCTTCGTCGCCGATACG
>JABSQB010000138.1 GCA_013214545.1 Henriciella sp.
CCTGCACTTGCGGCATTCGGCCTGACGGTCAGATCGGCGCGATCTCTTGAAGAAAAGTCTTCGACCCCGACAACGCCTCTTGCGACGGACACCCGTATGAACCGCCCCGGGTTTACCGGAGAGTAAAACTCTCACAGGATACCCTTTATGGATCAGAAGACAGTTCCCCCGAGATATACAGCTGAGTTCCGCGAACGTGGCGTTCGGCTTTTTCAAGACCACCGCAGCGACTATGACAGCGACAACGCCGCCTATCGTGCCATTGCGTCGAAGCTCGGCTGCTCCAAGGACAGCCTGCGTGCGTGGTGTGTCCAGGCCGCCCGTGATGCGGGCGAGCGCGCTGGCTCCACGAGCGAGGACAAGGCGCGGATCAAGGCTCTGGAGCGGGAGAACCGGGAGCTTCGCCAGGCCAACGAGATCCTGAAGAAGGCGTCTGCTTATTTTGCCCAAGCGGAGCTCGACCGCCCGTTCCGCAAATGATCGCGTTCATCGAAGAGTACCGTGAAGCCTTTGGGGTCGAGCCGATCTGCCGCGTTTTGCCGATCGCCTCATCGAGCTACTATTCGCATGCCGCCGCTGCCCGTGATCCGGATCTGGCTTCGGCCCGCGCGAAGAAAGACGATGCGGATGCCCGGGAGATCCTGCGCGTCCATGAGATGAGTAAGGGGCGCTATGGAGCCCGCAAGATTTGGCGTCACCTTCGCCGCGAGGGCTGGGACATTGCTCGCTGCACCGTGGAGCGCTTGATGAAAGGGCTTGGCTTACAAGGCGTCACGCGGGGCAAGAAGAAGACAACGATCCCCGATCCGGCCTTGCCTTGTCCACTGGACAAGGTCAACCGGAACTTCACGGCCACAGCCCCGAACCAGCTCTGGGTTTCGGATTTCACCTATTGTTCGACATGGCAGGGAATGGTCTATGTGGCCTTCGTCATCGATGTCTATGCCCGCAAGATCATTGGTTGGCGGGTCTCCACGTCGATGACCACGAGCTTCGTGCTCGATGCCTTGAACCAGGCCATCTGCCAAAGGCGTCAAAACCAGGCCGGCGGGCTGATCCATCACTCGGACCGGGGCAGTCAATATCTGTCGATCCGCTACTCGGAACGGCTGGCAGAGACCGGCATCGACGCATCGGTTGGCAGCGTTGGCGACAGCTATGACAACGCCCTGGCGGAAAACATCATCGGTCTGTTCAAGACGGAAGTCATCAATCTGTTCGGTCCGTGGAAATCAGCGGGCCAGATCGAATGGGAGACCCTGAAATGGGTCTCCTGGTACAACACCGAGCGGCTCCACAGCGCCATCGGATACTCAACCCCATGCGAAGCGGAGGAGGCCTTCTTTCGAAACTCAAGCGCCCTTGATAAGGTCGCCTAATCTTTGAAACAAAATCTCTCCGGTAAACCCGGGGCGGTTCACACAATTATTTGGCTACAGGTACAACGCTGCCTCACGCAAGCTCAAGGTCTTCTCAAAACGATGAGATTTATAGCTCTTATATTGGAAACATAATCCGCGCGTTATAGGGAAA
>JABSQB010000014.1 GCA_013214545.1 Henriciella sp.
GTCAGCCCAGGAGAGCTGGCGACCGTACTTCTGCTTGATCGGCCACAACAAGCGACGCGCCTTGTCTAGGTTGGCGTTGTCAGGCCAGCTGTTCAGCGGGGCAAAGCGCTGAGAGCCGGAATTGGCGCCGCCGCGGCCATCATAGGTGCGATAGGTGCCGGCGCTGTGCCAGGCCATGCGCACGAAGAAGCCGGTATAGTTGCCATAGTCAGCCGGCCACCAGTCCTGGCTGTCGGTAACCAGCGCCGCGAGATCTTTTTTCAGCGCGTCATAGTCGAGCGACTCAAACTCTTTGGCATAATCAAAATCATCTTCCAGCGGGCTCACTTGCGGCGCGTTCTGGTTCAGCATTTTGAGGTTGAGCTGTTCAGGCCACCAGCCCTTGTTGGCGAGGTCGCCAGTCAAAAAGCCGCCAGCGACGGGGCATTTCATGTCATCAGCCATAAGATCTCCTGTTGTGAATTGGGTTTCGGTCCCGTGGATACGGGACCTATGGTTCTGAACTACCGCGCCAAGGCATATTAATCCAATTAATAATAGCGCTACCCCCTAAAGGTTTTAACTATATCGAGTGCCCGTCGGCGCGCCGTACAACTTCCACGTGGGTCCAAACTTGGTCGCACAGATATATGTCACCGCCATTACACCCGGGCCTGTCGGGTCTGACAGGGCGGTAGTTCTAATCCAGCGCCCCGCAGCGGCTTTCATACATCTCAATCGCCGCGGGCATCCATTGGCGGAAATTGTCGGCGCGGGTTTCAGAAGCCGGGTGCGTGCTCATCCATTCCGGGGGACGCTGGCCGCCGCCAATCTGGCCCATGCGACGCCACAGTTCCGGCGCCTCGCGCGGGTCGTAGCAGGCGCGCACCAGAAGCTCGAGCCCGATCTTGTCGGCTTCCGTCTCATGCTCGCGTGAGAAGGCCATCAGTCCGCCTTGCGCCGCCATGCCCATGGCCTGCTGGACCATCCGCGCCTGGCTCGGATCCATATCGCCAAGGCCGAGGCCGACCGCCATCGTGCCCATCTGGGCGAGGCGGGTATTGCTCATCCGCTTGGCCCCGTGATGGGCGAGGGCGTGGCCAATCTCGTGCCCCATGACGACAGCCAGCTTGTCGACATCCTCAATATCCGCCAGCGTCACGCGCTGATCGTAATTGCCGGTAATGTCGAGAATGCCGGTATAGATCGCGACATAGCCGCCCGGCAGACAGAACGCATTTGGCTGCTCGGACTGGATCACGTTGAAGGTCCAGTCGAACTTGCGGGCCACCGGTTCAAACTCATAGCCCGCGGCGAGATAGTCTTCTTCCATCTCGATCGCGGCGAGGCGCAGGCGCTCGCCAATCTCGTTGACCGTATTATAGACCCGCCGGCTGCTTGCATCGCAGCTCGCCGCGCCGGAGCCGCAGATCACGTTCTGGCCTTCCTGGCGCAGCATCTGGACATAGGACTGAGCGCCAAGCTTGCTCGCCTGGTCGATCGAGATCGTGTTGAACTCGGACTTGCCCGAATACGGGTTCACTTCCTGGTTCGACAGATAATACACCACCAGGCCGATAATGCCGAGAATGATGATGCCCATTCGTCCACCCGGCATCCGCGCGTCCTCCGTCTCCCGTTAACCTTGCTTTACCCCACCGGCGCGGCGCAGGAAAGGCGTTGACCCCAGCTCGGTCGCCCGGCAACACTGCGGCCCATGAGCGACACGCCTGCCCCTGCCGCCGAACCGCCCCGCAAGGCCATCCCGATCTGGGATGTGATCAGCGAGATGGCGCTCTATGCCTCGACCGCGCTGATCATAACCGGCCTGATCCTGCCCTCGATCTGGAAGCCGAACAGTTTCGGCTTTGGCGGCCAGGAATATAATCTCTATGGCATCGTCCAGACCCTGTTCGAGGCGGGCCTGCCCTTTCTTGGCCTGGTGGTGATTTTCTTTTCCGGCATCTTCCCGCTGGCCAAGACGATCACGGCGGCGATCATTTTCCGCCAGGGCGCAGAGCCGAGCCCGAAGCTCGCCCAGCTGCTCAACCTGCTCGGCAAGTGGTCGATGCTGGACGTCTTCCTCGCCGCTTTGCTGATCGGGATCAGCCAGATCAGCATCTATATCGGCTTTGAGACGCGGGCGGGCCTGTATTATTTCGCGCTCGGTGTGCTGATGAACAATGCTGCCACGATGCGCCTCACCTTTACCCGGTTCAAATAATCCTTATCTGACCTGCCATGACCGAACAGACCTCCCAGCCTCAGAGTACCCCCGAGCCCAAGCTCGACATCCGCATCATCCCCGTCACGCCGCTGCAGCAGAACACTTCGCTGATCTGGCACCGGGAGACTATGGAGGGCGTGTTCGTCGATCCCGGCGGCGAGACCGACCGGCTGATGGCCGCGGCTGGGCAGTTCGGCGTCAAGATCGTCGCGGTCTGGCTGACCCATGGCCATCTCGACCATGCCGGCGCCGCCACCGCGGTGTCAGAGCGCACGGGTTGTCCAATTATTGGCCCGCACAAGGACGACCAATGGCTGCTCGACGAGATTGAGGAACAGGGCGCGCGCTATGGCATTGTCTATGGCAAGAATGTCATCCCGACCCGCTATCTGAAGGAGGGCGACACGCTGACCCTTGGCGACCAGACGTTTGGCGTCACCCACTGCCCCGGCCACACGCCGGGCCATGTCGTGATCTATCACCAGGCCGGCCAGCTCGCCTTTGTCGGCGACGTGCTGTTCCGCGGCTCAATCGGCCGCACCGACTTCCCGAAAGGCAATCACCAGCAGCTGATTGACAGCATCGTCAACAATCTCTGGCCGCTCGGCGACGGGATGAGATTCGTGCCAGGGCACGGCCCGATGAGCACGTTCGGGCAGGAGCGGAAGGACAATCCGTTTGTTGCGGATGCTGTGTTGGGGTGATAAGCATTCACCAGTATGGTGAAAATAAAATACAAGAAACAACGAAAGAGCGACATAGATCTTATTGTTGAAACGGCAAAAAAACTTCGCATCAGAAATGAAAATAATAGTATTTCCTTACGTGGAGCGGGTGCCGGAGACATTGATTTACTGCTTTACTCACGCCTAGATATCGACCCCGACGAGGAAGATTACATACTTCGGAGCGTGTTGTTTTCTGCGGTTGCCAGCAACGAGCTTTCGGATGATTTTTCGGCTGAAGACTTATTGAACATCGTCAGGAAGAAGTACTGGGAGAAAAAGACCGATAAATCAAATCGATACACGGTGCTCACCGGCATGTACTTGAAAGGTGAGCTTCCAATCTCTCGCCTTAAACTTCATGATTGTCTGATACAGCGATTAAAGCCGCTGAAATCTCGCACGCAGGCGAGAATGATTGATTCTCACAATGAGGCCGTGCGTACTATACATTTCCGCCACTTCCCTCGAATCGACGACGATTATTGCGTGACGGCTGGGTCGTCGGAAAAGCAACTATTCAAGATATTTGTTTCGGCAAAGAATGCCGAAATTGCTTACCGGCGTGCGCTTGGAGCGTTTGGTGAATTGCGCGGCTTGCTCAGCTATTTGATGAATCGCAACAAACATAGTCGGATGAGTACGGGGTCGTATCGACAATCGTTGAACGACGTACGCCCCATCCAATTCTCGACCGTCCACCAAAAAAGCGGAGAGCTGGCAGAGCAAGGGCTATGGTATTACCCTGAATGGTCGAAGCCGGGCAACGTTCAAGATCTCGACAGCCGCCCAGTAGTGAAGAAAAACCTCGATCGTGGGATTTCTGTACTCAAGGGGTCAAATTTTCCATCTGCGCATGCCCGAAGAGCGCTTAGAATGTACTGCGATTCGACCGACAACCTCGATTTGCGTAAAGCATTTTTGGAACTTTGGACCACTTTGGAGTTCATCACGACGCTTGGTAAGCAGGTACCGCATGAGAAGGTGGTTAGACGTGCTAGTTCAATTTACAAAGACAAGGCACACGCCCTTCTTTATCTGAACCATTATAGAGATATCCGAAATGGCATGGTTCACGGATACGCCGATTACGACGAGCGCTTCGCCGAGCGCGTTCTTTTTCAGTTGAATCGAGATGTTTGCGCATTTTTGGATTACTTCGTTTTTAATCAAACGGGATCCTCAAGCGCCACGGAGTTCGAAGAGTTTTTTGATGCACCGTTTGACAATGAACTCATAAAAATGAGACTCCAAGTTTATGAGCGCGTCCTTCGGTTCAGACGTGACCCCTAAAGTTTACCTCGAGTTCGTAAATCCAGCACCTGTTCCCACGCTCAATCCCCCACCTTTTCCCGCCTCAATCCCCACCCTTCAAAACGCGCGTATACTCCTTCCCATCTCCTCCTGATGGAAGGCTTGTCCGGAACGGCTTGGCAGGGGAGGAGAGCGGTGGTCGCGTGGCTTGGCTTGGGGAGCTGTACCCCTTGCTCGGTAGCGCGCCTGGCCGGTGCTCATAAATCCTGGTCCCCACGGCCAGGCTACGAAATTAGTAAGACAGAAGGCCCCCCAGGTGGTGCTTGATCCAGGTGATCAAGGCCTAACGCATGAAAAAGAGCCGCCGCAGGCGCGTCTGATCCAGGCGCTATACGCCGTCTCGAAAGAGCGGCAGTTCCCTTCGCGTTTGTCTCAGACGCGCCTAGCCTTTCTAAAGCCTCAGGGTTTCGGCCCGTGAGGGGTTTGGTGTTGCCTCCCCCTTTCAGCCTCATCCTGAGCTTGTCGAAGGACGAGGCGGGCTAGCCGCAACCGCCCAGAAGCCCGGCCCCCGTCCTTCGACAGGCTCAGGATGAGGGCCTTGGGGCGGATTTGGTTCAGTATGAGGACTTTAGGACGGACTCACCAACCAACAGCAAAACGCCCCCGCATCTCTGCGAGGGCGCTTTGAACGCTACAAACTCTACGAAACTTTAGGCGGCCGCAGCGACCCGGCTTTCGGCGCCTGGCATCTGGTCGAGCAGGAAATCGTGGAAGGTCTCGGCCCGCTGGATGAAGCGGTTAAAGGGCAGCTTGGCCTTGAAGATGGCCTGCGGGGCGACATTGGCGCCGCATTTCAGCGCTGTCTCAACGCATTGGTCACGCTCGGGCTGGGCCGAGCAGACGGCGATGCGGTGTTTGCCCATATTGGCGACGCGCGCGATGGTCATGTCGCCATCAAAGCTGTCGGGCAAGGTGAGGTCGAGGACAACCAGATCGAAGCGTTCCAGACGCAGGCGATTCTCCGCCTCCATCAGGGTCGTTGCCATTACCAGATCCACCGCAACGCGAGCCCGCGCCGCTTTGTCTGCCGCGACCAGTAAAAGGTCACGCACCGGTTCGTGATCTTCGACCCAAAGAACTTTCATCTAACTACCCTATGTAAGACTCTACACTGTTTCCCCGGCGCTTCTCGCCTGCCCTCTTCTGAACACACTTTGCCACCGACGGATTACGGGATGGTAAAGCGAAAGTGACCAAAGTGTTGACAATGCTACAGATTCAGCCCCGCTGAGACCGGTCGTCGCCAACTTGGCACGAACTGTGATAGAATCTTCACAATGGCCTCAGATGCCAATGGAGACAGGACTTTATGAGCAGTAAAACGCTTCCAGCTGCCAGCACGCAGGCCGCCTTTTTGGCGGAACTGGAGACGAGTGACGATCATATTGTCGATCGACTGATAAAAGAAAGATGTCCGTCTTTTGTGGATCACTGGAGCTGGTCGGCGGTGCGGCCGATGCTCTATTCGGTGCTCGGCTATGACCGCGCCTGCCGGATGGCGGATTATTTGCAGACCCTGAATGGCGGTGACAGTTTCGATCACCTGACTCAGGAACTCTCTGTCGACCTGACCCTCAACGCGATTGAGAAGATGCCGACCGAAGGCCGCCTGGTTGTCGCGGCCAATCATCCGACCGGGCTCGCCGACGGGGTTGCGGTCTGGGACGCTTTGCGACGCGTGCGGCGGGACATTGTGTTTTTTGCCAATGCCGATGCGCTGCGGGTCAATCCTGGCTTTTCTGATGTGCTGATCCCGGTCGAATGGGTGATGGACAAACGCTCTCCGGCCAAGACGCGCGAAACCCTGCGCCTCGCCAAGGAAGCCTTTGCCGAAGAAAAATGCGTGGTGATCTTTCCGTCTGGCAAACTCGCCAAGAAGATTGATGGCGTACTGACCGAACAGGACTGGATGCCGACTGTGGTCTCCCTGGCCCGCAAACATAAAGCCCCGATCCAGCCGCTGAACCTGCAGGCGACCAATTCCTGGCTGTATTATTTCTTTTCACAGATGAATGGCGAATTGCGCGACATCACACTGTTCCATGAGCTGCTGAACAAGAAAGGCAGTCCGTTTGAAATGACTTTCGGACCGCTGATCGAACCCGAACGCCTGGAAGGCGATGCCACGGCGCGGACCCTGGCACTGCGCGAATATGTGGCGACGCATCTCGCGGCCGGGCCGGATACGGAATTTGAAGCCGAAGCGTAAAGGGCTGCGACGACGCGCAGCCCTCTATGGATGAAATTAAGCTCAGGCTGGCTCAAGCAGGTTCGGGCGTCTTGTCGTCGCCATACCATTCAATGTTGCGGGTCATGTACATGGTCAGCGCAATCGCCGCAAAACTCGCGAGCGCCCCGGCCAGCAGCGCATGGCTCTCGGCCCGCATCAGGACATAGATGAGGCCATAAATCCCGGCGAGAATGCCAAACGCCCGCAAGCCATATGTGCGCGACTTGAACACCGTTGTGGCATAAAGCGATGTCAGCCCCACCGTCATCGCCGCGGCAATCATGAAGGCGAGGTCAAACCCGATCCGCTCGGAAAAAGCCAGCAGCAACATATAGAAAATCGCCTGCGCCAGGCCGACCAGAATATACTGCGCCGGATGCGCCCGGACACGGCTGGTCACCTCGAACAGGAAATAGGCGAGGAAGACAAAGCCAATAAACATGGCCGCATATTTCAACGCCCGCTCAACGGACTGATAAGGGCTTGCTTCCTTGATGAAGACCACGCCCATATCGCGGAAATTGTATGCGGTGACGGCGCTGAGATCGAGATTCGGGCCTGCCCCCTCAATCCCGCGAGCGAGATAGGGCACGCGCCAGCTCGCCTCAAAACCCGCTTCGCTTTCGCCGACATTGTGCTCGCCTGGCAAGACACCGCCGGTAAAGCTCGGGCTTGGCCAGTTGGACACCATGGTCAAAGACGTGTCCTTTGCGAACGGACCGATCGACAGACGCTGCGCGCCACTCAGTTTCAGATTCACCGCCACCTGAACAGGGCGTTCGAGCGTGGCGAGGTTTTCAATCTGCCCTGCGGCCAGGGTCACGGCCGCATTTGGAACGATGGAATAGCCATCACCGGATCTAAAGCTCGAGGCTGGGCCCAAGGTGACGGGCCGTCCATCCACGGTGACATCAATCGCGTCCTTGATCCCGCGCGTGTCGCTGACACCGACATATAATCTCGCATCGCGCCAGACGGGTTCAGCCCCTTGCGGGATGGCTGCACGCAGAGCCGAAGGCGAGAACTCGGCCTGCATTTCGATATCAGCGAGATA
Source organism: Henriciella sp. (assembly GCA_013214545.1). Taxonomy (GTDB): domain Bacteria; phylum Pseudomonadota; class Alphaproteobacteria; order Caulobacterales; family Hyphomonadaceae; genus Henriciella. The sequence goes on from JABSQB010000014.1 coordinate 7,530, forward strand.
AACCGGCACAGTGTGAATGCCGCGCTGCTTCTCTTCCACCGCCACGCGGGACGAGGCGGTCCCGGTTTCGGCATAGGCGACCGCGATCCCATAAGCGAGCGTGTCCGGCTTTTTCGGATTAGGTGTAAAAGAGTAAGGCACGGTCAGCACCGGTCCGAGCACGTATTGCGGTCCGCCTGCGCTCTCGCTGACATCGCGCACCGCCTGATCAAACCCAGCGCTGCGTTCATAGACAATGCTATGCACCAGCAGCGCCGGAATGGTCATGATCAAAGCCAGTGCGCAAACGAGCAACAGCTTCAGGCCCGCCGATCTTTTGGGGAGGAAATCTGCGAAATTGGGCTGGCGTCCCGCAGATGGAAACGCGGTGTGTTCCGACATGGAAAGGCTCCATTGAAGACTTGAATTTATGGAGCCTGCTTGTGTCGGATACAGAAAAGGCGAGACCGCGGTCCCGCTTTGTTCAGATTACGAAAAGTTTAAGGCCAGTTTCCGGCACTTAGACTTGCTTGCCACCTGCGACCAATTTGCCGTGGCAATGCTTGTATTTCTTGCCAGAGCCGCACGGGCACGGCGCATTACGCGGCGTGTTGGCCCAGCTTTCTTCGGCCTGCGCCACCATGGAATGCGGCGCTTGTTCGGCGGCAGCTTGCGGCGTTCCAGGGCGCTCATTCTCGCCCGTGTCCGGATCAAGATGCGTCTCAAACGTGCGCTGTGGTGGGCTTGGCACCGGGCGTGGCTGCGGCGGTTGGACCTGCGCATTCATCAGCCAGCGGGTCACTTCCAGGCGCATCTCTGACAGCATGTCATAGAACAGTTTGAACGCTTCCTCCTTGAACTCGTTCAGCGGATCGCGCTGACCATAAGAGCGCAAGTGTATGACCGAACGCAGCTGGTCGATCTGTTGCAGGTGTTGGCGCCAGCGCGCATCGAGGACCTGGAGCAGGATCTGCTTCTCGATCATGCGGAACTGACCATCGGCGGCGAGCTGGGTTTTCTCGTCGTAAGCAGATTTCGCCGCTTCATGGATGCGCTGCGCCACCTCGGCATTGGCAACGCCTTCTTCCGCAGCCCAATCCCCGAGCGGGAGGTTGAGACCAAGCAGCTCAACGCAGCGTTCGCTGAGACCGTCTGTGTCCCAGAGTTCAGCATGTGCTTTTTCCGGCATGTGATGAGCAACGATGCCGTCAATCACCTGCTCACGCATGTCTTCAATCTCTTCCAGAACGCTGTCAGCATACATGAAGTCGATGCGTTGTTCGAAGATTACTTTGCGCTGGTCATTGATGACATCGTCATATTTCAGGACGTTCTTACGAATGTCGAAATTGCGTTGTTCGATCTTCTTCTGAGAAGTCTCGATCGCCTTGTTCATCCAGGGGTGAGTGATGCCCTCATCTTCCTTGATGCCGAGGCCCTTCATGATCGAGTTCAGACGCTCTGCTGCGAAGACGCGCATCAGATCATCTTCAACCGAGATGAAGAATTTGGATTTGCCCGGGTCGCCTTGGCGTCCGGTACGACCGCGCAGCTGGTTGTCGATCCGGCGGCTTTCATGGCGTTCTGTCCCAAGCACGTAGAGCCCGCCTGCTTCCAGAGCCTGCTTCTTGGCGACTTCGACTTCAGCTTTGATCTGATCGATGATCAGCTGCAACTCACCTTCGGATGGCTCGCTGCCCTTTTTCTCAACATGGTCCTGCACCGCTTTGGCGACGCGCATGTCGAGATTACCGCCGAGCTGAATATCGGTTCCGCGACCCGCCATATTGGTGGCGACGGTGACCGCGCCAGGTACACCTGCATCCGCGACAATCTCAGCTTCCTGTGCGTGGTGACGCGCGTTCAGCACTTTATGAGGGATCTTGGCAGCGGTGAGATAGGTCGAAACAATCTCAGATTTCTCAATCGAGGCCGTACCGAGCAGGACCGGCTGGCCTTTGGCGCGTGCTTCGCGGACTTCTTCGACGATCTCTTTATATTTGGCGGCGGCGACCCGATAGACGACATCGTCATCGTCAATCCGCTGAATTGGCTTATTGGTCGGCAGTTCAAAGGTAGACAGACCATAAATATCGGCAAATTCCGACGCTTCGGTCATCGCCGTACCGGTCATGCCCGCTAGCTTGTCATACAAGCGGAAATAATTCTGGAACGTGATCGAGGCCAGAGTCTGGTTCTCTGGCTTGATATCGACATTCTCTTTCGCTTCGATCGCCTGGTGCAGACCTTCTGACAGGCGGCGGCCTTCCATCATCCGGCCAGTAAACTCGTCGATCAGCATCACCTGATCATCCTTGACGATATAGTCCTTATCGCGATGGAACAGCTTGTGCGCTTTCAGCGCCTGGTTCGAGTGGTGAACGATGGAGACGTTGGCCGGATCCCAGAGGGAGCCTTCAAGCAAGCCGTCATCATTCAGCAGCTGCTCCATCTTCTCGAGGCCTTCCTCAGTGAAGACGACAGAGCGCATTTTTTCATCCAAATCGACATCTTCTTCATCCAGATTGGGGATGAACTTGTCGATGGTGCGATAAAGCTCCGAGCGGTCATCGGTCGGGCCGGAAATGATCAGCGGTGTCCGGGCTTCGTCGATCAGGATCGAGTCGACCTCGTCGACGATGGCATAGGCATGGCGGCGCTGGACCATCTGATCGAGCGCGTACTTCATATTGTCGCGCAAATAGTCGAAGCCGAACTCATTGTTGGTGCCGTAAGTGATGTCACAAGCATAGGCGTCGCGGCGGTCTTCATCCGACATGCGGCCGCCGCCGGGGACTTCCCCGCGAATAACGCCGGTCGAGAGGCCGAGGAAACCGTAAAGCTTGCCCATCCATTCTGCGTCACGCGCTGCCAGGTAGTCGTTGACGGTGACAACATGGACGCCGTCGCCTTTGAGGGCATTCAGATAAACCGGCAGCGTCGCCACCAGCGTTTTACCTTCACCGGTGCGCATCTCTGCGATGGCGCCATTATGGAGCACCATGCCGCCAAGCAGCTGCACATCAAAATGACGCATGCCGAGCGAACGTTTGGCGCCTTCGCGTACAACCGCAAAGGCTTCGTCGAGAATATCATCGAGGCTCGCCCCGTCCGCGAGGCGCTTGCGAAACTCGTCAGTCTTGGCGCGCAGGGCCTGATCTGACAGCGCTTCAATCATCGGTTCCAGCGTATTGATCTTCTGGACCCGGCGGCGCAGCGGCTTGAGTTTGCGATCGTTGACGGAACCGAAAAACTTTTTCGCGAGGGTTTTCATGGGAGGCGATACCACACTGTTTGAACGGATCCTGAAAACACAAAATTCTTTCCAGGATATGGACGCGTTCTTCAACACATCCTGAACAAGTCTCTCGACCAAGACTTCAAGCGGACTTAAGAACGCCGCATACGCGTGTCAATTAGGCGAATGCCGCAAAGGAATGCCCGATATGCTTTTGAACTTTCGAACTCTGGCGTCTGGTATTGCTGGCGTCGCACTTCTGGCCGGACTTTCGGCTTGCGATTCAGAGCCCGCCGTCACCCCGGAGCGCGCCGCATATGAGGGCGTCACGGCTGCGGTCGTGAATGGCGAACCGATCTATTTCAGCGATGTCGAACTGGAGGCCGTGGCCCAGGGTCAGATCGAGCCCGGAACCGAGTTCACGACCACCCATCCTGAGTATCATCAAATTCTCGAACAATTGATCGATCAGCGCCTGCTAGCGCAGGAAGCGCTGGCCCGCGGCCTCGATCAGGATCCAGCGGCGCAGCGGCGGCTGGAATCCGGACGCGAACGTCTGCTCGGCAATATCCTTGTCGAGAGCCTGGTTGCCAGCGAGGTCACCGAAGAAGCCATTGATTTGATGTATGAGGAGCAGGTCAAGCTGCAGCAGCTCGATGATGAGGTGCGCGTGCGCTTCATTCTGGTCGAGACTGCCGAAACCGCGGGTGCGATCCTGGAAGAACTCAATACGGGGCGGGATTTCGCGGAAGCCGCGCTTGAATACTCTCAAGACACCAATACCCGCCTCGATGGCGGTAATCTCGGCTGGATCAGCCCGAATGAACTCGACAGTCCCTTCCCCGCGATTGTCGGCGATACTGAGACGGGATCGATTTCCGGCGTCTTTGAGTCTGCACGGGGATGGAACATTCTGAAAGTCGATGAGCGCCGTACGAGGCCGCCCAAGACCAAAGCTGAGATGCGGCCGGAGATTATCACCTTCCTGACCTTCACACAGATCAGCGACATCCTGCGCGCCCTGCGCAACCAGGCCGATATCCAGCAGCCGGACCCCAGCGACCTTGCCGCCGAAGCTGCGGACGAGCCGGACGCAGAAAGCAATCCTGAATGAACCTCACGCCCTCTCCTTTTGCGCCTGACCAGTTCCCTGATCTGCCGCAAGTCGGCGGCGTGCGCGCAGCGACTGGATCGCGCGGCTTCTATGCCGGCCGCGGTCTGAGCCGCGATGATGTCTTCCTGTTCGCATTTGATCCAGGCACCAGTTGCGCCGGGGTGTTCACACGCTCGACAACTGCGTCAGCGGACGTGCGCTGGTGCCGCGACGCGCTCGAGAGCGGTCTTGGTCGCGCTTCTGCTCTGGTGGTGAATTCAGGCAACTCGAACGCCTTCACGGGCGCCAAAGGCGTGCTCAAGAATGATGCGACTCTGGCGGCGATGACCGACAGTCTGGCGTGTCAAAAAGATCAGTGTTTTCTCGGCGCGACCGGAGTGATCGGTGAGCCTCTGCCTGATCCAAACTATGTCGGCAGTATCGTTCCGACCCTGGTTGAGGCCCTTGCCGCACCCGATTGGGAGGCCTGCGCCAAGGCTTTCATGACCACGGACACATTCGCCAAGGGCGCTGGCTTCACCCGCACGATTGGCGATCAGGAGATTGCCTTTTCGGGGATTGCCAAAGGCTCCGGAATGATCGCGCCGAACATGGCGACCATGCTGGCTTATGTCTTCACCGATGCGGCGGTGGCGCCAGATGTGCTCGACACGGCATTACGCGAGGCCTGTAATCAGAGCTTCAACGCAATCACCGTGGACAGTGATACGTCGACCTCCGACTCGCTGATGGTGTTCGCCACTGGGGCGTCCGGACAGGACATGATCGCGAATACCGATGATCCACGATACGGCGCCTTTGTAGAGGCCTTGAACGAGATTTGCCTCGAGCTCGCCTTGCTGATCGTCAAGGATGGTGAGGGTGCGAGCAAGTTCATCACCATTCACGTTGATGGTGCGGTCTCCGACGCTTCGGCCCGGACAATAGCGACCGACATTGCCAACAGCCCTTTGGTCAAGACGGCGCTTGCGGCCAATGATGCCAATTGGGGCCGGGTGGTGATGGCGGTCGGCAAGTCTGGCGAGCCAATTGACCTGGACGCGCTCGCCATCTGGTTCGGAACAGAACAGGTCGCGGAGGCTGGCGGCCGGGCTGAAAATTATAGCGAGGACCGGGCCAGCGCCGCTGTTGCTGAACCTGAGATCACCATTCGCGTGCAAGTCGGCGCGGGATCCGGGCGCTCCACGGTCTATACGTGCGACCTGACCCATGCCTATGTGGACATTAACGGAGCCTATCGGACGTGAAGGTCGTTTATGTGGCTGCTGCTGCTTTGTTCAACGGCAAGGGCGAGGTTCTTCTGGCTCAAAGGCCGGAAGGAAAAGCGATGGCCGGGCTGTGGGAATTTCCTGGCGGGAAGATCGAAGCTGGCGAAACACCCGAGCAGGCTCTAACCCGCGAACTGGCTGAGGAATTGTCGATTACGGTTAGCGAAAGTGACCTCACACCGATCACATTTGCCAGTCACACTTACGAGAAATTTCATCTTTTCATGCCACTATTTGGCATAGAAAAATGGGGGGGATCACCACTTCCGAATGAAGGACAGAAGCTGGCTTGGGTCGAAGCGCACGACTTGCACACCTACCCGGCACCAGCAGCCGACATTCCCTTATTCGACGTTTTGGTGGCCAGAAATAAGAGTTGAAAATGCACGTTGATCTGAAAGCCTTGAACAGACTGTTTCGCTGCCAATCCGGCGCGAATGCGGTTGAATACGGTTTGCTGATGGCCCTGATGGCCCTGGCTTTGATCGGCGCGCTGAACACCACAGGGTCTGGTACGCAGGACAAGTGGGACGGTGTATCCGATGATGTCGGCACCGCCATGAACGGCGCCTAAGCCAGGCCAGGTCCCGCGGCGTCGCGGCTTGACCAATCTCCAAATCCCGGCACGTTCGCGCTCTCAGTGGAGGGTGCCATGGCCGATATTCAGCCATTCAAGATCGACGTCCCGCAATCCAAACTGGAATGGATTCGCAAGCGGGTTTCCAAGTATAAATGGTTCCCTGCTCCAGAAGGTCTGCCAGATTGGCAACTCGGCATGTCGACGCCGGTATTGAAGGATATTCAGGACTATTGGCTGCAATCCTATGATTGGCGGGCGGAGGAAAAAAAGCTCAACCAGCACCCACATTTCGTTACCGAGATTGAAGGCCTGCCGATTCACTTTCTGCATGTGGTTGGTGAAGCCGGGGGCAAGCGCCCTTTGCTCCTGACCCATGGCTGGCCCGGATCGTTTTTCGAGTTTTACGACGCCATTGGCCCGCTCGCATTCCCGAGCCAGCATGGCGGCCGCGCAGAAGATGCCTTCGATCTGATCATTCCATCGCTGCCAGGTTATGGTTTTTCCGGCAAACCCGCCGCGCCGCTCGGACAGCGCGCCACTGCGCGGCTCTGGAAAACCCTGATGCGCGAGCAGCTGGGTTACGACACCTATCTCGCCCAAGGCGGCGACTGGGGCGGCATGGTTACCTCCTGGCTCGGCGTCGATCACGGCACCGTCGACGGCAAAGGCGGATGCAAGGCCATCCATCTCAACATGATCGGACTGCGCCCGACGCCGGCCACTCCGCAAAGCGACGAGGAGATCACCTGGATCCAAGGCTCACAAGCCGCGATGCAGGCCGAGGGCAGCTATTTCATGCAGCAGGCGACAAAGCCGCAAACCCTGGCCATGGCCTTGATGGACAGCCCAATGGGCACAACCGCCTGGATTTTGGAGAAGTTCAAAGCCTGGTCAGACCTGAAAGGCGGCGATTTGTTCGACATCTACACGCGCGACCAGTTGCTGACCAATCTGATGATCTATCTCACCAATGACGCCATCGCGACGTCGGTTTGGTACTATGCTGCGTTTTTTGGTGAAGGCGGAAATGCGCTGCCTGAGGGCGCGCGCTGTGAAACCCCGACCGGCTTTGCCAATTTCCCTGGCGAGCCGGTTTATTTCCCACCGCCTCGGTCCTGGTGCGAGCGCGCTTACAATATCACCTATTGGAGCGACCAGCCGCATGGCGGGCACTTCGCAGCGATGGAAGCGCCGGATCTGTTTGTTGAGGACGTTCGTGCCTGGGCACGGACCGTCGATTAAATCAGCCTAATCCCGCCCGGGCCGGTACATCCGCGCCGCATTTGCCTCAACATCCGCGCGCGACAGCAGGGCAGGACGCCATTGCTCTGCCGCAAAGAGCGGAGCCTGATCCGCATAGTGCGGTGAGCCTTCATCGAGCGTCGCCGCGCCGAACTGATGGATCACCTCGGCGGTCTGACCTCCTGCGGCATCCCATTCCACTAGGGCAATCCAGGTATCACCCGCGTTTGCGTGCAGCTTGCCATCTGGGCGGACCGCGGCTGGGTAGATCGCTCGCAGGATATCCGGGCCGCCGCTGATCGGGATGTTCACCTCGCCCCGGACCAGGCGGTTCACCTCGCCCCATTCCGGGTCGATCCGGCCATACACGTCCGTCAGAAGAATAACCGCCTCGCGGAACGCCTGCGGCGGCTCAGGACCAAAGTCGCCCGTAAATTGACCCGTGACGTGGCGCAGCACGGTCAGCGTGCCGAGCGCCGCGTGGCGGTTATCAATGTCGAGGCGATAATCCCAGGCCTGCAAATGCGCGAGCGCGTCGGCAAGCTCTGGCTCTGATGACCAGTCGTGGGCGAGGACCTTCTGAATGAAACGATCAGCCTCTGACCCTTCCGCATAAGCGGTATCGAACTTGATGGATAAAAGCCGCCCGCGGTCGATCGGCTGGGTGCCATCGGTCAGCTCCTGAATGCGCAGCGAGCGATTGGTCTCATTGGTCTGCAATCCCATCCAGGCTGGAAACTGTTCCGGCGTCAGATTGTCCGTACCATCTGTGGCGCGGAAGGGCGTGTTGTTCGCGTCAAAGATGAAGCCCGATTCCGGGTTCACCAGTTTTGGTCCATCGGCGTAGGGAATATAGCCGTCCCAGATCAGATCAGAGCGATCGCCGGGAAGGTCGGCCTGCCAGTCCCAGCCGGGCAACCGCGCCGGATATTGGCCATTGTGAACAAGGGCGATGTTTCCGTCCTTATCGGCATAAATGTAGTTGATGCTGGGCAGTGCGTTCAGGCCCATTGCCGCGCTGAATTCGTCCCAATTCTCAGCCAGATTGAGCCGCACATATTGCTCCAACTGCCGTATCTCGCCCATGCCGGCATAACGCACCGCGTAGGTGCCGTGCGCGGCCTCGATCACCGGGCCATGTTCGGTGCGATAGACCGGACGGCGAACTTTCAGCGCAAACGGTCCAAACAGCTTCACCCGAAGCAGCGCAGTTTCTTCTTCAAAGTCGCGCCAGGTGCCATCGAGCTGGTATTGTTTGGCGTTGTCCGGATTGATGGTCAGCCGGTAGATATCGGTCAGATCCGGCTTCGAGACCGTATTGGCCCAGCCGAGATGACGGTTGAAGCCATGCAAAATGACTGGCGTGCCAGGGAACAGACCGCCCGTGATATCCAGCCCCTCTTCAGACACGATATGCGCCTCCCACCAGGCCACCGGCCCGGTCATCGGCTGGTGGGAATTGATCAGAAGCCGCGTGATTTCATCGCCGCTGCGCATCGGCTGGACCGCGAACGCATTGGACCCGCGTTCTGTGTTGAGGGTCGGATGCAGCAACCAGGCCCGCTCATTCGGATCCGCCGCAAGTGGTGCCTCGCGGGTTTCGGCGAACAATTCCTGCAGGGTTTCGTCGAAGCCGTAGAAGAAGGGTGTCTTGAGGATGAACCCCGCGATCACGTCCTGGCCAGTAAAGGGCGCAAGGCCGCTCCAGGTCTCATCCGGGTGCTCAGCGGCATATAGATTAAGCCCTGCGGCATAGGCTTCGGCAATCGCCTTCACATCGGCTGGCACATCGCTTTCATAGCGCCGATCCACCGTGCCCCAAACATCGAGCAGCGCCACGACATAATCGGTCGGCGCTGCGGCCGCCCCTTTATAGCGCGCCAGCACACCGCGGGTGGCAGCGACGACATCCTGGATGGTTTCATAATCATCTTCGGCGTGGGCATAGGCGACCCCGAACGCCGTATCTGCATTGGTTGCGCCATAGATGTGTGGCACGCCCCATGTGTCGCGGATGATCTCGGCGTCGTAATTCGCCGCGTCGGCAGACAACTCAGCAGCGCTCGGATTCTTCGGCAGCGGATCCCAAGTGTAGATGCCGGCACCAATCACCAAAACGACCACCAGCGCTGACAGCCCGAGCACGATTTTCTTGATCATCAGTCCCGCTCCTGTTTCCTAACGTCATACTGGACGCGAAGCCGCAAAGCGCCAAGTCTTCACCACGCGAGAGGAGGCGCTGGACTTTGCAACGCGCTTAGCTAGGGTTTTGACATGGATGAAGCAGTCACACTGGCCAAGCACATAGACGCCGCCGACCGCGTCGTGGTGTTCACAGGCGCTGGCATTTCGACCGAGAGTGGCATTCCGGACTTCCGGTCACCGGGCGGGGTCTGGTCCAAAATGCAGCCAATTTACTTCCAGGATTTCGTCTCTGATCGAGAGGCGCGGCGAGAAAGCTGGCGGCGCGTGTTCAATCGCACCGAAGGCTGGACCGGTGCAGAGCCCAATATCGGTCATTTCGCCATCGCCAAATTGGTCGAGACCGGCAAGATCACCAGCGTCGTGACGCAGAATGTCGACAATCTCCACCAGAATTCAGGGGTGCCAGACGAGAAAGTCATCGAGGTCCACGGCAACGCGTCTTATGCGAAATGCCTGAATTGCGGCAAACGCCATGCTTACGAAACGCTGCGCCCCCGTTGGGAAGAAGATGAGGACCTGACCTGCGATTTCTGCGGCGGCCTCGTCAAATCGGGCACGATCTCATTCGGGCAGGCCATGCCTGAAGATAAAATGACGTTTGCCGAGAGCGAAGCCTTGTCCTGTGACCTGATGATCGCGCTGGGCTCGTCCCTCGTCGTTTATCCAGCCGCCAATATTCCGCTCATCGCCAAGCAGAACGGAGCGAAATACGTCATCGTCAATCGCGAAGAAACCGAGCATGATCTGTATGCCGACGCGGTCTTCAATACCGAGATCGGACCGCTGCTTCGCGAAACCCTCGCGCAGCTAGACCTGCCCCTCTCCTGAGCAGGTGCACAATTGGTTGAAGGCGCAACTTTTCGACGCCTCTGTTCTCGCCGTTCCACCAACAATTGTATCAGGTTCATGATCGCGCTGTCGGAGACCTTTCCATGCTCACGGATTTGTGCTTTGAGGACCGCCGTTGCACTGCACAATCTCCCTTTACCCGGGGGCAAGCAGTACCCATATACGCATAGCAGGCGGGGCCTGTTGTGTAATTTCCGATAGGGAGGGCGAGCTTTGCTGGTCAATATGTTGAAGGGAAAACTCCACGCTGCGACTGTAACCCAGTGCGACGTGTATTATGAGGGATCTGTCTCTATCGATCAGGACCTGCTCGATGCCGCTGGCATTCTGCCGCACGAGCGCGTCGACATCTGGAACATCACCAATGGCGAACGCATCTCAACCTATGCGATTGAAGCGCCGCGCGGCTCTCGCACGATTGGTGTGAATGGCGGCGCCGCCCGTAAATTCGCCTTGGGCGACCGGGTTGTCATCGCAGCTTTCGTTCAGATGGAAGCCGAATTAGCGCGCCAACATAAGCCGCAAGTCGCCCTGATGGACGAGCAAAACAATATCAAAACGCCGAGCGCCGCTTATTAAGAGTGCGGCCGGCTCAGCGCATTGGGCGTAGAGTTGTAAAGTAAGCGTAGACTGGGAACAGCCCGCCTAATTGGCGGGCTTTCTCAATTCAAACGTCACATTCACCGTGATCGAGTATCCGACCTCGCCGGAGGCAATCGGTGTGCTGCGATCCACGCTGCGCGCCTCAGCCATCATCGCCATAGGCTGCGGGCGCATGCCGCCGCTCTCCGAAATGGTGACGACGCGCGCAACTTCATAACCAGACGCCGCGGCATAGAGCTCAGCCCGGGCAATCGCTTCCTTCATGGCAAGGTCGCGCGCCGCATTCTTGGCCGCACGGTCATCCTCAAGCGCGAAATTGAGGCCGCTAAACGTGTTGCCGCCAGCAGACACCAGCGCGTCCATGGTTTCCCCAAGATTATCGAGATCGCGGACTTTCACCGACAATTGGTTCGAGGCCTGATAGCCGGTCAGGCGCGGCTGGCCATTTTCGCGATTGGAATAGTCGTATTGCGGCTGCAGCGAGAAGTTCGACGTCTGCATATCGCGGCGATCAATGTCAGCCGCCGCGAGCGCATCGAACACACCGTTCATCGCGGCAGAGTTCGCCGTCATTGCTTCCTGAGCAGTCTTGCCCTGGGTCTGAACCCCGGCATTCAGGAAGGCGATATCCGGCTCGCGATTGACGCTGCCAGAGGCAGAGATACTGAGCGTGGTTTCCGGCTGGATGGAGTTCGGGTGCGTGGTTTCAATCGGGTCCGCATTTGGCGTCACCGTGGGTTCCGGGGCCGAGGCAATGATCGTTTCGATTGGCTCAGGCGCCGCCTCGCCGCTTTCGCTGGTCCCGTTTCCGCAGGCGGCCAATGCCACCACAGCGATACCGGAAAACCCGGCCAAAAGGCTTTTCTTCAAATGGACTGTCATGTGTCCCTCCACGAGGCTCAAAAAACTTGCAGTCTCTATTGAATTGCGCCATTGCGGCGAGATCAAGTCTCGCGTCTTATACTGGCGTTCATCTTGAGCAAGGGCCTGTAGCTCAGTTGGTTAGAGCGGACCGCTCATAACGGTCTGGTCGGGGGTTCAAGTCCCTCCGGGCCCACCATTTTTCACTCTCACTCCACCCGCGCAAAGTGCTTGGACAGTTTCAGGCCCTGGCCCTGGTAATTGCTGGTTTTGCCGCCATAGAGCGCCTTGGGTTTGGACGCCATGGGCTCATAAATGAGCTTGGCCACCGGTTGGCCGTGTTCCAGCACGAAGGGGACATCGCGGGAGCGGACTTCCAGGACAGCCCGGCTGCCGCCTTCATTGGTGCCGAAGCCCGGATCGAAGAAGCCGGCATAGTGCGCGCGGAATTCGCCGAGCTCCGGCGCGATCGGGGCCATTTCAGCGGCTTTCCCGGCGGCGACTTTGACCGTCTCGCGGCTGGCCAGGATGTAGAATTCTTCCGGATCGAGGATCAGGCGGCCGCCGCGCGCATAAAGCGGTTCCCAGAACTCGTGCACATCATGCTGGCCGATGCCGCGCAGGTCGATCAGGCCGCCATGCCGCTTGGCGCGCCAGCCCACCGGCTGTCCGTCCGGCTTGTCGAGATCGATGGAAACGGTTTTTTCAGTCGCTTCCGTGCTCCGCCCGCGGCGCAGGCGCAGCTGGGCGAGCCGGTCACCCGGCCGAACCAGGATCGGGAACGTGCGCGGACTGATTTCAAGCCAGAGCGGCCCGGAATAGCCGGTCGGCACATCATCAAACGCCTTGGAGCGATTGGTCACGACCCGGGTGAAGACGTCAATCCGCCCGGTCGAGCTTTTCGGATTGGCGCGACCGGAGATCCCAGCGGGCAGGCGCAGGCTCTCTTGTAAGGGTACGAGATAGACACAGCCCGTTTCCAGTACCGCGCCATCATCGGTCAGCGTAATCCGATGCAGCTCTGTCCCCGGATCCGTCAGAACATCTGCGACTTTGCGCTTGTCGCCGGGCAGGAAGCTGGCGCGGATGCGGTGCGCCTCGAAGCCGAGCCGTAGGTCGAGGCTGGCCGGTTGAATCTGGTCACTATCCAGAGCGCTTTGCGACTTCACGGCGCCTGCTTCAAACAGCGCCGCCAGTTCGCGATCGGATAAAACCCCAATTTTTCCGTCAGCCATGCCTTGATCCCTTTACAGGCTAAGGCTTATGACGATGCGCCTCGAATGCAAAGGATTTCGCCATGACAAAGCGCAGCGACAATTGGGCCCCAGCCACCAAATTGGTGCGCGGTGGCACGATGCGCTCTCAGTTCGGGGAAACCTCAGAGGCCATGTTCCTCACCTCCGGCTTCGCCTATGACAGCGCCGAGCAGGCGGCCGCTCGGATGGCGGGCGACGAAGACGGCTTTGTCTATTCGCGTTATGGCAACCCGACCAATCAGATGCTGGCAGAGCGCCTGGCGCTGCTCGAAGGGGCTGAGACCTGCCGCGTCACAGCTTCCGGCATGGGCGCCATTTCCTCTGCCATGATCGCGCCGTGCAGCGCTGGCGACCGCGTCGTCGCGGCGAATGCGCTGTTCGGCTCTTGCCGGCATATCTGCTCGACCATCTTGCCGCGCTACGGGGTCGAGACCGAGTTTGTGAATGGCGCTGATCTTGAAGCCTGGAAGCGGGCATTATCGAAACCAACCCGCCTGGTGCTGATCGAGAGCCCGTCAAACCCCTTGCTAGAAGCCGTTGATATTGCGGCTGTGGCAGAGCTTGCCCATGCGGCCGGGGCGCTGCTGGTAATTGATAATGTTTTCGCCTCGCCCATCCTGCAAAAGCCGCTCGAGCTTGGCGCCGATATTGTCGTCTATTCCGCCACCAAGCATATGGACGGACAAGGCCGGGTGCTGCTCGGCGCTATTCTCGGTCAGAGCGAGTTTATTGAAGAGCATATCGACCCCTGGCTACGCCATACCGGTCCAGCCGCTTCGCCCTTCAATGCCTGGGTCGTGCTGAAAGGTCTAGAAACACTGGAGCTGCGGGTTGCGCAGGCGAGCGCCAATGCGGCCAAGATTGCCGATGCGATTGCTGACCACCCAAACATCCAGGCGGTGCGGTATCCCGGTCGCACGGATCATCCGAACTTTGCCATCCACCAGAAGCAGATGAGCTCCGGCGGAACCCTGGTCGCTTTCTCGATCAAAGGCGCGCGGGCCGAGGCATTCAAAATGCTGAATGCACTGGAGCTGGTCGATATTTCCAACAATCTCGGCGATACCAAGTCGCTGGCCTGTCACCCATGCTCAACCACGCACCGGGCGCTGACGGACGAAGAGCAGGCGGAAATGGGATTGGATGAAAGCTGGATCCGGCTGTCCGTCGGTCTCGAAAATGCCGGCGATGTCAGCCAGGATCTGATTCAGGCGCTTAATGCGCTTTGAAGGCTGGCGGCGGATCACACGACGCGCAGGTTTCGACGGCTGGGTTCTGATCCAGACGTGTCACACTGATATCCGCGCCGCAGACCACGCATGAGCCATAAGTGCCGTCGGCCAAGCGGTAGAGCGCTCGCTCAATTGAAGCGAGTGTCTCCGCGCCATTGCCCGCGCTATGAGTGTGCGGCATCGAGCACGTCAGGTTAGCCTCCGCAATGAGGTCGGTCTCTCCACGTTTTCTACGTGTGGATTTCCCCGCCACGACTGCCAAACCCTTCAAATCAGGATCTGTCGGCGTCTTCATGAGAATATCCTGTGGACTCTTTAAGGGCTTGGCAAGCCTAGCAGGGCAAAAGAGTGGCTCTACATATCGATAATCGAAAGATTCAACGCGGAGTTGGGACCATGGGACAAGAAATGCCCCTGGAAATGCCTTTGAAAATGACCGGGGTCAGCAAGTGGTTTGGAAATTTCCAGGCCGTTTGTGACCTGGATTTTGACGTCCCGAGGGGCTCAATTGTCGGATTTCTGGGGCCGAATGGAGCAGGTAAGTCAACCAGCCTGCGCATGGCGCTCGGCGTCTTGTCGCCAGACCGGGGCGAAGTCAGCCTGCTCGGCCAGCGTCCTAATCTGGAATCGCTGAAGCGCGTTGGCTTCCTGCCGGAAGAGCGTGGTCTTTATAAAAAGATGAGCGCGCGCCAGATCATCACCTATTTCGCGCGCCTGAAAGGCATGACCAGCCGCGACGCCAAGGCCCGGGCTGACGAATTGCTCGACATGATGGGGCTGGGCGAGTTTGCCCGTAGCCGCGTCACCAAATTATCCAAAGGCATGGCGCAGAAGGTCCAGATCCTGTCTGCCCTCGCCCACCGGCCGGAATTCCTGATCCTGGATGAGCCCTTCTCCGGGCTCGATCCGGTAAATCAACAGGCGCTGGAAGACCTCATCGTGGAGGAGCACAAGCGCGGCGCGACGATCATCTTCTCAACCCATGTGATGGAGCATGCCGAAAGGCTGTGCGAGAAAATCGTAATGATGGCGCGGGGCCGTAAAGTGTTTGAAGGCACGCTGG
This sequence comes from Henriciella sp., assembly GCA_013214545.1. Lineage (GTDB taxonomy): Bacteria > Pseudomonadota > Alphaproteobacteria > Caulobacterales > Hyphomonadaceae > Henriciella. The sequence goes on from JABSQB010000014.1 coordinate 23,020, forward strand.
ACGATGCGTTCACCGCCCTTGGCCGCGCAGTACACATTGGCGTCTCAGAAGGTTTCGATCTCGGCGCCGCGATCGCGCCCGCCGGGTTTGAATCAGTGCTCGACGGCGACCATTGGCGCATCAGCCTGAAACACGCCCAAAACTCGCAGGACGCGCTGCGCGCTGCAATTGATGCGGGGGCGCCGATTACCAGTTTCACACCAGAAGAGGCTCGTCTGCGTGATGTGTTCGTGTCGCTGGTCAGTGACGCTGAGGCTCAGGACCTGACCGACACACTGGCAGCCGACGCTGCCGAAGGGAGAGACGCAGCATGATCCGCTCCACCTATCTCGTCGCCCGCCGGGACTATCTTGGCTATGTCTCCGCCTGGGGCTTCTGGCTCGGCCTGCTGTTCACGCCGATCATTTTGGCAATATTCATTCTGGCGCCAACCTTTGCCCAGAATACTCAACCGACCCGCTATTACACGATCATCGAACAAGGCAGCACATTCACCGATGCGATGCGGGCCGAAATGGCGAATACGCAAGCGCGGATGGCGCGCGTGATCCTCGACCCGGTTGCTTTCTCCGAAGGCGAGGAAAGCGAGACGCTGATCGCATTTGACGCTGCTCTGGACGGAGGCGCGAGCGTCGCTGACGCGTTTGAGGCCGCGGGCGGCAACCCCGCGACCCTGCCGCGCGCGGATTTTGTCGAAGTGGAACCGCCCGTGCGCACTGGGGCAGAACTGGCGCCCTATCTGCTCGGCGAAACCCTGATAGAGACGGCAGACGGCCCGCAGCCTTTGTTTGCCGCCTTGCTGGTCAATGAAGACACGCAGGAAATCGAATACTGGTCGGAAAACCTGCAGGCCCGCGCCCTGATCACAGCGGCGCGCCAGGCCGAACAGGATCTACAACTCGACCGGGCGCTCGCGGCCGTGAATATCAGCCGCGATGTCCTGACCGAAGCGCGCGCAGCGCGGCGCGACGTGAAACAGCAACGTGTGCGCACAGGCGAAGACGCCAATGAAGGGACAGAAGTCACGCAGGCGGACCAGGCGCCATTTGTCGTCTCCATCATGATGGCCTTCTCGCTCTGGTTCCTGATCTTCTCGGTCATCAATTACCTCCTGATGGGCACGATCGAGGAGCGCTCGAACAAGATTTTCGACAGCCTGCTGACCTCGGTGAAGCTGCCGCATCTTTTGGCTGGAAAACTGATCGCGGTGCTGTTGCTGGCGCTGACCCTGATGGCATTCTGGGGCCTTGGCTCAACATTACTGACCTGGTTCATGCGCGAGAGTATTCCCGAAGATGTCGCAAGCTTCCTCGGAACAATGATCACCGCAGCGGCCAATCCGGCACTGTTCATTCCCGCCATTATCAGCTTCGTGCTCGGTTACCTGATGTACGGCTCAATGTTCCTGGCGCTCGGGTCGTTGTGTGACACGATTCAGGAAGCCCAGACGCTGATGACGCCGCTTTTTGTGACCTTGATGGCGCCGCTCGCCATGCTGGCCTTTGCGGTTGCAGACGCGGAGTCAGCGCTGATCGAGATCATGGCCTGGGTGCCGTTCTTTACGCCCTTCCTGCTGATCCTGCGCATGCCGACCGAGCCGCCGCTCTGGGAAGTTCTGGCGCAGCTCGGCATGATGGCGCTGACCACTTACATCATCCTGCAGCTCGCCACCCGCGTTTATCGCGCTGGCGCCGTACATGGGGCCGGTGTCAATGAAGTCATGGCGTTCTTCGGCAAGCTCATCCCGGGCAAGAAATCAGCGGCCTAGACCGACTGTTCCTTGATGCCCTCAAACGAGTCGGCCTTGGCAAGGTCTGGGAACAGACGCGTCCACAGCAGCGCCACGGTGATCGCAACTGAGCCGCCAAGAATGACCGCCCCGACCGGACCGAGAAAGCGTGCCGCAACGCCGCTCTCAAACTCGCCAAGCTCGTTCGACGCTGAGATGAAAATGAAGGACACCGAGGTCACCCGGCCCTTCATTTCGTCAGGCGTGGCAAGCTGGATCAGAGAAGCGCGGACATAGACCGAAATCTCGTCCGCGGCGCCAGTAATGATTAGGGCGATGATGGAGAGCCAGAACACGGATGACAGGCCGAAGACCAGAGTCGCGACGCCATAAATGCCGACCGCCCAGAACATCCACGCTCCGACATGGCGGGCAAGCGGCCGCCGAGCCAGCAGAAACGCGACGGTCAGCGCGCCAATCGCGGGCGCTGCGGCGAGAAACCCAAGACCCGCCTCCCCGACATGCAAGATGTCTCGCGCAAACACCGGCAAGAGCGCGACAACGCCGCCAAAGAACACAACGAACAGATCAAGCGAGATCGCGCCGAGGACGATCTTGTTGCGGCCAATATAGCGAATGCCTTCGAACACCATGTCGAGCCCGCGGGCATGATCCAGCTTTTCGTGGGGCGGCGTCTTCGCCGTCGCGATGGCAACAATGGCGAAAGCGATCAGCACAAAGGCGGCGCCATAAACCAGCGACAGGCCGCCAAGGGCCAGAAACAGTCCGCCCAAAGCCGGGCCGACTATCTTGGCCGTTTGAAATCCCAGTGAGTTGAATGCGATCGCGGTTGGCAGCTCGATGCGTGGGACAAGCTGCGGATAGAGCGCGTTCGCGGCCGCCGGGGTAAACGCGTTGACCAGGCCGAGCAGGACCGCGACGGAGAATATGATCGGCAGCGCTTCCCGTGCAGGCAGGAAAATCGTGGCGAGGAGCGCCACAGTCCCAACCAGCCGCATTAAATTGCTGATGACCAGGATCATCTTGCGGTTCAGCCGGTCGGCCGCCTGCCCTCCAATAAGCGAGAAGAGCAAGACAGGGATAAATTGTGCAAGCCCAACCAGACCGATCATGAAGGCCGCTTGCGGAATTTCCAGGCCAAGCCCGCCTTCAGCAATCGGATCGCGCGCCAGTTCATAGACCTGCCAGCCAATCGCCACCGCCTCCATCTGGCGCGCAGCCGCGACGGAGACCCGCATCAGCCAAAATTGCAAATAGGCTCGATGTCGGAAGATGGAGAGAGAGGGAGCGAGCGCCATGCGAGCCTCGTAATGCTCTGCAGCGCCAACGCAATCAGATTTTATGGCTCACGCGCGCGTCACTTCAAAAAGAAAAAGGGATCAAAAACAAAGAGGGGGTGCGGACCTTTCGGCTCGCACCCCCATTTTGGCGTCATTTGTGTCGCTAGTGACAAGTTCCGCTAAGTCCCTGCCTTCGCGCCTCAATTGAGGCCTGAAACTTCCCGTTCTGCTCGCGCAGTTTTGTTAAGTCCCACCATCCAGATCCCCGTTGCCGGTGTTCTTTCTGGTCTACGTTGCGGCTCGTGCCCCGTTCGTAGATATGGCCCTGCTTCACCCCTCTAGATGGCGCTCCACAGACATCGCGTTGCCTTTCCCTTCATCTCCTCCGGTTTCCTTCACTACCCCCCATTTCTGAGGCTCACTCATGATCCGGCATCGTCCGGGCGCGACGTTCTTTCGGCGGCTCCTCCCGGTGGCTTCCCGATACTCGCTGCCGACGGATTTAGAAAAGACTCAGAACCAAAAAGAGTCGATAGGCCGGTGCCAAGATTCATCACGAATCAGGGTCGCTCTCCACAGAAAGCGCGATTCTGTGGACAAGTTGAGTCTTTCGTTCCGGATTCGAACCAAACCTGTTCGCAAACAGTGTCTGACTTGCCGCCTCTTAACATGTCGAATTGGGCTGTCCAGCACTAATCTTCGCTGGAACGTATCGATCAATCTTCGTCGATAAACTCGACTCCGACATCGGTTTTGGTGCGCCAGCGCATTTTACCGCGCCGCTTCACACCGTAGCGAGAGATATTCACCACCATGCCATCGAGCAGGCTGTCACCATTTTCGAAACGCAATCGCGCGCCGTTTGAGGACAGATCAAGGGCAATTCCGCGTTTGAGGAAGCGACCACTGTTCGATTTTGCAACAACATCCGCATAGGTGTCATTGCGCTGAGCGGCCCGCCGCTCAACCATTTCTGGCTCTTCTTCAACCTCTATTTCAGGTTCTTTGGCCCGTTTGAACCAACCAAACACGTGATTAACTCCTTACGCAGTGCGTAAAGAGTAGCAATCAGCGTGCCAGTTTAGGTTTTTGAAAGGTTAAGCGTATCCGGCTCGATCGTCCGATAGAAACAGCCTTTGCGCCCAGTATGGCAGGCGCCGCCGGTCTGGCGCACTTTCAAGAGCACCGCGTCCTGGTCGCAGTCAATCATCACCTCGACCACATCCTGCACGTGGCCGGAGGTTTCGCCCTTGATCCACAGCTTCTGGCGTGACCGGCTCCAATAAGTGCCGCGGCGCGTTTCGATCGTGGCGCGCAAGGCTGTCTCGTTCATCCAGGCAAGCATCAGGACTTCGCCTGTCTCAACATCCTGCGCGACCGCAGCGATCAGGCCGTCGGCATTGAATTGCGGGCGCAACTGGTCCGTTTCATCCTGTTCGGACTTGTCGGCAAAGGGTGGCTCAAATGACATTTTCAGCTCTCAATCGGTCGCGGTCGTCAGGGCTGTAACCCAAGACGTCAAGAATTGCATCAGTATCTTTTCCAAATTCCGGGCCAGCGCTGACCACGCCGCCGGGTGTATCGCTCAATTTCGGGAAAGCTGCGTGCATCGGAACATCGCTGCCAAGCAGTGGGGAGAAGACGCGGACGATCGCCTCGCGCGCCTTGATATGGGCATCGACCAACATTTCCTTGGCGGTGTTGACCGGCCCACTCGGGATCGCATGCGCCTCGCACTGACGTAACACTTCCGCCATGGAGTGATTGCGCGTCCAAACTGAAATCAGCGCGTCCAGCTCGGCCTGGTTCTCACCCCGTGCATCATGGGTCGCGTAGCGCGGATCGTCGGCCCAGTCAGTGCCCATCATTTTGGCGAGTCGCGCAAAGAGCGTGTCCTGATTGGCCCCGATGATCACCATGCCATCGCTGCACGGATAAGCGCCTGAGGGCGCGATGCGGGGTAAGATTCCGCCGGAGCGCTCTCGCGTATGTCCGCCCAGCTCGAATTCGGGAATAAGGCTCTCCATAAACGCCATCACGCTTTCATAGATGGCCGCGTCGACGACCTGTCCGCGTCCTGATTTTTCACGGTGATAGAGCGCCATCATCGTACCAAGCGCCGCGAACGTTCCGGTCAGGGTGTCGCCAAGGCTGACCCCGGCCCGCGCAGGTGGGCGATCCGGCTCGCCAATCAAATGACGCAGGCCGCCTTTGGCCTCACCGACGCTGGCATAACCTGGCTTGTGACTTTCTGGTCCGGTCTGGCCGTATCCAGACACGCGGGTAATCACCAGGCGCGGATTGATCGCCTGCAGCACATCTGGCCCAAGGCCCCACTTTTCGAGCGTGCCGGGGCGAAAATTCTCAATGATCACGTCCGCCGTGCTGGCCAGGCGTTTGAGGATTTCCTGCCCCTGCGCCAGCCGCAAATTAAGCGTCAGAGAGCGCTTATTGCGGGCGATAATGGCCCAGAAAACGCTCGCATCATTAACCTTCACCGCGCCCCAATCTCTTGCGGGATCGGGCCGATCAGGCGCTTCGATCTTAATCACTTCAGCGCCAAAATCGCCGAGCAGCTGGCCGCAAAACGGACCCGCAATCAGCTGACCCAGTTCGAGCACCCGAAGGCCGGAAAGCGGAGCTTGTACAATCGGTTCTGTCATTCGCCTTCAATGCCCGCTAAATGGGGGCCATGACAAGACGTATCGATATAGTGGAAGTGGGCCCGCGCGACGGGCTGCAGAATGACCCGAGCGATCTCAGCACGGAGCAGAAGCTTGAATTCATCGCGCGCCTGGAAGATTGCGGTGTTCGTCGGATGGAGTCCGGCTCTTTCGTCTCACCTAAAGCCGTGCCGAAAATGGCGGATAGCGGCGAAGTGTTTCGCGGCCTCAATCGCACTGGCAAGGTGCGCCACATCGCGCTCGCCTTGAACGAGAAAGGCATTCGCCGCGCGATTGATGCTGAGGCGGATGAAATCAACTTCGTGCTCGTCGCCGGTGAAGGCTTTGGCGAGCGCAATCAGCGCATGACGCCGCAGCAAAGCGCCGACATGCTCGCCGCGTGCGCGCCCCTCGTCCATGAGGCGCAGATCCCGCTTTCCGCTACCGTGTCGGTCGCCTTTGGCGATCCGTATTCAGGTGAGGTTGACCCAGGCGTGGTGGCCAATCTTGCCGCTCAGGCGCAGCGCGCTGGTGTGACAGAGGTTGGTCTTGGCGACACGATCGGTGTGGCGACGCCTTGGGATGTCCGCAACGTGATCGAGCGCGTTCGCATGGAAGCGCCCGACGTTTATCTGCGTCTGCACTTCCACGATACGCGCGGCGCTGGTCTCGCCAATGTCGCCGCCGCGGTTGAGGCTGGGATTGACGTAATCGATGCCAGCTGCGGCGGTATTGGCGGCTGTCCGTTCGCGCCCGCTGCGACCGGCAATGTTGCGACCGAAGATGTTGTCTACATGCTCGAACGCGCCGGATTTGAGACGGGGCTGGATCTCGGCAAACTGATCGAGACCGCCAAATGGCTGGAGAGCGCGCTTGGCCACGCGGTGAGCTCCAGCCTGAGCAAGGCGGGCGGGTTTCCGGGCTAAGTCAAACGGTTGCTGACTTCGACCAGATTGCGGTCGGGATCATGAAAATAGACCGACAAGATGGGCCCGGTGGCCCCGATGCGCTCTCCCGGGCCCGCGATCACTTCGATGTCGTGGGCTTCAAGATGGGCAGCGATCTCAGCGATGGGCGTATCGGTCAGCACGCAGAAATTGCCGCTGCCCGGCACCGTGTTCCGGGCAATGTCAGGCGCTGTTTTTGCGTCCTGGATACTGATCTTGTGGGCACCGAAATGGAGCGACCATTTTCCGGGTCGCTCCTCGCGACGGGTCATGCCCAGGACCGACTCATAGAATTCCAGTGTCCGATCGACATCTGCGACACAAAGAACAATATGATCGAACCCGGACATGTTCATTCGTCGATTCCTGCGGCCTACGCCTCTTGTGCTTTGAACCGCGTCGCCAGTTCGACGATCACAACCGTGAGGCCGAAGCCGGCAATGCCGACCGTCCACCAAACCATGGGGGCGAGCATTTCAAAGTGACCATCGGCGTCACTGATGCTGATGGCGACAAAAACGAGCATGCCAAACACCCAGCAGGCAAGATTGATCAGGAAGCCGAGCCGCAAGGCTGCGACACCTTTCTTGGCTTTGCGTTCTCTGTTTTCGGCGGCCTCGGTATCAGCATTGATGGTCAGCGCCGCCGCATCGACATTAAACGCTGCCGCCAGCGCCATGACAGAGTCGCGCGAGGCCGGATCGCCATTCTCGATCCGCTGCACAGTGCGCAGGCCGACACCGGCGAGATCTGCCAGATGTTCCTGCGACCAGAGGCGCTCCTCGCGCCAGCGTTTGATCTTTTCAGCGTCAGGTCGAAATTGCATTTTGGGCTCCTGTTGAAATCAGTTTCGATACGCCCAGTTTGCGCCGAGACCGGCTCTGAATACCACGCCAGGGCTATGTCAGGAAGCCGCCAGCGACCCGCCAGCGACACGTCAGAGGCTGTAATCCGCGCGACGGCAGGGATTGCCTCAATCGCAATGAATGCCGATAGTTCAGGCATGCGGAGGACCTAGAAATGTACAAAGTCGAGCTCACAGAGTCTTATTTTCCAGCGCAGGGCGGTGACGACCCCGCGCCAATGACGGTCGGTGACATGCTGCGCCAGTCAACGGCGCGCTCGCCCGACACGATGGCTCTGAAAGAGCTGACCTATGAAGGTGAGATCGCGCAAACCTGGACCTATGCCGAACTGCTCGCCGATGCGGAGCGCCTGGCAAAAGCGCTTGCAAGCCGTCATGCGGAAGGGTCGCGGATTGCTGTCTATGCCAATAATGTCCCCGAATGGGTCTTGCTGGAACTTGCGTGCGGTCTGGCCGGGGTCATCCTGGTCACAGTCAATCCAGCATATCAGAAGCGCGAGCTCAAATTTGTGCTCGAACAATCGCGCTCGGAAGCGATTTATTATGTCGCCGATTTCCGCGGCAATCCGATGCAGGAAATTGCCGACTCAGTCTGCGATGAGATTCCGGCGATCAAGCACCGTATCCTGCTCAATGATCACGATGCCCTTTATGCCGGCGCAGACACCGGCGCCCTGCGCCATCCGAAACCGAGCGACGCGACGCAGATTCAATACACATCCGGCACCACTGGTTTCCCGAAAGGCGCGCTGCTGCATCATAATGGCCTTGTCCGAAATGGCATTGATGCAATGCAACGCGCTGGCGTGAAGCCTGGCGATTCTTTTGTGCACAATATGCCGCTCTTCCACACAACCGGTTGCGCTATCCTGGTCCTCGGCGGGCTCGGCACGGGGGGCACGATGCTGCTCGCGCCAATGTTCGACCCTGAAATGATCGTGCGCGTGATCGAGCGGGAGAAGACACGCTTCATTCTTGGCGTTCCAACCATGCTGGTCGCGCTGATCCATGAAGTGCGTCAAAGCGGCCGCGATGTCTCGTCAGTTGAGTGCATCATGTCCGGCGGCTCCATGGTCCCGCCGCAGCTGTGCCGCGACGCGCTCGAGACGCTCGGCGCGCCGATCCAGATCGTTTACGGACAGACAGAGACCTCACCCGTCCTAACGCAGGCCTGGCACGCGGATACGGAAGAAGACCTGACCCAGACCATCGGCCAGCCGGTGGCCTACACCGAAATCTCCATTCGCGACCCGCAGTCCAATGCGGTGGTACCGGTCGGCGTACAGGGTGAAATCTGCGCCCGCGCCTATAGCGTCATGCTCGGTTATAATGACAATCCGGACGCCACTGCTGCGACGATCGACACGGACAACTGGCTCCACACAGGCGACCTCGGGACGATGGATTCTCGCGGCTACGTCAAGATTACCGGCCGCGTCAAAGAGATGATCATTCGCGGCGGCGAGAACCTGTTCCCGGCCGAGATCGAGAATGCCATGCTTGAGCACGATGCGATTGATGAAGTGGCGGTTGTGGGCGTGCCGGATGAGAAATGGGGCGAACAAGTCGCCTGCTTCATTCGCAGTGAATCAGACCATGCGTTCAGCCCGGCTGAATTGAAGACATTTGTGCGCGAGCGACTGTCACCGCAGAAAACGCCGGCCTATTGGATTCAAGTCAGCGAATGGCCGTTGACCGGCTCCGGCAAGATCCGCAAGTTCAAGCTGGCTGAGGAATTCGAAGCCGGACAGCACACGCCGATGGATTAGGCCATCGGCGCATATTGCATCGTGATCTTCGTACACTCACGCCCGGCCTGACGCACGATGAGTGAGAAGCGCCGCGCGGCCTCGTCGAGCGCGACCAACTCAACCTCGAACGGTGAGCCGAGTTCGACATAGTGCATGAATTCCATTTCGCCGCTCTGATTGGTGAGCGGTTGGCCGAGGAGCAGGTCTCCGAACTGGCGCCCTACCTCGCCCATATGGGTCGAGTTCACATGATCTCCTGAGCCGCCAATGTAAGGGTGCGCCGGGCGGAGCCCGTTCGCCTTGGTGATCAGGCCCGACGTGGTGACCGCGTCGCCGCGATTAAGCGGGGCAAGGAAGCTTTCCGCTTGTGTTGCGACGCCGACCGCTGCCTTGTCAGCATAATCAAAGGGCGGTGGTTCCGGTTTGACGATTTTCTCTTTCGCCTCTTCGCGCCAGCCTTCGAAGTTTCTGGTTCGGAAGGTGACGCCCTGGCCACTCATGCGCGCGACCTGGCGGTCATCCTGATCAAAGAACTCCAGATGATACCTTACGCGATCATCTTTCGCTTCGGTCCAATAGGTGCCGCGCCTTGGCTGGCCAACACCGGGCGGTCCGCACACCCACTCAACTTGGGTCAATGCAGTCCAGACCTCTGGATCAAATGTGCCGAGAAACTCGCCCGAATCGATCGAGGCCCAGAAATTTATCGTTTGCACCAGGATCGGATGAATTGGGCTCAGCGCCAGCCATGGCCACACCTTCTCGTCCTGAGAACACTCGAAGGACACAGTCCCGTCGTCTAAACGCCTGTGATTAAAGGTATAAAGATCAGCAAACGGGCGTGGCATCACGGCAAAATCGCAGAAGTTTTGACGCCCCGCAATGGCGTATCGCGACGCTTGACGCAGCGACCGTGCGATTCGGTCGCAGCCTGGGCTGATCCGACGTGTTGTCAGCCTGTAAACAAGGTGCTAGGTGCCCGCACAAGTTTCAGGACTTGGGTGCGCTCGCGCCCCCAATCCTATTGGTTCAGACCCAGGGCATTTCCGCCCTACAGCTTACGGACGACGCCTTGGCCGCAGCATCTGCTACCACTGCCAGTGAAGCCGCCCGCCGCTATGCCGGTGCGCTGTTTGATCTTGCTAAAGACAAAGGGGAACTCGCGGAGATTGCGGGCGACCTGAAAACCATCGAAGCGCTCGCCGCCGACAGTGAAGACCTGACCCGTCTGCTCGAAAACCCAGCTTTCGCGCGCGAAGACAAGGTTAAGGCATTGGTCGCTGTGGCTGAGAAGGTCGGTCTGACCAAGACCGCCACCGGCTTCATCGGCACCATGGCTCAAAATGGCCGCGCCGGTGACCTGATTGGCGCCGCCAAGCACTTTGATGAGCTTTATGCCAAAGAGCGCGGCGTGAAGCGTGCCATCGCCCGCACCGCATCAGATATGAGCGCTGACCAGCGCGCCCGGCTTGAGCAAGTGCTCGCCAAGGCGGTCGGCGGCGACGTAGAACTCGAGACGGAGGTCGACCCGGCCCTCGTCGGCGGCATTCAGCTGCGCATTGGATCGACTCTGATCGATGCCAGCGTGTCTGCCAAACTTGATCGTATGAACACCGCCATGAAGGGAGCGTAAGACGCATATGTCTATCAGCGCAGCAGAAATCTCCGGCATTCTTAAGTCGCAGATCGAAAATTTTGGCGTCGAGGCGGAAGTCTCTGACGTTGGTCAGGTCCTCTCCGTTGGCGACGGTATTGCCCGCGTCTACGGCCTCGACAGTGTTCAGGCCGGTGAGATGGTCGAATTTGATGGCGGCATTAAAGGCATGGCGCTGAACCTGGAAAGCGACAATGTTGGTGTCGTTATCTTCGGTGATGACCGCGGCATTAAAGAAGGCGACACAGTTAAGCGCCTCGACGAGATTGTGGCCGCCCCTGTTGGCAAGGGCCTGCTCGGACGCGTTGTTGACCCACTCGGCAACCCAATCGACGGCAAAGGCCCGATTGAAGACGTCGCCAGCCGGAACCGTGTGGACGTGAAAGCCCCAGGCATCATTCCTCGTAAGTCTGTGCACGAGCCGATGATGACCGGGATTAAGGCGATTGACGGGATGATCCCGGTTGGTCGGGGTCAGCGCGAGCTGGTGATTGGTGACCGTCAGACCGGTAAGACCGCTGTCTGTGTCGACACTATCCTGAACCAGAAAGAAACCAACGCCGCCGCCAAAGACGACAGCGAGAAGCTGTTCTGTATCTATGTTGCGGTTGGTCAGAAGCGTTCGACGGTTGCGCAAGTTGTGAAGACGCTCGAAGAGCGCGGCGCTCTCGATTACACCGTAGTTGTTTCAGCCACCGCGTCTGAGCCTGCTCCGCTTCAGTACCTCGCGCCATTCACCGGTTGTACCATCGGTGAGTATTTCCGCGACAATGGCATGCACGCCCTGATCATTTATGATGACCTGTCCAAGCAGGCTGTTGCTTATCGCCAGATGTCTCTGCTGCTGCGTCGTCCTCCAGGCCGCGAAGCCTATCCGGGTGACGTGTTCTACCTTCACTCCCGCCTGCTCGAGCGCGCGGCGAAGATGAATGAAGACAATGGCGCTGGCTCTCTGACCGCTCTGCCGATCATTGAAACGCAAGCCAACGACGTGTCGGCCTATATTCCAACCAACGTGATTTCGATCACCGATGGCCAGATCTTCCTCGAAACCGACCTGTTCTATCAGGGCATCCGCCCTGCTGTGAACGTGGGTCTGTCTGTGTCGCGTGTGGGCTCTGCCGCCCAGACCAAAGCAATGAAGAAGGTTGCCGGTTCGATGAAAGGTGAGCTTGCTCAGTATCGTGAGATGGCTGCCTTTGCGAAGTTCGGCTCTGACCTCGATGCGGCAACGCAAAAGCTGCTCAATCGCGGCGCCCGCCTGACCGAGCTGCTCAAGCAGCCTCAGTACAGCCCGCTTCTGATGGAAGAGCAGGTCTGCGTGATCTATGCTGGTACTCGCGGTTATCTCGACGATGTTGAGACCAAGGATGTCACCCGCTACGAAGCTGAGCTTCTGTCCTTCCTGCGGAACGACAAGAAAGACCTGCTCAAGCAGATCCGCGACGAGAAAGCCCTTTCTGACAGCGTCGAAGCTGGCATCAAAGAGGCGCTGGAAGCCTTCGGAAAGACCTTCGGGTAAGTTGAACCTCACGACCAGGAGCCGCTGACCCGATGTCTGGCCTCAAGGAACTGAAAAACCGGATCGGAAGTGTGAAATCCACACAGAAGATCACCAAGGCGAAGCAGATGGTTGCTGCTGCGAAACTGCGCCGTGCGCAGGAAGCAGCAGAAGCCTCCAAGCCTTATGCGAGCCGTATGGCAAATGTCGTGGCCAACCTCACCGCTTCTATGGGTGACGGGTCAGGCGGCCCGAAACTGCTGGCTGGCTCTGGCGACGATAAAGTCCACCTGCTGGTCGTCATGACGGCAGAGCGCGGTCTGTGCGGCGGCTTCAACGCCAACACCGCTAAGGCAGCGCGTCTGAAGATCGAAGAACTCAAAGCCGATGGCAAAGAGGTCAAGATCATCACCGTCGGCAAGAAGGGCCGCGAGGTTCTGAAAGCCAATTACGAAAATCTGTTCATTGATCATGTCGATCTGGGCGACGCGAAGGACAAGTTCACGCCCTTCGCCATTGGCCTCGGCCAGGACCTGACCGCACGGTTCGAGAATGGTGAGTTCGACGTCGCGACGCTGATTTTCTCAGAGTTCAAAAACGTTCTGACCCAAAACCCGGTGGCCAAGCAGCTGATCCCGGCCGAAGCCCCTGACGATGCTGAAACCATCGATCTGGGCGACGCGATCTATGCTTATGAGCCATCAGAACCGGAAATCCTCGAAGCCCTGCTGCCGCGCTATCTCAACACGCAGATCCTGTCTGCGATGCTGGAAAATGCCGCCGGTGAGCAAGCCGCTTCGATGACCGCGATGGACAACGCGACCCGCAATGCCGGCGAGCTTATCGACAGCCTGACCCTGCAATATAACCGCGCCCGTCAGGCCCAGATTACCAAGGAGCTGATCGAAATCATCTCCGGTGCGGAGGCGCTCTAGATGACGCATTCAAATCCGCACACCCACGCCCGATTTAAAACTACAAACCCGCTCCTAAGGAGACGCCTCGATGGACCTTTCTAAAGCAACTGGCCGCGTGAGCCAGGTTATCGGCGCTGTTGTCGACGTTGAGTTCGATGGCGCCCTTCCAGACATTCTGAACGCCCTGGAATGTGAGAATAATGGCAACCGCCTCGTGCTTGAGGTGGCTCAGCACTTGGGTGAAAACTCTGTTCGCACGATCGCGATGGACTCTTCTGAGGGTCTGGTCCGCGGACAGCCTGTCGCCGACACTGGCGGCCCAATTCAGGTGCCTGTTGGCCCAGGTACACTCGGCCGCATCATGAACGTTGTGGGCGAGCCGATTGACGAGCGCGGCCCGGTCGACTCTGACATCATGGCGCCAATCCACGCCCCTGCCCCTGACTTTGTTGACCAGTCGACCGAAGCTGAAGTGCTGGTCACCGGTATTAAAGTGATCGACCTGCTCTGCCCTTACACCAAAGGTGGTAAGATTGGTCTGTTCGGCGGTGCCGGTGTTGGTAAGACCGTTCTCATTCAGGAACTGATCAACAACATCGCGAAACTGTTCGGTGGTTACTCTGTGTTTGCTGGCGTTGGCGAGCGGACGCGTGAAGGCAACGATCTCTATTACGAGATGCAGGACGCCAACGTGATCGATCTCGAGGGCGAAAGCCGCGCGACGCTGGTCTATGGCCAAATGAACGAGCCTCCAGGCGCCCGTGCTCGTGTGGCTCTGACCGGTCTCGCGCAAGCTGAGTATTTCCGTGACCAGGAAGGTAAGGACGTTCTGTTCTTCGTGGATAACATCTTCCGCTTCACCCAGGCCGGTTCTGAGGTGTCAGCGCTGCTTGGCCGTATTCCTTCAGCTGTGGGCTATCAGCCAACTCTGGCGACCGATATGGGCGCCCTGCAAGAGCGGATTACGACCACAACCAAAGGTTCGATTACCTCTGTGCAAGCGGTTTACGTGCCTGCGGATGACCTGACTGACCCAGCGCCAGCGACCTCGTTCGCTCACTTGGACGCGACAACGGTTCTGAACCGCTCGATCGCGGAAAAAGGCATCTACCCGGCTGTGGACCCACTCGACTCCACGTCTCGTATTCTCGATCCGCTGATCATTGGACAGGACCACTACGAAGTGGCCCGCGGCGTTCAGGAAATCCTGCAGCGCTATAAAGAACTGCAAGACATCATCGCCATTCTCGGCATGGACGAACTGTCTGAAGAAGACAAACTCGTCGTTGCCCGTGCGCGTAAAGTTGAGCGCTTCCTGTCTCAGCCATTTGACGTTGCTGAAGTCTTCACCGGCTCTCCAGGCGTCCAGGTGAAACTGGAAGACACGGTCGCAGGCTTTAAAGGCCTCATCGAAGGTGAGTATGACCACCTGCCAGAGCAAGCCTTCTACATGGTTGGCTCAATCGATGAAGCGAAAGCCAAAGCCGAAAAAATGCTGGCTGACGCCGCTTAAGCAATCTGAATTTGGCCCGCTTCGGCGGGCCGACCCCTTTCGAAGAAAGCGTGTCTCATGGCTGACAAACTGCATTTCTCACTCGTTTCACCAGCGCGGGAACTGTTTTCCGGCGAAGTGGATCACGTCATTGCCCCTGGCTCTGACGGTGAGTTCGGCGTGCTGGTAAACCATGCACCTTTCATGACTACGCTGAAGAATGGCGTTGTCCGCGTTGAGGACAATGGCGAGACGACCATGCGCCTGTTCGTGCGCGGCGGTTTTGCTGACGTCACACCAGCTGGTCTCACCATTCTTGCCGAAGAAGCCGTCAATCTCGACAGCGTCTCGGTCGAGAGCGTTCAGAAAGAGTATGATGAAGCCCATCGCGCTCTGCTGGCGGAAGGCAAAGACGGCCCACACGTCCACGCGCTCGAAGAGCAGGTTGCCTACCTCGAAGACCTGAAGGCCGCTCTGGTCAACTAAGTCCGAGCGCGACTGTCACCGAAAATTAGCTAGACAGATTGAGCGCTCTCGAACACGCTTAGGTGCGACCCATTAAAGGGGAACACCATGAACACCACGCTCGCCATACAAAGCGCACTCAAGGCACTGGGCTATGATCCGGGCCCGATTGATGGCGTCATGGGGCGCCTGACGCGCCTGGCCATCAACAAGTACCGATCTCAAATGGGTATGGATCCCGGTGCGATCGATGAAACACTGATCAATGCACTGATCCTGGAAGCGCCGCCGCCACCGCCACTCACCGATGCAGAATGGTACAAGCTCGCATGGCGCAAGCTCGGGCAGCATGAATCACTGAACAATTCCAGCTTGTGGCGGTTTCTGAAATTCGGCGGCAACAGTGTGGGCGATCCCGCCAAGATCCCTTGGTGCGGCGACTTCGTGGAATCCTGTCTGGCCGTCACCTTGCCGGAAGAGCCCCTCCCAGCGAACCCGTATCAGGCTCGCAGCTGGTCGACATTCGGCATCGATATCAAGGACCAGGGGCCGCGCCTCGGCGCCATCATGGTCTTCTATCGCGGCGATCCGGACGGCTGGCAGGGTCATGTCGGATTCTATAATGGCGAAAGCAAAAAGCATTACAGCATTCTGGGCGGCAATCAGAGCAACCGCGTTACGGTGGCCAATCTGAGCAAGAAGCGCCTGCTAGCCATTCGATGGCCGTCGACGTTCCATTTCGCTGGGCCCGCACCGCGCGAGCGCGTCAAATCCGGCGAAGTCTCAACCAATGAGGCTTGAGCCGCTTACCCGAAAACAGCAATGGTCTGGCGTCCGACAAGGATCGGTTCGCCATCGCGATTCCATAGGCGCATGGACTGGCTGGAATAGCCGTCCTTGGCGAGCTGGGCGGTGTGCTGTGCAAAGTACCAGCCGGCTGCGTCCGTGGTGATGTCATCGGTCATGAACTCGGCCATCCAGGTCATGGAGCTGATCCGCGAGGGGACCGCCAGCATCGACATGGCGGCCGGAGGCGGGGCATCGCCAATCGCCAGCACAGCGGTGGCGTCCTGCGGCGTATCAGGATCAAGATGGCGCATCCACAAGCCAATCGACTTTTCCTCCGATCCGGAGATCGGACGCGCGCCATTCTCGATCAGCATATCGAAATTCTGCGTGAAGCCGGGGCGCGGACGATCAGCATCGAAAAAGGACTCAATCTCTTCCGGCGATCGGGTATTCGGTTTTGGCATATCGTCAAAATGCAGCGAGCTTTCCCGGCGCGCCCCGAAGGCGAAGATAGATTGCGCCGTCACGCCGGATTCGGCGACCACATCGACGCTGACAAAGGCGGTGTTCTTACCCCGGCGCAGCAAAGTTGGCCTGATTTTGATATCTCCGCCGACAGGGCCGACAAAGGCAACCTGAGCCGACCGAATGGGAATATCGTCCACCAGTTGCAGCGCGCCCTGCAGGGACAAGGCTGCCGTCAGGCCGCCATAGGTCGTGCGCCCTTGCATCCAGCTGTCAGGAATGTGGGCATCTGTGCTATGATCATCATTGGGCCGCAAGCTGGCGAGGAGCTCTGTATAAGTGGTCATCTGGTGTGCCTCGAAGGGTCAATCTGCGCTTGAAATAGGCTGCCAGCACCTCTGAACCAAGGTCTCACGCCACGTCAGTGCATGCGCAAACGCCCCCGCCATACGGCAGGGGCGCTCAATCTGGTTCAAGCCTCGCTTAGTGCTGGCTTTCCGGCGTCGTGACGCGCAGACCGTCCAGCTCGTCGCTGACGCTGATCTGGCAAGACAGGCGCGAGTTTTCCTGAACGTTTTCAGCAAAATCCAGCATGGACTGTTCCATGTCTTCTGGCTTGCCGACTTTTTCCATAAAGGCGTCGTCGACATAGACGTGGCAGGTGGCGCAGGCGCAGGCGCCGCCGCAGTCAGCATCAATCCCTGGGATTGAGTTCTTGATCGCTGTTTCCATCACGCTTTCGCCATTGGTGGCTTCAATCGCACGTTCTGTGCCCTCGTGATCGACATAGATAATTTTTGCCATAGGTCTGACGTCTCCTTATACGGCTGCAGCCGCGATCTCTTTCATGGATTGGGATGTATCGCTTAATGTTTCCGGCGCAAGACGCGCGCCTGTCATTATCAATTTCTTCGAAGCCAGGAATTCTGGCGGACTGTTAATCGCGTCTACTGCGATGAGCTTGCCATTTTGCAAATAAAAGACCGCGAACTTGCGCGCTTCGATATCACCGCGCACGACGGTCTCGTCATAATCCTGGCTCAAGCCCGCAATCTGGAGCTTGAGGTCATACTGGTCCGACCAGAACCAGGGGCAGTCTTCGGGCGGGCGCGGTTTGCCCATGATCGCCGCCGCCGCGAGCTTGCCTTGCTCAATCGCATTATGGACGCTCTCAAGGCGGCCATTGCGGCCATAATGGACCAAAGGCCGGGCCGCGCAGTCACCAGCTGCAAACACCCGCGGATCGTCTGTGCGCGCATCGCGGTCGGTAACAATGCCATTGGCGCAGGTAATCCCGGCCTCTTCTGCGAGTTCGACATTTGGCAGGATGCCAATCCCGACCAGAACCATGTCCGCCGCAAGCTCACTGCCATCAGCGAGCACAGCCGTCGTCACTTTGCCGTCGGCGCCACCCAGCGAAGCGAGCCGCGCGCCAGTGCGAATGCTGGCCCCCTGACGAGTGTGTTCGGCTTCGAAGAACTCGCTCATGACCGGGCTGGTAACACGGGCCAGAACCCGCTCTTCCATTTCCAGGACGGTGACTTCAAGACCCATCTGGCGGGCCACCGCGGCGGCTTCGAGGCCGATATAGCCAGCGCCGACAATCACCAGTTTCTGCCCCGCAATCATACGCGGGCGAATGCGCTCGACATCAGCGAGATCGCGCAAATCAAACACGCCATCCAGATCAGCGCCTTCAACCGGCAGGGCCCGCGGGCGCGAGCCTGTGGCGATGATCAGGGCATCATAGGAGACCGTACCGCCATGCTCGAGCTCAACCGTCTGGGCGCTGCGATCAATCTTGGTCGCGCGCACTGACAGGACGGTGTCGATGTTCTGGTCCTGGTACCAGGCTTCCGGTTTGAAATAGAGCCGCTCTTCGGCGAGCTCGCCTTTCATATACGCCTTGGACAGAGGGGGACGCTGATAGGGTAGCGCCGCTTCTTCACCGATCAAAGTGATATCACCTTCGAAGCCGAACAGGCGCAAGGACGCGCAGGCCTGCGCTGCCGCCTGACCGCCACCGATAATCACGATACTCTTAGAAGACGACAAATCCACGCCCGTCGAGCCTCCCTTCAACGTGTTTCATGACGCATGCGTCAACTTTTTGCAAGACGCGACGCTGCGTCATATTTCCCGTCCTTTTCGCGCTTTCCAGACTGTGCCACAAGCCCCTGATGAACAAAGATTCCTCAGATCTGGTCATGAAAATGATTCATGCCCACAGCGATCAGCTTTCCAATGGCGATCCGATCAGTCCGCCGATCGTGACGACGGCCAAGTACAAGCTGTCTGGAACCCCGGACACGCCTTATACTTATGGCCGCGACATCAATCCCACCGTTGAGGCGACCGAGGCCGCGATCAGCGCGCTGGAACAGGCTCCTGTCGTCGCCTTCCCGTCTGGCATGGCGGCGATCACAGCGGCGCTGATGGCAACCGCGAAAGCGGGCGACCGCGTGCTGGTGCCGTCTGATGGATACTATGTCACGCGGGTGCTCCTCGAAGAGATCCTGAGCGGCCATGACATTGCCTTTGACGCCGTACCCACTCGCGAGATCGCGACCACGGATCTCAGCCCCTATGCGATTGTCTGGCTGGAGACGCCGTCCAATCCAGGCCTCGACCTGTGTTCGATCCGCTCAATTGCAGAGACTGCGCATGAAAGCGGCGCTCTGGTCGTGGTCGACAATACCACGCTGACACCGCTGCTGCAGCGCCCGCTGGATCTTGGCGCGGACATGGTCGTCAGCTCCGACACCAAAGCCATGGCCGGGCATTCCGACTGCCTCTACGGGCATGTCGCGACGCGCGATGAGGCGCTGTTTCAGAAAGTCTGGAAGTGGCGCAAAGTCTCCGGCACGATCCCGGATCCGTTTGCGTCTTTCCTGGTCCATCGCGGCCTGATGACCCTTGAGCTGCGGCTTCAGCGTATGTGCGAAACTGCCGCCATTCTGGCTGAGCGGCTGGATGGACAGACAGCGATCAAGACGCTGAAATATCCCGGCATCGGGTTCATCCTTGGCCTGTCGTTTGAGAGCGAAGCCATTGCCGAGCGGTTCATTGATGACTGCCCAGCCATCTTCGCCTCGACCAGTTTTGGCGGCATTCATACCAGCGCCGAACGCCGGGCCCGCTGGGGCGATCAAGTGGCGGATGGCTTTGTCCGCCTGTCCGTCGGTTGCGAGCCAACTGAGGCCCTGATCACGGCAATTGAGGCGACGCTTGCAACACTTTGATCTGCCTTCTCTCGACGCAACGACCGCGCTTGCGAAGAAACTCGCACCTCTGCTCAAGGCGGGCGATGTGATCGCCCTGCATGGCGGTCTTGGCGTCGGCAAAACAACATTCTCGCGTGCCTTGATCACGGCGCTGATGGGCGCTGAGACCGAAGTGCCAAGCCCGACCTATACGCTGGTCCAGACCTATGACGGCCCGGCTTTCCCGATCTTCCACATGGATCTCTATCGGTTGGAACAGCCCGAAGACGTGTTCGAGCTTGGCTGGGACGAGACCCAGGATGGGCTCGCTCTCATCGAGTGGCCGGATCGCGCCGGCGCGCATTTGCCCGCCTGGCGGCTCGATCTGACGCTGGAAATCCTTGGGAATACGCGCAAAGCAACACTGGAACCGCGGGGCGAAGACTGGCAGACACGGTTGAATGAGCTCTGATCTCGACCGCACAGCGTTGATTGACCAATTTCTGGCAGATGCTGGCTGGGGTGACGCCGCTATTGGCTGGCTCGGTCAGGATGCCTCGACACGTCGCTATGCCCGCCTTGCCCGCGCTGGCGGTGAGACCGCGATCCTGATGGATGCGCCTCTGATCGAAGACGATCCGTGCACACCGGATATGACCGAAGCCGAGCGCCAGAAACTCGGCTGGAACGCGATGACCCGCCTCGCCTCAAGCCGGGTTGATGCGTTCGTTCTGATCGCCCAGCACTTGCGCGCGGCCGGTCTGCGCCCCCCTGAAATTCTGGCGCATGACAGCACGCACGGCTTTGCCCTGCTTGAGGACTTTGGCGACCAGCGCGAATTTGCGCGCCTGATTGAAGGCGGGGCGGCCGAAGTGCCGCTTTATACGCAAGCCGCACGCGATCTCGCCAAACTGCATCGCCACCCAAAGCCGGACATACTGGAACATCAAGGCGAGCGCTGGCCGATCCTGCCATTTGATGATGTGGCGCTGCGGGCCAATGCCGATCTTTATGCCGATTGGCTGCATCAATATGATGACCGCGCGCGGATGACGGACGCAGATCGGGCGCGTTGGGAGGCCGCACGCGACGGTTTGATCGAACAGGCCATGGGCTTTGAACGCGAGTTCACACTACGCGACTATCACGCTGAAAATCTGCTCTGGTTGCCGGAAGACAGAATTGGTCTGCTCGATTTTCAGGACGCCGTGATTGGCTGGGACGCCTGGGATCTCGCCATGCTGACCCAGGATTCAAGGCGCGAGGTCAGCGCCGCCGCCACGGAGGCGGTTTTGCGCACTTATCTTGAGGAAAGCGGCAAGGAAGAAAGCGCCTTGATGAAGCGGCTGGCGGTCATTGGTACGCTTAACGCGCTTCGCATCGCGGGTGTCTTTGCGCGTCTGGTGAAACGTGACGGCAAACCGCGCTATAATGATTTTATGCCGCGCCAACAGCTGATGCTTGCGCGCAATCTGAAACACCCGGCGGCGGCGGACATGCGCATTTTCATCGCCGACACCGCGCCGTTTATCCTGGAGGCAGAGACATGATCGACATGCCGCACACCGCAATGGTCCTCGCCGCGGGTCTCGGCACGCGAATGCGACCTCTGACGGACGCCACGGCCAAACCTCTACTCGATGTAGCCGGGCGCAGCATGATTGACCGCCTGCTCGATAATCTCGTTGTTGCGGGTGTTGAGCGCGCCGTGGTCAATGTTCATTGGTGCGCCGACCTCGTCGAGGCCCATCTTCAGGACCGGCACGACATCCAGATCGTGATCTCTGACGAGCGCGAACAGGTGCTCGAAACGGGCGGCGGTCTAGCCAAGGCCCGCCCTTTACTAGGCGATGATCCGATTTTCGTCATCAATACGGATGCCTTTTGGGAACCCACTGGCCCTGGGCCACTAAAATCCTTGGCGCAGGGTTTTGATTTGGAACTTATGGATGAATTCCTTCTGCTTGCCGACATCAAACGATCCCTCGGCTTCCCAGGCGCCGGGGATTTCTTTCGCGGGGAAGACGGCGCGCTCACCCGACGCGGCGAAGCTGACTCCGCGCCCTGGGCCTATGCCGGGGTGCGGATCCTCAAGCCATCGCTCTATGACGATGAGCCCGCCGAGCCGTTTTCGGCCAACCGCTTGTGGAATGATCTTCTTCCCAGAGGCCGCGTGCATGGCCTGCCGCTCGATCGGTTTTGGCTGCATGTCGGCGATCCGCAAGCGCTTAAGGACGCAGAATTCTGGCTGCGCTGCCACGGCGCATGAGCGCTTTGTTTGGCTCCCCGAACAGCTCGGGCCACACCGGGGACCGCACTAACGTCTATACGATCCCGCCCGGGGCAAATTTTCTGGGCGAACTGGCCGCCAGACTCGCGGAAGAGACCGGCCTCAGAGATAATCCTGAAGCGCTCGCCGATGCGCTCATCTACGTCCCAAACCGGCGCTCAGAGCGCGCGCTCGCCTTCGCGCTGCATCAGGCCAGCGGCCGGCAAGCCAGCCTGTTGCCAGATATCAGGGCCCTCGGCGATCTGGAGACCGATGATCCTCCACCGAGTGCCGAAACAGCACTTGCTGACCTGCCGCCCGTCATCGCCCCAGCCAAACGTATTGGCGCGCTGACGCGCCTGGTCATGGCCTATTTCGAATCGCAGGGGACAGGAATGCCAGCGACCTCGTGCCTCTCAGCGGCACGCGAACTCGCCAGACTGCTCGATCAGGCGGCGCTTTCGGGTGACGTCGACTGGGCGCGGTTGAAAGAGATCAATCCGGGCGTACAACTGGCTGCGCATTGGGATCAATCGCTCGAATTCCTAAAGATCATTACCGACCAATGGCCGGCGCAATTGGAAGACGCAACCGCTATGGATCCTTATGCCCGGCGCTATGCTGCGGCTGAAGCCATGGTTCGGGAATGGCAGGCGCGGCCGCCGGAAAGCCCGGTCATTATTGCCGGTTCGACCGGTGCAACGCCCGCCAGCCGCCTGCTCATGCAAGCGGCCATGCAGCTGCCCAAGGGCCTGGTGGTTCTGCCAGGCCTGGATCGCGACCTCTCTCCGCAATCGCTGGAGCGGATCGACGCGTCTCCGTCGCACCCGCAATTCACACTGGCGCGCACCCTTCGCGAACTCGGCCTTGATCCCACCGCTGCCCAGCCCTGGCCGGAGCAGCGCGCAGACCCTGCCGCAGAAGCCCGGCGCCGTCTGATCCACGAAGCGCTGGCTCCCGCGCCGAGCACCGCTGACTGGACCGTCCGCCTGTCTGAGATGGCAGGCGATCGCAGTGTCGCAGCATTTGTCAGCGAAGCTCTGACCGGTCTCGTCACCATTGATGCCAAGGACGATACCGAAGAAGCCTTGCTCGCCGCGCTGATGCTGCGCGAGACCCTCGAACATGAGGGTCGCACCGCAGCGCTGGTCACGCCGGATGCAGGCCTCGCCCGGCATGTCAGCGCCATGCTCAAGCGCTGGGACATCGACGTGTCACCCTCCGCCGGCTGGCCGCTGCCCCAGACCGACGCTGGCAGCCTGGCTCTGCTGGTCGCTGACTGGCTACTCGACCCTGCCTGCCCGGTCGCGCTGATGGCAGTCCTCAATCATCCGTATTGCGGCATTGATGCCGACGCGGTGCTGACGCTCGACCGCACCAGCTTGCGCGGCCCGCGTCTGTGGCACTCCTGGCCCGATCTGGAGGCCCATGTCGACGCGCTCCGCCAAGCCGCCTCGGACCGCTCCAAACGGCATGGTTTGAGTGGCGATGCAGTCGCTCTTCAGCAAGCGTCTGGAACCCTCTCAAGCATTGCGGAGTCGCTTCCCGTAGGCGATTTTTCGCCGCCCGAGAGCTGCCTCGGTGCGGACTGGTTGCAGCTGGTGAGCGAGACCGCGACTCGGCTTTCAAGCGAGCCACATCCCTGGTCTGGCGAGGATGGCGCCGCCCTGTCGCGCCTGATGCGCCACCTGTCCGACCTCAGCGAACCGCTTGGCCCGCAAGCCCCGCAGGTCTGGAATGAGCTGCTCAAATCCGAAGCGCTGACGCAGAGCGTTCACACCGCCAGCCCGCATCCCCGCCTCGCCATTTGGGGGCCGTTGGAAGCCCGCTTGCAAACGGCGGATCGCCTCATCCTCGCGGGCCTAAACGAAGGTATCTGGCCAGCTCAGCCCCCGGCCGAAGCCTTTCTGCCACGGGTGTTTCGCCGTGAGATCGGCCTCGCTGATCCTGACGAACGGATTGGCCTGGCAGCGCACGATTTTGCGCAACTCGCCGCGGCGCCGCATGTCACTTTACTGTCTAGCCAGCGGCGCGACGACAAGCCTGCCGTGACTTCGCGCTGGGTCTGGCGCCTGAAGACGCTGGCCCGCGGCGCCCTTGGTGACGCTGCTGATGCAGCGCTGTCGCCGCCGCTGGACGCGAACCCCGTCACCTGGCTCGAACAGCTGGAACAGGCCCCTGAACTTGCCAACGGCTTCACCGCCGAGCCGCGCCCAGCCCCGCCGCGCGCAGCCCGCCCCAAAAAGCTGTCGGTCACCCGGATCGAACAGCTCGTCCGCGATCCCTATGCGATCTATTGCGAGTATGTCCTCGGCCTGCGCCGCCTCGACCCACTCAACCTGCCGCCTGATGTGCGCATTCGCGGCACCGCCATCCACAAGGCCCTGGAGGAGTTTGAGCAAGGCGATGTCAGCGAAGACACCGATGGCTTGCTGAGCCTGCTTGAACAAGCTCTGCGCAATGGAGGAGAGCCCGAAGCCGATATCATCGCGCTGCGCGAACGCCGCCGGGCGATCAGCGCCGAATATCTCGACTGGCGCGCGGAGCAACAGAGCCAGATCGAAGGCGATCCCCTGACCGAAGAATATGGCGAGATCGCCCTCCAAATCGAAGGCGAACCGTTCACGCTTTCAGGCACCGCGGACCGAATTGAAAAACGGATCGGCGGGGTCGCTGCGATCCTCGATTTCAAATCGGGTCGCCCGCCCAGTGAGAAACAAGTACGCGCGGGGCTCAGCCCGCAAATGCCGCTGCAAGGGCTGATCGCGCGTGAAGGCGGCTATGAGAAGCTCGGCAAGGCAGAGGTGGAAGCACTGACTTATTTGCGGTTCGGAACCGCGTTCGATGTCCGCGAGATTGGCGAAGCAAATGGCCGCGCCAAGATCGAAGCGGCCGCCATCTCGGACATCATCGCCGACGCAGAGGCGGGCCTGACGCGCCTCCTCACAGCCTTTGCGGACCCGAACCACCCTTATCTCAGCGCGCCGCGGCCGGAGCGGGTAAGCTATGAGAGCGACTATTCCCGCCTTGCCCGGCGCAAGGAATGGACGGGGCTGTCGACCTATGACTGAGGTGGTTTTCTCTCCTGACAGCGCCGCGTTTGAGCAGGCCAAGCAGGCGCAGGCGAATGCCGCTCAGCCGGGCTTGTCAGCCTGGGTTGAAGCGAATGCCGGGTCAGGCAAAACCAAAGTCCTCATCGACCGCGTCGCACGGCTACTGCTACAGCGCCCCGATGGCCGCCCCGGCGCACCGCCGGATTCCATCCTCTGCATCACCTACACCAAGGCCGCCGCGAACGAGATGCTATCCCGGCTGTTCTCTCGTCTCGGCGATTGGTCTGTGGCGGATGATGACGCCCTGCGTGACAAGTTGGCAGAGCTGGAGGGCCGGAGTGCGTCGAACTATTCGACGGAAGATCTGCGGCAAGCCAGAGCCCTATTCGCCCGCGCTCTGGAAACGCCAGGCGGGCTGCGAATTGAGACCATTCACGCCTTTTGCGCGCGGATCCTGCGCCGGTTTCCACTCGAAGCCGGCGTGTCGCCGGGCTTTCAGGAAATGGAGGATGATGACGCCAATGCCCTCTGGCAGGCCGTCCTGTCAGCTCGCCTCGAAGCGGCAGCGGAATCCCATCCAGCGGAGATGAAAACCCTGGCCGAAGCTACCGGCGGTCTTGGCATTAACGCCGCTCTGGACGCCTTGAAGTTTAAGCGCCAGGAGATTCAGGCCTTCGCGCGGGCGATCGGTTCGGATGAAGATCTCGGTCCACACATTCGCGCCGCAGCCGGCGCCGGAGATGCGGCACCGGGCGCGATTTTGCACGAGGCGATGGTCACCGAACTGCCCGAGTCGGAGCTGCGCGCAGCTCTTGAAGCGCTCAGCGCCATCGACAAACTCGGAGCCTCGGACCTGAAGCTGCGCGATGCTCTCAGCCTGCTTCTGGACACCAACGACGCCAGAGAGCGCTATGAGATTTACATGCGGGCGCTGGCCGGTGCGAAAGGCGGTTTTCCGAGTGGCCGCAATCCTTTCACGGCAAAGGCCGGACCCCTGGTGGCGGACCTGTTCACGCGCAATCTCAAAAAGGGCGATCCCGAGGGCCGCGAAATCACCCGCCTGAAAGCCGTCCAGGCTGAGCTTACCGCCGCAGAAGCCGCAGAACGCACCATAGCCCTGATGCGCATCGGTCTGCCTATGGTCGAGGCTTATTCCGACCAGAAACGCCGGCGCGGCGCGCTTGATTTTGATGACTTGATTGAATGCACGCGCCGCCTTCTGACCCGCTCCAATGCCGCCGAATGGGTGCTCTACAAGCTGGATGGCGGTTTGACCCATCTGCTGCTGGACGAGGCGCAGGACACTAGCCCGCCACAAT
This sequence comes from Henriciella sp., assembly GCA_013214545.1. Classification (GTDB taxonomy): domain Bacteria; phylum Pseudomonadota; class Alphaproteobacteria; order Caulobacterales; family Hyphomonadaceae; genus Henriciella. The sequence goes on from JABSQB010000014.1 coordinate 49,403, forward strand.
GGGCGCTGATCAATGCCATTGTCACCGAGTTTCAAGCCGGACGCGGCCGCGGCGAGGAAGATGACCCGCGCACGCAGTTTGTCGTCGGGGATCCGAAACAGTCCATCTACTCCTTCCAGGGCGCCGATCAACAGCAATTCCAGGCCGAGAAGCTGAACTTTATCAGCCGCGAAACTGTGCTGGCTGAGGCGGCAGACCGACCGGTCAATCAGCCTGAAATGGCGATGTCTTTCCGCTCCACGCCGCAAGTTCTGGGTTTCGTAGACGAGGTCCGCGCCCGGGTTCCGCTCTCCGATGCTGCGATAGATCCACTACCGCCCGTCGATGCCGACCTGAAGCCGCACACGGCGCGGCGCGCCAATCAGGACGGACGGGTTGAGCTTTGGCCGCTCGAAATGCCGACGGTCTCTGAATCCGACGACGATGCCTGGACAACGCCAACCGATCATGTCCCAGCGGATGCGCCGCGGCGGCGACTGGCGCGGCGTATCGCGGCGCAGGTCCGCCAGATGATCGATAGTGGTGAAAGCGTCTGGCAGGAGCAGCCAGATCGCAGCTGGGTGCGCAAAGCCATACGGCCTGAAGACATTCTGATCCTGGTGCGCAGTCGCAATGAGCTGTTCGACGCCTTGATCGAAAGCCTGAAACAGGAAGCCGTGCCGGTCGCCGGCGCAGACCGGCTGCGCCTCCTGGATAATCTCGGCGTGCAGGATTGTCTGAACCTTATTCGCTTTGCTTTGCAGCCCGGGGACGACCTGACGCTGGCGGAGATCCTGCGCGGCCCGTTTTGCGATCTGGTCGATGATGATCGCCATCTCTTCACGCTGGCCCACGACCGCGGCAACCAATCCCTGTGGCAGCGACTGGCGAGCAGCGACGCATCAGACTTTCAGGCCGCCAAAGCGTTCTGTCGGCGTCTGATCGATAACCGGCATTTGCCAGCGTTTGAGTTTCTGACCCACGCGCTGACTGAACGCGACACGGACCGGGTGAGCGGGTGGGACAAGTTGATCCGACGCCTCGGCGAGCCGGTGCGTGATCCGGTTCACGCACTGCTCTCAGGTGCGCTCAGCCATGACATGACCGAAGCGAAAAGCCTGCAAGCCTATCTCTCAGAAACCGAAGGGCGCGACACGGTACTCAAGCGCGAACTCGGCGAACCGGACGGGGCGGTCCGCGTCATGACCGTGCACGGCGCGAAAGGCCTGCAAAGCCCGGTGGTGATCCTCCCAGACACAACCGGGGCCACCAAGCCCGTGTCTGATGCTTTATTCTTCACCGAAACCGGTGTGCCGCTGCACAGCCCATCATCGCGCCTCGACTGCCGTGCGACGGCTGAGCTGCGCGAAGCCACTAATCTCGCCGCCGAGAAAGAGTCTCGCCGCTTACTCTATGTCGCCCTGACGCGGGCCTCAGACCGATTGATTATTGCCGGCGCAGGACTTGGCTCAAGCAAGACAGGCTATGCCAAATCATCCTGGTTCCGCTGGTGCCTCACCGCGATGCAAGCGCTGGTTGGGGGCGCCGATGAAGCGGTGGAATTGGAGGAGATGGTGGCTTATGGTAATGCCCCGATCCGCGTTGCGTCAGACAGTCCTTTGAACGCCCCAGCGCTTCATCCGCCCGACTGGTTGAAACGTCCAGCAGCGGCGCCCGCGCCCCCGGCCCGATTGGCGGCGCCCTCCCGCCTGACCGAGGACCACGCTGCCGTGCGCGCGCCATTCGGTCCGGACCGCAGCGCCGCCTTGCGCCGCGGGCGGCTGATTCACGCGCTTTTACAGACCCTTCCTGAGTTACCGCACGGAGACTGGCGAGTCGCGGGTCGGAGGTTCCTGAGTCGCGATCCGGACGTGTCTGGTAGCGAGGCGGCGGAGATGCTGGACGTCACTCTGCGCACGCTGAACGATCCGGGTTTCGCTGACATCTTCGCGCCCGGCGGACGCAACGAAGCCGCAATTGTCGGCGCATTGCCAAGCGGTCAGATGGTCAATGGCCGGGTCGACCGACTGATCATCGACGACGACCAGGTGCTGATCATCGACTACAAGACCGATCGCCCAGCGCCTGTTCAGGCCGCAGATGTGGATCTTTCTTATCTCGTCCAGATGGCGGCCTACCGCGCGGTCTTGCAATCGCTGTACCCCGAACGCCCAGTGCGATGCGCCTTGCTGTACACAGACGGGCCGCACTTGATTGAACTGGATGGCCAGGCGATGTCAGAATCACTAAACCGTGTTGAGAGCCGGGTTTGACGGGGGCAAAGAGTCCCTATCTTATGCCGCGAACAGAATTTCAAAGGAGGTCAAAATGGCCGCTGAGCACATTACCGACGATAATTTTGATGAATCCGTCGCCAGCGACAAGCCTGTCGTTGTCGACTTCTGGGCCGAATGGTGTGGCCCATGTAAAGCCATGGCGCCGCATCTGGATGCTGTCGCTGAAGAAATGAGCGGTGACATCAAGATCGCCAAGATCAATGTCGACGACAATCCAATGGCCGCCTCCAAGTATGGCATTCGCGGTCTGCCGACTCTGATGATCTTCCAGGACGGCAAGGTCACCGCAACGCATCCGGGGGCCATGTCGAAGCAAAAGATCACCGAGTGGATCAAGGAAAACACCTAAGGTCAGGTGATCCAATAAACTTTAAAAGCCTCGCCCGACGGCGGGGTTTTTTTTGTGCGCGGAAATCTCTAGCCTGCGCTGAAACAGGAGCCCGCTCATGATCCCTTATCAGCCCCTCGATCGATCCGTTGCCGGAAAAACCGTTTTCATCACCGGCGCCGCTAGCGGCATGGGGCGTGCGACTGCACATCTCTTTGCGCGCGAAGGCGCCAAAGTGATGGCAACAGACATGAATGAGGATGGCGTAAACACCGTCGTTGAGGAAATCCGTGAAGCCGGTTTTGACGACATCGCCGCCTTCACCCTGGACGTCGGCGATCACGATGCCATCAAGGCCGCCGTGGCGGCGACGGTTGAGCGGTTCGGCGCGCTTGATATTTTGATCAACAATGCCGGATTCGCCCGCCTCGCGCATCCGTCGGAAGATCAATATGAAGATATCTGGCATGACAGCGTGAATGTCATGCTGACGGCACAGCAGCGCCTGATCCGCGCTGCGCTTCCTTATCTAATGAAGACCGAAACCGGTGGCCGCATCGTCAATATCGCTTCGACCGAAGGCCTTGGCGCGACGCCGGGCAATGGGCCTTATGTCGCCGCCAAGCACGGTGTGATCGGATTGACCCGCGCGATGGCAACAGATCTAGGGCGCGATGGGATTACCTGCAATTGTATCTGCCCAGGGCCGATCTTGACAAATATCAATGCTGAAATCCCGGACGAACACAAAACCATCTTCGCCAAACGCCGCGTGCCGATCCGCCGCTATGGCATTCCTGAAGAAGTGGCGAATGTTACGCTGTCTTGTTGCTTGCCAGCGGCTTCCTATCTGAATGGCGTCGCCATTCCTGTCGATGGAGGGCTGACCATCAAAAACGCTTAGGAGCAAGCTATGGTACGCCGCGGGCTAATGCTGTTCACCGATATTGGAATGCTGCTCTATTGGGCGATTACCGCTGCCATGGCGGCGAATTTGATAGGTGTCCCCGGCGAGTGGCTCTTTAAGGACTATCATGACCCTCGTGTGATGGCGTGGAACTGGTCCTTCTTCCCACTGGATATCCTGCTTTCCGTGACGGGCCTCATGGCCCTTCGGATGGAGGCGATAGGCCATGCCAACTGGCGCGTGATGGCATCGATTTCTTTGACGTTGACATTTTGTGCAGGGCTGATGGCCATTGCCTATTGGCTAATCGTAAAGGATTTCGACCCGAGTTGGTGGATCCCGAATCTGTTCCTGATGATATGGCCCCTGCCGTTTCTTTACGCGCTTCTGCACCGCGACACTGTGTGATCAGGTCGGTAGCTCTTTGTTTTTCTCCAACACTTCACCTGCCAGATAGAGCGAACCACAGATCAGGATCCTGTCCGGTTTGCGCGCTGCTGCGGCTTTCATGGCCACTTGGAGTGACGCATGTGCAGAGGTGTTCGGCAAATAGAGTTTTGCCGTTTCCGCCAACCGCACCGCATCCGCGCTTGCATGCCCCGGCGCATTCGGGATCGCATGCACCGCCTCGACCGCGCCTTTGAAAGGGTGAAAGAAGCCGCCATGGTCCTTGCTCGCCATCATCCCGACGACCATCACGGTCGAGCCACCCATTTCACGCAGCAGCTCTGCAATCGCGGTGGCTGCATGTGGATTGTGTCCGCCGTCGAGCCAGACGTCGGCGCCGCCGCTCAGCTGCGTCACGGGCCCGTCCGCCAGCTTTTGCATACGCGCCGGCCAGGTCGCGCTCTGAGCGCCTTGCCAGATCGCCGACTGACCGACCTTCGGCGTCTCCAGCGTGCGCATGGCGAGCCCAGCCAGCGCCGCATTGTAACGTTGATGCGTCCCTGGGAGCGCAACAGATTCCGGAACCTTCTCAATATCCTCGATCGATAGCGGCGTTAAAGGTGCATAGAGTTCAGCCGCTTTGGCCTTGATCACGTCACCGCACACGCGCGCCTGGATCGCAGACACGACCGGTCGGCCGGATTTGATAATCCCCGCCTTCTCGCCGGCAATCACAGCGAGGTCGGACCCGAGGAATTGTTTGTGGTCAAAATCCACCGGTGTGATCACGCTCAGCGCCGGGTGATCAAGCACATTGGTCGCATCGAAGCGACCGCCGAGGCCAACCTCGAGAATGAGCAGGTCCGCGGGGACTTCGCTAAACGCCAAAATCGCCGTTGCCGTCGTTGCTTCAAACCTAGTGATCGGGCGACCATCGAGCGCGGCATAGACTCGCTCGAGCCAACCGATCAGCGCGTCATCCTCAACCAGATTTCCAGCGAGCCGAATGCGCTCATTGAAACGGACTAGATGCGGAGACGTGTAAACATGGACTGAGAGATCCTCCGCCTCCGCCATGGCCCGCAAATAGGCGCAGGTCGACCCTTTACCGTTGGTGCCGGCAACATGGATCGTCGGTGGTAACTTGTCCTGCGGGCGTCCGAGCGCCTCCAGCAAATCCTCTATCCGTCCAAGCGAAAGCTCGATCGTCTCGGGATAGAGACCTTCAAATTTTTTCAGAGCCGCTTCAACGGCGGCAGAGTCAGCGCTCAATCTATGCTCACTCGTTGCTTAGTCATTTCGGGCGCGGGGTGCCGGGGCATCCGCTGATGGGGCTTCAACGGGCAGAGTCGAGACGTCTTTCTCTGCCACTTTTCGCTTGGGCATCAAGTGGCCGAGCAAACGAGACAAGGTCGCTTTCAGCTCGCGCCGGTCGACTACGATATCAACGGCGCCTTTTTCCCGCAGGAATTCCGAACGCTGGAATCCTTCTGGCAGTTTCTCGCGAATGGTCTGCTCAATAACGCGCGGACCGGAAAAGGCAATCATTGCACCCGGCTCAGCCAGATGCACATCGCCGAGCATCGCATAAGACGCTGAAACACCGCCTGAGGTCGGATCGCACAGCACCACAATATAAGGCAGTCCTGCTTCTTTCACTTCTTGAATCGCAAGCGTGGATCGCGGCATTTGCATTAGCGAAAGCGTGCCTTCCTGCATACGCGCGCCGCCAGAGGCCGTGCAGATAACGAACGCCGCTTTGCGCGCCACAGCCATTTGTGCCGCTGCGATAAAGGCTTCACCAGCCGCCATTCCGAGCGAGCCGCCCATGAACGCAAAATCCTGAACCAACACAACCGTCGGCACGCCGTTCACCTTGCCAAAGGCCGCGGCCATGCAATCGTCCTGCGCGATTGGGGAGACAGAACCGGAATCCGGAGCTTCTTCTTTGTCCCGCTTGGCAATCTTCGTTTTGGCGCCTTTGATCCGCGATGGATACGCCTTGTCGTCCTTAAACTTTAAAGGGTCGTTCGGCACGGGTGGCAAAGGGATCGGTTCCCAGCGCTCATGATCGAAAAACAGACGGAAGCGCCGACGCGGCGAAATCCGCAAATGCGCTCCGGCAGGGGTCACATACCAGCTTTCTTCCAGATCAGAGCGATAGACGAGCTCACCAGAAACAGGGCATTTCACCCAGAGATTGTCCGGTGTGTCTTTCTTGTTCCCAGAAAGCAGGCCCTTCAGACCTGGTGTACGAAAATTAGTCAGCCAGTTCATCGTGTTACGATCCCTCTGTCCGATCTCCAAAGTCCGAACCCGGACTTTATTTGGCTGGCACTCCACCCGTCAGCGCCGTACTTAACTCATGGGCCAACTGACCCATCCTCTCTGCTGCAACTTGTGGCGTTTTGGCCACACTTGCAAGCCTTGCTTGTTCCACAAAAGCAGAACCAACGACAACCCCGTCAGCGATTTTCGCCATCGCAGCTGCCTGATCCCCCGTTTTTATTCCGAATCCGACACAAACGGGCAGGCCAGACACGCGCTGCGCCATTTCTACGCCTTCGCGAATTTCTTCCGGATCTGCCGATCCTGCGCCTGTCACGCCCGCTACAGCGACATAATAAAGGAAGCCGCTCGCGCCTTCGGCAACTTTGGCCATGCGGGCTTCATTTGTGGTCGGAGTTGCCAGCCGAATGACCGACAGCTCATGCTTGGCATAAGCATCGCGGATCGGTTGGTCCTCTTCCGGCGGCAAATCGACCAAGATCGTGCCATCAATTCCAGCTTCAGCTGCGGCGGCTGCGAAGGCTTCATAGCCCATCGTGTGAATAGGATTGGCATAGCCCATCAACACCAGCGGAGTTTCCTGATCATCTTCGCGAAAGCGCTTAGCCAATGCCAAAACATCGCCGAGCGTCGTTTCATTGGCGAGCGCCCGTAGCGCCGCTTTCTGAATTGCCGGACCATCGGCCATTGGATCAGTGAACGGAGCGCCTAGCTCAATCGCGTCAGCGCCATTGTCGCGCAGGGCGCACATTGCCTGATAGGACGATTCTAGGTCCGGATCGCCAGCCATCATATAGGCCACGAGCGCCGCGCGGCCTTCGCCTTTAACCTTGGCGAAACGCAGTTCTATTCGGGAAGTGGGCATTTAGTCAGTATCCGTATTGTCTTCGACCCAAGTCTGATAAGCGGTGTTTACCTGCGTGCACCCAAGCGCCACAATTGCTGGGACATCATAAGGGTGATGCTGTTTCACAATTGCTTCGATTTTGGCGAAGTTTTCTGCCGGGGCCTTTAACCAAAGAATGAATTCGAAGGCCTGTTCCACCACGCCTTTCCAGCGATAGGTCGAGGCCATTGGTCCTTCAATATTCGCGCACGCTGCAGCGCGCGTTTCGACGGCTTCGTCGGCAATCGCGCGGGCCACGCGTTGACGCGGGCAGGTCACTCGGATCAGCTGGAGCTCTGTCATGCGATTTCATCCCTTGCAGAGCCGCCACATCCGCTGTCTGAGCGCCAGTGTCAACCGTTCAGGCGAGCAAGATGTCGGCGGCATTTGGATAAGAATTAACCAACCCTTAAGCCGCTTAATCGAAGAGCTGGTACAAGAAGATAGCTCTCATGGCGATGGGGCTTCTGCGAGCGGGACGAGACATTGGCTCAAATCAGCAGCGTTTCTGACGTCGACATCTCTCGATATGATGTGCTGATCGTTGGCAGCGGACCGGCTGGATGCAGCCTCGCTGATCGGCTTAGCGCCAAGGATGTTGCTTGCCTGATCATCGAAACTGGTCGCGACGGCTATAATCAGGACATCCAGACGGCCTATACCGCTATGGATACGCGCGGTCACTTTGGCAATCAGCACTGGGCTCAGCACTGGATCCGCGCCTTTGGCGGCACCTCCATGGTCTGGGGCGGCTGGTGTGCGCCGCTGGATGAACAGGATTTCGACGCCTGGCCGATCTCGCTATCTGACCTTCGGCCCTATTACGATACGGCCGCCGACCTGCTCAAACTTGATCGGGTCATCAATTCCTATGAAGCGGACTATCTGCCGGGTTTCAAATTTAAACCGTTTCGCACTGTGATCGGCGCCATGCGGTTTGGAGAGGAATACCAGTCCTTTCTGACCGACGCCGGACGCGTGGACGTTCTGCTCGGCACTACAGTTTCAGGTTTGCATCCAAATGTGGCAAGAAGCAGCGTTTCTGCCGTCACTTTGCATCAACCAGATGGCACAGAACGACGCCTAACACTGGCTGAGCATCAACGTTTGGTGCTCGCTGCGGGCGGCATGGGAAATGCGCAACTGATGCTCAACCCGCCTCCAAGCAGCGATACCGGTGTTGGCAATGAGACCGACCAGGTCGGCCGGTATCTGATGGAGCACCCGCACTATATCCAGACCGCCGCCTTGGTCGGACGGCGACGCCTTGCACCGCCTGCGCCGCCGAGCAATTTCGGTGAGTTTGTTCCAAACATTCTCGCCGACCGAACCACCTATACGAAAACCGGAAAACTGTCCGTCGCGATGGAATTGGTAGAGCGGGAAATGAATCGAGTAGACCGGGTCGAACGATTTTTGAGCGATAAGTATCAAGGTGACTTCGTTGCCTATAATATCAATGTTCGCAGCGAGATGCGGGCGAGCCCGGACAATCGCGTCACCCTTGCGCCAAGCCGAGATCCATCTGGGCTGCCGCTTCTGAAGACGATGTGCATGGCCGGCAGCGACACTGTGCGTCCGATCTTTGACGTCCTCGAGGAGCTTGGCAAAACCGTGCTCAGCCGCGACATAGGCCGTGTCTTTATTCACAATGATACCCTCGTCAGCAATCCGAGCGGCGGTGGCCACACGATGGGCACGACGGCGATGGGCAGCGACCCACGGGTCAGCGTGGTTGACGCCAATTGCAAGGTCCACCGCTATTCCAATCTCTATGTCGCTGGTAGCTCGGTCTTCACCTCTGGCGGGTCGGCCAATCCGACGCTGACCATTATCGCGCTGGCCGCCCGCCTGGCCGACCATTTGACAGGTGCCGCATGAGTATGACGAGACGCGAAGGACTGTTGGCGATCGTCGGTGTCGTCGCCGGCGGAATCGTCGCCAATGCCTCAAATTTTGCCGTCAACACATTTGGCCGCAGCGCGGGCGGTCCACCGCCCGTCGCCAATTTTGAGCCTGCTGGCCTCGGTATGGGCTGGGTCTTGTCTGAAGCGGACATGGCCGAACTTGGAGGATTAGAAGCCCAAGCGATTGATGAAACGCGCTTCGAGGTCACGGAACGGATGGACTATATCGGAGGTGATTTCACCGCCTTCCGCGCCATGAGCAGCGGCGACTGCGCGGCGGCTTGCGACAGCGATCCGGCCTGCACCCGGTTCACCTACGCGACAACCAAGCATGACACCGTCGCCAAGCGCAAAATGTGTTGGCTGAAAAATGATGAGATCGAAGCCAGCCGCGCAAATTCCGGCGCCTACATTTCAGGGCAAAAGCGGTAGCCGAAACCGGCTACCCTACATCTCCACCCCGAGCGCCTCAGCGACCGAGAACACATCCTTATCGCCGCGCCCGCACATATTCAGGATCAGCAACCCATCCTTGCCGAGCTTGTCAGAAACCTCGCCAACGCGGGCAAGCGCATGGCTCGGCTCAAGCGCCGGGATGATGCCTTCAAGGCGCGTGCACAGCTGGAACGCATCCAAAGCTTCCTGATCAGTACAGGTGAGATATTCAGCCCGGCCCGTGTCCCGCAAGAAGCTGTGCTCTGGGCCAATACCCGGATAATCAAGCCCCGCCGAAATGGAGTGCGCATCAATGATCTGACCATCATCGGTCTGCAGCAAATAGGTCTTGTTGCCGTGCAGAATACCCGGAGCGCCGCCATTCAGCGCCGCCGCATGTTGTCCAGTCTCTATGCCGTGGCCAGAGGCCTCGACCCCGATCAGGCGAACATTTTCGTCTTCAATGAACGGATGGAATAGACCGATCGCGTTGGAACCGCCGCCAATGCAGGCCATGACCGCATCGGGCAGACGCCCTTCGCGCTCCAGAATCTGAGCCCGTGCTTCCTTACCTATGACACTTTGGAAGTCGCGGACGAGTTCCGGATAAGGGTGCGGACCGGCGGCTGTGCCGATGCAATAGAACGTGTCATGTACATTGGTCACCCAGTCGCGCAGGGCCTCGTTCATCGCATCTTTCAGTGTTCCAGTTCCAGACGAGACCGGGACAATCTCTGCGCCGAGCAGTTTCATGCGGAACACGTTGGGCTTCTGTCGCTCAACATCCGTCTCGCCCATGAAGACGACACACTTTAACCCGAACCGCGCACAGACAGTCGCTGTCGCAACCCCGTGCTGACCCGCGCCCGTTTCAGCAATGATCCGGGATTTGCCCATCCGCATGGCGAGCAGGACCTGACCCAGGCAATTATTGATCTTGTGCGCGCCGGTATGATTTAGCTCATCGCGCTTTAAGTAAATCTTGGCGCCGCCGAAATGCTCCGTCAGGCGTTCAGCAAAATAAAGCGGGCTCGGGCGACCGACATAATGCTTCCAGAGATCGTCCATCTGCGCCGCAAAGGCCGGATCTTCTTTGGCAGCGCGGTATTCTTTCTCCAGATCCAGGATCAACGGCATCAGAGTTTCGGCGACGTAGCGTCCGCCAAACTCACCAAACCGACCATTCTCATCAGGCCATTGGTCCCAGGTATTTCGCAAGTCCATAGTCGTGCTTTCTAGGCAGATTTTGCGGCGTCGATGAACGCCCGGATCAAGTCCTCGTCCTTTAGACCCGGGGCGCGCTCGACACCAGAGGAAACATCCACAGCTGTCGCACCTGTCGCAGCTATTGCATCTTCGACCGTTTCAGGGGTTAGCCCCCCTGCCAGGATCCAGGGCACGCCAGGCTCGAAATTCTCGAGTAGTGACCAATCCCATGGCTCGCCATTGCCGCCCGGGCGGTCAGCGTCTTCAGGCGGTTTGGCATCGATCAGCAAGCGGTCCACGCGCCATTGATCCAAAGCTTCGAGATCATTTTCATTCGAGACACCGACCGCGCGCCACAGCTCGCAAATGCCGCTGCAATCGCGCCACCAGCGCAAGACCTGATCCGGGTCTTCCTTGCCGTGCAGCTGGATGGCGTCGGGCTCCACCTCGTGCAGAACATCGTCGAACAGATCCTCATCCGGATCGACCAGCAGGATCACGGAGAGCAGGCCCAGATCCTGAGCAAACTCAGAGAGCGAGATCACTTCGTCCAACGCCTCTTCGCCTTCGCCGAGAAGGTTTCGCGGGCTTTTCGGAAACAAGACAAAGCCAACCCAATCCGCGCCAGCTTCCGCCGCTGCCCGAATGTGAGCCGTATCTTTCAATCCGCAGATCTTTACCTGAGCCATGGCGGTCAGGTGCGACGGACCCATGCTTAAGTCAAGCGGCTATTGGCCCGCACCCAGACCCAAATCCCTGGCGATGTTCTTGATCGTGTTCTGGTCGAATTTCGCGCGCAGTTTGATGTAGGGACCTTCCTGCTTGTACTTGGCCGCTTCAAAATCATCATCATCGAAGCCTGACGCGTTCCAACCAACACTGATCCAGACATTCTTTTCCGGGCTGAATCCGACGCTCGGACCATAAGACCAGGCTTCAGTTTGGCTCGCCTCGCCAGAGGTCCATGTGGCCTGGAAGCCGAGGTCGAATTTCTTGGTGATGTCATGGCGCACTTCACCGCCAATCAGGTGGGTGAATCCGCTCGCCCGCGCGCCATTGAATTCAGTCTCGACATGTTTGACGCCATGATAGACCGACAATTGCGTCCGCTTTGTCACCATCGCATTGAGGGCAAGATTGTTGACCAGTTTCGAGCGATCCTGAATGCCATCTTCCCGGCGATGACCATAATCGAAGCGGTTGAGTACAACCACGCCTTCCCCGCGCGGACGCCAGGCTGCGCCAACGCGAATATCCGTCTGCTTACGATTGGCCTGATCCTCGAGCGATTCTTTTTGCTGCCGGGCTGCGACGGAGAAAGACAAGGTCTTTGTGATTTCACGGGCGCCGCCGAGCACTGCGACCAAACGCTTCCCAGACGTGCTGTCGCGCGTTTCAACCCGGCCCGAGACGGCCATACCGTCAACCTGGTAGCCAGCGCCGAAATAGGCCGAAGTGTATTGCTCGGACTGTGTGAGCGGGCTGCGCACGCCGTCTTCGAGCGGCCCGAAGACCGCGTCGGGCGCAACATCCAACGGCGCGTCGCCGCCATCAACATTCGCGCGCCGCGCCAGGCCGCCGCTGAGCGTCCAGGCATCATTGACCTGCCAGACCTGATCCACGCCGACGGTCGCACCGATGCGCCGGCCGCTATCCTGTGTCAGCATATCGGCGCCAGCGCGAATCTGCGTACCGCCGCGCGGTTCCCATGTGACTCCAGCAATTGTATTCTGACCCGAGGCGTTATCGCCATTGGTGATCTCGTGACGGATATTCAAACTGGCAGTTTTGCCAAGTGTCTTATCAAGACCCAGCACTGTACGTCCGGGGAAGAGGGTGGCTTCATCATTGGCGCCAACTTGATTCAAAGGTTCCTCCCAGACGGCGCTGACGGTCAGACCCTGATCCAGGAAGGTCTTGCGAAGGCCGGCGAGCAACAAGACAGAGCGACGGGCGTCATCCTCGCTATCATAGTCTTCTGCCACTGCGCGCAGACCGACGCTGGCGCCAAAGGTCTGACTGTCCTGGATCAACAGGGCATCGGCGACAGTGCGTTCGGCCCGCTGGCTGAGATTGGTTTCGCGATAGGCCTGGGCCTCGATGCGGCGGACGGACCGATCATTGCTGCCGGCGATTTCATGAACACCAATCTCGGCGCTGATCTGAGCACCAACACGGCGTAGGGCCGATGTGTTTGACGCCTGCTGGCCGAGCCCGAAGCCTTCGCTTTCCTGCCGGTAATACCCGGTCAGACTGAGTTTTTCCGTGCGTCTGGTGGCTTCCAGAAGCACAGCGTCCCCTGCTTGATCACCGGTTTCGGTATTGGCTTCTGACGTCGCAATCTCGGCGCGCACTTCCGTGCTCTCATCCAGATTCACGGTGAGATCAGCAGCAGCCAGGCGTGATCCGTCAAAGCCTTCTGAAGCTCCATCCTCTTCATGGACTAAGGTAATACCAGCTTGAAGCTTGCCATCTGACGTCCGCGCGGCGGCGCGCAGGCCCGCGGTGATCCCGCGCTCACCAGTGTCGGACGTTTCATAATCGACGATGATCACATTCGGGTTGAGCGCAGCATCTGTTGCGGGCACAGGCTGACGGAAGAAGATCTCGCCGGTCACGTAATCAATGTCATAGTCGACATACCGATTGAACCGGCGCACCGTCAGCACCTCATCCGCACGGAAGCGGTCTCTCGTTTCCACCGAAATCACTTCTGAAGACCGCACCAGCGGCGCAGAGCGGAGCAGGAATGGGCCAGACGTGCCATCGGCCGCCAGCTCGTCTTTGACAAAGGTTTGATTGGTTTCGGAAGCGAACGCGGTCACGCTAACCGTCTCGCTTTCGTAATCAGCTTTCAGCCCGGATAAGCGCCGGGCATAGCGGCCAAGGTCGGTCTCCGTGAAACCGGTCTCATAGTCTCCAAACAGCGCCTGGAAAGTGTTCTTCTCGAGTTTGACATAGACCGGATAGCGGCTCTCGGCATTATTGTGCTGCCAGGTCCGGTCGCCGTACAATGTGTAATAGGCATTGGGGTCGATCTCATCGAATATCTCGCCATCCGCATCGCCGCGACGCTTCGCCGTGTCGACAGCCACGGTCAGCAGCCAATCACCTTTGACGACGCCTTTGGCAAAAAAGGCGAGGCGGCCATCCGCCGTCTTGCGGTTGATATCCAGATCGCCTGCTTCTTCGAAACGTGTCGACGCCCCTTCAAGCTCGGCGACGCCAACGACAATCCAGTCACGTTTCTCAGACGTCAGCCAGATATCGATCTCTTCCAGCGTTCCGTCGGCCAGTTTCACCTCCAGGCGCACGCGGCCTGATTCCAGGGTTGGCTCTAGTTCGACCCGCGCGATGCCATCCGCGCCGACCCGAATGCCGGAAACGGCCGAGAACCCGGCATCAACGGGCGCCTCAAACTCTTCTTCGGCTTCCTGAGCCAGGCGGTAGGGCGCTGCAACGCTGATCTCTACAATCCGGCCTTCATGGACCGGGTGCCCCGCGCCATCTTCCAGGCGTACAGCAATGACTGGCTTGGTGCGGCCGTCTGCGACAGCGACTGACTGATCATCGACAAGACGGGCCCGATCGACCTCGTCCACAAACCAGACTGAGCGTGTCAGGGTTTGTACCGGCGCGCCATTATCGTCGAAGATGGTGGCAACAAACCGGTTTTCGCCGCGCTGAATGTCGACGCCAGACCAGCGTGAGATCGCAACATCGCGCATCACCGACAAGTCTCGACCAGAGAAATTCAAGCCGGACACGGCTTGACCATTAAGAGTCAGCGAGATCTTTTGCTTTGGTCCATGAACGATACCCAGGCTTGCCGATCGACCTTGCGGGCTTTGGCCAGTGCCTGGATACGCCCATCTGGCATCTGCGGAACTCTGTGCATCGAGCCAGGCCTGGTCGAATAGGTCCTCGCCGCGATCGGTACGCGCCGTTGCCTCGTCTGTCTCCACCAATGCATCAGTGCGTTTAAGGTAGAAATTGGCCCGCCAGATCGTGCCACCTTGTGCATCGACAAACTTTGACAGGGCACTTCCGGCATAGCGCGTGTTTTCTTCACAGACGATGGGTTCATATCCTGAAGGCAGGGTCGCTTCATCGACTTGAACGACGTGCGTGCCAGGCTTCACGCCCTCAAAGTGGAAAAGGCCATTTGAATCAGTGAGCACATAGCGCCCGGTTTCCATGTACATCCGCACGCCCGGCACCCCTGCGCCGTCTTCAATGTCGCGCGCCCATGCATCATTCGGACGGCAAGCAGCTTCGGATACGCGGCCCATAATGGTCAAGCGAGAGGTCAGGAAGTCCTCTTCAATTTGCACTGCGGCTTCAGCGGCGTTCGACAAGGGGGCGCCGGTCGGACTGATCGCGACCACGTGATTGACCGCTTCCCCAAGCGGCGTTCCTGGTCCAACCGCGGCGAGATAAGTCAGCTCGACACGCTGTCCGGGCGGCAGCAATCCGCCAGTGAACGTCAATTCGCGACCGCTCTCATCTATTACCGGATCGGCAACCAATGCTCCATCCAGTCTTGTAGACCCAGCTACATAACGCAGACCCGTTGGCAGCGTGTCTTGCAAACGCACTGGCGCCGCGAGCGTTGCCGCATTTTCAAGCTCGATCGTATAACCAACAAAATCACCAATCGAGGCGTCTGACTCAAATGCCTGCTTACGGACGATCAGTTCGCTATTCGGATCCAGCGGAATATCGAGATTAAGAGGCCCGGACGTCGTAATTGTGAAGGTTCCGGCGTAAGAAGCCTGCATCCAAATATCAAATGGTGCATTGGCGAGCACTTCGAAGTCATCCGGCGACCGGATTGAGGGATAGGAATACCCAGACGGCGCTTCGACCAGAATCTGATATGTGCCCGGCGTCAAAACCGGGAAGAAAAATGCGCCTTGCTGCGTCGGATAGGTTTTCCCGAGTGTGTCAGTAACGGGTTTACTGGTCTGAACCGTTGACGGTGCAGTCCCGATGCCATCAATTCCGAGGATCTCGGCCGGTAGTCCTGTTGCTACATCTATAATTGTGACGGAGACATCGCTCAGCAATTCGCCTGTCAAGCTATCGAACACCCGACCGAATGGATCGACCAGAGCGGTATCAATGGAAACTTCCGTCGCATCAAACGCATCGATATAGGTCGCGGTGAGCACGCTTTCTTGAGGCGCCGACAAGACCTGGTCGAATTGGGCACTCGCATCGCCAGTGCTTGCAAAAAAGCCGTAAAACGTGCCCGAATTGGGCGTGTCTTCGTAGAGGCGCAGGACGATGCTATCGCCGCCATCGGTCTCAACTGTGATCGCCACCGTTTCTATGCGATCCGGATCGCCGTTCTGGCCAAGATCGATGACGCGGACCACGATGGTTTCACCTGGAACGTAAGTCTGGGCCGGCACCAGATCGAGCGGGGCGCTTGGATCGCTCGCGGCATCTCCGGGCAACAAATCGCGGTCGATTAGCGAGAATACTCCGCTAAGTTCACCAGATGGACTGTAGTCAGCGCCGTTCAACACAACCGCTTGTGCATCTGGTGCAGTTTGAACGATGCGGAAGAACTCGATTTCCGACGGGGTCCGACGCGCTTCGATGATAAATGCGGCCTCATTCGTCTGTTGGACGATAGATCCCGACGGCGAGTCCTGACTGATCGTGGCAATATTGGTGACACGGTCGCCCAGGTCGGCATGCGCGGGCAATGCGCAGACAACAGCGGTCACGCATGCCAGAAGGCCTGCGAACAACGCATCAAAGATTAGCTTCCGCCAGAAGCCCATCCCCTTATCTCCACCATCATGCGGCTGGCCTCTTTGAACCGGTCCGCGCTCTTCGAAACAGGCTGGTCTGTTGCCGCCTTATGGGGAGACGCTATCGAGTTATGGTTAGGATCAGATTTGAGCGATCGATGAAATTTGATCGATCTAAGCGGAAAGACCCTGATTCTGTTGAATTGTTACAGTTTCAGCGACGCGCGCATCCGTTAAAGAAAAAGCCCTGAGCGTCCAAACGCCCAGGGCTTCAACTTGTAGTAGTTGGACGAGCCTATTTGACTTCGGCCCGGATGATGATCTGGCCGACCTCACCCGCATCCAGAATGGCATCTGACAGCTGGATCACGCAGGTCGTTGCGCCGTCGCAATCGCTGTCCGCCGGTGTCGTCGGCACGGTCAGGATAGGGCCTGCACCGGCCACGCCGGTATCGTCTGCAAAACCCGTTGTTGTCGTCGTCGCCAGCGATGCCGCGATGAAGTTGACCTCGGCTGGCAGAATATCATCGATGACGAGATTGGTTGCCGATGCTGTGGCGCCATTATTCTCAACCTCGATAATGTACTCCACGCATGATCCTGGAACTGCTTTTGCTCCTGCTACCGCTGTCGCTGTCGCGCAGTCAGTCAGGGCAACGAAAGGATCTGCAATGTCCGGCTCCTTAACCACAGTCACGGTTTTGGATGCAGCCAGGCTTGCTGACTCGACCTGGATAATTCCAGTCGCCGCATATAAGCCATCGGCGTCACCAGCTGCCTCAGCCGCTGCCACACCAGTGCTATCGGCCAGGACGTTTTGCGCAGCGCCTGTCAGGACATTCGCGCCGCCCGTCGCTGTTGTCACCGCCGCCGGCGAAGACGAGGCTTCATTCAGGAAGGCGGTTGGATCGCGCGCCTCAGCGACGAGCGTGATGTCGTCCGTGAAGGTGTCCGCGATGGATGCATCAACAGTGCCCTGCACCTGCACGAAGACCAGCACACCCTTGGGGACATCGCCGGTAATAAAGGCAGATCCAGCCGCGGTTCCGATCGGAGTCTGTGTAATCGTTGTGTACGCGCCGTCATCGGCCGTGCCATTGTCATTGCTATCGACCAGATAGCGCAAAACAAGTCCTGTGGCATCGAATGTCGACGCTCCTGAGTCCAGATCATCGACTGAGAATGAATAGGCTGACGTATCGTTGCCTTCATTCAGCAATTCAAAGGTCAGCGTTGCATTCGTGTTCGGTGCAGATGTCAGGGTCGAGTTTGTCGCCGTGACGATCAAGTCGACTTTTCGGTCGACTGTGAACACCGTGGGTGCCCCCTGAACCACCGCCCCAACTGGGGGACTGACACTGTCATTCGTGATCACAGGCTGCGCCGTTCCCGACACGCTGTAGCTCAGTTCGAATGTGTTGGAGACCGAAACACCGGCTTCGGTCAGATTATTCGCAGCTTGCGCCGCATTCGCCAGTCCGAAGCATACCGCCGCGGCCAGGCCGAACCGGGAGAGAATCCCCCGCGCCCCTAATGTACTCATTTTCGCCCGCTCCAATTATATTTTTTAAAGCAAGCGGACTGTTTCATATCTCAGTTAACAGGACGCAAAAATGGCTGGAGCGCCTTTACTGGCGCGCTGGCCTAGCGACAAACCGAGGCGGCGCGGTCAATGGCGTTGGATGATCCGGAGAGCGAGAAATGGTAAGTGACGCGCGTATTGCGCGCAGAGGTTGCCTCAACCCGAAGCTCGCGGCCGCGCTTTAGCTGGCGCACCAAGGCTGCATCATCTGCGTCCTGAGCGAAGGCTCGGCGACCAACTCCAAACAGCGACCAATCTGCGCGGCCAATCTTGGCTTTGCCAGGGAGGTCGCCGCGCAATTCGTAGCCGACTTTCAGACTTGGCTGGTTTTGGGCTTTGCCGGATCGCCAGTTGGAGACATAGAACCAGACGTCGCCATGGTCGGCTGATCGCGGCGCTTTGTCAGTGGCCTGCGTGGCGGCGTAACAAATCCGCTCACCGCCGACATCTTCGGTAAAGACAATCCAATCCGAATATGTTCGCACAACCGTTGGAGCCGCTGAAGCGGTCATCGTTCCGAACAAAGCCAGGGTGCTCAGAGAAGCCAGGGCGAGGCGAAACATATAAATTCTCCTACATGCGATAAGATATCTAGCCTTGTGCCAGATTCTTCTGTATTAGTCATAGGGCTGAATTAAGACACACCAGATTAACGGGCGATTATGAACTTGTTGTCGCGTAGCAGTTGCAATCAACCCCAGAAATGCGCTTTATACGAGTGTGAAGCTGAACAGGGGCGTGAAGTGTCCGTCGAAATGACCGGAAGTGACCCGACTGAACGGGATCGCCTGGCTGATTGCGTCGAGCAAATCGCGCAGGCCCGGTCGCGCACAGCCTTCTCTGAGATCTTCGAATATTTCGCCCCGCGTCTGAAAAGCTATCTGATCCGCCTCGGCAGCGAAGCGTCCGCCGCAGAAGAGATCATGCAGGAAGTGATGCTGAATGTCTGGCGCAAGGCCGAGCAGTATGACAGACGCCAGGCGTCCGTCTCGACCTGGATCTTCCGGATCGCTCGCAACCGCCGGATCGATACACTGCGCCGAACCAGCAAACCCGAACTCGACGCCGAAGACCCGATGCTGCGCCCGCAAGAGGCGGAGACGCCGGACATTACGGTCAATCGTGCCCAGATCGAAGTCCAGGTACGCGACGCGATCGAAACCTTGCCGGAAGAGCAGTTGGTCTTGCTCAAGGCCGCCTTCTATGAAGGGCTCTCTCATTCTGAGATCGCCAAGCGCTTTGACCTTCCCTTGGGGACTGTTAAGTCGCGAATTCGGCTGGCATTCCTGCGTTTACGCGGGTCTCTGGAACGCGACCTTCAATAGTATCGCTGCAATCTGGAGCTGCATTTGCTTGACGATAACCATGATCCGACAATATCGCCTTGTGAGAAGCGAATTTTCGAGGAGCGGTCCGAGTCCATGGGCAAAGCGCAAATATACGATTTTGGAGAAGTTTACTCCAGTTATGCGGCCGGTTGCCTTGACCCGGCCTTTTGTCTGCTGGTGGAAACACAGGCAGCGCTGCGCCCGGATGTAAGCCGGGCCGTTGCGCGGGCTGAGACCATTGCAGGGATCTTCCTGGAGTCTGAGCAGCAAGCCGAGCTTAGCGATGGCGCTGCAGCTCGCGCGTTCGCGATGATTGATGCGTTCGAAGCTGGCGAACGCCCCTCCGGCATTGCGGTGCACGACGCGAATGAAGGGCTGGAAGAGTTTCTCGCTCTGCCTGAGCCTCTGCGCGAAACGGCGCTGCAATCATTCCAGTCGAACAAGTGGCAAAACCTCACGCGAGGTATTCGTCGTCTGAAACTGGACGCAGGCAGTGAGGCCGAAGTCGAGCTCTATCGCATTGAACCTGGCTGCACCGTTCCGCGCCACAGCCACGAAAGCAGTGAATTCACGCTGGTCGTTTCTGGCGGCTTCTCAGACGAGTCTGGCAGCTTTGGACCTGGCGATATCAGCGTCAAAGGCCCTGAAGACACGCACCAGCCGACCGGTGATATGGACGGCGTGTGCTTTGCGCTGGCCATTCGCGACGGCGGGTTGAAGTTTACCGGAATGATGGGCCTGGTTCAGCGCCTGATCGGACAGTAATCAGCGCACAATTTCGAACTTGCGGGTATCGAACACGCTGAGCACTTGCTTCAAGTCGCGTCCGCGTTTGAGGATTTGTCCTTGCGCCCCGAGCACAGCATAGGCGCCCTGCATACGCGCCAGCGCTGGTGTTTTGAGAATCGTCCAATTCGGATTTTCGGCGTGCCGCTTGAAGATGGCAAACACCGCCTGGTCTTTATGCGCGCCCACCGCGTAATCTTTGGCTTGTCCCGACATTACCAGACGACCATAGACATCTAGAATCACACTCATCTCATCGCGCTGAAAAGCTATTTTCGGTTGAGATGGTTTTTTTCTGAGTGGAGTAACTTGTGTCATGTGGTTAAAATTCGGGACAGATCTTTCCTGAGTGACGTATTTTTAATGCAGAATAGGGCGGATTTGCCCCAATCATGCCTTGTATCGACCACCGATTACGATCAGTTTGCAACTGTCGGGCGGCGAAGTCTAGCAGTCATTCCGGACCCATCAGCCCCCCCAGCCCCCCGGGGCGACTGTTTTGAGCCGCTCGACACTTTGGTTTTCCCTACAAATCAAAAGCCTCCCTCGGCGAAGGTTCAGCGATTTATCTTGCGTATGAACGGAAATTTAGCTGCACTGTTTTGGTGATCCCTTTACTGGCCAGCTCTAACGAATGAGGCTAGCCCGATACGGGATAATCACTGCGAAGATCAGATGCTTGAGCTGCAAAATCTAAACAAGGTCTTTGGCGATAATGTTGCGGTCTCCGGCCTGAGCTTCGGTTTGCAAAAAGGTGAAGTGCTCGGCTTTCTCGGTCAAAATGGTGCCGGCAAGTCCACAACCATGCGAATGATCGCGGGCGTGCTCGAACCGGACTCTGGCGATGCGGTGCTGAACGGCCATTCTATTGTGAGCGCCAGACGCGAAGCACAGAGCCAGATTGGGTATCTGCCCGAGGGGGCGCCGCTCTATCGCGATATGACGCCGCTCACCTTTCTTCGATTCATCGCAGACGCACACGGCCTCAACAAGATTGCACGCAGAGACGCCGTAGACCGCGTCATCGCCGATGCCCGCATCGCAAACGTCGCCGATCAATCGATCTCGAGCCTCTCTAAAGGCTATCGCCGACGGGTCGGGCTGGCGGCGGCATTGATCAATGACCCACCCATCTTGCTCCTCGACGAGCCCACGGACGGGCTCGACCCAATCCAGAAACGCGCGGTGCGCGCCCTGGTCGCGCGAATGGCCCCCGAAAAGGCCATCGTAATCTCAACCCATACCCTGGAAGAAGTTCCAGCGATGTGTTCACGCGTTGTGGTGATCAATAATGGCATGATGGTCGCCGATGATTCTCCGCAGGCTTTGGCTGCACGGAAGCCGGGCGGGCTGGAAGAGGTCTTTATTTCGCTCGCCAATAATCATGAGGCCGGGGTACGGTAATGGACTGGCGCGGAATCCTAACCGGCATCAAAGCGGCCTGGCGGCGGGAGATCTCCGCATACTTTGCAACGCCGCTGGCCTATGTCTTCGTCGCGATCTTCCTGCTTGTGCTCAGCGTTTTCACTTGGGATCTGTCCAGCTTCTTTGACACCGGCGCGGCTGATCTCGGCCCCTTCTTTTACTGGCACCCATGGCTGTTTATGCTGTTCATGCCAGCGCTCGCGATGCGACTTTGGGCGGATGAAACAAATGCAGGAACGGCGGAAATACTACTGTCATTACCCGTAAGTCTGCCCGGATTGGTGATTGGCAAACTCCTCGCCGCCTGGACTGTGGCCGCCTTTGCGCTGATCCTGACTTTCCCATGGTGGATCACCGTCAACATTCTCGGACCAGCCGATAATGCCGCCATCGCGCTGACTTATTGTGTCAGCCTGATCATGGCCGGATCATACCTCGCCATTGGTTCCGCGGTTTCCGCACTTACCCGAAGCGCCGTTCTTGCCTTTGTCATCGGCGTTTTGATCGCCTTCATTCTAACTGCTGCAGGATGGCCGCTCGTGTCTGGAGCGATTGCAAACTGGCTCGGAGCGGGCGCTGGCGATGCCGTCGCTCAATTCTCTTTCCTGACGCATTTTGAGACAGCACAGCGCGGCGTTCTCGAACTGAGAGGACTGATCTTTTACTTCGGCTTCACAGCTTTGTTTGTCGCGCTCAATACGCTGTTTGTGATGCAAAGACGGGCGGGGGCACAATGAGTCCGCGGCGTTATCTTCTTGCCGCCGGCATCTTGCTCATCGCGATTTTCAGCGCGGCGAACTTGCTGGCACAGGCCTGGTTCGCTGGCGTGCGCGCTGATTTCACTGAGAACGAGCTTTACACACTTTCGGATGGCACGCGCACAACGATATCAGAACTCGCAGAACCGATTGACCTGACCTTCGTCTACACCCGAGATGTCGGTCAGCAATTCCCGGCAGTGCGCGCCTATGCCGTCCGGGTTCGCGAGCTGCTTGATGCTTACCGAACGCTCGGCGGAGCCAATGTTCGCATCCGTGAGATTAATCCGGCGCCATTCTCAGAGGCCGAAGACGAAGCCCTCGCCGCCGGGCTCGTTGCCGTCGACACCAATGGTGGGGACCCGCTCTATTTTGGGCTCATCGGGCGGAACGCGGTGGACGACGAACGTGTGATCCCGTTCCTTGCGCCGGAACAGGAAACCAGCCTCGAATATGACATCACGCGCATGTTGGCGCGTCTCGACCGACCGGAACCTGCTCGCATCGGCCTACTGTCCACCTTGCCGGGTATGAACGCCCTGACCGATGAAGCCGGCTACGCCATTCGGCGCGAGATAGGTAAAACCTTCCTGATCGAGCCAATTGAAGAGAACTTCGTCGAACTCCCTGGAGAGATCGATATCCTGATGCTGGTGCATCCGCCTGAGCTGACGGCATGGCAACTCTGGCAAATCGATCAATTCGTCCTGCGCACAGGCCGGGCGCTTATCCTTGTTGATCCGGCCGCCAAAACGGCTCAAGGGACCGGCCCCTTCAATATGACCAACCGTCAAATCCGGTCCGATCTCGATTTCTTCGCGAGCGCCTGGGGCGTGCGCCTTAGCCAAGCCGCCATTGCGGACACAGAAACCGCTCTGTCGATCGAAGCAGATACCGGGGATGGCCGGACGACGATACTGCAGCACCCACTCTTCCTGGCTGTACCGCCGGGGCTGATGTCGCCGACAAATATCGTCACCACGGACATTGGACGACCGGTCAATCTAGGTGCACCTGGACGCCTCATCCTCAGCGACACGGCGCCGGGCACACGCGAAATCCTGATACGCACCGGCCCAGCGCCGAGCGATATTCCCGCTGATCGCGCGGCTCTGGACCTGTCCGCCGGCGATGCATTGTCCCTTTATCAGGCCAGCGATACCGGCGCTGCCCCGCTTGCGGTTCGACTGACAGGACCATTGATCAGCGCCTTTCCGGACGGCGCGCCAAGCCCAGACTTACCCGATGATCCGATCTATGCAGAGCTCGCCCGCGCCGCGGCCGCCGAAGCGCCGCCGCACATGACGACAAGCGCCGTTGATGCTGACATCATAATCTTCTCTGATGCCGACATGCTCGACGATGGTCTACACCTGGATCTTCAAACCGGTGTGCCCTTCGCGGATAATGCGGCGCTGGTCTTGAATGCGCTTGATAGCTTGGCAGGCGGCTCCGAACTGATGAGTTTGCGGGCCCGCGCGCCAGGACGCCGCCCGATGGAAACCGTCGATCGCATGCGCGAAGCGGCACAGACCCAGTTCTTTGCCGAACAGGCCCGGCTTGAAGCCAGGCTCACGCGGTCACAACAACGACTTGAAGAATTGCAGACCGTAGGCGCCGCCGGGGGCTTTTTCGATGGCGATGTTGGCTCCGAACTCACGGAAGGCGAACGCGCTGAATTGGCGAGACTGCGCGAAGACATCATCGACACACGCCAACGACTGCGCCAGATCGAGCGAGACTTCCGACGAGAGATTGACGGCCTGGAACTGAGGCTACGTCTCTTTACTGTACTCGGTGGTCCCTTGCTTATTGCCGTCATTGGCCTCGCATTATTCACACGCAAGAGACGAGGCGCGAAGTCATGAGTGCCACTAGCGCCGCATATCGCCGTAAAAGCGTTCTCACCCTAGCCGGGATTGCGGTCGGACTTTGGGTCATACTCGGTCTGACCAGCCTGTCGAACGGGGCGCAAGGCGGGGCACATGACCGTCTCGGTGAGCCTGTGCTCGAAGGCTTCAGTGAGACCCGGGCGGACGCGCAGCGGATCCGCTTCACTTTGGTCGACGATTCCTACACTTTGGTCCGGTCTGCATCGGGATGGCTGTTGGAGGAAACTGGCGGATACCCGATCCGAGCTGACCGCCTGTCGGACCTCGCAGGCGGGCTCGAAACGCTCGCATTCGACGAGCGGCGTACCGACGATCCATACAAGCATGACCGGATCGGACTGGGCGATCCAACCGAAGGTAGAAACGGAGCCTTGATTGAGATTTTCGGCAGTTCCGGCGACCTCGAGAACAGCCTGATCATCGGTCGCAAGAATGATACGCTTTACGTACGCGCGCCGGACGATGCACAGACCTATCGCGCAGATGGAACACTGCCACCCTTCTATAATCGACGCGGCTGGCTTGACCTGAACATTATCAATATCGATCCGTCCGCGATCCGCTCCGTTCGCATTATGGATGCAAATGGTGAGATGCTGTATCTGCGCCGCGCCGAGGGCAGCGATGCGCGCAGTTTTCGGCCCGCGCCGCCCAATCAAGATGATGTTCTGATCTCACGCCTAGCGGCGTCGACGACAGCATTGGCAGCCACGCGTCTTTCACCAAGCGATGTGAAGCCCATCAGCGACCTCGTCTCTGAACCGATCGCTCGTCATATCAGTGAGACGTTTGATGGCCTCGAAGTTGATCTGCGCGCGTATCGTGAACCAACTGGTTTCTGGGTCACACTGCGCGCCGTTGAAGCCGGTGAAGGCGCACGCCGGGCCGAGGCCATCAACGAAAAGGCTGAAGGCTGGGCGTTTCGCATCACCGATTATGACTTTCAGGACTTCACCCCAGCCGTGTCGAGCATTGTCGAACGCGCGCCCTAGCGGGCCGTTAGCCACATTCCCAGCCGGATGAATGGCGCTGAAAGCTCCACCACCGCGCGCTCGAACACGCCGCGCGCAAATTTGCGGAAATAGCGCACAAGCGAGTCGGCCTTATGCGATTGTACAATCCGGCTGGGCGCATCTGATGTTGACCCGTAATGCAAGACGGCCGCACGTGGGTCATAAATGACCTGACCCCCAGATGTCCGGCAACGCCTGCAAAGGTCAACATCCTCGACATGCAGGAAATAGGCTTCGTCGAAACCGCCCAAGACGCTGAAACTGTCTTTTGAAGTGAGGAAGAACGCACCTGATATCACCGGCATGGCGACCGGGCCGCAAGGCGGCGGCGTCTCTTCAAGGGTCCACGTATTCCAACCAAACATTTGCAGCACCGCGCGGCTAAGCGTCAGCTCTTTGCGCCGTCCACCGCGCTCCTCGCATCCGTTTAGATCGAATATCTTGCCGCCAATGATCCATGGCGCGTCCAGGCCGCTCGCGGTTTCCTGCATCGCGGTCAGAGAGTTCCAGCGTAGGACCGCATCGGGATTGATAACCAGAAGATGCGGCCCATTTGCGCGCGCCACCCCGAGGTTCACGCCTGCCCCAAAGCCGATATTCCCATGCCCAGACAGAACCTGCATGTTCGGTCGCTTTTCGGCAAATCCGGCGATCCAAGCTTGCATCTCAGTCGGGTTACCATTGTCGACCAGGATGATTTCCGCCACGCTCGGATCAGCGGCGAGCGCGTGCAGACTTTCTTTTAAGCGCGGGCCCGTCTGGTAGGAAACAACAATGGCTGAAACTGCCGGATGGCTCACGTTTCGCCCTCAAGGCTTGGTTGCGCCTCACCGTCATGGCGTGCCTGCAAAAGGATCACTGCAGTGGCGAGCACGGCGCTCGCCCAGAAGGCTTCATTCCACATACTGTAGGCGAAGCTACTAACAGCGACGCAAACGCCGATCAGACCCGCGGCCGCGCTGCGTGTGACCGGCGACCAATCCTGAGGCGGTCGCAGGCGCCACCCCAGAAAGAACAGGAAAATGGCGCCAAGACTGGCACCGACCATGCCGGTCTCGGCCCAAAGCTGAAGCGGCATATTGTGCGGATGCCCCGGAACAATCAGGTACCCTTCCCAGGCAAACGCAACGTCTTGATTGTACCGCGCCACCGCGTCTGCGAGCCATTCCGGGTGGTCGCCATAGGTGTCGGTCCAGGAATATGACGCTTCCAGTCCGTGGCCGATGAATGGCGACTCGCTGATCTTTTCCCGCACCAGTTCCCAGCTATAGGTCCGCGAGAAGAAGGATTGCGGCAGCGGCACACCAAAGCTGCGCAGCTGTGCGACGCCCCACCCCAAAAGAAGCGGTGCCAGCGTCACGTAAACGGCAAGACTGGAAAAGATAATCCGGAACCCGTTTTTCGGCCAAAGCTTCACGATCGTCATGCAGATCAGCATCAGGACCATGCCCGTCATCCCGGTCTGGGTGCCGGTTTGGACGAAGGCCGCGAAGCTGATGAGACCAATGGCGAGCGCGCCTATACGCCAATAGTCATTGGAGGTTCGGTGCCATATCCAGGCGAGCAGGAATGGCAAAAGCAGCGCAAACGCGTTGGCGTTGCGGATCAGGTTCTGCGGCATCTCGAGCACGGGATCGCTAAATGGCGCGAGCAGTTGCAGGATCTGAGGCGTAAAAAGCGCCGTACCAACCACGACCGCGAACTGGACCAAAGCCACCCCGACAACCACTCCAAGACTACTCCGGCTAGACCGCGCCGTGACCGCCGCTGTGGCGACGATCACTCCGATGCCAGCCAAGGCTGTCAGGCCGAACCGGATGCCCGGCATCTCCATGGAGAACGACCCTTGAAGAATATCGCCGGCCAGAAGCGCTTGCGTTTCGGGCGCCCAGAATTGCGCCGCGACGATCCAGGCGACGCAGGCGACCAGCGCGATCGCATAGACGCGTATTGTGCGGACTCGAACATAAACGAGCCCAAGCAGCGCCGCGATCGCGATCGCCCCGGTATAACCCTGCGCGCCCATATAGGCGATGATGGGCCAGAGAACCAAAATCCCCGCCAGGAAAGGCGCAAAGGTTCTCGGGCCCAACGTCATTTAGCTGCTGGCCTTGCGCTTCAAGTCGGGCGCCAGCGCCTCCAAGGCAAGCATCGCCTTGCCTTCATACAGCGTGACAATCTCCTGCGCCTTGGACCCAAACCGGCGGAGCGCCAGTTTGCGTTCCTCGGCTTCGCGGGCGCCGACCACAGCAATCACTGGGATCTTCTGCAGCGAGTGCTCGCGGACCTTGTAATTGATCTTTTCAGATCGAAGGTCTGTTTCGACCCGCAGCCCGGCGGCGCGCAGTTCAGCGGCAACCTCTAAGGCATAGGCGTCGGAGCTTTCGGAAATCGTCGCAACCATAACCTGGATAGGAGCGAGCCAGATTGGGAACGCCCCGGCATAGTGCTCGATCAGAATACCTGTGAAGCGCTCGAGCGAGCCGAACAAGGCGCGGTGCAGCATGACCGGACGATGGCGCTCACCATCTTCGCCGACATAAGTCGCATCAAACCGCTCCGGCAAGTTGAAGTCGACTTGCAGAGTTCCACACTGCCAGTCGCGGCCAATCGCATCGCGCAGGACGAATTCAAGCTTCGGCCCGTAGAATGCGCCTTCACCCGGATTCACGCCATAAGGCAGGCCTGTCGCTTCCAGTGCGTGCATCAAGGCCGCTTCCGACTTGTCCCAGACATCATCATCGCCAATCCGCGCGTCGGCTTCAGGGCGATCAGAGAATTTGATCCGCACGTCCTCAAACCCGAAATCCTTGTAGATATCGAGAATCAGGTCGACGACTTTCAAACACTCATCCTGAAGCTGTTCAGGCGTGCAGTAGATATGCGCATCGTCCTGCGTGAAGTGCCGCA